>NZ_CP192260.1:2929724-3584655 GCF_050574275.1 Virgibacillus flavescens
TTCATGACGGATAAGCCATCTTTTTCGCGATAATCCGCCACCATAACCACCTAGCTCACCATTTGTATTGATGACACGGTGGCATGGTACGATAATTGCAAATTGATTCGCTCCATTTGCTTGTGCGACAGCACGAAAGGACGTTGGTCTGCCAATAGTAGCTGCAAGTTCCATGTAAGAACGAGTCGCGCCTAATGGAATTTTGCGTAGTTCATTCCAGACACTCTGTTGAAATGGCGTGCCATACCAGATCAGAGGTGTTCTAAATTCATCTAACTCCCCGTTGAAATAGAGTTCTAATTCTCTTTCAATTGAATGAATGGGATCCGTTTTACCCGGAATGATGGCGGACTTTGTTTTTAATCTCAGTCTTTCTATTTCTCGTTCCAGTCCTCGTCGATCAACGAATTCCAGAAGATATAGATGTTCTTCATCAGCAATCGCTATCATCGGTCCAAGTCGCGTGTCCAGCCAAGCTGTCTTGAGAATTTTACTTTCACCAGCTAACGTAGGTGCTGCCCCCATGATCCGGGAGAAAGCATCTCTAAAACCGCTGCTCGATTCATATCCCGCAGATAGCTGCGCATCAATGGTCTTCTCTCCTGACCTGATTTGCTGCATTGCAATACCCATTCGTCTGGCACGTGCATACTCCACAAATGTCATCCCAAATCGTTTTTTAAACTGTCTCCTTGCAGTAGAAGCATCCACAGATAACTCCTCAAAATCTTTATCTTTCCAACGTTTTTCCGGGTTTTCTTCAACCGCTTCTATAAGTGTTTGAACCAGCTCTGAAACCTGATTTGGATGAGAAAGTGGTTTACATCGTTTACACGGACGAAAGGAAGCTAGAAGTGCCTGTTGTGCCGTTTCATAAAACTCACAGTTCTCGAATTTCGGTTTCCGTGCTGGACAAGTAGGTCTGCAGAATACGCCTGTTGTTTTAACACCAACAAAAAACACGCCTTCAAATTCCGTTTTCTTCTCAATTAATGCGTCATAAAATTTCTTTTTATCTTCTATGGTAATCATGATAACCCTCCATTCACCTGCATCATAAATTAGTATGTTTTTATTATATCTTCTACAATATAATCTGCAGCCGAAATTCAGGCATTGATTTTTTTCAAACTAACGCTTTCGGCATTTAATAATCATTGTCGCAGGGACAGACTGCGCTTTCTTATAGGAATACCATCTATTTGCATGACGATGTACATCGTCTTCAGTCAATCGAACATCCTCTATGACTTTTTCTATCGTGAGTCCGTGACTGATTAACGCATTTATGTATGTACTGAGTTTATACTGCTGCATAATCGCAGGTGTATCCCAAGCTTCATGTTCGTAGGGCCCTTCTTCATGATAGGATTTCGCTAAAGATAAATCACTACTCACCCTACTATGCAATGGATGTTCCCAGCTGAAAATAAAAATACCATCTTTCTTCAAATAGCTGCTAACATTTTCAAGCGTCTTATCCAGATCAGTTGCCCAACCTAGTGCAAATATCGAGTAAACGACATCAAAATAATTCTCTGGTATACCAGGGTTTACTTCCATTGGCGACTCAAATAATTTGGCAGGTTTTCGACTGTTTTCCAACAGTAGTTTTGCTGCTTCTATTTGTTTGCTGGAGAGATCTAAACCATAGAGTTCTCCTGCATTACGGTCACTCATATACTTTAAGGAATGACCGCTTCCACATCCAATGTCCAACACGTTTTGATTGGTGACATCACCTAGTAAATTCACTTCATCTTCAGTTGGTGCAAGTGGTCCATATTCCGGCAGTGGATTTCTGCCATAAAATTGATGTGCCGCTTCGTTCCAGCTTTTTTTATTAATAGTTAGCGAATCTGACATATATCTTCCTCCATAAAAAGTATTTCAATTTTATTATTCCAATTTCCCGGAACACGATTTGAATACATCAATAAATGTTTTTACCGCAGGAGAAAGATTTTCTTTTGACTCCAGACTTACCATGACTAATTCACGATACAAATCAGGGAAATCAATAGGATCTAATTTAACCAGCGCTTCATATTTCAGATGTTTTGCTACCATTGCTTCGGTAAGCAAGGTTACTCCATACCCGGAACAAACTAATTCCAAAGCTGTTGTCGGAGGCAGCTCAAGGTAGTTCGAATCAAGGATAATTTGGCTTTTCTGCCAGCGCTTGCACTCATCACTCCAATCGACTACGATGAATGGACTGCTTTTCCTGAAGATTTCTCTGACGCTTTTTTGTTTTTCCGCTGTTAAAGAAAGAATGGGATTCGATGGGTGTGTGACCAGTACGAGTCTCTCTTTAACCATCAAGAGATTTTTAAGGTCAGGATTATAGTAAGGACAGGTCATTATCCCGATTTTAATGAATCCGTCGTATAGCATTTCAATAATATCATGGTTATGTCCCGTGTGAATTTCTGTTTTCACTTCCGGATGATTTTTATAAAGATGTCCAACGGTCGAACTGAATACACCATTTGTAAAGGTTGGCAGAGTGCCAATTGTGACTTGACCAGCCTTCCCTTTCTGAATGGCATGTGCCTTCTCAACCCCATCAAGAAGTACTTCCAGCGCTTGTCGCGCATATGGTAAAAAACTTTCGCCCAGGTCAGTTAGTTCGATCTTCTCCCCAGCTCGATTGAATAGTGCACCACCCACAATTCCTTCTAGCCTCTGCATGCGCACACTGATAGTAGGCTGCGAGAGTTCAAGATGCCTTGCTGCTTTGTCGAAGCTTCCTAACCGAACAATCGAATCAAATGCTCTTAATTGATTAATATCCACACTATTCACCTCCCAGAAAATTTCTGCTACCTATAATCTATAGTGAATTGATTAAATAGTCTACTATAACTACAGGTAAGTTCTGGGAGATTTCTGGAAAGGAGCACTTATCTGATAACTTTTTCTTTAACCATACTCAACAATTGTTCTGGAACAAGTCGCAGCTTTTTATCCTGAAAATCACTGATGCTGATCCACATTGCTTTGTATGTTTCGCCATTATCTTCCTCGCCAATAAATGAATTTTCTTCATAAATAGATGCATCTGAAAACGTCGCATCGTAAACCTGTACAATTTCATGCCCAGTCTGACCATCAAACGTGAAAATATTTTCAAGCGTACCCACGTATTTAATATCAGTAATTTCAGCATTAATCTCTTCTCTCATTTCACGAATCAATGCTTCTGTACTGGTTTCGCCGAATTCAATTCCACCACCAATTGGTCGGTAGAAATAATCACTTTTAATTGAATCATAACCTTCTGCAACCAGAATCTTATCTTCTTTTTGAAAAATACAAATTACAAGTGGTCGTATTATTCCTAATTTCATAGTATTATCTCCTATTTTTCTATTATTTTTGTTTAACTTACTGATGATCCCATAAGAAATTACGAGTGAAATGATTGGAAATAAAATATTCCATGACGTCAAACTAATTTCTAAATCTGGATAAAAAAATTTAGAATACCATATTTCATAAATAACATTGAGCCAAAGCGTTACGATTGGGGCAATGAATGTTTTTCTGAAATATACCGATGCTAAAACTCCAAGGAAAATGACTAAAAACGGCACAATCACCAATTGCATAACAAAAGGATCTATCTTGTCCATAAATCATTCCTCCTATTAATTAACCATTTTATCCATGAATCTTTGGTGGAAATCCGTAATTCTTTTCCGTGGCCGACATCAGCTTGAATTAATATATCCGCTTTACTAGACCCATTATGGATCAGTTCTCTATGAAAATTTTCAGTATGGTACGGAAGAATACTTTTATCCATCGCTCCGTGTACCAAAAGCAATGGTTTGTTAATGATTTTATCGATAAATTTAGTTGGGTTTGCAGGATGCGTTCCATCTAAATAATGCTGCCATTCTTTCTTATCTAAATGTCGAAAAACATTTTCATGACAACGCTCCAAATAAGGGTATAGTGTAATTAAGTCATCTTCATCGTTCTTCAAATTTTGCTTACTCGGCTCCAATAACGGACAAAAAGCTATCGCAGCATTAGCTAAATTACAAGTCCCTAGTGCAGATATTGCTATACCTCCCCCATAACTATTGCCGACTAAGACACATCGATCAACTTTCCATCTAACTTCTTCTAGCGTATTTAAGTTTTTTGCTTTATTTCCCGAAAGCAATTCTAAACCTAAAACTGCCCCCTGCAAAGAAGATGTTGGACCAAATCCTCCGTAGCTTTGCCAACTCCCTGGATACCGCGCTTGAAGGACGGTGAAACCTAAATCTCACAGTGGTTTAGCCATATCATCTGCTACTGGATTGTTAGGCAGACCAGGAAGCCATACTAGACCGATTCCATTACTTTTGTTTTCAGATGGAATATATAATTCTCCGAGTATTTCCTTGTTGCGCACAAATGCGATCACTTTAGCCCTCCTTATAACCTGACAATTACGCAGTTTATAAAGTATAAAACAGGTAGATTATTTCAGCACTATGAATTTAGCTTTTTAAAACCAAATTGAATAAGTTCAGTATATGGATCTCCACTTATACCCAAGAGTTTACAAAACGCTGGCTCGGTTTTATAACCTTGTTTTTTTAGGCATATTACTTTGTTCTTAAGAATTGAATTCATGCGTAGTAACTCATGTTCAATAATCATATGAAGATATGCATGTTGTTTATGTACCGCCTCTGTTAATAAAACTCAAAATAGATTGCTTAAATTCATTTGGATTTTCAAGATAAGGATGATGTGCCCCATTTAGTTTGGAAACTGTATTATTTCTAAACTTGAATGATTGATAGTGTTCAGGGCCGACAGCGCCGTCTTTCTCACCCGTCATTGTCAGAACCGGCGAATTAATCGTCTCTGAAAGAACTGTAAAATCCTGAAAAAACTCTTTTGTTGATAATATTTTCTTTTGAAAAGAAGAATCAGTATTGAACTCCTTGTCATTATCCAATTCGTCTAGACTTTTTTTATTGGAAAGATCAACGAACTGAAATCTTTCATACTCTTTTATGCCCTGTAATTCACCAAGGGTAGAATAAAATATTTCAATGAATGCAGACAAATTATTAGTTGGAATTTCAGCTTTTCCTTTGTCTAAAATCTCAAATCCTTTATTAATTTGATGGGTAAATGACTCCATCATATTTAATGTTGCATTAACCAGAATAATTCCTTTCGTTCTATCGGAGTATTTGCTGGCATAATTTACAGCAAGAAGACCTCCAAAAGAATGCCCCATAATATACCATTCTTTTATGCCGAACTTAACTCTGACTTCTTCAATATCTTCAACTAATCTATCTAAGGAATAATTCCCTTCTGGATCGTGACTTGAGCGTCCACATCCCCTTTGGTCTAAATAAATCATTTCTAAATCATTCTCAAGAAGATCCTTTGAATAAATTGAAAATGATTTACTCCAGTACCCAGGACCACCATGCAGATAAATGCACGGAATTCCTTTTCCACTTTTTTCAACAAACAATTCAATGCCATCGCTGGTAATTATGCTCATTTTCCACCCCATGCTTTCCGATTAATCTTTGAGAAATTAGTAATTTTATCCTACTGTCGATTCTATCGCTTCATTTTTCATTTCTAATATGTAATGCTTTCGGATATAGGCTTTTCCGCCGTTTTCTTCATACCAGTCTTTTATTCTTTTAAGATGGGCTTCATCGCTGCGAATTTCAGACTCAATTTTCTTGTATTCTTCGTAGCTGTCATACTCCCAAATAGCGAAGATTTCCATTGTGTCACTATCATTTTCTTTCATCCATCGTCCTACTAATTTACTGCCGTGTTTGAGCTGGTTTGGAAGATTGGTATTATTGAAATGAGCATTAAACGTATCAACGAATTCATTTTTTATAACATACGACTTCCTTCTAAAGAACATATATCGGTCTTCCCTTCATAGAAATTTCATTGATGTATAAATCGCACCTGCAATAAATACAATTATCGAAATACTTATCCATATGAATTGTCTTCTAATCCATAAATGTAATATGAATGCTGCTAAGATTGAGAACCATATAACACTAGCGACTACATCTGTGAAAACACCAGAAAAAAACGTCTGCTGCGTAGCAAATATAAATATAGTAATCGTAAATAGATTGGTTACTTTCTGATTTTTTGCTCCGCTTGACCCTTTGGATTTCATTTCGGCTACATTCCCCTGTTCTGTTTCTATGTTCACTATTTACTCTCACTAAAATTAGCTCGAGAACTCATTCTCATACTCTAACTATTTCTATTTCCTTCCATAAATACCTGCTTTTTCAACATAAAAAGTCTAATTACTTTAATAAAACAAGCGTGGAACTGATTTCTTCAATGTGGTGTTGGTCTGCCCATAGAATAAAATAATTGTAAGCAGTATCAGCGATTGTGATTGGTTTTGGATACCGGACGATTAATGCTGCTTGTTCTCTCATTTCCAATGGCTGATCATTAGATGGAAAAATAAAGCATGCCTGTTGATTTTGTATGTGAGTGTTTACGATTCGAGGAGATGAGCCATACGGCAGGAGTTGATGAAATGCTTCATTTTGACAAACACTTGTAATCGATTCATCCGAAGAAATGGCTGATATTTGGAAGAAACCATCAGGACCTTCATATCTAAGATCTGTTACCATCTGCCAATGTGATGGATAGCTAAACTTTACCTTATATATTTCATTGGAGTAGCTGTTTTTCGAACCATAAACGGGGTTGAGAGACCATTGCAAGGCAGTGATAGAAACATCATCTATCAGCTGTTTTGGTTTTGGATGTGATAAATCAATTAACAACATCTCATTTGCTGATCCTTCATTTTTGCAACCTGAAAGATAGGCAATTTTTTGACCGTCGACTGACCAAGCAACAGGGCTGGCATAACAGTCTGAAATCGACAAAATTAAGTCGTTCTCCCCCCTTTTACCAGCTACTCTGATTTGTGAATAATAACCACTATTTCCAAAATTCGTTGCGCTATATGCGATCATAGATGAATCCGGTGACCATACCGGAAAGTAATTTTTGGCTAATGGTCCTCCCCTCACTTCGTAAATATTTCCACTTGATAACTCAATTGTGAATATTATCGATATGCTAACTCCGGGAGTTGTATAAAGTACATACAATCCATCTGGTGAAAGTCTGACAGTATTAAACGGCCCACCTGTATTTTGGGTTATCTGCTGTTTATTAGTACCATCTATTTTCATGTAATAAAGCTGGCTTATGCCTGATGGATCAGGCGCCTGAAACAGCAGGTGAATACCATCTGGAAACCACTGAACATCTGTAACGCCTGGTTGTCTGATCTGCTGAACTCGATGAGTATTTACATGGTATACAATTATTTCATTTCTATTTGTATAGACCAGTTTTTGGCTATCTGTTGACCAGTCCAGATAGACACCTAATCCTTCCGCAAATTGGTCTAATTGAGCAATACTACCGTCCTTTAGTTGAATAACAAATAGTATTTCATTTTTCCCAACAAATGCAATTCGTTTGTTATCAGGTGACCAGAATGGAATAGAAAATGACTCCCCTAGGTTGCTTGTAATTTGTTTGTTTGTACCATTTCTAGGGTCATAAAGCCAAATATCATAACTTCCCCCGCGATTCGTCGTATATGCTATCAAGCCTGTAACTCCAGAACAATCCGTAAAATTAGACTGCATAAATATCCCTCCCATAATAAAAAGCAGCGAACAATATAACTTATCGCTGCTTAAAGAGAAAAATGCATGTCTACCTAAATTGGGACAGAGTGGGACAGAGGGACGGTTCTGTTGTCCCAGAGAAAATCTGATCTGTCCCCTAAGATCTAAGCTTCAAATCAAAAAAAATAACTGCATAACCTACGCTAAAAACAAGGGCTGTAAATAAAGAAAATAGGTTGGTAAGTATACCGTACAACGCACTTCCGCCCAGTAAATAAATAGCTAAGAAATCTAAAACTAAACTTGGTAAAGCTGTAATTATTGAAAGGATCAACAACAGACCAAATATTTTCCATGTAAAACCCTTTGTAAGATGCCAGCTTTCTGAAAATCCAGTACCGTTTCCTTCAAAAGCTATTATACCAAGGTAAAAACTCCACCGGATTAGTAAAAGAGCGACGCTTAATCCAATTAAAATAGCGAGAACAATGGGCGTTGCAACTCCGGCTATCTGACCAAATGCAGATGCAAAAATACTGATAAGAACGACAAAAATGATTGGGACAATACTTATACCAATTCCTATTATAAGGAATAGAATTGCACTGCCTAGAATTGGCCAAAATTTTGAAAAAGCCTGTTTTATCACGGAACCGGCCGTGAATTCTTCATTTTTTCTTATATGATTGACCGCATGGTAAAAAGCAACCTGTGCAACTGATAACAGAATAAGTTGAGATAGATTAGAAAAAACATCGAGTAGGTTACTACCAGTATTTCGAAGTTCTGTACCTTGTTCATAATTTGGATTAAAGACATCCAGTAAACTTATTCCTGCATCTGATTCTCTTAAAAAATCTGTTCCTGAAACGAGTTCTGCAATTACTTGAATTAAAAAGATCGGACCAATTAGGATCAATAGAATAAAAAAGAAGTCCTTAAAGTGCTTTATTATTAATCGAAACGTTTCGGATATTATCTCCCCAAACCCTTTTGGTTCAGTATAATTTTCCTCCATTTGTCTACCTCCTGATATGCGGGACAAAGGGACGGTTCTTTTGTCCCGCTAATTAATTGTGGGACGCGCGGAACCGTCCCCTTTGTCCCGCTTATTTTAATTACATGTGTATTACGGGAATTTAATGTTAAAATTGCAATAAAATAATAAGAATAATTTAGCATGATCGAATTGAAACAACTTTCTCGCGAATTGAACACGATCAGCCTAAAGGTGTTTCTGCTATGTTACGTCAGATAGATTCAAAGCTTGATAGACTAGGAGCAAAAATGCAGGCACTTAATAATTGTTTTTTTAAAAGAAAATAATAATAGTTAAAAAGCATTAAACCCCTGAATACTTTTCATATAGACAATGAATGCCCCACCAAAAATTAATACACAAAAAAATGATTACGCCATGAAAACTAAGAAGAGCGAATAGAAGTAACCCATCGCTCAACTATTGATCAGGACATTTCCTTAGTTCCAAGCTTTACGCCGATAAATTTCATTTCTGTCATGTCTTCGATTGCGTATTTGACCCCTTCTTTACCAATACCACTTTGTTTTACGCCGCCATAAGGATGGTTGTCCTGTCTGTACGTTGAAATTTCATTGATCCAGACCCCGCCCATCTCGAGTTGATCTGCGACGCGTAATGCCCGGTCGATATCTTTTGTAAAAACACCAGCCTGCAGTCCATAAACGGAATCGTTTGAAAAACGTACCACTTCATCCTCTGTTTCAAAGGGAATAACCGATACAATAGGTGCGAAAACTTCATCTGCAATTATTTTCATGTTCTCATCTACGTTAGACATGATAGTTGGAGACAGGACGGAACCGTTTCGTTCACCACCAGTTTCAATCTTAGCACCACTTTCTACCGCATCATCAATCCATTGCTTCGCCCGTTTTGCTTCTTCTTCATTAATCATCGGTCCGATATCTGTTTTCGCGTCAGATGGATCACCTATATTTAACGCTTCTGTTTGCTGAATATATTTTTCAAGGAATGTATGATAGATATCCTTCTGTACATATATTCGTTGAGCAGAGATACATACTTGCCCTGAAAATGCGAACGCGCCTTTCACTAATCCGGTAACGGCATAGTCCAGATCTGCATCGTTAAACAAAATATTTGGTGAGTTTGACCCTAGTTCAAGGGTGACTTTTTTAAACCCAGCTGTTTCAACAATTTTTCTTCCAACGTTCAGGCTTCCCGTAAAGCTTATTCTATGAACCTTTTCATGGGTTACAAGCGGTGCACCGACTTCTTTTCCAGTACCAATAAGTAAATTGAGAACACCATCCGGGAGTCCAGCTTCCTGGAATAATTGAACGAGCTTATATGCTGTAACCGGTGTTTTTTCTGCTGGTTTAAAAACTATTGTATTTCCTGCAGCTAAGGCAGGCGCAATCTTATGAAGTGATAAATTTAGAGGGAAATTGAACGGCGTAATAGCACCGACAACCCCCAATGGAATTCGTTTCACGAGACCCAAGCGGTTTTCGCCCCCAATGGCAGCATCCATTGGAATGACCTCACCTGTAATATTTTTTGCAAGTTCAGAAGCAAAACGAAGCACCTGAACAGATCGATCCACCTCGCTACGACTCCCTTTGATTGGCTTACCAGCTTCTTCACAGATGATCGCGGCAAACTCTTCTTTCTTCTCAACCAGTAAATCCGCAGCTTTTCGTAAAATGTCTGCACGTTCATGTGCGGTCATGACTTTCATGGTTGAATGAAAAATTTTAAAAGATGAATCCACGGCGTCATCGAGATCCTGTTTCGTCGCCAGCATCAGCTCGGCAACTGGCTTTTGATTATATGGATTTACAACCATCATTGACTCTCGATTATCTTCTTTTCGCTCTTTTCCATCTATAATTGATCCAATTCGCATGATTTTACGACTCCTTCTAACATTCGATATTGCCAAGCTTTTCCGTTAACTTCATGTTTTCTCTGTAATCTACCGGACAATCAATCAGGACAGGTTTATTCAATCCGATTGCCCATTCAAGGATAGGCTTTAAATCCTCGGTTTTTTCTACTCTCCTGGATTCAAAACCATATGATTGTGCAAGCTGAACAAAATCAGGGTTCCCAAACTTTATATGGGTAGACCGTTTGAATGCTTTCATTTGATGCCATTCGATCAAACCATATCCGTCATCTCTCCATAGCAAAATAACTATCGGCAGGTTAAGTCGCATCGCAGTCTCAAGTTCTGCGCTCGTCATCTGAAACGCACCATCGCCGCAGATTGCCACAACATTTCTATTTGGATATACCATTTTAGCTGCAATTGCGCCTGGAACAGCAACTCCCATGGAAGCTAGTCCATTCGAAATCAAACACGTATTTGGCTGAGACGTATGAAACATTCGTGCCACCCACATTTTATGTGCCCCGACGTCAGCTAAAACAATACTCTCATCATCTAAAACGGAACGCAGATCTGAAATAATTTTTTGTGGCTTAACAGGATAACTCAGGTCATTAGCAAACGACTCCAGTTCAGCAAGTGCCTGCTGGCGGACAGGATTTATCCATTCCAAACTTCTTGGCTTTGCCGGTAATGCGTTCGTTAATTTTTTTAAATTTTCTTTGATATCACCGATAACATTTAGCGCTACAGGGTAGTGGGAATCAGTTTCCGCTTCCTGCGTATCAATGTGCAGGATAGAATTCTTTGCCTCTGGATTCCAATTAACTGGCGGGTATTCAGCAATATCAAAACCAACCGCAATAATCAGATCAGCTGCATTAAAACCACAAGTAATATAATCTTTTCCACCCATACCAGCCGTTAGCATGCTCTGTTCGTCTGTCCAGGGAACTGCTCCTTTTCCCATAAACGAGTGCACCACGGGTATATTCGTTTTCTGGACAAAAGTACGTAAATGCTCTGCAGCATGATCTCGTGTAATTCCATTACCGGCTAGAATAAGTGGATGTTTAGCGTAATCAATTAGCTTAACAGCTTGTTCGATAACTGTCTCATCAGACTCAGACATTGTGTGACCTATGACTGGCAGTGGAGAGCCTTGTACTTCCATTGCTGCTACATCTTCCGGAAGATCAATATGAGTTGCTCCGGATTTATCCTGGGTAGCAACCTGAAACGCCTTCCGCACAACTTCTGGAACGATTTCTCCCTTCTTAATCTGGGCATTCCATTTTGTTACTGGTTTGTAAATATCAACGATGTCATAATATTGATGGGATGTTTTATGTTGACGCTCAAGACCTGCCTGACCCGTAATCGCTACGATTGGACTCAGGTCCATGTTTGCATTTGCTACTCCAGTTAACAGGTTAGTTGCACCAGGGCCGAGGGTCGCGAGGCATACACCAGGCTTTCCCGTTAATCTTCCATACGTACCAGCCATAAATGCTGCACTTGTTTCATGTCTTGTTAATATAAAGTTTATTTTCGAATCATGAAGTGCATCCATTACATCAACATTTTCTTCCCCAGGAACTCCAAAGATATAATCTACACCTTCATTCTCGAGGCATTTGACGAGCAGTTCAGCTACTTTCATAAACAACATCCTCTGCAATGTTTTTTGGATTTATATGATAAGAATTCAAAAAGCTACTATGTACATTTCTTCTTATCTTCCCCGAAAATTGCTCTGCTATCCCGTAATTAACAGAATAAAAAACTCGGCATTCGCCTCGTCTTTAATAGCGAATGCCGAAGATGTGTGTCATTTATCAGAGACTTAACATCATACTCCACTCTAAACGTATCCATCATTATGTATTAGAATTACGTTACTATTATACGAAATCCTAAAAAACATGAAGTTAACAAATAGAATCAATTCAAATCCCAACTATGTATCTTTTATTAATCAAACCTTTTAACCTGTGCAGATCATAATTACGTTATGATCTGGATCACGTAATGTAAAAAACGAAAAATCTTCAAAACGAACGATCTCCGAATCAACGTTGCAACCAAGTTGTGTTACATACTCATAGGATTCGTCAATATCACTGGTATGAAAGTTAAACAACGGATGATCGGAAGGATTAGGTTTCTTCATTTCACCCTCTGGTCCGGCATCTAGCGTTAATCCAGTATGATGCGTAATTTCAATGTTGTAGACAGGCTTGCTTACCATACTTACATCATAGTTTTTCCCAAGCAAATCAGCATACCATTTTACTGACCTTTTCAGGTCACTTACATGGACAAAAATTGTATTAATTTGACTTGCGATTGGACTGTTCCTCTTAGTCATTAAAGTATCACATCCTTTCTTTTACCAATGTGCCTGCAATTTATTACCACTCGGATCATAGAAGTGGAAAAAGTAATGTCCATTATCTTCCTGTATTTCGTCAACCTGCACCATCTGCTTCAAAAGATGCTCACGAAGCTGCTTAAGATTAGGACTAGTAAAAGCAATTGAAAATTCAACCTGTCCATTTATGGTGAAATGCCCTCGGGAATTACAGTCAGCTTTAACAAGTGTTAATAACGGCCCATCTTTTAGTTCAAATACTGCCAGTTCTTCATTTCTGTGCTTCAATTTAAATCCAAGATATGTTACATACCACTTTACTGAATCCTCCAGATTAATAACAGTATCCTGAAATAATGAACAGCATTAATTAAAGTACTAGCCTTTTCAGTCATTGAAAAACTCCTTCCAAAAGACGGGACAAAGGGACGGTTCTCATGTCCCGGATCCGGGACATGAGAACCGTCCCTTTGTCCCATCCATTTATCGTCAATATATATACTATTCAACAAATCTAGTGAATATCCTTTAATTTTTTACATTTTTGAGTAATCATTAAAAAATACAATCTCTGCTCTAATATTTTCCTTTATCTCCAAAACTCCATAAGAAAAATGCGGAAGCTTCCGTTTGAACGTAGGGGATCCAGGGTTTATTAACAAGGTATCTTTAAAGTAGCGGATTAATGGAATATGGGAGTGTCCGAAGATAATGACATCAACTTCCAGTCCATCAAACGCTTCAATCGCACGTTTTTCTGTCGTCTTTTTTTCCCCATGTCCATGGACAACTCCAATTTTGAAACCATTCACTTCTATTAATTGCTGTGCCGGAAACTGTTCCATTACTTCTTCCGAATCAATGTTACCGTAGACACCTTTTACTTCTGCAAATTGCGATAGAGCGCTGAAAACCTCCATCGAATTCCAGTCTCCAGTATGTACGATCAGATCAGCAGCCTTGCAGGCATCGATTAAATTAACGGGCAACTCTTTATTCTCATTAGCAATATGGGTATCTCCAGTTATAACAATTTTCATGTCCCACCCTCCTTTACATTATCCTACCACAGCGGGACAAAGGGACGGTTCTTCTGTCCCAATCTTTGTCTTCTCCGTCATTAACGTTTAAAATGTCCATGAAAGGAGTTTACGCATGCATACTAATTATGATCTTCCAGAAAACATAATCGATATTTTAAATACAAATAAAAGAGAACACAATGAAACGTTACAGGAGTTAATCCGCAAAGGTGGATATATGCCCCCGCATATAGATCTTTTAATTGATGCGATCGCGGCATTAAGCATGGGCAAGAATATTTTACTAAAGGGGCCAACTGGTGCAGGTAAAACAAAATTTGCTGAAACATTATCCTATTTATTCAATCAGGCGATGTTCAGTGTCAATTGTTCGGTAGATTTAGACGCTGAGAGTTTAATGGGCTTTAAAACGTTAGTTTACGAAGACGGAAAACAAGTAATTGACTTTGTACCTGGTCCTGTTACAAGCGCTATGAACAATGGTACGTTTTTGTATATTGATGAAATTAATATGGCAAAACCAGAGACGTTACCTCTCATTAATGGTGTACTTGACTACCGCCGTACGATAACCAATCCGTTTACAAACGAGATCATCACTGCAACGGAAAATTTTAACGTCATCGCTGCAATAAATGAAGGGTACGTGGGAACAGTTCCATTGAATGAAGCACTGAAAAATCGCTTCATCGTGATTGACGTCCCTTATATTCAAGGTGAGCAATTAAAAGAATTAATTCAAGCGAACACAAACTTAACAAACGAAACATTGATTGATTTATTTGTCACATTATCTAGTGATCTGATCCGCGCAGTTGAACAAGGGAAACTATCTGAAGATGCGGCCTCGATCCGAGCATTACTGGACGCCTGTGATCTCAGTATGATCATACCTCCAAAACGGGCTATTTTACGATCCATCGTCGACAAACTTGAGGAAGAACGAGAACAGGAATTTGTTCAAAACTTGGCAGATACCTTATTTTAAATAGTGATAAATGAATAACGAAAGGAGGAAACGGAATGAAGTACAATCGCTGGGATGATTCTAAAATAGACACAAATCTATATCTGCAGCTCCAGGATTTATCGACTATTTTATCTAATATACCCGAGCTGGCATTTGATTACGCCTATGGTTCACACATCGATCTTATCGATTATAAAGTAACCGGCAGTCGTCTCTGGGATGTGAAAACCGAGTCAATTAAGGAATCCGGATATAAAACAGATGTGTTTTTGCGTACAATCGGAACACTTCATTATTCGAATTTACCTTCCTTGAAATCTTATTTAGAAAATACACTAGAAACCAAACTACCAAAATTTGCTGCTCAACTCGTCACGTTACTTGAGGATATAAGGTTAGAAGAATTAATCGTAAAAATTCGACCGGGAACGAAAAAAGATTTTGCTATTCGGAGAAATTACTTTAAGCACTATTTTGAGACTCAAGCTGCAACGAATGTAACACGTGGCAATCCGCTTGATGAATTGTTTTGTCTTATTTATTTGGTTATTCAAGCAGATACGCCGGATCCAATTTTCCCACAAGCAAATGAACAGCAAATCAATATTCTGGAACAAATAAAACCGCTTATCTATTCTTCATTTGAAGTAAGTAGGACAGAGGATATTACCCGAATCGCTGAACAAATCACGCTTCAGCTGCAGAATCAATATAAAGATATGACACATGACTATCTTACCTTTCCAATTTCACACATGGATTCTTTTGTAAAAAATACATTATTTGACGAATTAACACGTACTGACGAACTTGCGAACGATGATGAAGAAGAATTGGACGAAGCTAATAACGAATTTATAGACGAAGAATTTTCGTCCTGGCACAGAGAAAATCAAAACAGCGATCGGGAGCAGACGTTTCTTCAATTTGACTTGGAAACAGGAACGAAAACAAACATTATGGGCGGCGGTACTAGAGAAACCGAGGACGCTGATCAGGCAATGGGAACGATCCAGGGTGCATCTGGAGAAAGTGATAAAAATGACTATTCCGAAGTAGATTCTCTGGACAAGCAGAGTTCGAACAAAGGTGTGCCGTCAACGGAAGCTGAGTTTGGTGAAGCAAATCGGGATGCAGTTGCGATTGATAAAAAAGCTGCACCCCCAACTCCTGATGATGAAATCGCCTATCAAAACATAGTGAATTCGATTGAAACTTACAAACGGAAGCTATCCTCCACCATCGAAAAAACATTGGAACATAAAAAGAACGCTCCTAGAAAAGATTTGGTTTTTGGAAGGCTGTCAAAAAAATTACTGCCAGCGGTAATCGATGAAAATCCACGCGTGTTCTATAAGAAAAACCAGGAATCAAAAGAAATCGACGCTGTTTTTACATTGCTGGTGGATTGTTCAGCATCTATGCACAACAAAATGGATGAAACAAAACGAGGAATTGTACTGTTCCATGAAGTACTAAGCAAACTGAAAATCCCGCACTCCATCATTGGTTTTTGGGAGGATGCGAATGACGTAAAGGAAGATTATCAACCAAATTATTTCCATGAAGTTCATTCTTACAGTGATTCCTTGTATCAAAAAAACGGGGAAAAAATTATGCAGCTCGAACCTCAAGAAGATAACCGGGATGGGTTTAGCATTCGAGTAATCACAAAGCAGTTAGCAGCCAGACGGGAAAAGAACAAATTCCTTCTTGTTTTCTCAGACGGTGAACCAGCAGCAATGAACTATGATCAAAATGGAATCATTGATACGAATGTTGCAGTAACTGAAGCCCGCAAAAAAGGAATGGACGTCATTGGAATGTTCTTAGCAGATGGAGAAGTGGACGAAAGAGAAGATGTGACAATGAAAAATATTTACGGAAAAGAACGCGTCATGGTTCCAAGTGTAGCCGAACTACCCGAACACTTCGCCCCACTGCTAAAAAAACTGCTCCTCCAGTCCATCTAGCCAGGGACAAGGGGACGGTTCTTCTGTCCCAACCTGGGACAGAAGAACCGTCCCCTTGTCCCGAATATTATGATGAATTTTAGGAACCTTTGTCGAATCTATTAACTTTCTATTAGATTTTGTATAAAATAATAAAGGTCATAAAAAACATAGAAGGAGATTCGTCATGAGCATAATTAAATTTAGATTAAATGTACTAAAAATCGTTATTGATCTATTAAAAATCTGTATGATTCGCATTGGAAATAATAAAGGATTTAGCCATCCTCTTACTGTCAGATGCAGTCAAGTTTTAGATACTGTACTGAATAGATACAGGAGCGTAAGAAATCTGCAATAAATTTCATGGTTTTATTCGAAATTCAGCATCATTTCTTACCTCCCAAGACCTTCAATAACTAACATTTGTTTATTAAAACCCCACATTTTATAAATCTCGTTTAATGCATTAGTAAGAAGGTTTTAACTCAATTATAGGTTCAGAAGGAGTAATTCCATCTTTGGAATTCATTGTCAACTCTCCATGTTCACGAGATATTTCTGCATACTGAACTACTTTTTCATCTTGAAGAAATACAAGTAAGTATATATCATCTCGTGAACTCATATTACTCGGATCCTTGAAGTCCACATTAAGCTGTCTATCGATAATAGACTGAGTTGTATAAGGATGAAAAATATATGCCTTATCCCATTTGAAATCTGCAAAGTTAGTTAAGTCAATCGCTTTCTCTTCATTATCCTCAAGAACAGTTTCAATTGCGCTTGCAAGCTTATTATTTTGCTGAACGGTGCTTTGCGTACAGCTAGTTAGAAAAAACAGACAAAGTATTAAGCCAAAAAACTTCAAAAATTTCACTCCCTTATTTGACATCAGATTTATCTTTTTGTTTCAACCGATACCAGCTAATTAAATATGATAATTCACTTATGAAAAAACCACTCTAGAGCGTACCACTTACTGCTCCAATTGCAAGCCAATAGTAATCTTTCTGTCTATAAAGCAGATATTCCTTCATGCAAGATCCCCCACTTTAAATTGTGATCGACACAGTTACATTATCCAAATTAAAACCGGCGTTATTAAGAAGACTACCGGAGAGATGCAGCCAAATACTAGGCAACCATCTGATAAACGATCAAAGAACGTGAGAACATGATTTTCACGCTTCTCCTCTTTAGGCTTCTTACCCATACTCCAGCCCTCCTTGTTTTTCTCCTTTTAAAAACTAGACCCATTCTTCGCGCAATATCCCCATCTTAATTGCATCAAAATAATTACCTTCTACCATTCTAGCATTTCGTATCCGGGCTTCTTCTTTCATTCCTATTTTCTCTGCAACCTTAACCATTCTGATATTACCCGACCAAGTTGACATCCCTAATCGATGTAAATCAGTTTTTTCAAAAAGAAAATCAATCCAGCGTTTATACGCTTCAGAACCATATCCCCCACTCCAAAAAGCACTGTTATAAATAACAATTCCAGTTTCAAGCCAGTTTGTATTTTTATCGACCCAATAAGAACTTACATAACCGATTAGTTCTCCATTTGTTTTAATAACGAGCGTAGCAGGAACTCCCTCGTCAATATCAAGTTCCTGCTTAAAACTTTTACGATAATCTTCTTTAGACTGTTTTTCTTCCGAAATGTATGGACCATTCCACTTTTTCGCTTCCTGCTGCTCCTCTTCAAATTTCCAAAAATACAACTCATCAATGTCTTTACTGCTAGCTTCTGTTAGCTCAACCTTATCGCCAATAATTTTAATCAAAACAAAAATTCACTACTCCTTCGCTCTCCAAGTATAATTAACAAACTTCAGCTTCTGACCATTCAATTCTATTGATTCATCACTTAAACCTTCTTGTTCAAATCCGTTGTTTTCAAGTACCTTTTGTGAAGCAATATTATTAGTTGTAGTCTTTGCATTTATTTGTTTTATATTAATTTCTTCCAATACTTTTTCTAATAATAGTTTTAATGATCTGCTTGCTATTCTTTTTCCAACATGGATTTCTCCTATTCTATAACCAAGATGCCCCATGGATCGAGGTTCATCAATATCAACCAAGTTTATTCTCCCAAGAATTGAACCCTCACTATCTTTTATTAAATAGAAATAGGAAATTTCTTTTGTTTGTTCATCAAGCAACGAGTCGAGACGATTTTGAAAAGACTCATAACCAAAGTATTCGTCTCCTCGAGATGGTACCATTTGTTCAAAATAAGTTCTGTTATCCAATTCAAATTCAAACAGTGATTCTGCGTCTTCTATTTGTAATTTTTTTAGTGCTAAGTCCATATTTATCTGCCACCCTAACCTTTTTCACTACCCACCATGGAACGTAAATATTTTTGTAATCCATTTTATATCCTCGAAGTTTGAAATTATCGTTTGAATGCATCAAGTATAAGTGAAGGGACGACTACATCATCGCCTTCGTTTCTGGGATCAAATTGCTTAGATCGAAATATAACACCATCTTTTCCATCCCAATTATTGTAATGAAACTTTCCACTTTCATCGCAGTATTCAATCAACTCAACTTCAAATCCTGTTTCCTCAAACATTTTTGATAAAGTATGATAATTATGTACGATTTTATGACTCGCAGCGGGATGGTCTTTAAGTCCTGGACCACCAATTTTAACTATATTCTGGTATTCCTCATTTTGAAAATAGCCATCTGGAACCGCGCAGCGAACATAACCGTTTTTCTTTAAAAATTGTCGGCAGATTTTCGCGGCTTCTGCCCCCTCTTCATAAGTCAGGTGTTCCCATACATGTTCAGCTAAAATTGCTGTTACCGAGTTTTCAGCAAAATTTCTCTGCCACGTTGTAACATCCAGTAAATTAACCTCTTCTTCTTGTGTATGAATCCATCCCGGGTTATTGTTATAGCCACCTGCACCAATGACAACTTTTATTTCTTCTTTTTGAATCATCAACCAAACCACCTTTTTTTACTCTATCTACTAAACTAATTCGACAGCCATGCAGAAAATCCTTCAATCAGACTCCGTCAAAATAGAGTCTCATCCCTCTACAAACGTGCTATTATTATAGTATAGGAGGGATTTTATGAACTTTAACTTGAATGAAGCTATAGAAATTTTGGAACGCACTCCAGCAACATTGGAGCAGCTCTTGTCTGGTTTATCCGAAGGTTGGCTGCAGTGTAATGAGGGAGATGGCACCTGGAATACTTACGAAGTGATTGATCACCTTATTGAGTGTGAAAAAAATAATTGGATACCGCGGTTAGAAAGTATTTTAAACGAAGGAGAACCAAAGCAGTTTCCACCTTTTGATCGTTATGCACATTTGAAAAATAAAACTAAATTATCGATTGATCAACGGCTGGCTGATATTAAAGCAATTAGAACACAAAACATTTCCACAATAGAGGAATTAATCGATCCCAACGTACACCTTGAACAGAAGGGATTACACCCTGCTTTCGGTGCTGTAAAAGTAAGGGAATTACTCTCTACCTGGGCGGTTCACGATTTAACCCACATTAATCAAATCGTAAGAATAATGGCCGAGAGATACAGATTAGATGTAGGACCTTGGCAGGACTACTTAGGGATACTAAAAAACAATAAAAAATAATCTCATTTACTAGCAAATGATTCGTCGAATTCGTTCAGCCAATAGGCTATCCATTCTGTAATTCTCACGTTAGTATTTTCATCCAGCGAATTTGACAGCATTGTTTGTAACCTTAGACCACTCCATGCATGGAATATCGATAGATAACCCAGTGAATCAAAAGGTTCAGCGGCCTCTTCATATCCTTTTCTCCATCCGGTTTCAAATTGTTCTAACGTAACTCGATCGTCTTTGAAGTGTTTGACTCCTTCTAATCGAAGAAGTGAAAATGTTCGGGAAATGTCATAGCGATAATCTCCTATAGATGCATTTATCCAATCAATGACAGCGGTAATTTTCTTACCATCTGTTAGGACGTTTAGTGGATGATAATCCAAATGAACGAAGTTATGAAGAAGCTCGTTTTTGGGGATTCTACCAATTACTTTTTCTTCTTCTATACTTGGTGACAACCAAGAATTTTCTGTTTTCTGAAAAGTAGCAGGCACAGTTATTCTATTTATGATCGCTTGGGTTTTTCCAAACTCATATCCTAATGAATCTGCAGTTTCCGGTCGATCCATCAATTCCTGAAACACCGTTTGCCCTGAAGCCCATTCCATTAACATAACTGAGTATTCTTCCGTAGAAAGTACTTTAGTCACTTCAGGTACCGGCACTCCATTAGCTTTGGCGAAATCAATTATCTTTTTTTCCTGAATAAACTCGTTATGCCTATGTATAGGTAAAATGCGTAAAGCATATGAAGCATTGATGGTATCAACTTTATATACCTGACAGTCTCTCCCTCCTGATATTTCTGCGTAATGGCTGGAGGGAGGTAACCCCAACTTCTCTAGTATATTTTCGATTCCCATGTAATCCCCCTAATCATATGTTTGGTTACGTAAAATCTGAAATGTTTCCTATTAGTCTTCCTGCCCCTCTTATCAACCAGTACAGTAACCTAAATGGCAATAAAGCAAACTCAGGAATCCAAAAAAGCATATCAAAAATAAAATCAATTGACCTGTAGTCCCCGCGATTTTTCCTGCTTTTTCTAGTTTTTTGTTTCTTTCTATTCCACCAGTCATTCATGGCTTATCCCTCCAATTCGCGAAAGATTCTGTTATATACAGTTTTACGATTCGCAAAGCAAAAAGTTTCAGTTCCCTGAGAAAATCTAAAGACTTTCTGCTTCAACCACTTTAAACACAGCAGAATAGATTCCTTTTACTTTATCTTTTTGAAATTTATTATTTTCAATTGGGTAACTGAATTTCCAGCCATTAAATCCTTCCTTCTTACTTTTGTAGAGAATACCTGAGATGAAATTTTCATCATCATTTATCCTTTCCGCATGTTCCTTATAAGATAAACTGTTATCCTCACTCGTAAATGGGACATGACTTGCTTTCGAACCAACAAAGAAGAAAGGAATATTTATTTTTTTATAAATTTCCTTATTTTTCTTAGCCGCTGCCTCAGGTAAATGATCTTCCATCACGATTACAGCATCATACTCAGACACCGTTAGTTCTGCCATCTCTTTCCAAGATACCTTCTCAAAATTCACTTGGTCCTCGCGTACTTTCGGAACATCCCCGATCACGGCCACACGTAACGCCTCACCGTCATAAATTTTTTCTTTTAATTCATCTTTCGGTTGGCATGCACCAAGTAATACGATTAAGATTAATAAAACAATCATTTTCCTCAAAAATCTCACTCCCTGTTTTCGATTTGATTAAGGGTCAACTGCAGATCCATCATTTTTTCCGATTACTAATTTCTCTAATGCAACTTTTGTTATCATATCACCATTCGGTTCTGTTACAGCTACCACGATGTTCCCATTTTGAATCAAGTTTTCTAATACAGTTTGTTTCACAGCTCTTACTAGTTGTAAATTGATACCAGTACAAAATAATTCCTTGGATGAAGATAACGCGGGAAGATTTAAATTTCTACTATCAATGGTGGTATTAGAATCTTTTTCAATTATCGTTTTTAGATCACCTTTTACATTAAAAGTTACAAAGAACGGATCAATGGATTGAATTTCAGCGAAATTATTTTCTAAACAAATCTTGGGGCTAAAACTTTGAGACTTTCAACATAAGTAACGGTACTTTCATTCTTAAGAACCCTTATTTTTTCGGTTTTATCTGGATCATTACTGCAACCACCAAAGATGACTAAAACTAGTATACTTACATGCATTAATTTCATTGAACATCCCCCAATTGAAATTCAAAATTGCTTTTATGTAGTAAGCAGAATCCATTTGGACTTTATCTACATAAAATAGGTAATATTTAACTAGTAGTATAACCTTATTTTTCTGAAATTTCAAAGTGCTCAATCACCATATATCTCACTTTTTTGTAACATAAAGAATCAATAGCCAAGACGACTAAAACCGTTAATGACATAAATTAAGCGTTGTTATATTATTCAATGAAGTTTCAATAAAAAAACTACCCCTCCAGGTAGCTTATTTAAACTTATTCTTGCCTGCTTTCTCATTTCCACGCTTGAAATTACCCGTTACCTTTGCTAATAAAAGCTGAACTTCCCTCGCTTGATCACCAGCTTTTTCTAATCTCGCTATTAATTTTTCAGCTTCTTTACCATTAACAATTTTGATTTGTTTACCTTCATAACTTATTAATACGGATCCTTTTTTAGTAGTTTGGTAAGCAAAAGGTTCTTCATTTAACCTGTCTGTTTTGTTAGCGTTACACAATACTCCCACCTCATACCGCATTGAATTTAAAATAACTATTTTACCAGTATATCTTCCAGCGACTTTTTAACACTAGTTCCGTTTCTGTTCTGATAAAAATTGATCCAATTTCCAGCATCCATTTAGGTGCAGGTAATCCTGCTGACCTATTCATTTGTTCACGCAGCAATTTCATAAGCTCATAATTACTTACAGGATTCGGTGCAGAGCAATTAAATGCTCCGCGAAGATCCGTTCTATCCTTCAGGAACCGAACAATTTGAAACATATCTTCAATATGAATCCAGCTGAATTTTTGGTTTCCTGATCCCTGAATACCTCCAAGTCCCATTTTCACTAGATTTCGGTATGGTGTCATCACTCCACCGTCTTCTCCTAGAACAATAGCTGTTCGAAGCGCTACCTGCCTGGTTTTTGGCAGATCGAAGTCGAAGAAAGTCTTCTCCCAGTTTGTTGCCACATCAACCGAAAAGCCTTCTCCAATGTCTCCATTTTCTTCCGTCATCGGTCGATCTTCTGCATGTCTGTAAATAGTAGCTGTACTGAAATTCATCCATACTTCAGGTGGATTTTCGCAAGCCTTTAGAATTTCACCAAGCGTATTTGTAGTATGTACTCTTGAATACATAATTTCATTTTTATTTTTTTCATTATACCTGCAATTTACAGATTTACCGGCCAAATTAATAAGCAGTTCAGAACCTTCCAGTGCTTCTTTGATCCTTTTCCTGTTATTCCAGGAAATATTTGGAGAACGTCTCGATATGATATGCACGTCATAACCAAGTTCGGTTAATTTCTTTTCAAAATACTTACCAATAAAACCTGTTCCTCCTGCTAAAACTACCTTCTTCATTGCTAAAACTCCTTCTCATAAGTTGTAGTTAGTTTTTAGTACTTCTTGTTACATACCCCTGAGATACCGCTATTGCCAAGCCGACAACCGTTGCCCCTAAGTATACGCCGGTATATGAGATCCAAGCTATTTCCCTTCCCAGAAGAAAGTCTATAATAAGCCGAAGCGCAGTGGTTAACAATGGAAATACAATAGACCAGAATAAGATAGTTTTTAATTTTTTTGACATAACTTTCACTCCTTAAAAACTCATCTGCCTTTATACTTCAATAATCGATGGTGCAATACTAGTAAATATATCCACGGTATCCTCAAAGCAATTCAACGTATATTGCACACATTCGCCATACGAAAATGTTTCATTTCGGCTCTGAGTCATTTTTTCAATATAGTCCAAATGTCTGGATTTAGTATAGATTCTAAAAGCCTCTCCACTGTATTCCTCAGTATGATCGTAATAGGTGAAATCATCACTGATAATTGAAAAAGTTAAAGGATTTGGAAAGGCGATTTGAAGTTTGGTAATTTGTTTATCTTCTTCCGGGATATGCAAAGCTCCGAAGTCATTAGACATATTCACAAAAATTGATAAAGTATCTTCCCCTTTTGCTCTTCGCGGTACAGAAATCCTTTCCAAAGAAAGAAATACGTCTCTTTTCTTAGTCAATTCTTTAAAATCTATTGTATTTCACTCCTAATAGTTTATTACCGATGCTTATAATGCTCTGGCTTAAACAAGTCTGCTTCAGCATTCCGTACCATCGAAAAATTATCAACATTATAATGCCCATGGAGTGTTTCATTGTGATGACGAATAATTTGTTCTGCTGATAAACTATTTGAATCAGAGGTAGAATGCCCATCTCCAACTAATGTCACGTCAAAACGATTGATCGTTGCTGTTCGCACAGCTGTATCGATACAATGCTGCGTCTTACACCCCATTATCACAAGATGTTCCACCGTATTTTCACTTAAATGTTCAAGTAATGGTGTACCATAAAATGAATTCGTTGCCGCTTTATCAAAAATAGTGGCTGTGGACGGTACGTTAATATCCTTATGAACTTGGAATCCTGGTCCTACGCCGCTCGCAACATCTACATCTCTAATAAATACAACGGGAATATTTTGATTTAGTGCTTTTTCAATTACTATATTAATATTAGAAATGACCTTCTCTTTCTCAAAAACGCCTGCCTCTTCGCTATTACCGTCCATTAATTCCTGTTGTGCATCAATAACCAATAAAGTCTGTTTCAAATTTTTTCCTCCTAAGAATGTATTTGTTTTGTAAATAAGCTATTCTATAATTTATATTATATCAATAATTATTATTTTTTTCAGTTTATTCAATAAAATTTTACTATCCCTTCAACCGGCTAACAGCTATTTTCTCAAGATTTGAGATGGTTTGCTCAAAAGATTTGATAGGAGTATAACCTAATTCTATTATCCTGGAGTTAGAATAAATGGGACGGTCTATCAATCGGTCAGGTACTACTAGCTTCTTTTTTAAAGCTGAGACTAGCCTAACTCTAAAAGTTTCTTCAGCATAATTTCCGTCAATTGCATTATAAATTTCTCCGATCGAACCACTTTTTATGACCAAACCTATCATTTCGACTAGATTATCTGCATGTATCCAGGGAACAAGGTCATCAGGATGAACCCAATTCACCGTGTTACTTTCTAACATACGAGTAATTTGCCTGTCTCCCCAATATGAATTTTCTTCTGCACAAATTGCCCCAGGACGTAGGATAGTGACATCAAGACCTCTACCTATATAATAGTTAAGTATCTGTTCGGATCGTACTTTTGTGTGAATATAAACTTCTTCATGATCTACCGCTATTGGACTGGTTTCTTCGATAAAACCGTCTTCCGGTTCACCATAAACTGATGTAGTTGATATATGTATGAATTTCTTAACATCTGACTTCTTTGCAACGCTCGCTATATTTTCCACTCCAGTAATATTTGAACGAATCGCTTCATCCAATTCATCTCCGAAATAAGCAGCACAATGTACGATGATGTCAATATTTTCTGTAACATCGACTAATGAATCTTTATTTGCCAAATCACCTAAGACCGGATTAATTCCTAATCCGATTAATTTGGATGCGTTCCTTCTATCTCGTATTAAACCAATTACAGTAGCGCCCTCTTCCAAAAATTTTTTCGCTGCACGTTCACCTAAAGTACCTGTTACTCCAGTAACTAATAGTTTTTTATCCGAAATATCCATCTTGGACTCACGCTTCTTTCAATAATGTTGCAGTTAAATTAATAGTTATATACAGTTCTATTAGAACTTCCTAAACTGCGCTTTATTTCCAACAGACATTCATCACCTGACCAATGTACATAATGATGGGTGTCCATTTTATATAGTCTAATACTTTTAGCGCCACTGAGTTTATTGACTGATTTAGCAACACTAACTGCTCTCTTCTCATCGATACCTTTGAAGGATGCGTAAATAAGCAGACAGGGAACTTTCAATTCTTTAAGCATTTTAGGTAAATTTAATCGATAGTATCCAAACATAAGGCGCAGACCTTCGCTAGTGAACGGCGCTTCATCGTTAAATGCTTTTCTTATATGATCTGATTCTTCTAATCCTAATCTCTCGCAAAACGCTTCACGTTGATTATCTTTTTCTGTTTCAGAGGGCGCTGTATCTGATATAAAAAACTTCTCTATTTTTCTAATGAATGATTTTCCTGCCAGTCTTTCAAGACCACTCATTAATGGCATCACGTAACCAAATGGCCCAAAATCTTTTATCGGAAATCTTGGTATCTTCATATGTCCCTGATCGAGCAAAACTAGTTTTGTCACTCGATCTGGATACATCGATGCAAAGCACATGGCGAGTGCTCCACCCATCGAATGACCAAACAGTACTGCTTTCTTAAAATTATGCTGATCAAAATATTCCTTTAACCATTGCGCAATCTTTTGCTTGGATACCTTTCCATGTATACCTTCACTTTTTCCCATACCCGGCATATCCAGCAAATGACATTCATAGTCCTCAGCTAATGATTCTGCTATATTTAACCCTTCCATCCCAGAAAATCCTGCTGCCGGAAGAAAGATTAAGGGTTCTCCTTTGCCAATGATTACAGAGTGATAGTTAACCATATTTATGTAAGCCTCCCTGTACTGCTGCATACGCATCCCATTCATCCATCATCCTTAAAATCAATCCCTTAATATCTGCTAATCTAACTTCTCCACACGCTTCTTTATTCAGTAAATCGCAGAGCGCAATAAGGTCGAGAAGCTTTGCTTTCTGCAGCCACTTTTCTGGTAGATGACCACCATATTCCTGATAACTCAAAATGAATGGTTCCAATAATTCTGAGGTTCTACTATCTTCATATCGGAGCATGTTACCAATATCGGATAAAGGAGACCCACTGTATGCATATTCCCAGTCTAATATGGCTGTTACATTTGTATCACTATCCTTTTCAACAACCAGGATATTCAATGGGTTAAAATCACTGTGAACTAAGGATTTTTGTTCTTCTAGATTATCTAAAAGATACGCATGTTTTCGAGTGAAATTCAGCACGTTGCTGCAGACTTCAGACCCTAAATGTCTCCCACCATAACCATCTACAAGCATTTCTTCAATTAGCATCATAAACATGTCTTCATTGAAGTTTATCGTTTCCTTAATTTCTAACTTCTCATCAAAAAAACCGGGTTCTGGAAATTTAATTTTATGTATGTGTGCTAAATATCTACCCAGCTCGTTTGCATTACTTGCTACTTGTTGTTTATTGTTTCGATTCATTAGTTCAGAAAGTGGACGTCCTTGAATCCAACTTAATAAAATAAATGGGTAATTAAATTCAGAACGGAACGAATTAAAATAGAGAACCTGAGGAACTGGAACTTCATTCTGCAGAAGAACAAGTATATCTCTTTCAATTTCCATCGTTTTATCGCTTTTGCTGTATATCCGAAGCACAAAAATTTCACCGGTATTAGTTTTAATTTTTATGTTTGAGTTATTTAACCCTCCGCTTAATGGTTGGACTTCAGTTATAATCCCCTCTTTTAGAAACGGTTTAAGTACTGTGCGGATTGTATCAATATCCGGCACTACCATTTCGTGTGAGCGTTCCCAGCCAGATTTCATTAAGTCACCTCCTATGCGTATTTCCATGAATATATCAAGCTCTAGTTTGCTAACAATTCCTTTAATTTTTTTGAGTCCTCCTCATCTAACTTACCATAGCTTTCATTCTCTTTTTTACTAATTATTTCTGCCGAACTCTTGTTAAACCAAATTCTATACTCATAAAGCCGCTCAGGCATATTTTCATCATATTTATTAAAAAAGGTAACCAATACATCCTCCTTCCTGCTCATTAAAACTTGGACGTTTGGTTGCCAGGTTATTTTTTTAAATTGATCCTCGATTAACTGAATACGTTTGCTGTCTGTAATACTAATTAATTCTTCATAATTATCTTTTTCATCAGTTATTTCAACAGCAATTCTTGTTACTTTATCAACCTTTTGTTCGGAACAAGCAGCAAGTAAAATAACTAAGAAAAATGGTAACAGTTTCACCAGTTTATACCTTGTACTCCTAGGTATCTTATCCATAAGCACCGAAAAAATTTAGGAGTGCCACGCCGACTATGGTAAAACAGAATCCACTTACAAATACAATTGCCGTCTTTTTTACATTTTTATCATCGAGCCAAATAATAAGTGAAAGGACAGAAATAACGATCACACCGAAAAATATGGATGCATACGGGTTTGTCGGTTGGATGAAATCGTTCCAGCTGAGAAAATCCATTTAATCACTCCTCGTATTTTACGCAGAAAATCAATTTCATTCTTTTGTCTAGTTATACTGGGAAACTACATAATCCAGCATCTCACCATTTTTATACTTAAATCGGTACTCAAAATCGTATTCGCCATCCAACACAAACGGCAAATAAACCTTAATATTATCGACTATGCCAATGTTATCCGGGTCCAGCACCCAATCAATTTTTTTCCAGTCAAGAATTCCTTCCTCTGTATTCACTGGCGTTTTAAAGTTGAAGTCTGCAGGAAGTTCAGCAATGAAAACAGACATACCTGATGTTTCACGTTCACTGTCCCAAAGCACTGTTCCTGCCTCCAAAACATGGTCCAATTTAATCCCAGTTTCTTCAAAGGCTTCTCGTAAGACCCCATCCAAAGGCGTTTCACCTCTCTCAATCTTCCCTCCAACAGCATTCCACATTCCTTTATTCGGATGCTTGTTTCTGTTCAGCAATAACAACTCGTTCCCTCTTCGAATATGACAAACTGTGTATTTTAACATCGACATTACTTCTTTCTTTTATAGACTTTATTTTGTTCCAGAATAGTACATCCGTTACTTTCAAACGTTTTAAGCATCGGCACATTTTTATATCCAGTACTGCCAATGTAATAGGCAGCATTAAAATAATCCTTCAGCAAACCAAGCGCCTGTCGGTGAAGTGATTTGCTCTTGCCTTTTCCTCTTTGCGCTGGAAGTAAGCCAAAGAAAAACAGTCTTCCTTCGTCTGTAGTCCCAGGCTCGATATGCGGCATCACAACTCCAATGGGGTTTTCGTTTTCAAATGCGACGATGCACGAATCTTCATAGGATGGGCCTAATTCTTTCTTAACACTTCGCATCTGTTCGTCCATGCTCAACAAGGATGGCGCGTTCAACGAACCAGACATGGATTCGCCCCATATATCTTTGAACATGCTCAATGGTATTTCCTTAATATTTCTTAATGTAAAAGTCGGTTCATCAAGCTCCAGTTCGTCCACCAACCGTTTCTGAACTGTGACATTCTCATCATGAAGCTCAAATCCGCAATCTGCCAGATGAGTGCTTACTTCGGTATTAAACTTGTCAGAAGCAAGAATCGTTACATTTTGAAAGTGATTAATATATGGTTCATCCACGAGATAATCGATTAACTTCAGCATTTCTTGATCTGATAGGTGTTTCGTATCCTCGATTGTGACGAAGTTTTCGCCTTCCACAAACTTCACTTTTCCATATAAGGCGATTTTCGTTAATTGCTCTTCTTCCATGAAGGTCACTACTTTCTCTATAGTTCTATTGCTAAAGTTTATTCTTTTGGACTCTATGAATCTCTTTCAATACAGCATGAATGTTTTGCAGACTTATTAATATAAACCCAAGCATAATAAAAGTCACTAATTCACCAGTGAATATCGAAACGATTGCTATTAGTAGAGCGTATAATCCATAAAGCCAGCTTTTCAATTCGATCACCTCACAATCATGTTAACCTGATTATTTTTTTACATAATGCACTTCAGCTATTTGCTTATACTGCTTTACATCTACCAGCGTTAATTTATTTTCTACATCACCTGGTTGAAATAATGGGATTCCGTTTCCAAGAATAGTTGGCGCGATTTGAATAAAAAATTCATCTACTAGTTTTGCCTGCAGAAGCGGTGCCAATAATTCCCCTCCACCGACGATCCAAATACGTTTATTCCCTGAGCGCTTTAACCCTTTCGTAAACTCGACAACGTCTTCATTAATGAATTCGACAAAATTATCTGACCCAGTCGTGGATCGCGAGAATACGTAACATTCTTTATCCTGATAAGGAAATTCTTCTGGTGAAAGAATTTGAATTTGCTCATACGTCTTTCTTCCCATTAAAATTGTATCCAAAGATTCATAGAAATCAGGATAACTAGTGTCCTCCTCTCCTTCCGTTCCAATTAACCAATCCAGTGCATGATCCTCACGCGCAATGAAACCGTCCATGCTAGTAGCACCGTAGAACACTAAATTTTTGTTGTCCATCATATAACATCCTCCTATTTCTATTGCATGCCACCCATCGTTGGCGGGCCACCTCTTCTCGACTTTTCCTTCTCTATTGCAATCTCCACTTCTTTTTCGTGATCTGTTTTGTTACGAGGTTTTTGGGATTTCTTGTGTTTTTTATATTTACCTATAAAAAATATGCTAAAAACAATTACAAAAAATATTCCCCATAAAATATCTGGAATTTCCATATGAACACTCCTAAATTTAAGTAACTCTTTTATAATAGTAATAAAAACAAAAAACAACAGTTATAATTGCGGTTGCCCCAATAATGTAAGCCGCGTCCCAATCATGAGAACTTCCTGTTAACATCCATATCTGATAAGGTATAACCAGAATGATCGTACAAAGTACAATTCCGAGTAAAAGTTTAATTACGTTATGTTTAACTTCTTTTATCGGAGATGCTGGTTTTTTCACCCCAACACAAGCTAGCATTCTGATTACTACTATTAAGATGAACACAGCCAGTATTAGAAAAATAAAATTTTGCATGTAAAACTTCCTTTACTGTCAATTACCTGGTTCGTTATTCTACTCCGACTCTCTTTTGTTAAATAATTAAATAGTAAGAGGCAGGAAAGCAAATACAGTAATGGTCATTGCTAAAGGTGGAACTGATAGGCTGCCACTTTTCAACTTGGATCGTGACTCTTCAAATACTGAATTACATCCTTTTCCTTATATGTTTTATAAACTATTCCTTGTCTGTTAAACAAAACAAAAGCCGGTGCTTTCTCTAAATCCAGGAATGGGTATTCCGCATTTACAGAATGAACTGAGGACCTTCCGTGAATGGTGTTTACATTATTTATGTTGTTTTCTTTCATCCACTCTCGCTGGTCAATATTTTCAGCTTCAGCTACTAATAATGAATAGTAATCGGCATTATCCGAAAACAGAGGATGGACGAGTTCCTGATTTACACTTGTATCCACCGCCTCTATTTCCGATTGATCACTTTTTGCTTTGTCTTCTAAAAAAACTGCTGTAAAAACTGCAAACAAAATAATTCCAACAACACTTACTGTAGCTTTATTATTCATCATTTCACCTCTTTTTAGTTCTATATCCTAGATACCAGAGTACGAGATAGACTAAGGAAACCAACAAAGAAAATTTCCCATACATTAGGTTAAATAGAAAATTAAATCCGAATAATGGTGTCATAAAAATGGGATAAACGAGATATTGAATAGATGCTAGAATGTCCAAAATAAAATATTCAATCATTATGTATTCAAACGTTGTTATTATGCAAATCAATATCCCTGAAATAATTCCTGAGATCATAAAAATTCTAATTATTTTGGTTCCTTTAACTATTTTTGAGCTTACAATAATAAAAGCAATCAATACCAACAAATAAAAAGCTGATACATACAGCAGATTAATGTTCATTGTGGTGTCAGGATGTTTTAGGGAAGGGATTAAATTTATTGAAAAAGCCAATATATATGAAGCAGCTAAAAGAATCAAAAATAGAATTTTCACATGAAATCACCCACTTTTACTATGTATTTAGTAACAGTTTACCATAAAAACACAGAATACTTTGCTATTTCTCCAATTTATTTCAAGGGACAAGAGGGACGGTTCTTTTGTCCCAAAAAGAAGCTGCACGCCTATTTATTCTAGGTATGCGGCTTCTTTTTGGTCATCCTGCTATTCAATTAGTTGTTTTGTTTAAATTTAAATTTACTTAAATCCGCTTGCAGGTCGTTTGACAGTTGATTTAATGCTACAAGGGAAGCTGATATTTCTTCCATTGATGCATTCTGTTCTTCACCTGCAGCGCTCACGTTTTGAATACTGTCTGATGCTTGTTCAGCTGTAACTGAGACGTTTTCAATTTTACTTACCATTTCATCTGCGTTGGCATTAACTTGATTTATGATGACTGATACTTCCTGCGCTTGATGTGATAGTTTTTCAATATCAACTGAAATGTCTTTAAAATTATCTCCTGTTACATCGACCAATTTCATTCCATTTTCAACGATTACTTTCCCTTGATCCATCGATTTAACCGCTAAGTTCGTTTCAACTTGAATATCTTTAATGATGTTCTGAATGTTGTTTCCGGCTTCTCCAGATTGCTCTGCCAATTTACGCACTTCATCTGCTACGACTGCGAATCCTTTACCATGTTCACCCGCTCTGGCCGCTTCGATGGTAGCGTTGAGTGCAAGTAAATTAGTCTGATCAGCTATCTGTGTAATGATTTCAACAATTTCACCGATTTCGTTCGATTTAACCTCGAGCGCTCCGATTACATTTGAGGTCTCTCCCACAGATGATTGAATATCTTTCATTTGCCGAATCGTTTTGACAACCATTTCATTACCAGTTGAAGCTTTACTAGTTGCCGAGTTTGAAATACTCGCTACTGTATCGATCGATGACGCTGACTGCTTCATCCCAACTGATATTTGTTTTGCTGAATCAACGAGATCCGAGGCATTATTAACTTGACCTTCCGCCCCTGCGGCCACGTCTTGAATGGATAATGAAATCTGCTCAATCGCTTTGCTGTTTTCTTCAGCCACATTATTTAATTGCTTAGAATAATCCGCGACCTTAAGAACCGTGTGATTCGTTTTTCCAATTAACACCTGCAAACCATCAATCATTTCATTAAATGTAATTGCCAGATTACCAATCTCATCGTTGGATTTATGGTCAATAGTTGCAGTAAGATCACCCTCAGCAGCTAATTTCACTGCTTCTTCTACTTTGCTTAACGGACGAATTATTAAAAAGCGCACGAATATCGTGATGATGGTTGTTGATACAATTAGCGTTACCAGCGTATTAACATAAACTCCAAAACTACCCTCGATATACCCTTTAACCACCGAATTTAAATACGCTGAAATTGGTGAACTGATCAACAAACTCACAATAACGGCGAGTATCATTTTCATACTAAGAGTCAGTTTATTTTTTGCAAATCCCCCAATGTTAGCTTTATCTATCCTATTTAAATTTACCTCTGCTGCACTTTTACCCATTTAATTCGCTCCTTCAACTTTACCTTTGGGACAGGGGGACGGTTCTTCTGTCCCGCGTCTTACTTCCTACATCGGTATAAACGGGTGCGAAATGTAGTCTTTTCGACAAATTCTGGCAAGAAAGGGCAAAGGGATGGTTCTGTTGACCAGTCTACTCGCAACTCTTTTCTTTTTTACTACTACTGGGGACAGGGGGACGGTTCTTTGTGTCCCCGTTTTTGGGACAAAAGAACCGTCCCCCTGTCCCTTTCTACTTAGACGAAGACTTTTTCTCCTACAATTTCTGGTATCTCTAACAGTTCGAATACTTTGTAAACCTCAGGTCTAATCTCTGAGACTGTTACAATTACATCGTTTTCTTTTAATGTATGAATTAGTTTCATAAATAACCCCATACCAGAGGAATCAACAAATGGAACACCTTTAAAGCTTATCGAAACAATTTTTAAATTTAATAGAAAAGGGATAAGTTCTTCATCGATTAATTCTGTGCCCTCAATGTCCAGGTCTCCGTTAAAAAAAACGTGTAAATCAGCATCATTTTTCGTCGTTGTATAATTAAACATCAGCAAACCTCCTATCAACATTATTCAAGTGTGATTTTCCCATCATTCAATCGAGCGTAAATGTCCTGTGTGGTTTCTTCTATCGTGTGCTTTACGTGGCCAATTTTAATAATTGTACCACCAAATGCCTGATTGATCTGGATAGTTTTGTCGGCTGGAACTTCAATAGTTGTAGTCGTTCCACTAGGAGTTCCTACTTCGTTTAACTCAGCACCTAATTCACCAAAAACTTTACCACCTCTAAGGCTGCCAGTTATCTTCAGTTTACCGCCAGAAAATATTTTGGTGCTTACACTGCCTCGGCCAATGATTAAAATATTACCACTGCAATATAAACTACTATTCAGCGCACTTGAAATAGTGAGGTACGATTCAGTTGAAATTGGTGTTTCACTTGATTCAACAAGTTCTTTCATTTTTTCAGATAGCTCTTTCAGCTGCTTAACAGATTTAATCTGGCTGGATAACAATAAAAAGTAATGGTTAATTTGATTCGATACAAGCACCATATCTTCATCTAAAAACGCCTTATCCTTTTTTGATTTCTCCACATATAATTTTATAAGCTTAAAAAATTCACTGAATTTCTTTTCCAATAAAATTCTGATCAACGGCTGCAATCCACCATGTGAAAAATCACTGGATTTGAAAGCTGGTGTAAGCGTAAGCTGATTTATTACTTTTATCATATTGTCCAAATGAGGATGCATTTCTTCAAATAACTTACCTTGTTCCACAATAACCATATTATTTTTACCAGCCGTTAATGTAGAACTTAAAACGTTTCCATACGTTACAATCGAGTTTGAAGCTGAGATAGTTGCTTCGTTTACTGACTTATTAACTATTACATCACTTCCTGATTCAACGACCATATTTTCTTCAACTTCACCTGAAATTTCTATATCACCATAGAATCTAAGATTTCCTGTTGAAATATTCACGTTGCCATCATGAACTAGTTTTGGCATGATAGATGCTTTTACAAGCTGACCTTTTATTAAGATACTTGGACGACCTGCCTCAATTGCTACAAGTTTATTATCTATCTCAAACACACCCTTCTCAGCTCTGACAATCATAGGGAATACAGGTTTGGGTGAAACAACTACATTGGTAACAGTCATCCCCGGTCTGCCTACTAATGGTGGAATAATATCTCCAATAATATCCCCTTGGTCAACAGTTGGTATAATAATACTTTCACGGAAATTGATTTTTCCAGTTTCATCTTCTGTATAGACTGTCTTTGTGTTTAAATCCAATTTAAGATTGATATATCCGTTTAAGCCTTGTTTTACTTCTTTACCAACCGCTATTTCAAATGTACTTTCTTCGGTAGCATTAATTGCATTTGTAATTTCATTCTTGTTTATACCATACGTTATGAACTGACGATCCAGCTCCTGCATAACATCATAGTATTCTAACGTATTATGAATTTCCTGCAAATCTTCTATTAACAGCTCCAGATGTTCAGAAGGTGCTGTATCCATAAGTTTATGACTAATTTTATAACCCGGCGTCACTTTTAATACTGCAGTTAATTTTTTAGAATCAGTGGTGATCTTCCACTTGGTTTCTTTTATTTCTTCCTCCAGTTGAACCATCAAACTGTCCGCTTCTGAAACAAGCAGGGTGTTTTCCTTAACTTGCATTCCGTCTTTAAATAGTTTTATACCTTTTTTCATCGTAATAGTCGGGAATCTTACAGGAGAATCTTTGACATGAATTTCACCATCTGAAACCCAGACTTTCCCTTCCAACTCCACTTTATCTGTTTTCTTAACTTTTGTCTCCGTTGTATTGCGGTCCGTTTCATTCATGTTTTCTTCTGGTAAGGAATCAACCATCTTTTGAATATCTTCAAAAGAATTCTTACCTGCAGGATTATTTGTGCTTGGAATGGTTATGTTAGTTGCTAGATCTAATTTTACAATTGCTTTTTTGCGACCAAAACCCATTAACCCTTTCGATTCATTTCGGATGATTTCAATATTAACTTGATTTTTTTCTACTTCTAATAGATTTAACCCAAGTTGTATAGCCTGTCGAACGTCTTCTCCTTTGGACACAATGCTTTGCATAAGCCCAGCCTCCTGTGATTTTATTCTTGGGAATTGCAGCCTTTCTTTTACTCTATATGCTTCATTCACGCTTGAACGAAAGAATGATGTTCAAATATTGCGCGCTAATTAAATTAAGTACCTGGTACCTCAAAAGATTTCCATAAAAAATAGTCCACCAAAAAGACTGGTGGACTCCATAGATCAATACTTCAGCAGAATTATTGATTACGGGTAATTTCCAACCCTTTTCGGTAACTCGGCGATCTTAGTCTGTTAGACCTTAGACCCGTAGCTTTGCGTCCTTACTTTTCAGTAAGTTTGCCATTATCGTAGGTAAATATGATATAAATAAGACAAAATTCTACAAAATATAGTTCTAAATGACTATTTCTACTTGTATCATATTCCATTTTCGACAAACATGCAATAGATTCCATCAATATTTAACTGATTTTTTTTGCAATTCAATTAAGTTAAATCTGTTTCATTATTTTTCAGTTTCGGGTTTTTATACAACGATGACCGAACAAACACTTCATCTGTCATAAGATACTCATGGCATTTCAGTAAACTATTTTGGAGTGAAGCCGATAATCCTGAACCCGAATATGCACATACCGAGATTAGCCCCATCTCTTTTACACGGTGATCTGCCATTCGCTCATACATTTCAAGAGTAGTTGAAACTGCCTTGTTTTCATTCCATTCAACATGTGCCCAGATGCGAACATTAATATCTTTCTCAAAAAAAGGGGCTAACACTTCCCCGAAATGCTTAACAATATTATTAATCTGGAAATCGCCATAACGCTGATAAAATGAGTAATTATCAATATAATGAATGCATTTCAGTTGATTCTCTGAAAATAGCTGCTTACATTCATATTCCACTTCACTAAAAATTTCACGCCTTTCTAACACTAGTACATGATGATCCCTTTCGATTCCCGCTTTTATATAAGCGAGCATATTTTTTAAATAACATTTCATTTCCTCAAAGAAGTAAAGAATGTGTGCAGGACTGGAAATTTCCAAATAATTTGTTAACGGAATAAATTTGGTCATACAAACCCTTCTTTCAATGTTTATCCTACATTTAACCATACCAGCTAATCGCTTTACAACCTGACAAAATTGACTACATATGTTCCTGAATGTAAATCGACGGGTATATAAATGAATTGTTACTCGATAAACAAAAAGGTGAACTTACTATTTCAAAATCAGTCATAAGATAGGGGTAGGTTTTCATTAATCTGATATGTGTTCCTGCTGAGATCATCGAAGCATTATATGAACGAACAAATAAAACGTTGGTTAAATTGAGTTCTGGTTTCTCAACATTTATGTAGTCAACTAATTTTGATAGCCAGTCTTTTTCAAGGTTATTTTCTTTAGGTGACCATATCCGAATAGATGCATTGTCCTCGAACTTGGACTGCAGGTTTTGGAAATAATCAGCAATCCCCTTAAGATCTAAGTGATCAATCTCAGACCTGTCTATATAAAAAATATACTTCTTATATTCACTATCCTCTAAAAACGATTCCAGTCCATGTTTTATATCAAAGAAATTCTCCTGATGGTCAATGATAAAACAGTAGCTGTTTTTTTCAACTCCGGAGCAGAGAAATGTAAGTGCATGTTGTCTGTACGCTTCAATGCTATCGTAAAGATAAAGCAATTGCCCACACTCCATACTTTTTAGATGATCGGTTACGGTTCGATTGACTAATGTGTGCGGAATAGACTGATAATTATCTCGATCCATAAAAAATTTTAATGGATCAAAATTCAGTACTTTTGCTATATTATGTCCAACAGTGTGACTAGGGTTTCGTTTTCCGGTTTCAATCTGTGAATAATACCCTCTATCAATAAATGCCTGAGAGGCAACTTCTTTCTGGGTTAATCGACGAGAATTCCGAATTTTGATTAACCACTCTCTTTTCATATTCCTGCCCCCCAACATCTGAACCAATTTCATGTTTTCAATCTTCAATGTAATTGAGAATTGGACAAAATCAAGCAATAATGCAAGCAAATCCATACAATATTACAACTATACTATTTATAGGCCTAGTATTATATCTATTAAATGTGGCAAGTTGACACATTTTACCAATCGACTTGATTTAACAAGTTTTATACAGGTAATATGAATACTAATCAAATCTGAATACCAGTACTGCATAAAATATGCTATTTTGATTGATACGAATATTTAGGGGGAGGCACCATGAATAATGAAGTAAGAAGTTTAATTAAAAATGATTTGAACTATGCTATTGTTCGAAAAGAACTGAGTCTTTGTTTTCAGCCACAAGTTAAACTCGCAACCGGAGAGATAATTGGGACTGAAGCTTTACTTCGGTGGAGACATCCAGAACACGGCTGGATTCCGCCGTCAGACTTCATTCCAATCGCTGAAGAAACCGGCATGATACATGATTTGACGAAATGGGTTATGAAAGAGGCTTGCCGCCAGAATAAAGCATGGCATGATATGGGTTTACCAAAGATAACAATATCCGTAAACATATCATCTGTTAACTTTAAACGATTTAGCATCTACGAAATGATTGTAAATACATTAAAAGAAACTCAGCTCGAACCGCATTATCTGGAGCTGGAAGTAACAGAAAGCGCCATTATGGAAGACATACACGGAGCAAAAGAAATACTGCATATGCTAAAAACCCTTGGAATACGCATTGCCATCGACGATTTTGGCGTCGGCAACTCATCCTTATCTTATTTACGGGAGCTTCCAATTGATGTGCTGAAGATAGACCGATCCTTCATAAATAATGTCCCCGGTAATGTCAAGGCAGCAACAATAGTGAAGAACGTCATTCATCTAGCACAAAACATCGGATTGACGATTGTGGCCGAAGGAGTAGAAACAGATAAGCAAGTCATCTTTCTCTCACTGCATAACTGTCACATCGTGCAAGGATACTTATTCAGTAAGCCTCTGTTTGCAGATAAATACCAAGAGGATATTTTGAAGTACGAGAAGAACGCAATCATAAAAATGGCAGCGCTAGAACAGGAGATCGATATTGCATCCTTAAAATATAATGATAACCGGTTCTATTCCCTCTTCGAATATAATCCTGATGCAGTTTGTTCGATTGATTTGAGTGGAAATATTTTAAGTGTAAATCCAGCATTTGAACATATCTTGGGATATACTGAAAAAGAACTTTTATATAAAAAAATTACGTCATTAGTGCTTTCATGTGAAATTTTGAACGCATCCGAACATTTCAGCCAAGTGATTAAGATGAAATCACCAAAATCTATCGAACTAACTTTAACCCATAAAAGCAATTCACATTTTTGTTTTTCGGTGACATGTCTTCCTATTCTTTTAGATGAAAAAATTGTTGGGGTTTATTGTATTGGGAAGAAACTATCCAATCAAAGAAGTGTTGAACAGAATCTGACAAAAAAAACAGAAACATGGAAGCTTATTGCTGATAATATAACAGATTTGGTTTTAATAATCGATAGTGAGGGAATCATCCACTATGCTTCTCCTTCCCACAAAGAAACGCTTGGTGTGAAACCTGGAGAAATGGAGGGCGAAATGTTTGCGAAATGGATTCATCCTGATGACCTTCAGAATGTGAAAGACAAGATTAATATATTGAATCAAGTAAACGAGCCTAGTTACATAGAATTCCGGATTCGCCATGACATAGGTCATTATCTACTTGTCGAATCCCATTTAACCCGTGAGACTGAAAAGAATGATCAAAATTCCAATATCGTTACAATACTTCGTGAAATTACACCATCTTATAGTTAAGGAATGCAAGTGGGTATAATTGACTATTTAAACATTGATTATTTAGCTCTTATAGCTGATAATATATCAGAAGCAGGTAAGTAGAATGAGAGGTTAATAATTCATGGAAAAATATGATTTATTTCAAAAGGTGTTAAATAATGGTCTTCAAGATATGGTGTTCGTTATGCGCGTATGTGAAAATGATTTCATTTATGAGTTTTTTAACGATACGGCAAAAAGAAAAACCGGCCTTACCGAAAATGACATTGGATCCAGTTTAAGTAAAGTACTTTCTCCTACTGTAGCAAGCCTGTTATACCAGAAATATACACAAGTAGTTAAAACTAATGACAGCATTACATATCAGGATTCTTTTCATTCCACTGCCAATACGGAAATTTACTCAGAAACCCAATTAACGCCGTTGTTTAATAAAAGAGGAATATGCACACATATTGTGGCATTAACGAAGGATATTACGAAACTAAGTCACACTGAGAAAAAAGCTGCAGAATCTGCACGCCGTTTCAACAAAAGCAATGAGCGCTATAAATCTTTATTTGAACATAACTCGGACGCTATTTTCGCCCTGGACTTAAATGGTAGAATCGTAAACGAAAACAGCGAATTCAAAAAAATTATAGGCTATGATGCAGAAGATCTACATACGCACGTTGTATCACTGATTACACCTAAGCGAAGAAAAGAAGCTAAATTGTGTTTTTTGAAAGCGGTTAAAGGGGATTCTCAAACATTTGAGACCTACATACGAAACAGACAAAAATCCGGCGTATATTTACAGGTTAAAATGACACCGATAGTATTGAAAGAAGGTATTGAAGGTGTTTACGTCAGCGCCAAGGATATTACCTCTAATAAAAAACTGGAATTTGCATTAAAAGAAAGTGAAGAACGCTTTCGATTAATTGCCGAAAACTCTAAGGATCTGATAAATCTTTTAGACCGGGAAGGTACTATCATTTATGCTTCCCCATCCTATGCAAAAACTCTTGACATTGATTCGAAAGATTACATCGGAGCTCCTTTTCTTCATTTTATGAACGATGAGGAAAGAGAGAAATTTAGTATAGTTTTTAAAGCATCCATCGATAATAGAAATTCAACTTATTTCGAATTACCGTTATTGCACCAAACAAATGGCTGGATGTGGCTGGAAATTCACTGTTCTCCTGTATTTAATGAAAAAAATAAATTTGTTCATATGGTCGCGGTTACTAGAAATATTACAGAAAGAAAAGAACACGAAGATAGACTGAAACAGTTCGCCTTCCACGACTCCTTGACTGGTCTACCTAATCGACGATTATTCCAGGAAAAGTTATTGCAGGCAATAACTAGATTTCAACAACATAATCAGCAATTCGCAGTAATGATGTTGGATTTAGATAATTTGAAAAAAATAAACGACGAGCTTGGTCATGATATCGGTGACAGAATTATTATTGAGTTCAGTACCCGTGTAAAAAAATCCATTCGTGATATGGATACCGCTGCAAGGTTAGGCGGCGACGAATTTATTGTTCTTTTACCTGATATATCTTCAAAAGATAAAGCGTGGGAAGTCGCCCAGCGAATGCAGGTAGAGTTAAATAATAGCTGGTGTATTGAACATCATAAAATAAAAGCAACCGTCAGTATCGGTATTTCAGTAGCAGACGCTGAATCTGTAGCTGCAAATACAATCGTTAAACATGCAGACGAAGCTCTATACAAAGCAAAAAGCGAAGGCAAAAACACCATCAGACTTGCCTAAGCAGCGGGACACGGGGACGGTTCTTTTGTCCCTGGGACAAAAGAACCGTCCCCGTGTCCCGCTCATTTATATTTTCTTGAGTAGATTAGTTCGGTAATTGGCAGTAATACGAAAGTTAGTCCGACGACTGTGAGTAGAGGTAAGTTATTAATCTCATTTAAATCACCAGTTCCTTCACTAATGAAAAGGATTAAACCTGATAAGACCATTATTACAAAATAACTGATCTGTGCGCTTTTTAATTCAATATGTTTATCCGCATCGTTTTTTTCTCCTCTGCCTTCATGATTTCCCCACTTAAGAATATTAAAGAAGAAAGATAAGGAAAGAAATATAAAGAATATACTTCCACCTTCGAGCTGATGAAAATTCACCCAGTCATAAATTGTCTTTCCTAATATCGCACAGAAAACAACTCCTGCTGCAGATAACATGAATATTTTAGACCTGTTCACGTTTTTCCTCCTTTCAAAATCTTTTAAGGTGCATGCAGATATGTATGAAACAGTCCGAGAAATAGCAGTTCATCTTCTTCGTGATTTTCTTCTATTAATCTGAAATACGCTTTGAAAGGTACTTTTAAAGAACTCTTCCACTCTGCAATAACACTGCCATCTTTTTTGATTGCGGCCCAGCCTCCGATAGATTTTTCCAGCTCATATGTATCTCCTTTGTATTCGAAAGAAGTTCGTTCTCCAATTTCAAAGTTCTTTTTATCCATCAAATGTATGTATGACTCATCATCTCGTGCGCCGTAATGAATATGATACTGTCTCCTTTTAAATAATCCCGGATCCTTTTTTGATTTAAAAACTACGTCGCCGTTACTGCCTTCTACTTTGTAATTCACAAAAATACGGCCATTTAACAATATGTCGAGTATTTTATATACCGGTTTTTCATATACTTTTGTAACGGTTCCTATTCCATTCTCATTTTCATCATAAATTGTTGCAGGCTTTGTTGAGATCGTATTAAAAAATCGGTATTCATACATGTAAATCAATCTTCCTTTCCACTATTATTCGTTTACTGGTATAGTTTACCAGAAATTTAAGTTTATGGTACAATAAATTTAATATTACGAATTAATTCAATAAGGGACAACAGAACCGTCTGAGATTGCTGAAAAAGGTACATGAAAACGAAATCAGTAGATCTACCATCACATCATCGAATTCACTTCGCTTTCCGTGGGCACGGCTTCAGCTTCCTCGGATAAGCAAAAACCGCTTTCCTGCGGGATCTTCAGCTCGCGCTATTCCCACAGGAGTCTCGTGAATTCGATGATGTTAGACTGGGCTATACGTAAAATTTTTAAAATCTAACACTTTTTCAGTGATCTCAAACCGTCCCTTTGTCCCGATGTGGGGTGAATAGTTGAAGATACAAAATAAAATGCCAACGTTAAAAGAAGGTTTGCATAAACAGTTAATTTCTGATGGATGGGTGCCTATGAAGGAACCTAAACGCCTAAGTTCCGCTATGCTGTTGTCCATTCCTTTTATGTTTTTAAATGGGTTGCTAGCAATATGGATAATTAGCATCTTTTCGCCTATAAGGGACGCGGGGACGGTTCTGCTGTCCCAGCGGGACAACAGAACCGTCCCCGCGTCCCTTGTGTCTACTTTAATTTATTTACATATATTCGTTTGTTATCTTCCATTCCTGCGAGGCAGATTGGTGCAGGATCACTTTCGATATCGAAAGTGATTGTTGAACCGTCAGTTGGAAGTGTTTGTTGGAATACTTTTTCATATTCCGCAATGGAAATCTCTTTTCGAGAGGAAAATATCTTAATATGGTTTTCTACATATAAATGCTCGCGGTAATCCGCCTGCAGTAAGCCAGTAAAGAATTCGCCCACCGCTCCTGAACCATAACTGAATAGTCCGATTCTGGAGCCAGCATCTAAATCTTCTTTCCGTGCCAAAAGTGATAGAAAGCTTAGATATAATGAGCCTGTGTAGATATTCCCTACATTTCGGTTGTAACGAGCGCTGATCGTATAATTTTCAAGTAATCGGGTTTTCACTTCTTCTGTACCCTCGTCCAACACAGTCTGCAGCGCTTTTAGCCCCATCTTTGTGTATGGCAAGTGATAGCAAATAGCTTCAAAATCTTTGAGCTCGAGGCCAGATTTTTCCTTGAACTTCTTCCAAACTTTTGTAAAAAATGAAATGTATTGTTCATTCGATAGTTTCCCGTCCACGAAGGCTTTATCTGAATAGATAGGACGCCAGAAATCCATGATATCTGTAGTGAAATATACAGTATCGTCTTCAAGCTCCAAAATCCTAGGATCTGCACTAATTACCATTGCAACTGCTCCTGAACCCTGCGTTGCTTCACCTGGCGTATTCAGTCCGTATCGTGCAATATCAGAACCGAGAACCAATACTTTGCTTTCCGGGTTTAATGCAATATGTCCTTTTGCCATTTGTATCCCAGCAGTCGCTCCATAACAGGCCTGTTTCACTTCGACTGCACGAGAATAAGGATTTAACCCAAGCAAATCATGCACATATACTGCTGCTGACTTAGAGCTATCGATACCTGACTCCGTACCGAAGATCACATAGTCAATCTCTTCTTTATCTTTTTCGTCCAAAATTTCCAATGCTGCATTTGCTGCAAGCGTCACGGGATCTTGCGTAATCGGTGGTACAGACATTTTTTCCTGCCCAATACCGACCGTATATTTTTCCGGCTCCACACCCCTGCTTTCTGCTAATTTGTTCATATCAACGAATAGTTGAGGTGTGTAAAAACCTATTTTATCAATTCCTATTTTCATGATTGTTCTCCTTTGCTGACTGATAGTAAATGTTGTCTACAGTTCGTTCATAAATTGCGCACTTAACAGTTTACTACAAATGCTGGGAGAATTAAATTTTGAAGATCCTTTTTACCACAACATTCGTTAATTCTATCTGAATAGGTGGCTTAAAAATTGCTGCATGTAGAGAAACCCTTGCCATTAACTGCGTTTAACTTTCGATAGAACTAGTAAAAACAAAAAAGAGAACCCATAATAGATTCTCTGCACTGACATCTTTTCATTTAGTTGCCTATCTTAGGTTCAGTTCAGTATTAGCTGCCCATTTTCCGGCGCGTATTACTAGGCTTTTTTGTTTGCTGGCTTTTCATATGAGGCAAAGATCCATTCACACTCATTGTATTTTTGTTGTTCGACTGTGTTTGTTTTTTCTTTTCCAGATGTTGCTTAACCTTTTCTTGCATGGTAAGTTTCTTTTCATTAGACATTATAGTTGTCTCCTCTACAAATTCTGTTACCTCCCTATTATAATACAAAAACAGGAAATATAGTTACTTAATTTAATAAAATCCGTAAAAATGGAAATTTATGGAGAATGTACCAGGTACCTGTTAATCAAACATTTCTTCTTTTTTATTGCTTAATTGAATGAGGAACGGTAAAAGCGGCAGAAAGATAATGCTTATGTATCCTAAGGTCAACATTCTTTGTGTTTCAGCAGAAATATATTGTCTCTCACCACAACTAGAACATTCCCTCCCATTTTTAGAAAATCCAGCCGCTAAAACATCTCTTGCTTTCCATTTATAATCACAATTAGTACAACGAACCAACAACAACGCCTCCCGAATAAAAAGTACCAGGTACCTTCTAGAAATCTCTAAAATCCAACTTTACTTATTACCCAATACGTAAATATCATTCCTCCAATCGTATTTACCACAGCTAAAGTCATAATCAATTTACCTTGCTTCCCCACTTCGTAGTCCCTTTTCAAAACAACTCCCAGAAAAAATGCTATCGGACCAAATGCTATTGGACTAAATAAATATGGTAAAAATGCCGCTATCCAACTTACAGTTAACAATATTGTTCTTCCATCTTAATGATTGCTATTATTATAATCACTCAATTCATCCAAAATAATAAACCTCCAATTCACTTAAAAAAGAAGTAATTATGATCTTCCCACACTAAAGGCGTTTTCTTATCAAATATAATCCCCTCGAGCTTGTTTTTTTCTAAAAGTTCTCTACTATTTTCTTTTGCTAAAAAAAGCGCAGAAAGGTCGTCAAAGTAGCAAGTAAACACAAATTCTTCATCTATATCGGTAATAAGTATGGGTCCTTTACATAACGGAATAACAGTTTCTCTATTTAAATCTTCAATTTTATAGATTCCTTCTTCACCGTGTATTGTAGAATATTGTATTTTCTGTGCCCCTTTAGAAGTTAATACAGACAAAATATTGTTCATTAAAAGCAATGGAAATTCATCTGATAAAGGGCTAAAGATATTTTCATTTAAACAATCCTCTAATTGTTTAACCAAGTCCGGCCGTCGGTATATTTCTCTTCCCCTGCATAAAGTAAATTCCCCTATAGCAGCCTTTGATACATTTGCAATGGTATCAAATCCGCCCATTTCTCTTATCTCTTCCCAATATAGACAACTTCCAAAGTTAAGAATTTCCTCGTTAGTTGGATAATTTAATGTAGTATCTTCATTTTTTTTAGGTATAAAATCATCCGACATTTTAATAAAAGGATAAAAAATATCTGCTGCAAACTTGTACTCAGAAGGTATTAAACTTAACAATGGAACCTGTTCTGGATCTTCTTCACCAATTGGATAAAAAAATTCCATTCTTTTCCCTCTCCTTCCTTTTTACACATAAATCCTTTAACACGACAGAGAATTAAAAAGTATAAATGGCAACAAATAAGAGGAACGTTGATGCAAGAATAGAGATTATCGCGTTAGTTTTCTTTTTTGCTTGTAACTCCACCAGTCCTCCAACCATGATAAGTATACTTAGGAACAATATCATTAGTGGCAGAAACTCAAAGTTTTTAGTAATAAGTACATAAACAGCAATAGCAATTACAATTACTGATAAAATAATTCTTGATATTTTTAACACTTTAATCTCCTTCCTGTCCTTAATTGAAAAATTTCTGCACTTCACTTATGCTGTTCTAAAAGCCATAAAAATCGCAGAAATCATTATACAAAGCAAGCCAATAAGTACCAGATTCTTACCCTTTTCACTCTTGAAAAATAGATATGTAAATCCTACATAAATAACAGCACTAACAGAATAAAAGATTATACCAGATAGTAATTTTTCGCTAGTGTAATTGCCGAAGAAAAGAAGTAAAATTACTATTGGATATGATAGTAAAGCAATCAGGTAGTGGAGTTTATTTGTTTCCACCTAAGCCCTCCTTGAGTGAAAAGTTATTTATAACATTTAATTATTTCATATATACAAGCTAATAATAGGATTGGTAACGCATCGTCTTGATTATCAATGAATACATGACGAGGTGGTAATTTGCCATAACTGGAAATATGAGAAATTTGGGTTCCACTTTGATGAAAATAGATTGAAGAATTTCCATCTTTTGTGACATTTATGATCTCATTTTTATAGGGAAATGATAGGATATTATTGGACATCATTTTCCTGTCACTATTTATCATAAACGTTTCTTCCCCATCATCTTTAGAGAATACCTTTACTGCCCATCTGCTTTGCAATAAATCTTTTTTCTCTCTAAGTTTATGTATGCTTATTTTCAAATCTCCGTTAGTATTTTCACTATAAAAATCCACAAAATAATTAGGCAGCACGAATGACAGCAGCATTTGAAAAAAATTGTCAAATTCTCTTTTGATATAGCCTACATAGTTCGCTTTCAAATCAATTATCTCTACTCGTTTTGTCATCACGATAATTGGATTTTCTGTATAAGAACCTTTACTCCCGATCACACCATCACCTGTTGCAGTTGAATCTTTCTTATCCCTAGTTAACCAATGTGTAATAATAATAAATAATAGAAAAACAGTACATGCTGTCCATAAAAACCATTCCGGGACAGATTCTGCTCCGTACGTCACCCATATTCACCTCTATTTTGTTTTGAAAGTCGAATGACTCCCATAACCACACTTTTACTGACTTGCCTTTTCATTCTTTTCTTTCCTTTTCTTAGCTTCAATGTGGTAGAAGAGGTAGGTGACGCTAAATAATGCAATTAGCCCAAAAATAATTGCAGCACTATCTTGCTTTGAGTTATTAAAATTAATAAAACTAGTTAACAGGTTCACAATTACAAAAAATAGTAAGATCCAATGGATATGATTGGAAATAAACTTAAACAAGAAATTCTTCCTCCTTCAAAAACCCATCAATTCATATATATTCTCATTAACTATCGTAACATAAATATTCTGAATTCGTTACTAAATAACTTAAAAGACAAACCTGAACATCATGAAAATATTTTAAGTGCAGACACTAAGCGTAACTCTTGTGGGAACAGCGCGAGCTGAAGAACCCGGAAGTAAGTGTTTTTTGCTTTCTGAGGCTTCTGAAGCCGAGCCCACGGAAAGCGAAGTATTTTGACGAAGCGATTGCCACAGCAAAAAATCCGAACGATATCGAATGAATCGTTCGGATCATGCTAAACCTTATATCACTGACTTAATCTGCTTCGTATACAAATATCGTACGATTAGAAAATATACAATCTGGATCAGCAGAAATCCGCCTAATATGAGACTTGATTCTTTCATCAGATTATAATCAAAAAAGTGAGAGAGCGCAGTTAGTGCAACTGCTCCATGAATTAGAGCAACTACAATTGGCGCAAAGAATAAAATCGCTGTTTGTCTGTTAATCACTTTTCCAAGCTCGCCACCAGTCAATCCCATTTTGGAAATGGATGCGAACTTCGTCTTGTCATCGCCCAAATCAGAGTATAAGCGGAAGTACAAAAAACTGCCTGCTGATACAAAAAACACGATGCCGATAAACAATCCGATGAATAAAATGGGTCCATAGCTTTTGTTGATCATATAGATAATGGAATCGACCGCTTGGAGCTGGTAAGGTGGAATTTTTTCACGCAACTCTAATCCCGCTTCAATCACAGCATCTTTTTGACCACCAGCAGCCTTCCAAACTGCGTACCGATCTACACTGGTCGGTTGAGGAAGTTTCGCGTAAGCCTCATCTGACACAATATAATAGGAACGCAATTCAGGTAAGACATTTGTCTCAATTTTTCGGGAAGGTTGAATGACTTCTCCATTCTCCAGTTTCAATGATTCGTTCATTAGCTGATCATTAGTATTGGGATTTTGAATCATAGTCATTTGCTCGGTTACGACGATCGCCTCGTTTTCTGCAACTTCAATTGGTTCTTCACCTGATGCAGATGCGAATCGATTGTACATGGATTCATTGGCAATTAGTACGCGGTCGTCCTCAGCTATTTTATAATATTTCAGTTCACCAGTAGCTTGTTTTGCTTCGATCTGCTTCTTACTCAGTGTGTCTTTTATTTCCGCTACGTCTTTCCTGACATCTTCATCCTTCACGTCTTCCGTTGCGGAATAAATAAAACCGTACGGGCTTGCTTCTTTAAGCCCGCCTGTTAAATAGGTCTGGGATCCAAATAATGTTCCGATTGCGCTGAACGCTACGGTTGAAATAATGGCTACCATGAAAAAAGTGCGGGCATTGTCCTTCATGCGAAATGACAAGTCAGAAAGAAGAATCATATTCGTCTTCTTCCAGAAGATTCCCTTACGTTTTTTTAACCGGTTAATGACAAATACACTTAGCTGGGTGAAAAATAAATACGTTCCAACTGTTACTACGATTATGACGGGAACCATCACATACATAACGTAAAGCCCTTGGGCAACAACCGCCGTCACGTATCCAGCAAGCAGCAGTACTGCAGCAATAATCGTCAGCACCAATGAAGCTTTAGGTTCCTTCTTAGGTTTCTGGCTGCCCTTAATCAATTCGGATAATTTATTTGACCGAAGAAAGAAAGTTACGAAAAACGAAATGATTAGAAACAGCAACAGAAAAGAGACAAAGGTTATCACAATCGCCCAGATTGGAAAATAAAAGTTGAGTGCCTCTTCAATAACTAGTACGTTTTCAGCTACTAATAGAATAGCTTTAGCAAATAATAACCCTAGCCCGATTCCAATCACCGTTGCAGCCAGTCCAATCAGCATATTTTCCAGAAATACCATTGCTCGGATCTGCTTGACAGACATCCCTTGCAGCAATAACAATCCAAATTCCTTTTTCCTTGATTGCAGAAACGAACTCATCGAATAAAGGACAAAGAACAGCGAAAACACATAGATAATTCCACCAGATACGCCCATACCGTACAACGCTTGCCAATTCATTCCTGCTCCCGTGAACGCTGGGTGAAACGCGAAGATTGCAAAGGTGAAAAAGACCATGACGGTGAACATGCTGCTTAGAAAATACGCTGCATATAACCGCTTGTTGCGCATGACATTGTTAGCTACGAACTGACGAAAAGTCATTGTCATTCCCTCCAAGCAGCGAAAGCGTATCAATAATCTTCTGGAAAAATGCCTGGCGACTGTCTCCCTGGTGTATTTCTGAGTAGAACTTTCCATCACGAATGAACACCACACGGTCACAATAGCAGGCCGCCTGCGCATCATGTGTCACAAGCATCATCGTTGTCTTCTCTTTCTGATTAAGCGAAACAAGCATTTCCATCACGTCTTTGGACGCCTTTGAATCAAGGTTTCCTGTCGGTTCATCGGCAAGCAGCAGTTTAGGTGTATGAATCATCGCACGGGCAATGGCAGCACGCTGCGCCTGACCACCAGAAATTTCATACGTTCGTTTGTTCAAAATAGAAGTAATGCCAAGTGTCGCAGCAATCGTCTCCACTTTCTCTTCCATTTCTTTCACCTTTTTTCCATCAAGCGTTAACGGTAGTACAATATTCTCTTTGACCGTCAGCGTTTGAAGCAGGTTGTAGTCCTGAAACACAAATCCAAGCTCGCGTCTGCGGAACTGCGCCAATTGATTTTTGCCCAATTCGTATGGATTACTCCCCTCGACAAGAATGTTTCCCGTAGTTGGTTCATCGATTGTTGCAATCAGATTCAGCAGAGTCGTTTTCCCGCTTCCCGATGGGCCCATGATGCCAACAAACTCTCCGGATTCAATATCCAGATTAATATCTGTTAATGCCTTGTATGCAATTTTCCCGTCATAAACTTTACTGACCTGTTTTACCTTTAACATGTTCATTCCCCTTTTCCTAAGCTTCTAGTAACAGTATAGGGTTAATGTCGCATAGGAGCGATTGAATATCCTTTCAGAATGCTTACACGTTTGTAAGGGAACTAAACCGTTTGTGATGGGGAGAAACAAATTCTGAACGTCGTACCAGTGCCTGCTGAAGATTCAACTTCAAGCGTATGACCCAAATAGTCAGCAACTTCTTTTACTAAGAAAAGCCCCATCCCTGTCGATTCACGAAATACTCGTCCATTGTCGCCGGTAAAGAACGCCTGATAAATGCGCTTCAGGTCGTGTTTTGGAATTCCTATGCCGAAGTCCATAATTTCGATTACTGCACCTTGATCCTTTTTATCTAAAGAAATTTCGATTCGTTTACTTTTTCCTGTTGAATATTTGACGGCATTTTGAATGATTTGATTTACCATAAAAAATACCCATTTCTCATCTGTTTCCACGGATAGGTCAGCGTCCTTAACCTGCAGATGAGGATACACATGGTTGCGAATATAAAGACGCTTGTTATCCCGGTTGACTTCATGAAGCAGCTTTTCGAGCGACACCTGCTTGATATGAAAATCGTCCTGAATCGTTCGCAGACGTGCCATATTTAACACGGTATGTAAGCCATTTTTCATCCGCTCGGTTTCTTCCCTGATATTTGATGACTCTGGCTCGTCGAGGTTTTGTGCAGTCAGTTCAATAACCGATAGAGGTGTTTTCATCTGGTGTACCCACCGATCCATAAACTTTAAATGCTCTGCCTGGGCATCCTCCGCATCCATCAATTGATTCATGTACAGCTTGTACTGATTTTTCGTATAGTGATCCAGTGCCTTTCCAATTCCTGCAGAATCTGTAGTTTCCAGTAATTCCGAGAGTCCAAGCGCTTTACTGGAAAGTTTTTTATAAAAATTTCGCCGGGTGTAGTAGTGAAATAACAGATAACAAAACAGTAAGAAGAATCCAATCAAAAATCCGTAGAGCATCAGCGAATAATTGCGAAATCCGCTTAAGTAAAGCAATAAAAAGAAAAAGGAAAATTGCACACACTGAACAACGATCAGCAGAATGTGTTCTTTAAGAAACAACCGCATTATGGCCGCTCCTTCCAGGTAACACGAAGACGATAGCCTGCTCCCCTGACAGTCTCAACAGCATCATCAATCGCCAGATCCTGGAACTTCTTCCGTACCCGCGACATATTGACATTCAGTGTATTTTCATCCACATACGCCAGTTCATCCCATAGCTTCTCGAGCAAATCCTCCCTGCCAGCAACTCGCGGATAACGTTCCATCAAGACAGAGATAATGTCACATTCATTTTTTGTAAGCAGAATCGTCTTTCCAGCAAAGCGGAGTTCAAACCGCTCCGGATAAAGCTTTACACCCTCCACTTCCAGGAACCTTTCCTGCTGGCTTCCAGCATATTCTCCGTACGCCCTGCGCAGCTGACTACGAATTTTTGCAATAACGATATCCGGGTGAAACGGTTTCGTGATATAGTCATCGCCACCATTCTCAAGCGCCATCACCTGGTCCATCTCACCAGTACGAGCCGAAATAAAAATCACCGGACAGGTGGATTCCCCTCTTATCTGACGGCACCAATAAAATCCATCAAAATACGGCAGATTGATATCAAGCAAGACAAGCTGTGGTTTATGTTCATGGAATGTATCCATAATCGTTTCAAAATTAGTTACGACAACTACCGGAAACCCATATTTCGTTATATATGATTCTAAATGTGCAGCAATTTTTGGGTCATCTTCAATAACCATAATTTTTTCCATCATACTGCTCCTTTATTTACAATTTTAGACATTTTGATTATAACAGAGATGAATGTGGAGTTGGCAGTTGCAGTAAAAAAAGAACCCCTGCTAGCGGAAGTTCCTTGTTCTTAAAAATGAAGATATGGTTTTACTTCCTAGCTTCAACCCAGTTTCTTGCGACATGTATGTAATAACCTTCACTGTCTTCCTGTTTTAATTCCCGGTTTATCACAAAAGCGTTGATGAGTTTACGTGTGCTCTTGGTCCTGCCATCTACCGGCCCTTGCGTCAAGTCACTGTTTAATTGATTATAAGTGACTAAGTTTGATTCGAGTCCGCTCATAAATTCAATGATTTGATCAAAGTTCTTTTTCTTCTTCAGCTCAGCATCACTATTTTTCAGCATGAAACGTAATGAAACCTTTGCACCAGCCAGTGTAACTTTGGAGTATATTCGTTTAAACATATAAACAGCCTTTCTTTGTTGTTAAATTTAATTGTTATAAATGACTAGTAAATTAGTAACTATTTGTTTGTGATTTTCTTTTTCAAAATAAATATTAGACTAGCTAATAGGCAAATTGAAAATACAATTATTGACACTATAGCCATCGTATACGTACTAACAAAATGAAACTCTAAATTCAAAAATAAACTAATGATTAACGATGGTAAAATCACAAATGAAATCATTCTTTCAATCTTTTTTTCCATGATAATGCTCCTAGATTTTAGAGTTGTTCGTTATTTTTCTAAATATTAACCATGTCATACTATACAACAAGATGGCGATCGCTTGATTAAAAGTCCAGGAATATAATACCAACGAAAATAATGAGATAGCTAACAGGAAGATGTAAAATAATGCATCAATTGGTATTTCCATAGTAAAACTCCTTGACAGAAATTACCCTCTATTTAACTTTCTCCATTCAAGCGCTTTCTGCTCCAGGTTTTTAACAAAAAGATCTTTCCCATCACAATATCCTTCAATGTCGCAAGGAAACTCTTTAGCGAGTTGTTCTTTCAGCTTTCCATACTCCAGTAAATCCTTTTTATGCGCTCTTAAATAATCACGAACTGCTAAATGGCGTTCAATGTCATGATGATTAGTCGATTGAAATATATGTATCTGGTGCGTCCTGTTTTCTCCACCCTTTCGAAAATACCTGCGCCCTTGTATGCCATTCTCTCCGAGCGGTTCATATCCTAATTCGATCAATTTAGCATTATACCTATCAACCTCTTCAATATCTTTAACGGTTGGCATAATATCTATGATGGGTTTTGCTTGTAAATCCGGTACAGCCGTACTGCCTATATGATGAATATCGACAATTTCATCTGATAGAATTGCTCGAATTTTTGCAGCTTCCTCGTTGAATAACTGAACCCATTTTTTATCATAATCGGTGACAATGACGTTCATTTTACGGTTAATCATTACTTTTCCCCCTTGATTCATTCCTACTAATAGTAAAGTAAGTTTCAATTTAAAAACACGTATAACCTTGTTATGCATTATTTTATAAAAATTACAAACCCTAGCGTAAAGGAGTTGTATACTAATGAAAACGTTGACTACTTTATTCTACTGTACTGTAATTATTATAATGTCGTTTGCCACATTGGATCTGTCTGATAATCAGGTTATACAAGCCCGTGAAGAATCACCAGACGCCCCATCCTATGCTAAGTGGGGACGTGTCGTTATGCAAAAAACCAAGGAAAAGTATCCTGATGCCAAAATAGTTGATTATCTTCATGTTGGAAAAAAGGAAGGTAACAATACTACAACAGAAAAATTTAAATTATGGTTAAAAGAAGAGAATAATGAGTTTGGTGTTTATATAGATGTTAAATTCGCTACAGATACAGAGCAAATAATGAACATTTCATTTAAAGAAGTATCCAATTAAAAATTTACTAATCCACATTTACTCTCATTAATGGAAGGAGTCTATCTTTATAAACAGTTGAAGGTGTTTCCGCAATCTGGTATGCACCCATTTTTTCATAATAGCCTTTTGCATGTGGGTCACTATCAATGGTAAAGGTTTTCATCCCAAATTCTTTAGCTTTTTGAATTATTTTGGCCCACATCACTTTTCCATAGCCCTTACCTATAAATCTTGGAAGAATGTATAGGAAGTCCAGGCTATTGTGTTCACCTGCTTCAAAGGCAAAAAAACCTATTATCCCTTGTTCGTCTTCTAATATATAAGCGTAATTTTCCTGTATGTATAAGGTACTTATTGTTAAATCTTCCTTACATTCGTTAATAAACTTCTCATCGTAATCCCAGTATGCTTTTGATTTTATAGCAACACAGCTTAATACTCCTGCCTCCTCTTCTAAAGCTTTTCTTATATTCACCAATATCCATCCCTCCTACTATTTCAAAAACAATCCTTCTTTTCACCTAATTTTCTAGAAAAGAACCACTCGAACTGTTCAATTCACCTAGTTCAATTCGGTTTCCATCTGGATCATTAAATACTGCAATGGAACCCCAGTCAAATTTGAGAGATCGTTGTGAAAAAATGACACCCCGTGATTCCAATTCATTAACTGCGGTGGTTAAAGAGTCCACGTCAAAACGGAGTACTGTAGGATTTCGATCTCTGGACTTTTCCTTTTTTGAGCCAACTCCACCGTTTTCAACCATTAAATATCCGTTCGAAATTTCAAATGATACTAATGTTTCTTTATCATTCCTAACTTTTAAGCGAAGAATATTTCTATAAAAAGAAATGCATTCTTCATATCGTTCAACAAATAATATCAAACCAAACTCACGAAATTGCATCGTTTCACTCCTGCAAATAAAAATTTCCTTTAATACGGATTCTCATCGTCATCATTGGTTTCTTCGGTTCCGAATTCATTACCAGACTTCCCTAAATAAAATAGAAATCCTGCAGCTGAAATAACAGATAATATGGTTAATAATAAGCCCACAGTTTAACCTCCCTTATGGACAACTAATAATAAGAAGTAATTTAATATTACCATAAAATTCCGTTTATTTTCTTCAACAACATCTAGAAATTTAAAATTTTATGTTACTATTTATCTATAACTAATTTGAAATTCTAAAAAGGAGTAAAAATTATAATGCCAAAATCTGCTGGCTACTTTACTGTTATTTTCAATAAAGAAGGTCATATATTATTAGCTAAGCGAAAGGATTACCCTCTTTGGGACTTACCTGGCGGAACATTGGAAAAGGATGAACGATTAGAATCTTGTGCAGTAAGAGAAACGGAGGAGGAGACTGGATATATTATTTCAGTTACACGGAAAATCGGAGAATATTATCAACCCCAACATGATGACTTGCAGCATATATTTTTAGGAGAAATAGAGGGTGGCTCGCCAATAGAAAATGGTCCTGAAACCGAAACGCTGGAGTGGTTTAATCCCAAAAGGTTACCTATGCTTATGATTCTAAATAGGAGAAAACAAATTAATAATTTTATGAGACATAAAAATACAGTAATAAAAGACTTCATAACTGTTTCACCTTTTAAAATTTCTATATTCAAAGTGTTCTTGAGAGTCTTTGGTAAAATGGTTTAGAAATAGAAGGTAATTTGATAAATTCAAATCTGAGGGGGATATTATGCTTAACAATGCCATATCGAATTTTAAGGATACAACTAAAAAGATAGAAGAACTAAAACGCCTACCTGATTCAACATTGACCACACCTATCCAAAAAGATAAATGGTCGATTCGTGAAATAATTGGCCACGTGTATTATTGGGACAAGTTTAATTTAGAGAAAATGGTTCCCTTCATGTTAAATGACGCAATCTTACAGGCTTTTCCTGACCACGACTTACATAATAAAGAAGCTCTAGAGCATATTGACAAATTCGAGTCCGTGGAACAAATTATTGATACTTTTGTTTCTACTAGAAGAAAATTGGCAGCTGAATTATCAAGTATCGATGAAGATGTTGAGTTTCAGATAGAAAACGAACCTATTGAATTCACAGTAGAAAGTTTTGTAAGTATATTCATCGAACACGATAGTCACCATTTACAACAAATCGACAATCACTTGAAAAATAGAGAATTTAATTAAATCCGGAATTGAACATTAATGGAAGAAAATCTCAGTTCAGTGAACTGAGATTTTCTTGATTTTAAAAGATCCTGTCTAACTTTTTCAGCTAACAAAAATTAGTTCCCCTTAACAACGAGATCCTGGTCAATATATGGTGTAATCGACATAACTTCATTAATCCCTTTTTTTGAAATAGCGTCCATTGCAAGTTCATTCAGAAGTTCCTTGTTAATAAATGGTGCTATGGATACAAGGGATTTAATCCCATTTAATTCATAGCTTTTTTTAGCACAAACACTTAGTACATCCTCGCCAATAAAAGGTGCCATTGACGCTAGCGAAGCCACTCCATTTAATTCAGCTTCCTTCTTAGCGCTATCATCAATGATCGCTTGACTAATAAATGGAGCCATTGATGGAAAGCTATTCAGTCCATTTAATTCAAATTCTTTTTCAGCAGATTCATCAATTAAATACTGACTGATAAAAGGTGCCATTGTGGTCAAACCGTCCAGTCCAGTCGCTTCAACTTGCTTCTTTGCACAATCGTCAATTAATTCCTGGCTGATGTATGGTGCCACAATTGTTATGGCCTTTAAACCATGTGATTCAAACGCTTTTTTGGCATACGTGTCCATGATTTCCTCGCTGACGTATGGAGCTATTGTGGATAATCCTTTTAACCCGCCTTCATCAAATTCTTTCTCCGCCAGATCATCAATCAAGTTCTGGCTAATATATGGTGCTATTAAGGAAGTGTCTTTGGTAGAAAGTTCATTTTCTATATTCGTATAAACCATGTCTGCCTGGTTTAATGTAAGTATGGGCGCAACATTAATGAAATCTTCTTTATCGATAGGCTCCGATTCCATTAATGTTTCGTTTTCAACCAAATTTTTTACAAGCTGTGTCCCTTTACTGTCAACTAAGATATCATCGATACGCACATTAAATATTCTTGCAAGTTCCGGGAGTTTCGAAATATCCGGCATCGTTTCACCGCGCTCCCAATTACTGATTGCCTGAAAACTGACTCCTAAAGAATCTGCTAGCGCCATTTGAGTAATGTTATTTGCCTTTCTCAACTGTGCAATTTGTTTACCAACTTTTTTCATATCGAACAAAACACTCACCTCTTTCGTAGAATAGTTTAAGTGTAGCGCTAGAGCGGTGGTATTCCTATCAAGTTATACTTGAGTTTACAATTCAAGCATAGCTTGAGTTGGTGCTGCAGCAAGGGTTATCTGCTTTCTGACACCCATTCATACTCAATATCCGGCAAATTTTCTTCATTCTCAGTTCCTCTGCCGATAATTTCAAATCCGTGTTTTTCGTAAAATCGCTGTGCCTTTTCGTTAACTTCGAACGTATATAATGTTAGTCTTCCCTTCGAATGTTCTTTGACTTTATTGAGCAATGCTTGGCCAATACCGATTGCTTGATAATCTGTATGTACATATAATTGGCTAATTTCGCTTTCATTATAAGCAACTATTGCCACGACTTTATCTTCTATTACAGCTAAATCTATTTGAAATTGTTCCGGTAAAATAGTATTCAAAAAATGAACGTGGTTCTCAAAGCTGTGAATTTCTTTCTGACCAATTGCCTGTTCTTTACTGTCCCGCCACATTTTCACTGTTTGATCAGCGTACTTTGGGTGGTAGGCAACAATTTTGAATTTGTGCTCGGTCATTCGCTTAGCTCCTTACGTAATCAAGTAACTTCAAATCTACTTCATCGACATATCCGATTTCTTCATATAAATCCCACAGTACTATTTTAGATGTTTCGTCATTTTGTTGAAATGGCTGCAGTTTTTCAATTGCAGCAAAATAAACAGGATTAAATTTAATGGTGCCGTTTGATAAATTCCTTAGTTTGATTAATCCTTTAAATTCGAGTTCCAAGACTTCTTGACCAGTTTCCTCGTAAAGCTCTCTGATTGCACACGCTTTATGCGTTTCATTTTCTTCCCTTTTTCCAGCTGGCAGCTCCCATTGCTTTCTCCACGTGTTATAACAAAAGAGATACTTACCTTCACTTTTTATTACTGCAAAGGAACCCGCAACAGGTTTAGATTTATGGATATCCATTTCGCTCATAGTCATAAATTCAAGAAATTCGAAACCATTATTCTTTGTGCTGTTCAAATTATCCCCTCTTACTTTTTATGTATTATTCTATTTATACAACATTTCTTCTATACTTTGGATTAGAATATCTGGGCGGTCTCTATGTATTTCGTGGTCACTATCTTCAGCTATAACTAATTTGCCCTTACTGGATAAACCAGCTAGCTCTATTTGTAATTCCCTCCACACCTCTTCATGAAGTGTTGCTTCTGATGATGGGATACCATGCTCGATATATGGCGTTGCAGCAAACTCTTTGTCTCTCGCGATAACAGTCAGTGGAATATTAGGAAATTCACCAGATTCTTTTATCAATTGGCTGCTTTTAGCCCAATTCGAAAATTCATTTGCAACTGTTCTGAATAATAGTGGGTTAGAAATAAATTCCCTGAAGTTTTCTCCATCTTTTTCAGAAAGAAAATTTTTGTATTCCTTAACCATTTCTGAAAACGTATCGGATAACTCCTTTGTTGCTTTTTGCGATGATTCGATGTTGCTTTCTATTATTTTATCTAACGAAATCATGGTGTACATCACAGGTAAATGAAGATCGTACAGACGCTGGAAGTTAGGAGAAGTAGCATCAACTAAAATAACACCGATAAGTTTTTTAGGATACATTTTTGCATATTGTTGAGCGCACAGCCCACCAAACGAATGCCCTAATAATAAGAACTTTTCCTCGATATCTAACTCCTCAATAAGTTCATTTAGTTCCTCAGCTATATTTACAGCAGTGCGAGATTTAGCGGACTCCCTACTATTACCATACCCTGCTCGATGATAGATTACTATTTTATAATCACCTTTAATTTGATCAATAAATGGAAACCAATTATAAAAAGAATTCCCTATTCCTATTTCAATTACAATTGTTTGGTGCCCTTTGCCAATGACGAAGTACTCCACTTTCATTCTCCTCCAAGCCTGTATGTACTATTTGTAGGTAGCTCTCACAATCTATTTATTCTTAATTTCTTCTAGTAGCGAAATGACTTTCTCATTCTGTTCGATTATGCTTTTATTTTGACTTCTTAACTTTGTAAAATCGTAAAGGTACACGATTAAAATTACCATTACAAAAACCCACATATTTTTCCCTCAAATCTTTTTATGAATTATAATTTAACAACATATTATTCCATGGACTCAGGATTCAGCCTCGCTTTTTCCAACTTTCCAATTCTCTTTCTCAAGAGTGTAATGATAATGTTTTTGATTTTCAATTTCCACATTTGCCTTAAAAGAAAATCCGCTTTTTTCAATAACTTTAATGGATCCTTCATTGTTTGGTAACACAACAATATTGAGAGCATTAACATTTGTTTTCTCAAACAAAAAATTCACCAATCCTTTTACCGCTTCTGTCGTATAACCTTTATTTCTGTAATCCTTTGTAATTGCATATGAAATTTCTCGATTGGGTTCAGGTAACTCTTCTTTTATACCAGTATTGCAGAAACCAATAAATTTACCAGATTCCTTCTCTATAATTCCTAACTTCAAAAAGTTTTGTCCATCTATTTCAGGTATGGATGATAAAAAATCTTTATTTGATGGGATTTCATAATTTGTTACCCAGTGATGTCGTTGTTCTCTCGTTGATTTCCAGTCAGGCAGAAATTCACAAACTTCCGGTTCGGACGTAATAGAATATATATCTTCTATATTTTCAATCGTGAATTCTTGCAGAAAAACATCTCCACAGTCTATTTTAAATAAGCTCAAGTTTTTTCATCTCCTTTGATATATATTAATTCAATAGAGGAAAGCCAAATTCATTATCCGTACATCGTTAATTCAATATTAACATAATATTCCATAGTTTAATTCCGGAGTTTCTACCCGGTTTACAAAGAAAAGTGATCGACAACAGATGTCGATCACCTTTCTTTTAACCATGTATTCTGTATAAAAAGAATTTTCGAGTAGAATAAACTTATCCTTAATAAACACTGTCACATGTTCCTGCTGCTGGTTCATAATAACAATGATTTTTGAATTGACCAGAAAAGGGCTGATCGTACCAGGTTGGAGGACATGGACCGTATGGATTAAAATACCAAAGCGCGTATTTCGCAGGATGGTCCCTCCAAAAATTCAAATTCTTTCTTGCTAGCCGCTTCTCAACAGACCTTGCTCTGTTATAGAAAACATTTCCCTTTTGAACTGCTTCAAAAGAATAGTTTCCTCCCTGCACTTGAAAAATGACATCGCGAATGTTTCTTACGTCCTTAAAGTCTAAACAATCGGCTTGCGCACGATTAACAATTACATTTCCAACATACAGCATGCCTTGTTTACCTTCACCTACTGCTTCCGCCCTCATCATTCTTGCCATTAAATCGACGTCTGAACTTGTGTATTTTACTCTTGGCATATTCTCCCCTCCAAGAATAGTGTATGAAATAAGTCCGCGTTGATGTCATAATTCATAAATTACAGCATAGATCATCAGCTTTTTAAATTTTTTTAGTCAGCGGAAATAAGACACAATCTTTAATCGTATCACTGTCAGTTAAGACCATTAACAGCCGTTCGACGCCAAATCCCCATCCGGAAATTGGCGGCATCCCATATTCCATCGCTGTTAAATAATCTTCATCCATCTCCATTGCTTCTGTATCACCGTTATTTTTAAGAAGCGCCTGAGCCTCAAGCCTTCTTCTTTGCTCAAGTGGATCAACTAACTCCGAATAGGCATTGATGATCTCTGCACCATTCACAACCAACTGAAATCGATCTGTTACAGCAGGGTTTTGATCATTTGCCCTGGCTAAAGGTGACAAGTCGATTGGATGCTGAATTAAAAAAGTCGGGGTAACAATTTTAGGTCGGCTCACTTTTTTATAAAGAAGATCGATGAAATTCCCTCTCCCCAGGGAATCAATGTCTGCATGATCTAGGTCAATTTTTTTCCTATCCGTTTCCCGATGTAACGCTTGGACATCAGAAAACAGGTCAATATCAATTCCACAATCTCTGAGGATTAAATCCCGGAACGTTACCACTTCCCACTCTGCTGAAAAATCAATCGTCTCCCCTTGTATGGTGATGGCAGTTGTCTGGAAAGTTTGCTCCAAAACATAAAGAATCATATTACGCATTAATTTCATCGTGTCCTGATAATTCCAATACGCCGCATATCCTTCAACCATAGTAAATTCCTGAAGATGCTGGGGACTGATTCCTTCATTTCTGAAACACTTCGCAAATTCAAATACTTTCGTGAATCCACCTACGATTAATCTTTTTAAATAGGTTTCGGGAGCAATCCGCAGGTTCAAGTCAATGTCTAACGAATTATGGTGCGTAAGAAACGGTTTTGCTAACGCTCCCGAAGAAGTATGCTGCAGGACTGGTGTTTCGACCTCCATAAAATTTTCGTCTTCAAAAAATCTCCGAATCGAGCGAACCATTTTCGTTCTGGCTAGTAATCGATTTTGTGTTTCATTTGTCATGATAAGGTCCAAATATCTTTGTCTGTAGCGCGTTTCAATGTCGCTTAGCCCGTGCCATTTCTCTGGCAGTGGCCGCAACGCCTTACCGAGAAATACATAGCTATCAATCCGAAGTGTTTTTTCATTCGAATTAGTTGTATACATACGCCCTTCGACACCGATAAAATCACCGATGTCCATGGTATGAAGAAACTGATTGAAACGCTCTTCTCCAACCTCCTGCTTTTTCAACAGAAGTTGTAAACTTCCTTCTATGTCAGCTATCGTAATAAAAATCAATTTGCTGAATTTCCTTATACCCTTAATTCTTCCTGCAACCTTCACTCCATCTGTATCATCTGCAAGCTGTGCCGCTTCATAGAGTTCATAGTTCGTAGTAAATCTCTCGGGGTAAACCGTTTCCCCCTGCGACCGCAACGCTTCTAACTTCTCGATTCTATTTGTCGTTTGTTCATTCATACATGCTTCCCTCCATTTTTTTAGTTTGATTTTAAATAAATGTGGACAACAAAAAAACTCTCACCCCCAAGACTATTCATCTTGAGGACGAGAGTTATAACTTCGTGGTACCACCTCAGTTTGTTAATACGTTGCCATATCAACCTCTTCGGGTACGACAATTCAGCCATTGCTTATACCCTATCTCTATAACGGGAGATCCCGTCGCAGTATCACCAGCAGCTGGTTCCGTGCGAAGCTCCGAGCCTTTTTTCATTAGGATTAGTAGTACTCCATCTCAGCAAACAGGAGCTCTCTGAAACTAATTCACCCTAATTACTCTTCTCTTCCTTGCTTGTTTTTTCGTATTTAATAATTAAAAATACTTTAGCAGAATTGTTTGATACAGTCAATAGGTTCATACAAATAAAAAAAGCACCAATTCCGAATAGAAATTGGCACCTCCGTTATTGGCCGCGTGACGCTTTTGGTCGCTGACACACGTCACATTTACGTTGTTCATTATTTTTAAATTTGGTAAATGTCTTTTCAAAATTATTGCCACATGAGCATTTAAATAGTAACTTTTGTGAGAACCCGTGGTATTCTGTCGATAACAGCTTACTCTCTGAATTTTTCTCAACAAACGTGTTAATTTTACTGATTGTCCATCGTTTATTCATTCTTGCACCTCCATGTACTATCGCTTACGGAGGCTTTAAAAAACTTGCATCCGTTCAATTATGAGCAATAGTCATCATTATCCTAAGTTTTTCATTATACCATGAGCTGGCGTACAATCATATAGGGACGTTTCTACTCCATGATTACTTCAATATCTTCGGAATCAGGCATCTCGTCCGTATATGCAATCCAATACATATATTGTTTCGAAAAACCTTCCATAATATGTTCAACGTAAGTGACCGCCTTTGCCGATTCACCCAGCACCTTGATTTCTTTTATTTTCGTGTCCCTAGCATCTTCTTCTGGCATGATAATCGATATCGAAGGACCCTTATCCCTTCCAAAAACCATCACTCCCGCATGTTCCAGACCCATTCCAGTCGTTTTGTCATCTGGACCAGCAATCCACTCTAGTCCCCCATCGTTATTTTTCAAAATAACTAAATCCGGGTTGTGGCTGTTTCTACGTTCATGCTTGTTTTTGAAAATCACGTAAATAAAATTACCGTTAATGTCGTAATCAATAATTTCCTGTTTAGGTAAATGGTTTTCTGACATGATGCTAGTGATCTGTTCTTCTAGCGACAGCGTTTTCCCTTTGACGGTCGGCTCACTCGCCTCGTTTGAACAACCGAATAAAATAAAAATAATAGCAATTGCGAACCATAACTTTTTCATGACCTCACCTCTCCTTACTTATTATAACGATATAAAACACCGCAAAGTTCCATGATCACATAATTTTTATAATGGTTGGCAGATACAGCTTTAAAAACGGTTATCTTTAATAGCTAAACATGCTAGAATTAATAAGAGAATAAATCGAGAAAATAAGCAAGTATTAATCGTTAGAAGGTGTTTATTGATGCCGGATTGGTCCTATCATCCGTTGAAAAAGCTGTTATTAGATAAGATATCGCCGAAAACTGGCCGTGAATTTATACATAACTCTATGAGCACAATTGCATCCGTTCCTGGGGGTCGCAGTCTAATTGGGTTTTTAGGACACATGAAACCGGCGAGCTTTTTCCAGAAGGAAATTCATCAAACGATATTCCCTTCTTTCATTGGATTAAGTGGCGATATTGATCCAAATTTATCCGGTATTAACGCGTTCCAGGAGTTGGGATTCGGTTTTTTAGAAATTGGACCGATCGTGCTACACGAGCCTTTAGAACAAAGGGAACCAAAAAAGAATAATAAACATATTTTATTTTCTGATCAGCAGGAGAAGGTTCCACTTAAATTAGCGATTAAGAAATTAACAAGCCTGAATGTCCGAATTCCTGTTTTTGCTAGAGTTGATGCCCAAGTAAATAAAAATGAATGGGACATAATTGTACAGCAGTTAACACCTTTTGTGGATGCTTTCATCGTGACTGACAAACAAATTTCCTCATGTGATGATCAACATGTCCAGTGTTTGGAGCGACCGTTATACATATCTTTTTCTGCTGACGAAATGAAGGGATTAGATACGAGGAAGCTCCAGCATACCTGTATTGCTGGAATAGCTGTAACTGCTCCTCGAATAATGAAGGATGGCTATTGGCTCGAAGCTGCAAATGCAAATGAGTGCCTGGCCACAATACGGTTAAAAAAATTAAACGACGAACTCCTGAGCTAACCGTCTTAACTTCTGGCGGGGTAGAGACACCAGAGGAGGCTAGTACTTTAATCCACGCTGGCGCAGATCTGGTCATGCTAACGGATGGATATATTAAAGCTGGGCCAGGTTTACCAAAGCGAATTCATGAACAATTATTATATGATGAAGAACGTCCTGTCCAAAAGCAAAATTGGTTCTGGTCATGTCTGTTCGGGCTCTCCATCTTGTTTGGAGGAATCATCGCCTTATTTTTTGCATTGACGAGCATTATACTCCCATATGATGAATCTTTTATCGGACTGACAAGAGCTGATATCCTGCAAGTAAATCCACTCATTTTGTCATTCATGTTACACGATAGAATGGCGCTGGCCGGAACGATGATTGCTGGGGGAATCGTGTATATCCAACTTGCACGACATGGCATAAAATATGGGATACACTGGGCAAAAGTTGCTTTTCATAGTGCAGCAATTGTAGGATTTCTAGGGATTTTTCTATTTATCGGATTCGGTTATTTTGACTGGCTGCACGGTTTGTTTTGGCTTTTCTTATTGCCAATCTATTACCTTAGCTTTAAAGAATGCAAAAAAGGTACAAATATCCCGTTGTCCGGCCATGGGCAGAATGATAAAATCTGGAAATATGGTCTTTACGGACAGCTACTGTTTATTATACTGGGATTTTTGATCGCAGTGGGCGGTCTCGTAATTTCCACTATAGGGGTCTCCAACGTTTTTGTATCAACAGACCTAACCTTTTTATGCATGACACCTCAAATGTTAGACAATCTAAGTAACAATTTAATTCCTGTTATTGCACACGACCGGGCAGGATTTGGCAGTGCGTTAATAAGTGTTGGTTTGCTTGTTCTAATGCTTTCCTTATGGGGTTTCAGAAGAGGAGAACGGTGGGTTTGGAATACACTTGCTCTAGGAGCATTACCAGCGTTTGCAGCAGGGATTGGAACACATATGTTTATCGGCTACACATCCTTTATCCATCTGCTCCCCGTTTACTTTTTAGTCATTTTATATGTGTTCGGATTGGTATTAACTTATCCCTTCTTAAAGCCGTATCGATAATTCGATACGGCTTTAAATTACCCATGTACAACCCCAAACGATAGTTATCATGATAAATACTGCGTTAATTCGAGAATTCTTTTCACTTTGTTAGAATAATTGTTGTAGCCTAGACTGAATTCAAATAAGGAATCCTGCTCATAAATTTTTGAATTTATCAGATCTACGGAAATTGATTTTAGATACTCCTTTAATTGCTTATTTTCGATTAGCTCACTTGATTGTTCGATTAACATAGCTTTTTGCTTTATGTTTGTTGCTAGAATACTGTTCGTATCCTTCATCAGTTTAACTAACTGCTGGTCGGTGGGGACAAAAAAAGCATAGAAATTTTCTAATGTTGGAATCCCTATTTTTCTATCGACGAGTACTGCTTCTCTTGCCTTTAATAAATGAGCAGCAGCAACAGCTTTTCTATCTTCTTCAGGTATTTCATCTTCATGGATTGCGACTCCAATCCTATTTTTAAAAAAATCCTTTTTGGGTGTGACATTTGAAAAATATTCCCGAAATAATTCTTCCATTTCTTTTTGATTTCCTTGTTTCTGATTAGTAAGTTGATCATTGTTTAAAGACACTTCATGCGTAGAGACCTTCATGCTTGTTGCATCGTCTTCAGCAGGTTTAAAAACCTGGAACAGCAGAACTAGGCAAAGCAGTGCGATTACGGATAGATAGACTTTATTCATACGTGCCTCCTAACTGACTTTTAAAATCCAATCAAATACTTCTTATCATAAATCTACTAAGTATTCTGTTACAAAAATCGCTAAAATAGCCCAGGCAATGAAGAGTAGAGCTGGATAATGAGTAGATACTTCTCCCTTAATAGCTTTAACTAAGACCAGGATGAAACTATAACCAGTAATTAAAAACAAAATTGCATATAAAAAAAACAAAATTTCTCTCCTTTCAGTGCGCAACTCTGACATCATCTTATTTGAGGATTTTCCAAATCATTATTAATAACAATTAAATCAGCATGCTTAATAGGCTCACACTGATCCAAATACATTTTACAGGCAGGAAGATATCTTTTCGAGAAAATATACTTGGCATTTTCATAGCCGCCTAGTTCGTTTTTATCCCTTACGCTGCCTCTTTCTAAAGCGACATCAAAGTCCGCTTCTACGTAAATTTTAAAATCTAGCGCTTCTCGTAAATCAGGCTTAAATAAGAACGATCCGTCTATGATTAGTACAGAATTTTGTTTTGCCTTAATGGGCGAAATGTCGATATACTCATCTGTAATTAAATCATGTGATCTTGTTTGATAGTACCCATCTCCAGTTGGGCCCAGAGGCATGAGTAATTTTTCAAGTAAGGCGTTGGTATCATATGCATCTTCAAAATATCCTTTAGCTGAATTTCTTCCCTGTATGTATCGCTTTGTATGTATCGCTTTGATTTTGGATGATGAAAGTCGTCCATTAATGCTCGAATAACATCTGCTTCCATTTCTTTGAGCACATCTGTTAACTCATTTGCAAACGTCGTTTTTCCTGAAGAAGTTATTCCGCTTACGCCCACACGAACGACTTGGCCATTTCTATTGGAGAGAATGTTTGTTGCAATGGACCTTAACATTTCACTTCTTTTCACTGCCTCACCCCATGATAAATCATAAATTATTTTAGTTGTGCGACTATTAGTATAATGAATTCAGTCAATTATTACAATCTGATTTTCTCTTATTCGTGTACAAAAGTAACCCGCTAATGCATGTGCATCAGCGGGTTACTTTTTTCATTCTATTAATATAGCTTTTTCAATGATTCCTTATCAAACGGCAGTAAATCATTTTCTCTACCGTCACGCACTTTCTGAACCCACGCAGGATCCATCAATAAGGAACGACCGATTGCAACCAGATCAAACTCATCGTTATCCAATTTTTCAATCAGACCATCGAGACTGGTTGTTTTAGCACCTGAAAAATTGGTGAATTCACCATCGAGTCCAACTGACCCTACTGAAATAACTGGTTTTCCTGAAAGCTTTTTCGTCCAGCCAGCAAGGTTTAAATCAGAACCTTCGAATTCAGGCTCCCAAAAACGACGTGTTGAACAATGGAAAATATCCACGCCAGCATCCACTAGCGGCTTCAAGAATTGCTCTAATTCGTCCGGAGTAGTTGCAAGCTTAGCTTCGAAATCATTCATTTTCCACTGTGAAAAACGGAAAATAATTGGAAAATCTGGTCCGACTTCGCGGCGACATGCTTCTATTATTTCGACTGCAAATTGCGTACGGCCAACAAGATCTCCGCCATAACGATCTGTACGTTTATTGGTATTTTCCCAGAAGAACTGGTCGATTAAATATCCGTGTGCACCGTGAAGCTCAATACCATCGAAGCCAAGACGTTTAGCGTCCGCTGCGGCTTGCGCATATGCTTTTACCATATCAACAACTTCTTCTTCCGTCATTGGCGCGGTTATTTCCTCACCCGCCAAGTTAAGACCGGATGGACCAACTGGAAGTGCCTCCGCGTTTGGAAGTTCACCCTCCTTGCGTGTCATCCCAACGTGCCAAAGCTGTGGAACAATCTTACCTCCAGTCTGGTGGACTGCTTTCACCACTTCTGACCAGCCGTTCAGCGATGCTTCGCCATGAAACAGTGGCACGCTTGCACCGGATACGGACGATGGATGATTGATTCCAGTACCTTCAGTGACAATCAGTCCAACACCATTCTCGGCCCGGCGGCGGTAATAATCTAACACTTCTTTACCTGGAACACCCTCTGGTGAAAATTTACGCGTCATCGGCGCCATCACCGTACGATTCTCTAATATTAAATTATCACTCTTAAATTCTTTAAATAATGGTTTAGTAGATACATTCGTCTCACTCAAAATATAGCCTCCTCTTTCCTTTGCGGGACAGAAGAACCGTCCCCATTGTCCCAGTGGGACAGGGGGACGGTTCTTTTGTCCCTTGCTTATTATTTCAAATTGGTTTAGGAAAGGAAAGAAATCTGTTTATAAGTTTTTTACATGTTGGGGGAATTAATTGTAGAAGAACTGCTGTTTATGGATAGCTATTTCCTGCCTTAAATTAAAATTCAATAAGAAAACCGACAACCTTGAAAAAAATCCCATGGATGTCGGAACGAAAAATTAATAAGTTCCACTATTCGCCGAAGAAGAACTGTTATTTTGTTTGATGATCATATTAACTCCCATAACAACTGCTACTAATTCTTCCGTTGATAAATTCGCAGCATGATTCTGTAGCTCATATGCTGGAGATTGAAAGAAACCGCTCACTTTTTTAAATGAAGCAACCAAATTTCCACCTTGATCGAAGACTTCGTATTCCTTGGAAAATGCTTCTGACTTAATTTCATATTCATCATGCGGATACGATTGATAAAGAAATTTCTTGGAAAAGAATGTCATGCGCTGCTTCAGCTTGCCGATCTCCTGCTCATCCTGATTCGAGATAATCCAGCTTCTGGAAAAGAAAGGAAAAGATGCTTTCACGACGATTTCACCATTTTCATCCAGGACATTAACACTTGATGAAAAAGCACTCTTTAAATCAAGCGATCCAATTTTTTCTTGCTTTTCATTATAGATATCTGTGACGCCTGCAGAAAAAAAGTTATCAGTAAAATATACGGACTCACTCATGAAAAAATCCCCCTTATTACGATTTGTGTTAACTTTTATACGGGGGAAGTGTGGATTTTGTTTCAATTAATATTGAATATTGGAATTTAAAAGCGGTATGGGACACGAGAACCGTCCCTTGATCCTACTGTGAGGTTAGAGGTTGCGAAGTTTTTTCTCGTGCTGTACATATTTACTGGACAAAAAATCGACTGTTTCTTGTGTTTCCCTAAGTCCTACCTGCATCCCATCAAACTTTTTCTCTAGACGATCAAATCGATTTTCCATCCTTTTTTCAAGTCCATCAATCTTTTTGTCAGTTGTCTCAAAATGGTGATCAAGCTTCTTATCTGTTTCTTTGAAATGGTGTTCTAGCTTTTTATCGATTTCACCTGAATGAAGTTTCAACGCGTTCAATATTTCTTGTATTCCGCTTTGTTCCATTATTTTTCACCTCCTATTATTCCTATTATATCTGCTAGTAAAAAGAATGGAAAGAAGTATAATTTTGATTCTAACATTTTCAAGCGTAACTATAGCTATTTATTTCTCTTCCTATGCTGACGGATAAGTCTGATTTGGCCGCGGTGATTCAGTTCATCTTCAAATACATGGAACCAGCGAAAATAATGATTGGCGACATGATTTGGACCGAATGGTGACACTTCCTCCAGCCAGCTGTCTTCTTTGTCTTTGAAAAGTTCCGCCGTGCGTTCCCGACTGCTATTCAGCATCTTTATATAGAATTCCAGTTCATTCCCTACTATTTTCTCGTGTGCCTTCTCACCAAGCTCCAATCCCACCTCAAGCTTTTGTAATTCTTCTTCGGCCGGCTCTCGATCCTCAAAAGTAAGGATCTGATAAATTTCTTCCACACATGCCATATGATACAACAGGCATCCAATTGAATTTCCTTGACCATCTATCCGGTAATCAAGCTCCTTTGCAGTTAAACCGTTCACAGCCTCAAGCGTTGTGCGTCGTGTATAATCCATCATGGATAACAGTCTTCCTATCGATGGTGTATAGCCATCTTTTTCTTCAACAATAAATCGTTTATTTTCTATCGACTGCATAAATATCCTCCATTCTGGGACAACGGTGGGACAACGGGACGGTTCTGCTGTCCCGCTGTCCTTATTTCTTCATTACTCGTAAAATACCATAAATGATTATCATGATGATTCCTGTTAGTAAAGCAATAATTAATCCTAACGCTCCTTGAATGCCTACCCACCCGGTGAAATAAACGAGAAAAAATAATTCAAAATAAAATCCCATTAAAATAATCGCAATAGGCACATTAAACGGAAATAATTTTTTCCAGTAAATGATTAACAGTACCGAAAAGAGTAACAAAAACAAACCTAAATTTCTACTTGCATCGTTCCAGCCAAACTCTATACGAGACTGGGATCGAGTCATCTCTGCTTGACTAGCATTAGACAAATCTAAGTACGACACAATAGCCGTCAGTACACCTAATACCAGATAAATGCTGAAAAGGGACCAATTCACTTTTTTGATGCGCTTTTTATTAATCAAAAAATCCCCCTCACCCTTTTTGTCATCTTTATAATGATGCATTGCAATAATGGATTGAGTTAGTAATTAAAGATCACTTCTTCGTTTATCTTTGTGGTGGTAATAATAAAAGCTTAATTCAAAAATTAGAAAAGCGATGACCAGACTTGCTAATAGAGGGGAAGATGAATCAATAAGAAAAGTTACAAGTAAGGATAAAACAAATGCTACTAGCCCAATCAGAAAAGGATATTTCACTATTTTTTTCTTTTCCATTGTAATCACCCTCTTCAACTATTACTCTCCGGAACGTGCTAGTGCGGGACATCAGAACCGTCCCTCTGTCCCACCTCAGGGGGATTCTTGGTCACATACGTTCCTGCGAAAAAGTCATGAATTGCGCGTTTGTCATCTCTTATTCCTACCATAAAAGCACTTACGATCAGACCAATTCCTAAAGTGAGCATGTAGGCTATTCCAGCTACGATATCTCTTACTATCATTGTGCCAATCCCTACTTTTTTCCCATCCATTCTAACAATGCGATTGCCAACCATTCTTCTTCCTAAGGTGTAACCGTACCAAAAGACAGGTAATAACAATGCATATAGTAGTCCTATTATATCGATTGGACGATAAGTATCACTATTATAAAATTCTCCATAAAACAACTGCGAGAGAACCCCAGTAACAACAAGTATTAAGATATAATCTAAAATTCTTGCCAAAAATCTATTCTGAAAACCTGCTGGATTAATTACACCCATAAAAACCTCTCCTCATGTAAAAAATGTAGTTTTGTTGGGACAATAGAACCGTCCCGCTGTCCCTACCTATTTGTATGTATTGCCTGTTGTGCTTTATGTTTATCTTCCTTTTTTACATAAATATCATATTGAGTATTGTCTTTGCTCCCAATTATTCCTTGAGAACTCGAGTCACGATCCATCTCCGTTCGATAGGATACGCCACCAGCTTTTAATTTGCCTGCTATACTAAAATACGTATCATGTCCAAAAGCCGTATACACTAGATGCTTATATTTTGAAAACAACATTCTGAACAAACTCATAAAACCAACTCCTTTCATGGTGGGACATAGGGACGGTTCTTCTGTCCCTATTTAACCTTGTAATGAACCCAAACGGACCCTTTACCAACAGGCTTCGTATGTAGTAATTCTAATTCTGCTACATCATCCAATGACTGTAATTCCTCACAATCAAACACGCCAGGAGTTTTTCGCCCTCCTACTGCTAGAGGTGCGATAACCAAACTTATTTCATCTATCAAACCCTGCCTGAGGAAAGCACCGTTTATTCCTCCGCCGCCACTGAGACCTAGTTTTTTAAATCCCAGATCGTATAACTTTCGAAGGGCAAGTTCTAAATCAATATTTCTGCCTTTTCCTGCTTTTATGTAGGTAATTCCCTTCGCTACCAGCTGTTGAATATACTCATTAGATACATTTTCTTTTGTAACTACGAGTAAGCCTTCTGTCTGTTGCCAGTTTATCCTCCCTCGGCCGTCAAACACTATGTATGCTTTGGATTTCTGCGGCTCATATAAGCCTTGTTTTAGTTCAATCCAATGTTCACCAAAAACCATTAACGTTTCGCTACCGGAAATTAATCCATCACAATCTAATTCATCATAAAGCCGATTCGCAATATCATGCGCTTCTCCATCAATTCCGGCCGCGGTCCATTCCGCTACATTTCGGTCTGGTGCTGTAGTAATTTTACCGTCTACTGAGGAAAATATATTCATAACTACTTTTGGTTTGACCATAAATTACCCCTTCCTTGCTGGAACATGAGAACGTTTTTCTGTTCCAATATCGCAACTTAATTAATTGTTCACTCTTATTCTAGCAGAAAATGAATATAAATTATTACAATATACCCAAATTATTTACTATTTTCTGATTTCATTTCCTAACAAAATAAAACTGCTCCGTTCAAAGTTGAACAGAGCAGTAAATTTAGTGGTTGTAAATAGCATCAATCCTGGGACAGAAGAACCGTCCCGCTGTCCCACCTGTTAAAAATTATTTTTATAGTCAGTTGGTGTTAGGAGGTCGGTATCGGTTGGTACGTAACCTAATTGTCGAGCCATTGTAACGATTTGTCCTTTGTGATGAAATTCGTGGGTAGTTGTATGCGTATAGAGCCATAGGACGGAAAGTTCCTCGTCATCTTCCTGCCAGGATACCGGTCCGGTCAAAGTATGATCATAATTTCCTTCGAACGCATTCAGAAATCTGTAGACCAAATCATCGACACTTTTAAAAATAGTTCTCATTTCACTAACATTGCTTACCTCATTTGTGCTTACTCTTTCAATATTCTCGTTCAAATCGAAATTAGCTAACCAGGATTGATAGCACCCAGCTACATGAACATGTAAATCCCGAATCGATCCCCAGCCGAAGCCTTCCACTTCCTTAATGTAATCATCAGGATCTATCGTCTCACAAAACTGAAAAAGAAGTTCTCTTGTATATTTGATCAGATCGTATTGTTTTATTAATTCATTCATTTTACACGCTCCCTTTTATTAATAGATTGCCTTGTTCATTCATTGTACCATGTGTAGTTAAAATGCCCCCACAGGCGTGGGACAGAAGAACCGTCCCCTTGTCCCTTAGGGTTTTTTTGGCCAGATGAAAAGGCTTATTGCAATTACGAAATCTATTCCTAATACTAGCGTCCAGAGCCTTAATATATTTGTTAATGCCTCCGTTCGGGAGGGGTCATGAATAAGGAGAATCAGAATGACTAGGAAGCCAGCTCCCATCAGATAGGCAAGTACATGCTTCCCCCAGCTTTTAAAATAATGTTTAGCATAATCCATTCCGAAACGTTTTACTGGTGGCGAACCTTCTCGTGTTATGTAGTATTGAAAACGTACGTCTGCCCATTCAATCATACTTTTACCAAAAGCAATGGATACTCCAATATACACAGCGGCGATGGCATGTGCCTGTGTAGCAGTAGCTCCTCGAAATAAGTCAATACTAGTTGTAACTAATAAGATCAAATCAATCAGTGGTGTTAAAGCTAAAAAAAACAATCCGAGTTTTTTACGCTTAAATACATACCGTGTCAGCAGACCTATTGCAATAAACACCCAAAAACCAATTTCACTCGCAACGATCAACCAGCCAATCAAATTCAAATGCCCCATCTCCTTTGATTTATAAAAAACAACATGTTTACCATTTCATCTTCGTAGTAAGTAAACGTATGGTAGACTTATTATAAAGGGTTACGTAACGTTACCTGCAAACTTTTTTTCACAGGAGTGAGTAAAAATTGAAATATTACAGTTCGGGCGAAGTTTCCCAAAAGCTCAACATCTCTGTGCGAACACTACGTTACTACGATGAAATTCATTTAGTCCCACCGGCAACGAAAGAGGAATCAGGCAGAAGACTTTATACTAGCCAGGAATTATTTTTACTTGAAAAAATAATTCTATTAAAGTCACTTGCGATGTCATTGGAAGATATCAAAAAAGTCCTCAAACAAATCACGATGAAGGAGATTCTGACATTACATAAAGAAAAGCTCGAGAATAAAATTCAGCAACTTCAGGGATCTCTTAAACATACACATACATTAACTAACATCTTAAAGCTAGAAGGAAAATTAAATTGGAACCATCTCCTTCCCTTAATTAGCGAAAATGCGGAAATGGACGGGAAAGACAAGTGGGAGAAACACTTCAGTAATGCGGAACAGGAAACATTACAAGATGATATTCCTAAAATGGAAGACCCGTCTACAAGGAAATGGATTAATATCATTAAACGAATCGAATATTGTTTGCAGCGAGATATTAAACCGCATTCGCCAGAAGGACAAACACTTGCAGAAGATTGTTTATTGCTCTCAGATGAGCTATTTAAAGGTGATCAAGCGTTAGCTGAGAAGTTCTGGAAGGTTAGACGATCAGAAGAAACGTCTAAGGAGATGGGTTTTTATCCAATTTCATCAGAACTACTTGATTTCATGGAAGAAGCCATTATTTACTATGAAGATAACCCTAATAAAGAATAATGATAATTAATTCGTTTAGGTTAATCCGTACTTCTCAGGTTTAATTACACTAGATTGCGGCAAAGTTCTTAGGTCTGTTAGTAAAAACCATACGATTGCAATTAGCAAAAAGATGAAACCCGCTAACATCAGAACGGCAGATGGTGTAAGTAAAAACGTAATCGTCCCACCAATCAAGGAACCTAGTGGCATCGCGATGGCTGAAACACTTTCCAGTACTGTAAAAGTTCGTGCTAATAAATGGGCAGGGATTACCTGCTGAAGTGTGCTGAGCAGCAGCACGCTAGTGACCCCTATCGGAAACCAGGCAAGTCCGAAAAGTATAACACTGAACAGATTAGACGGAATTACGATGGAAACGATCCATAGTATAGATGTAAGCAGGTAGGAAAACATGTATAGTTTACCTAGCGGATAGCGATTGAAAACACTGCCTGATAATGATCCAAGTAGCGTCCCAGCTGCTACGGATGCCATAAAAAATCCATACATATAAGCACCACCACGATCTCCCGCATAAACGGGGAGCACAGCAATATTTATACCAATGGAAAAGTTTATTAGAACAAGAACTATAAGATACTTAGAAAGAATCGACTGTCTGACGTATAATATTCCCTCTTTAAGCTGATTTTTATAGATGGTGATAGATTGGCCAGTACCCGCCTTTTCACCATTTAATATGGTTGATTCCCTATTGGGTAATTTTAAGAGGTAGAAAAATAAGGCAGCGATAATAAAAGTGAGTGAATCGATTAAAAAAATCAATGTAGCACTAAAAACCGTTACAAGCACACCAGCCAATGCATTAAATACGAGATCAATTCCTTGATAAGCAAAAACCATGTAGGAATTCCCTTTTGGAAGCTGATCTTTTTCCAGGATCTGTGGAATCGCAACAGTTTGAGCTGGATATGCAAATTCTTCAATTAATGCTAGAACAGGCATGATAATAAGTAAAATGGTAATGGATAGCAGATTTAAATAAGCAAGAATAGGTATCAATAGGACGAGAAAGAATTGAAGTAACTGTGTAGTCGTCATTATTTTACGTAGTGACCATTGATCAATGAGTGGTCCAATCATGAATTGCATTGCTTTTGGTAATAGAGTCAAGGCGCCTGCCAGTCCGGTATAAAAAGCGGAACCACCAACCTGATATACTAACCACATGGCGGTTACCAAATAGATACTGTCACCTGCGTTCGTAATTAACCTCCCTATAAACAGGTTTCTAAAGTTAGAATTCCTCAAAATAAAATTGATAAAATCATCCCTTCAAATTGTTGTTTAAAGAATATTTATCACTCTCTAATTATACCATTAAACCCATATATAATGGGGGTTTTGCCTGGATTCATCTGTGGAATAAACAGGTATCTTTGGAAGTGTTTTTAATCTATTTGTGCGCTGAGATTGTAAAAGACGGCATGCTATATTTACTGCTAATATGTTATTAAAATGAAAATTTATAATTTTATGGTATTATGTAGTTACATAATTTTACAGCAACCAAGAGGCATAAGGAATCTCTACACCAATCCAGTTGAAAAAGGAGTAATTTCTATGCGATTACGGTTCTTAATCATCCTTTGTACGATCCTTGTCATAACAGCGGGTTGTACGAAGGAAACTAGTTCTACTTCAAATCCAAATGATTCAGAAACAAAACAAGACGGGGTGACCCAAACGAAGTCCTATGAATCTGCTGATTTGGAAACAAAAAATATTAAGTACGGTCCAGCTAACCCTGCTTACAAAATGGATGTTACATACGATGATAAAAAACATCAGATTAGTGGCACGCTACATGTAGCGTTTGATAATAATCTGGATAAAACGCTGAACCACATATACTTTAATCTTTGGCCAAATGCTAAAGAATTTAAAAATGGCGGAATCCAGGTGGATAATGTTTTATTTAACGAAGAACCTGTCGAATATGAAGTCAAAGATACCAAACTCGACATTTCCGAAGTCTCACTCAAAACAGGAAAAAGTGCGTCGGTAAATATGGATTTCACTGTTACTATTCCAGAACAACAGCATCGTTTCGGCTGGACCGATACCCAGGTTTCACTTGGAAATTGGTTTCCTATTCTAGCAGTTTATGACGATGAAGGCTGGAATCTTGATCCTTATTTCGCTGGGGGTGATCCGACTTATTCGTTAACAAGTAATTTTGATGTCACATTAACGGCCAGCAAAGAACAAAACATCATCACTACCGGACAATCGGTTGGAAATGTGACCTCAGAAAATGGAATGAATGTACATCAGTTTAAAGCTGAAAATGTCCGGGACTTTGCTATTGTCATGAACAAATCGTTTAACCATTATACTGAAATGGTGAACGGTATCAAGGTGAATGTTGTAGTCACGGAAGCGCAAAAAAAATATGCAACATATATGCTGGACACCGCTAAATACGCGTTACCGTTATACGAAGAGTTATTCGGGGAGTACCCATGGCCAGAACTGGATATTGTCGGGATGAATATAAGTGCTTTAGGGATGGAATATCCACAATTAGTGATGATCAACCTGGATAAAGAACCAGAAAGAAGTGCTATATACGGGACCACCGAACACGAAATTGCTCACCAGTGGTTTTATGGAGTGGTCGGCAACAATCAATTTGACGAACCATGGTTAGATGAGTCATTCGCGACATTTGCCCACCATACCGCTTTTTTTGGAGAACAGTTGGATTACACGTGGGTAAGGGCAATTGGTAAGAAATATTATCGACTGACTTCCGCCGCTAGCGTATTTATGGAGCATGCAGAAGATGACGGTATGAAAATGTACCAGGATGTCATGTATGACTATGGTGCGAAAACACTGTATGATTTACAACAAAAACTTGGTGATGATTTGTTCTATAAAGGCATGCAAACCTATTTCGAAAAGATGAAATTTAAAGTGGCAACAACTGCAGATTTCGTGCGTATTATGCAGCAATCTTCTGGAGAAGACCTATCTGCTTTCTTCCGTGACCATCGGGTGCGTGTATCAGATACAAGATAGAAAGAGGCTGGGACAAATCCAAAATAGACCAGTCAAAAGAAGAACATTATGAAAAGATAATTTGAGCGCTGACATCAAGCGTAGTCAAAATACGAAGACTCCAGTGGGAACAGCACGAGTCTGAAGGCCCCACAGGAAAGCGTTCTTTGCTTATCCGAGGAGACTGAAGCCGTGCCCACGGAAAGCGAAGTATTTTGACGAAGCGATTGCCAAAGCAAAGAATCCGAACGAATTATACGATTTCGTTCGGATTCTGCTATAGGTAATAAACTTTTGTCCCAACCTCTTTCACAAAAATTATGTAAAAAACCATAATTATTAAAGATCCATTTTTGGTGGTTCTTCCAGCCATCCTTTAGAAATCATGAGTTTAACCCCATTTCGCTGGTATTGAAATATATCTTTCGCGAATATGGCACCTTTCGTTTGCAGATCATTACGTAAACTAAAACCGGATGTAAAACCCCCAACACCCGTAGCATACGCAGATAAAAGGTGATTACAGAACATCATTAACTTATCCGAAAAAGGAGCCATTGTTGAATCTGTTACGTTTCCTCCAGGTGTTCCCAATGGTGGTTGAATGTTATCTTGTAAAAGTTTGTCAGAGGTTTCACTTATAATTTCTTTCGTAAGTTCTCTTCCTTTTGTAAAGTACTGCTTCACGTCTTCATCATTAGTTGCTTGGATGAAACCTTTCAACATTTGCATCCCAGTAATATTTGTTTCAATTGTTTGATATAAATAACCGAACTCAACCGTATTTAGTGGGCGCTTCTCCCCTATAATGTCGGTTCCTTTTAAATAATTTTTATCTGTTATATAATCAATCGACTTTGGCATGGTAACGTACGTTGGACGAGTATACAGGTTATTTTCGAGAAGGTACTGGGTGAACTGACCATATGCAGTCTCTGTTATCACGGACAAATCACTGTAAAGCTTTATAATATCCGGACGATAAGACATTGTTAAATGAAGTGCATACATTCCCATGCTGATTTCTTTCAATATGCGCGCGAACATAATATCAAATCCATTGTCCCAAAGCTTTGGTGCTTCCAGATTAACATCTTCCTTCGTAAATCCTTCAGGAAGCGCTGCCCCTTCATTTTCAAACAACGTTTTAATTTCAATTATTTTTGTATTAAGCTGACTCCATAAATCAGTCATGAGATCGTTCGCTTTTTGATCTTCTGATTTCGCTATAAAATATTCCAGCACTCGTAAGATCAACGTTTTTTTATGATATGTCATCCATAGCGCACCTAGCTCAGAGGAACTCATTTTAGGTTTTATAGACATGGGTCCATTTCCTCCCTATAATTAATTTAGTTGTAAACTAAAATATAGTTTGTGCATTGTGAATGAATTTATCCCAGATTATTAAATTGTGCTGCTATCAAACAGCCATTTATTGAAAAAAGCACAACCCTAGATACAGGATTGTGCTTTTGCTGCATGCTCATTCAGTTGTGGATGACTTAATAATACGGTGAAATCATTAAGTAGACAATTACTCCTGTCAGGCTGACATACAGCCAAAGCGGCATTGTCCAGCGGGCGATTTTCCGATGCTTTTCGACTTTCATATTCAAGCCTCGTCCAAGTGTAATCAAAGCAAGCGGGACAATCAAAGCCGCAAGAACAATATGTGTAATCAGTATAAAATAATAAAGATACATTAGTGCGCCAACTCCGCCAAAGCTTGTTGACTCAGCCATCGAGTGGTAGGTCAAATACGAGATGAAAAATAAAAAAGTAGTTACAAACGCTGCAACGATGAATCTCCGGTGCATCGTAATATTTTTCTTTTTAATCATAATTAAAGCGGTTAGTAGAAACAGAAAGGTGAAGCTGTTAAAGATAGCATTCAGCATCGGCAGTACCGTTAATTCAATGCCCCATACCGTGCCGTCCGAACTTTTAGGCAGCATATACGTCCCCAAAATAATGCCTACAATTAGGATGGATAGAACCCATATCAGCGGATTATAGTTACGCTGTTTAACATTGTTGAAGTCTTTACTCATATTTATTTTCACTCCCAAATTAAATGCCTTTCTGTAAGCATATGAAAATTAATCAGAAAGAGCAATCCAAAAGGCGTTCGATTCTTATAAAATCAGAAAATGTCATGCTTTCGACAAGAAATAGTCAAAATACTGGTATTTTCTTTAGATGTTAATCTTCAGGATTTATGATTGCTACTATCTGATGGTCTTCCCACCGTCCATTGATCTTCACATTCTTCCTGGCGATGCCTTCCTTATGAAAGCCTGCTTTTTCTAACACTCTAATAGAGCCAACATTGTGCGGCATGACTCCAGCTTCAATCCGATGCAGATTCAACTCATTAAACGCATAAGTGACGATTAATTTTAACGCTTCCGTCGTATATCCTTTCCCGTTTTGTTCCTTATCAAGCGAGTAGCCGACCATTCCTCTTTCAGCTGGCCCTCTTTCTATTTTAAACAAACCAATTTCACCTACTAACTTCCCATCGTTTAAGAAGATTCCAAACTCATACCCCTTATCTTCTTCTCGATCCTTCTCTTTTTTCTCTAATCTTACCTGAATACTTTTTAATGTATAAAAATCACTTTCACGTGAAACTGTAAATGGTTCAAAAAAATCCTTGTTCCGAGTTTCCAGATCCAGAACTGCTTGTGTATGGTTCTGATTAAGTGCTTCTAAGTATATTTTTGTTCCTTTAATCATTTTCGCTGCCTCACTCTCTGTTGATTCTTAATATACCAATTTATTCTGTAAAAAAACACAATCCACTATTTCAGGATTGTGTCTTAACTCCTTCCTAACTATCGTTTATTCCGATACAAATACATCGTAAGTGGTGCGAATACTGCGGTGAGTATGGCTGAAGCCAGGAGTACCCATCCGATTTGTTCGGCAGTCACTGTGCCGTGCATCAGACCACGAACCGCTGTCACCAGCGAGGTAATAGGGTTGATGTCTACGAATGACTGTAGCCATGATGGCATTGTTTCTGGATTGACGAAGATATTACTGGCAAAAGTTAACGGAAACAATGCAGTCATACTTACACCCATAACTGAGTTGGGCGTTCGCATAATCAATCCAAGCGCTGTAAAGATCCAGGACAGACTGAACGAAAAGACTAGAAGGAGCAGAACTGCTAATATAATTCCTATCACGCCACCCTCAGGTCGAAATCCTAGTATAACGCCAAGAACGATGACCATTGTCGATGCGAGTGTGTAGCGAACCGTGTCGCCGAGCAAAGCACCAATGATAACGGACGGCTGCCAGATTGGAAGTGATCTGAAACGATCAAAGATTCCTTTGGAAATATCCGTGTTCAGTGCGACACCCGTGTATATAGTTATGAATACAACGGTTTGCACAAGGATTCCCGGCAGAAGGAACTGCAGATATTCTCCAGGCGATCCAGCGAGTGCACCGCCGAACAGGTAGGTGAACATTAACGTGAACATGATTGGAAACAGGGTGACATCAAAAAGTTGCTCTGGAACATATTTAATTTTTAGTAGTGCTCGCCATCCGAATGTGAGCGACGTTGTCAGTGAACTGGGACGTGACGGACGATCGCGGGCAGAGAGTGCTGTTTGTAAGGACTCATCAGTCTCAGACTTACTTGTATTAGTAGATGTCATCATAAAGCATCCTCCTTATTTGTTTCATCATCCTCTGCGGCTGGTCGACCGGTTAATGCCAGGAATACCTCATCAAGGCTTGGTTGGCCGAGTGAAAAGTTATTGATCGCGATTCCCTTACGGCTCAGTTCTCCAAGGGCAAATGCAACTTGTTCAGAATTCGAGACTTGGGCAGACATTGCCGATGGATCGGATTCCAGGTGCATAGGAACGTCAAGCAGCTCTGACAATACTTTCTCTGCTTCAGATCTATCCTCAGGGTTAGCAAGACTAACATGCAACGTACCCGATCCTACTGATGCTTTCAGCTCACTGCTCGTTCCTTCTGCGATGACCTTGCCGTTGTCAATTACTGCGATTCGGTCAGCCAGCTGGTCGGCTTCTTCAAGATATTGTGTAGTGAGGAGTATAGTCGTACCTGCTTTAGCAAGTGCACGAATGACTTCCCATACTTGATTGCGACTTCTCGGATCAAGCCCCGTCGTTGGTTCGTCAAGGAATAGCAAGTCTGGTGTGACTACGATGCTAGCCGCAATATCAATTCGGCGACGCATTCCCCCCGAATATTTCTTAACCTGACGTTTAGCTGCTTCGGCCAGCCCAAATGCGTCGATCAGTTCGTTCGACCGCGCTTTCGCTTGCGCTCGGGAATAACCCATTAGGCGACCAATCATAACGAGATTCTCAAGCCCGGTGAGATCTTCATCTACAGACGCGAATTGTCCGGTCAAGCTCATACGGCTCCGAACTTCATCTGCCTCCTGAACAATATCGTGCCCGAGCACTTGAGCGCTGCCGCCATCCGGACGCAGTAAAGTAGCAAGCATACGAATTGTCGTCGTCTTTCCCGCGCCATTTGGCCCAAGGAAACCATAGACTGACCCTTTTTTCACTTCCAAATCGACACCGTCCACAGCCCGGTTTTTACCGAATACCTTAACTAATCCGGTTGCTACGATAGCGAGTGAAGCGTTGTTTTGTGCAGTAGTCATAATTCTCACCTCTTCAGATTAAATTGTTTGATGTACATCTTTCCTAATATACTGATTAACACTCTTGTGAATACTAATACATTGAAAAAATTTTAAATCAGTTCCCTAATTTATTTTCATAGACTTTAACGTTATTATAGAACATACGTTCACATATATCAACTTACAATGAACTTTATTCGTGACTCTCAAAATAGTAACCGTCCAACTCGTTCAGTCTTTTAAATCCAGTTCCCCTGCAACTTCCGGATATAAATAATTTGACCTATATGGTATGCGTTGTGTGTTGTTATATTTCCAAGTATCTCCCACCACTGGGCTGGTTCAGGGAAACCATTTACATCACTTTCGACCTTTTCTTCTGTAAGTAAATGCTGCCATTGCAACAGTACGTTTACTAATTTTTCCTTCCTCTCCTCAAATATTTGGTTTTCCGAAATTATGAAGCTCTTATTATTGTTTCCGATTGGAGGCACTGCTTTGACATTGGATTCTCGGTATCTGGTCTGCCAGGTTTCATTCCAATAGAGTAGATGCTGAACAATTTCGGCGATACTATTACTAGCTTCATTAGGCTTCCAGAACGCGTCTTCCTCTGTTAAATTTTCAACTGAATCAGAAAATGAAGTGTAAAAACTTGGATCATTAGCATTTGCTAACAACTGGTCTGCTAATACATCTTTTGCATGAAATATGATTGCCACACTCCTTTTTAAAAATCTCTATGCTAAATTACTATTTCGACAATCTTTTACAAAATCCTGTTTATTCAACAAAAAAGCATAATCCCCCTATTCCAGAATTATGCCTTGTTCCTAAAGTCATTCGATTTTATTTCTTTGCAGCATATTCCTCGTAATCCAAAACTTCAATTTTGTGTGACCAATACAGAATCGTTCCAATAAATTCACGGATATTGAGTCCTGGCATTTTATAATTATCCTCGGTGTGGACAGTAGATACAGCGTTTTCGATAAATGTAACTTTATAACCTCTGTCGTATCCTGCAATCGATGTGAAAAGGCAGCAAAATTCCGTATTAAATCCAGTTATAAAAATGTGATTGACATCAATGGACTTTAGTAACGAATCCAGATTGGTCTCAAAAAAAGCACTTTCTGTATGCTTCTCAACAATGTGATCAGCGTATCCCACTAAGTCGGAATCCAATTCCGACCCTTTTGACCCAGCAGCCATCGGTCCTTCAGCGTCCGTGTGACGAACGAAGATGACTGGTTCATCATTTTGCTTAAATTCACTGATCAGCTTTTTGATTCGTTCTTTTTCCGCGTGGAAATCAACCTGTTCTACAAGTACATTTTGTACATCAATAACTAGTAATGCACGCATTTTACAACACTTCCTTTTCCTATTTTTTGATTGCAAGAAAGAACTTCATTCACTGATTCATTCGCCCGGTCATACACTACAGGAGTCCTAAAATTTATCACAAAGCGAGGAAAAAATTATGAGCCATTCGATAGATTATACGTCACCATCGGCCCAGTTTGCATTTAACCTCAACAATAGTCCGTTATTTATTAAAGATCAGCAGAACTACATTAACATTATGGGAGTTCAGCAGCTGAACACGCTGCAAAATACGTCGCTGCTGGATATTTTCTTAAGTTCCGGTAATGTCGTTGAGCCTCACTACCACCAGAATGCCGCGGAATTGGTTTACTGTATTTGCGGAGCTGCTGTGGTTTCGATGTTAAATCCGTTTACAAAAGAGATACTTAACTTTTCAATCACTCCTGGCAAAGTCGCGAATGTGCCTCAAGGATGGTGGCATTACGAAACTGCCATGGAAGACAACACGCACCTGCTCGCGATTTTTGATGCCGATACACCTGAAGTCATACTCGGTTCAGATATCTTACATTTTACGCCGGCAAATGTGATGGCACACACCTACTGTATGGATGAAAAAATGTGGGAAAAGACGACAGCACCCGTTCAGCCGTCCACGTATATTGGACCATATGCGGGCTGTGAAAATTCACAAATGATGCCTTATCAGCAACATAATTACCATCAATCATACCAGCCCTATCCGTATTACTATTAAGTAATAAAGCAGGTACAGTAAAGTTATGATCAGGTTAAGCTTGGACACTAAGTCCAAGCTTTTTTTAGTTTATCACATACGTTGAAAATCCAGCTTCGTCGTGAATTAAGCATAGAACGATTGTCAGCAATTAGCCAGACTATAAATAGGTTTATTTTGGTTATACTATACAGTGGATAAGTAGCCAGTTAGAAAAAGGAGTTGAATTAATAGATGGATAGTACTATTTTATGGGGATCTTTAATGATTGGCATTGCTCTGCTCTTTTTCAGCATAAAAATTCTGCCTTTTGCGGAATGGACTATCGCATATTTACTCACTTCTTACCTTTCAATAATTCTTGGAGTTTTGGTCGTAGAAGAAAAAATGTTAGATTATCCTGTAAAGTTTTTGGATGGGCATTTTGATTCCAACCTGCTCTATGAATATCTTTGGTTACCGATTGCTATTATTTATTTTTATAGAACAACCTATTATTCAAGATTTTCAGGTATTCTCTTGCAAGGGTTAGTGTACACTTCCGTTTTAACAATCATTGAAGTTTTAATTGAGAAAAATACTAATATCATTGAATATATCACATGGACATGGTGGTACACGTTTGTGAGCGTCTTTATTCTGATGGTATTTATACGAATGTTCATGAAATTGTATAGTGATCGGGATTCATAGGGACAGAGGGACGGTTCTTCTGTCCCGCTTTGGCGGGACAAAAGAACCGTCCCCTTGTCCCACATTGAGCAGATACCTTGTACCTGGATTGGATGACTTCTATCATGGACATTAATGTTTCTATGAAAGGATGCTTAACATTGAATTTTAATAAATTATTTTCAACTACGCAATTAAAAGATAAAACACTAACCAACCGTTTTGTGGTTGCTCCGATGACTCGGATCAGCGCTGAAAAAAATGGTCGTGCTAACGAGACGATGCAACGCTATTATGAGCGCTTTGCAAAAGGCGGATTCAGTGCTGTCATCTCGGAAGGAATTTATACCGACGAACAGTACAGTCAAGGCTATAATAACCAGCCCGGCCTTGCGAATGAGGCACATGTAAAGGCATGGAAACCAGTCGTGGAAGCTGTTCAAAACCATGACACGGTAATGATCGCCCAACTCATGCATGCAGGTGGGCAAAGCCAAGGAAATGCGTATACCAATGAAACGATTGCGCCATCTGCTATTGCTCCAAAAGGCGAACAACTGGAATTCTATGGCGGTTCTGGCCCGTTCCAAACACCAAAAGAAATGACAGTGGATGATATAAATCATGTGAAAAAAGGATTCGTACAAAGTGCCATCCGAGCAAAAGATGCGGGATTTGATGGCATCGAGCTGCATGGTGCAAATGGATATTTATTAGATCAGTTCTTGACAGATTATTTAAATCACCGGGAAGATCAATACGGAGGATCCGTTGAAAATCGCCTGCGTTTATATCTTGAAGTAATTAACGAAGTACGTGCTGCAGTTGGTCCTGAATTTATGATTGGAATCCGTATTTCGCAAGGTAAGGTTGCCGATTCGGAGCATAAATGGGCAGATGGTGAGAAAGAAGCCGCAACTATCTTCACGGAACTGGGTCAGACATCGCTTGACTTCATTCATGTAACAGATGGCGATGCAACAGCACCTGCCTTTGGTGAAGGAACCAAAACGCTGGCACAGGCAGCTAAAGACTTTAGTAAGCTGCCAGTAATCACAAACGGAAAGCTTGGTGAGCCTGAAACAGCTGAAAATTCACTGGAAAATAACCAGGCAGACCTTGTTGCACTTGGCACAAGCGCACTTGCTAACCCGGATCTGCCTAACAAAGTTTCTAATGGAAGAGAGTTAAACGAATTCGATTTCGCGAAAACCCTACTCCCTCAAGCTGAAATTAAAGAACATGAAGTCGAGATGGAAATTGTAAAATAATGACTGGAGCTGCTCACAATAATCAATGTGAGCAGCTTTTTGTTTTAAGTTGATATAATCATTAGAAGATCGACATGCCCAATTTATAACCTTTACACCTTTTTATCTAGGTTGTCTATTAATGTTCCATCATTATCGACTAAACCTAAATGGTATGCCTTGTCCATAACTTCCCGAATTTTCTTTGTTTGGTTTTGGTTTTTGCCATAATTCATCTGGGTTTGAAATGCATCCTCATGAGATTTAGACATATCCCGAATTTTCTTTTCATTTACAACTTCTTCTTTTTTTAATATATCTTTAAATTCACTAAATCCGATATCTGTGGATTTACCACCAAATTCAGTTCCGTTTTTTATATGTCTTTGAAAATCAGTAAATAATGTTAACCGAGTATAAGCGGCAAACTGTGTATTATTAGGTGTGATTTTCATATAAATTCCTCCTCTTTGAACTTCACCTTATATATCGGTTACGTTCCGAAAAATTATAATATTGATATATGCGATAAGATCATAGACATTTTCATCAATGCCAAGCAATAATTGTCTCCAATGCATTCAAATTTTAGTTTTGCTTATACTTTTTACCTATTAAATGTTTTCCATAGTAAAATAATCCGAACAACATCAATAAATTGTTCGGATTATGCTATGGTTATAATTTTTTCACTTCATAATTTTTACTCCGGAAGATTAAGCTGCCAAGAAACGCCGAACCGATCATTCAACCAGCCGAACTTCTTACTGAAACCATAATTATCGAGCGGCATAAGTGCTTGTCCATCAACCATGAGTTTCTCAAAAAGAGTGTCGAGCTCCTCTTCCGAATCACATGTAATATAGATCGAAAATGAAGGAGTAAATTCAAACGCATGCTTCACGTGACTGTCAATGCACATGAATTCTTGTCCCTTCAAAGAAAAGATCGCATGAATAACCGTTCCTTCATCTCCAGCTTGATTCGCGCCGTAACGGGAGATGCTCTTAATTTCGGAATCCTCAATGATTGACGTATAATAATACATCGCTTCTTCTGCATTACCTTCCTGAAACATTAAAAATGGTGTAACCTTTTCCATTATAAATCATCTCCTGTCCTATGTTTTTAACTGTATAGTGACTCCAGAATCTGAAACCGTATACTATTTACTATATAAGTTAACTATAATTATACGTGTTAACAGAAAATAGTAAACAATAAGGAGCTATGATTTATGAAAGCTGTAACGTATCAAGGACCCAAGCAAGTTAAAGTTAGCCAGGTAGAAGATGCCAAAATAGAAAAAAACGATGATGTCATTATAAAAATAACTTCTACTGCTATTTGCGGGTCTGATTTACATTTATATCAAGGTAACATGCCATTACCTAAAGGGTATATCATTGGGCATGAACCAATGGGTATTGTAGAAGAGGTAGGACCTGATGTCACAAAAGTAAAAAAGGGCGACCGAGTTGTCATCCCTTTTAACGTTTCATGCGGACATTGCTTTTATTGCCAGCATGAAATGGAAAGCCAATGCGACAACTCGAATCCGCACTATGATTCTGGAGGATACCTTGGTTACACAGAGAAGTTTGGAAACCATCCAGGTGGTCAGGCAGAATACTTGAAAGTACCGTTTGGAAATTTCACCCCCTTTGTAATTCCAGAATCATGCGAACTGGAAGATGAATCACTACTCTTTTTATCCGATGTCCTCCCTACTGCCTATTGGAGTGTACTAAATGCTGGGGTAAAACCTGGCGATACAGTTATTGTGCTTGGGTGCGGCCCTGTTGGATTGATGGTACAAAAGTTCGCATGGATGAAAGGTGCAAAGCGGGTAATCGCAATTGATTATCTCGACTATCGTATCAACCATGCAAAAAAGATAAACAATGTTGAAGTATTTGAGTTCACAAAACACCCGGATATGGGTGAATATTTAAAGGAAATAACCCATGGAGGCGCAGACGTAGTCATCGATTGTGTGGGTATGGATGGCAAGAAATCACCTTTAGAGTTTCTTGAACAAAAATTTAAGCTGCAAGGCGGAACCCTCGGACCAATTCAAATTTCTACAAAAGCCGTACGGAAATTTGGAACAGTACAAATGACTGGTGTTTACGGAGGCAACTACAATTTGTTTCCATTAGGTGCCTTCTGGATTAGAAATATCAATCTGAAAATGGGACAAGCACCGGTCATTCATTTAATGCCTGAACTATTTGAAAAAATCACGAATAATGAGTTTAATCCAAAGGAAATTATTACACACAAAATGTCTCTTGAGGAAGCAAGTCATGGTTATCAAATTTTTAATAATCGCGAGGACGATTGTATAAAAGTTGTTTTACAACCGTAATGCTGCTCAAAAAAATAGCTTACTTCTATTTTGTTTATAGAAGTAAGCTATTTTTGAGCACGCTACTTTACAAATAGTTCCCTGTTACTGAAGACCGATCTGCCTTAATATCATTTGGTGACCCTTCTGCAATAACGTGCCCGCCTTTGACGCCGCCTTCTGGACCAAGATCGATGATCCAATCACTCGCATTAATCATATGAATGTTGTGTTCTACCATAACTATGGAATTACCCTTGTCGATTAAACGATTGAATAACTCTAACAAATATTGAATGTCATACGGATGTAAACCTGTTGAAGGTTCATCCAGTAAGAAAAGCGTTTTTTGTTTATTTTTCTTCATCAAAGACGTTGATAGCTTTAATCGTTGACCTTCACCACCAGATAATGTTGTAAGCGATTGACCAAGTTTTAAGTAACCTAACCCAATTTCCGTTAGTAATAGAAGCGCTTTATATATCTTTGGTTCATTTTTAAAAATCGCTAATGCTTCTTCAACTGAACACTCTAAGCAGTCATTAATATTGTAGTCATTGTACGTGATATGGAGGATATTTTCTTTGAAACGCTTCCCTCTGCATGTTGGGCATACCACTTCCATGTCATTAAAAAATAACATGTTACTCATAACATATCCAAGTCCCTCACACGTTTCACATCGTCCGCCATTTGTATTAAACGAGAAGTGTTTAGACGTAAGTCCTTGTGCTTTACTGCCTTCGAGTTTGGCAAAAACAGTTCGAATGTCTGTGAATACATTGGTATAGGTTGCGACATTTGAGCGCTTCATCTTCGTAATACTTGTTTGATTAATGGTAATGACTTCTTCAAATTGATCTAATCCAGAAACGTTGCTCGCTTGTTCCCCTACCACATCAAAGATCAGGGAAGATTTACCTGAACCAGAAACACCCGTTACACTTACAAGTGATTCTGTTGGAACGGATACACTGACGGAAGCAAGGTTATGACGCGTCGCATCTTGAATATGGATCGGAGTTTTCCCCGCTTGTCTAACGGCTTGCTTCGGCTGGGTTTTGGTTGAAATGTAATCTTTGATCAGAGATTGTTCATTATTTTCGAGATCGTCCAATGTACCAGTACCAATTAATTCACCGCCATAACGGCCTGCTTTTGGCCCTATTTCAATTAAATAATCAGCTTCTCTCATTACATCCGTATTATGTTCAATCACAATAACTGTGTTGCCTTTATCTCTTAGTTTTTTCATAATGTCAATGATACCTTCCGTGTCCTTAGCATGAAGACTTGCTGTAGGTTCGTCGATAATATAAACCACATCTGTTAAGTCTGAATCTAAAATAGCAGACAGCCGAATACGCTGACTTTCGCCACCAGATAACGTGTTTGTCCCACGTTCTGAAGTGAGATAACCGAGACCAAGACGTTTTATCCGTGTGAGCTTTGTTTCTATATCACGAAAATAAACCTCGACTGCCGATAATTCCTCTTTCGTTAAGTTCACGTTACAGTCATTAACCCATTCTAATAATTGTTCTAAATCTAATGTGGAAATATCTGTGATGGAACGATTCATCACGGTAACACTGCGGCTTTGTTCGCTTAATTTCGTGCCACTACAGTCTGGGCATGTATCGCTGTAGAAAAAAATCGATTCTTTCCCCATATCTCCGCTTTTTTCCTGATACTTGCGCCAAAGGTTTGTCATAACACCTTCGAACTTACCATCGCCAACTGTTTTTGGTTCTTTTTTATCCGTAAGCTCGCGGACTTTGTTACTGCTTGTACCATAACAAAGCAATTCATATTGAAGTTCATTAAAATCGCCGAGCGGCATATTTTTTTCAAGCGGCACCTGATAGTAGTTCATTGTATTTTTAATGTTATCAAGCTGGTAATCTAGGTAGCGGCCTTTCCATAATTCAATTCCACCGTTCTCAATGGACAATTCTTTCTTAAACAAATTGTTTTCATTGATTTGGACAACTTTCCCGATGCCCTTACACTTCTGACAGGCACCTTCCATTTTGTTATAAGAAAAGTGGCTCCGTGTGAGTTTTTTATACTTGTGCGCACAATGGGGACAAATTTGAAAGACAGTAAATTCTCCATCTACATGTTCTGTTTCTTCAATAGCATGAACGGGATTCACATTTTTATTACAGCTTGGACAGGAGCGGATACCAAGCTTCTCATAAATCATACGCAAACTCGTATACATAGCTGTCTTCGTTCCAACGGTCGAACGAGGATTAGATGACGTTTCCAGCTGCTTTAAACTTATCGCAGGAGAGGCATTACTGATCCGCGCCACGTTTGGTTTTTCAATGCCCTGCATCCCCATTGCCTCTAGATATTGGCGTTGTGATTCGTTAAAAAGAATATCATGTGCGAGTGTGGACTTGCCTGATCCGGAAACACCAGTAATCACTGTCAATTTACGTTTTGGAATTCTCAAACTAACATCTTTTAGATTATGTTCGTTCGCGTGCTCAATACCGATCCATTCTGTCATTACACCGTCCCCCTTATTCTTCTGGAGAAGAAATTATACCTGTGATGATGAAAGCATGCAAGCGATATCAAAATTTATTCGACTTTCGAACAACGCTCCAGCCAATCAGCCAAAAAGGCATTAAATAGTGCAGGCTGCTCAATTTGCAGGTTATGGCTTGCTCCGTTAACCACCGTATATGTGGCGCTTGAATAGTTCTCGCTAAGTACTAATGCATCATGATAGCCTACCACATTGTCTTGCTTGCCAAGTAAAAATACAGAAGGTTTATCAAATAATGGCTCAGAAAACCAGCTGGAAAATGCATAGTTTTGACTGATTTTATCTAGAAACAATTGATCAGCTATTTCAATACCGCTCATCGTTTCGTTTTGCCAGCGATCATACGTCTCTTTATTTAAAATAACAAAACTCTCTTCAAAATTTTGACGTACATCCTCAGATAAAGTTGCTAAAAACGTTTCATCCTTTTCTTTAATGAAAAAGTCAGGCAAAGTTCTTGTATCGTGGTCTGGTAATATAAGTGGACAGATTAGAAAAACTCCTAACACCTGTTCAGGAAGTTTGGCAATCACTCCGCGTGTCAGATATCCACCGTACGATTCTCCAGCAATCAAAAATGATTCCCCATTAAGCTGTATGGAAATAAACTCCAATAGCGTATCTAACATATCATCCGTATTTTCAAGACCCTGGTAGTTCCTGGTTTTACCCATCCCCGGCAGATCAATATAGATTCGTTTGTACGCCAGCTCGCTGTTCGTAAAAAAGGGCTCCATACATCCCTTCATTAAATTCATGTCAGGGGAAAATCCGTGAATCATGACGATTGGTATTCCTTCACCATGAACCTCATAATGAAGATCAACATTGTTCACATTTACATACATTAATATTCCTTCTTTCATGATTCAGTATTACAATCATCTTAGCAGATTTATGAATAGTAGTCTTATCGAAGTTACCGATCGCCCCTGCTTCGGAATCATTTATGGTAAAATTGTATAAATGAATCTAACAAATGGCTAACCTATTCAAAAAACTAAAAAGGAGTGTTCTTTGATGACAAATACTGAAACGAACCCTAAAGTGGAAAGTTATTTAAGTAAAGCCAAACAGTGGAAGGAAGAATTTGAGAAGTTGAGAGAGATCGCTCTCGAATGTGATGAACTGACTGAAGAATTTAAGTGGATGCACCCATGTTACACGCTTGATGGGAAAAACATCGTATTAATGCACGGATTTAAAGAATATTGTGCGCTCCTGTTTCACAAAGGCGCCCTGATGCAAGACCCTGATGGGATACTCATCCAGCAAACGGAGAATGTACGGTCAGCGCGTCAGATTCGGTTCACCAATGTTCAGGAAATCGTTGAAATAAAAGATACTTTGAAAAAATATATTGATGAAGCAATTAAAGTGGAAAAAGCCGGTTTGAAAGTTGAGCCTAAAAAGACTAGTGAACTTGAATTTCCTGAGGAGTTGTTAACTAAATTCGATGAACTCCCTGAATTAAAGACGGCATTCGAAGAGTTGACACCAGGACGTCAACGAGCATACGTCCTTCAGATTTCTAATGCTAAGCAATCCAAAACCCGAGCGACACGCGTTGAAAAATATACCCCGCAAATTCTCGATGGTAAGGGGTTAAATGATTAGTAATTCGAAAAATAAAAAGCCCAATTTCTCAAAATAAAAATAGAGAAATCGGGCTTTTTATAAATCAAATACGCTCTATCATGTTATCTATTCCACTAATTCAAATCATCCAAAATTTCAATATACCCCTCTGCTCCATTCACCCTGATCCGTTGTCCATCCTTGATCAGCTTCGTGGCGTTTTCCACACCGACAACCGCTGGAAGACCATACTCCCGGGCAATGACAGAACCATGGGTCATCAAACCACCCACTTCAGTGATCAGTCCGGCGATAGATACAAACAATGGTGTCCAGCCAGGGTCTGTAAAGGATGTTACTAATATATCTCCATCTTCAAGAACGGCATCTTCCATGTGTAAGACCACACGCGCTCTCCCCTCAATAACCCCGGAAGAAACAGGTAGACCTACAATCGCATTGGTTGGAACATTTTCTCGTTTGTACTCACCAGTAATGATTTCACCTTCAGAAGTGATAACACGTGGCGGAGTTAGTTTTTCATATAATTTGTAGTCGTCTTTTCGTTTGCTTATGATTTGGTAATCCAATTTGTTTGTACGCACTACTTCGTGAAGTTCACCAAAAGTGAGATAAAATATATCTTCTTTGTCATGAATAACACCAGCTTGCACGAGCAGTTCCGCTTCTTTCATTAAAGCCTGCTTATAAATGAAATAGCGGTTAATCCAGCCGTATTTTGGATATTCACGATAACCGATGAAATTCCGTATTCGGCGGATCATTCGCTTTGTCTCTTCAGCTTTCTGTTCACCATCTGGCAATTGGATTAATCGAGCTAATAACTCTTGTTCTTTTTCCATTGCCTCCTTTTGACCTTGCTCAAATTTTCGCTTGCCGGCATTAGGTTCAAAGGCTTTGATGTTATCCAGAATCATAGGGACCAGTGTAATTGGTTTTTCACTCCAACGTGTTTTAGAAATATCGATTTCTCCGGCACATCGCATTCCATATTTATTGAGATAAGCATAGATTGCGTCATAAGCTTCCTGTCCACCCTCGAACTTAACCAGTTCCTCCAAAAAGTTATCATCTTTTACATGCTGCAAATAATCAACCACTTCCGGATAAGGGCGAACTATGTCGGCGACATGCATTAATGCCAGACCCATTTCTGAAGTAATATTGTTGGGTACCGATTTAGAAAGCGGATCTGCTGTGTTTTTTTCGCCTAACCACTCGTTCATTTTTTCATTGATCCATAATGAAGCATTTATGGCAGTCATAAACACACCCGTACTTAATGGGTCAAATAAGAACTTCTTTAATTGCTGGATATCTTCTAGAATAAAATCTAATAAATCCTCTCCTGATTTCGTCTGGATATTTTGATTTAACTTTTCTACCGATGCTTGGTTACGCTTAATCAAATCAGAAACAATATTCGGATTGTTTTCAATTTGTGCCAGCAAATCTGAATCATTTCTTTTGGGAGGAGGTGCTGTTTGATCATTTGGTAACAATTTTATGAAATCTCGCTCAATTATGCTCATGAGCGCACCTTTTATGAGTGGATCGGAATCCATGGTATTTAATAAAGCTTCCTGACCAACAACTGTAGCAAGTCTAGGTGCAACATCAAGAAACAACCTACCACCAGCTTTACGCATCGGTGCAGGGGTAATTAACAGGTATAAAGACATTCCAAGTGGTTTCATGGGGGCTGTCATCATTTGTTGATGACCAACAGATAAATAGACGTGATTTTCTTGATCATTTGCTTCAGGAATCGGGAATAGTGTAGTGATTGGCCGACTCTGTACAATATAAAATGTTTCATCAACTAAACACCATTCGATATCCTGCGGGCAGCCAAAGGAAGCCTCAATTTGTTTACCTATCTGCGCAAGCTGTGAAATTTGCTGGTCCGTGAGTGTTTGTTTAGTTTGCTGATTGGAGTCCAATTGCTCTGTTTCTGTGCCTCCTTCTGGTAAGGCATAGATTGCCAGTTTCTTGGATGCAATCGTTTTATCGATGATTTTATCTCCTTGCACTTTATAACAATCGGCAGATACCAGACCGGAAACCAGCGCTTCTCCAAGTCCAAAACTGGCATCGATTGACAGCACATTACGGTTTGAAGTTACTGGATCAGCTGTAAATAATATGCCGGAAGCTTGTGGAAAGATCATTCGTTGAATAACTACAGAAAGATAAACGTTGTGATGCCCGAATCCGTTTCGCATCCGGTAAATTACCGCACGTTCCGTAAATAGAGATGCCCAGCATTTGCTGATGTGACGCAAAATAGCTTCTTTTCCGATGATATTTAAATAGGTGTCCTGCTGACCGGCAAAAGATGCGTGCGGCAAATCTTCGGCCGTAGCACTGGATCGCACCGCATAAGCATGTTCATCGCCAAACCGGGAGTGATACTGTGTAACAGCATCCACAACTTCAAAAGGAATCGCAACTTCCCTAATAATGTTTCGAATCTCGCTGCTGATAGCCGTGATTTGATCCCGATCTTCTACAGTTAATAGTGTCAGTTGATCCAACAATTCGTGGAATGCCTCGTTTTGTTCGAGGGCTTTTTGATATGCTTCAGTCGAAACACAAAATCCTTCTGGTACATGGATTCCATGCATGTTGGATAGTTCTCCTAAATGCATCCCTTTACCGCCAACCGCCATTTGACTCGTGTTATCAATCTCGTTAAACTCTATTACATACGGTTTCATTGCTTCCCCTCCTATTTATCGCTGAAAAAATATTCATCCGCTAAATCAGTCGCGCTGCCCCACCTTTCAATGCCTCAAGCCCCCTGGCAAGTCTATTTTCCTAAAAAAATAAAAAATAGGTCTTGATGAAACAAAAAATCTAGTGTATAATATAAAATAGGAACAACTATACAAAAGTGTTTTTATTAAAGTGTAACTCTATAACTTTACCACATATTTTCGTTTTTAACAATGACATTTCCTAACTGCATTACATAAATTTCAATACCATAAAGCCCGGTTTCTTCCTCTGAAGAAACTGGGCTTTTTTTAGTTCTGCTAATTTCTCAACCCTCCTCCCTTCATTAAAACCAGCAATACCGCATAACGTAAGGCAAAAACTAATAATAGTATACTGATAACAATATTACCTTGACTGTCATAGTAATATGATATATATTATGAATGTAGAGGTGGTAATGCAATGGATAAAAATAAAATCTCCTCAGATTTACTCAGAGGACACACAGATACGATTATTTTAAAACTATTGATGAGTGGTGATAAATACGGGTATCAAATATCAAAATTAATTCACTCCAATTCAAGTGGTGAGTATCAACTGAAGGAAGCTACGATGTACTCGAGCCTGAAGCGCTTAGAAAAAGATGAACGGATTACTTCCTATTGGGGTGATGCGAATCAGGGCGGCAGAAGAAAGTATTATAAGCTTACCGAAGCAGGTCGTGAAACATATTATGAGAACCAAAAGAATTGGGAATTCGCAAAGCGTGTTCTAGATCAATTATTACAAGAGGAAGGTGACCATACTGATGAATACTAAACTAAAGAACCATTTAGATGGGATGTTTGCGCCGTACGAGGATTTACATGTTGTGAGGGAATTGAAAGAAGAGCTGTTGAGTGATTTACAGGAGAAACTAAATGATTTGAAAGAGCAAGGTTATGATGACGAGACGGCTTACCGCATGACTGTCGACTCGATTGGGGATATTTCAGAGATCATGGAAAGTATTAGTACGAAGACGCGAGAACTAAAGCAAGTTGTACTAACGAACTTTTCCAAAGCCGACCTCCGTGATTCCGATTTTAAAGAAGTAAAAGTGCATGATGGGAAGTTTAACTACAGCGCGCTGAAAGGATCAGACTTTAGCGGGTCCGACTTAACGAACAGCTCTTTTAAATGCAGTGATTTGAAACAGGCGAAATTTGAAAACGCTGATCTTACCCGCGCAAACTTGACGAAATCTGACCTGACAGATGCATGCTTTGACGGTGCTAATCTTACCGACGCAAATTTAAAGATGTGCGCACTGAAAGATGTTTCGTTTAGTAACTGCATCATTAATCGCACGGATTTCAGTTCTTCAGATTTGTCCGGTGTTTGTTTTAATAATCAAACATTTCAAGGAACAATCTTTGATAACGCTGGATTAAAAGGAACTTCTTTTAAAAATGCTGATTTACGCAACGTTTCCTTTAAGAGTAATAGATCAAAATATGTAAAACACACCATTTTCGACGGCGCTACTATGGATAAGTTAACGTTTGCCGTTTTAAAAGGGTATAAAGCAGATTTGAGTAAGGTAACCGTCGTTTAATTTTCAAACAGCGGAGCTATCATTTAAGGGGGATACGATAGATGCAATCGAACACAGCTATTTCTGTCCATGGTCTTGAAAAGTCTTATAAGCATGTGAGTGTGCTTAAACGTATAGATTTCACTGTACCAAAGGGAAGTATTTTTGCCCTGCTTGGTTCTAATGGAGCTGGTAAAACAACAACAGTTAAAATCCTGGCAACGTTACTCAAGCCTGATAAAGGAATCGTCGAGATCTGTGGTTTTGATAGTACGCGGCAAGCGCACCAGGTTCGGGAAACAATTAGCCTTACGGGCCAGTCTGCTGCAGTAGACCCGGTGTTGACCGGGAGGCAAAATTTGCACATGATTGGCAAACTGCGCCATCTCCCCGATGCAAAGAATAGAACGACTGAATTACTAGATCAGGTCCAGTTAGTTGACGCAGCTGACCGAAAAGTTTCAACCTATTCCGGCGGTATGCGAAGACGCCTCGACCTTGCAATGGGCTTGATTGGCCATCCAGCCGTTATCTTTCTGGATGAACCGACCACTGGCCTCGATCCGCAAAGCCGGAAGTCGATGTGGAAGATTATCAAAGACCTTGCTAATTCAGGGATTACCGTGTTTTTAACGACGCAGTATTTGGAAGAAGCGGATCAGCTTGCCAATCAGATCGCGATTCTAAATGAAGGAAAGATTGTTGCTGAAGGAACCGCAGCGGAGTTGAAAAAGCTGCTTCCAAACGGCCATATAGAATTGAAGTTTTTTGAGGAAAAGGACGTACAGACAGCTCGTGAACTGTTCATGAAAAATGACACAAACTTGAAAGCAGAAAATCATACGCTTTCCATTGCTACCGACGGAAGTATTAAACAGATGACGGCCATTCTGAATCAACTGGAACACGCCAACATACCGGTTGCTGAATTTTTACAAAAGCAGCCGACACTGGAAGATGTATTTCTTACGATGATCGGAGAAAATCAGGGAAAGGAAGAAGCTAAATGGAAACCAGTGCAAGAATCAAACATAAATTAAGTGATACGATTGTTTTGACTGGACGATCCATGCGTCATTCGTTAAACCTTGACACCCTGCTCACAGCAACTGCCACACCAATCATGATGCTGCTTATGTTTGTTTATGTGTTCGGAGGAGCAATGGATACGGGAGCAACTAAAAATATAACGTATATGGTGCCAGGTATCATTCTTATGACTATTACCACTGGTTCTGTCTACACGGCGATTCGGGTAAACAATGATATCACGAGCGGGATCATTGACCGGTTCCATTCCATGCCCATCGCAAGATCGTCGATATTAACAGGGCACGTCATGACATCTGTTGTGTTTAATGCTTTCTCTAGCCTGCTTGTTCTAATAGTTGCCTTACTAATGGGATTTAGTTCCGACGCAGGATTCATCGCTTGGATACTCGTGATCGGAACCCTGCTGCTATTTACTCTTGCCATGACATGGATATCAGCATTCTTTGGTATATTGGCAAACAGTGTAGAAGGTGCAAGTGCCTTTAGCTATCCCCTGCTGTTTCTGCTTTTTGTAAGCTCTGCCTTTGTACCAACCGAATCTATGCCAGGAATCGTCCGTTCATTTGCCACGCATCAGCCAATGACACCGCTTATCGAAACCGTACGCTCCCTGCTTATGACGGAATCTGTTGGCAACAGTGCTTTAATAGCCACTTCATGGTGGATGGGTATTCTACTCATTTCCTCCATTGCAGCGATACAAATTTATAAACGGAAGACGGGATAAACTACGGTGGCCCAGGATTTATTTTGCATTTTTATTCTATATCAGATAATTTAATTCCTGTAATTATTTCAAAAAGTTTCGCTGAAGTACGCTTGCTTAATTGAACATACTTCCCTTCACTATCCATAACAAGTTCCACTTTATCATTGTTTGGGCTAATCCAAAGGTCAAAAACCAGTTCCGATTGCTCGTTGCTGCCTTTGAAGTGGAACTTGTAATGTGGAGGGTATGCCATATTTACTTGTGCATTTTCCCAAGTAATATGCTTAAGTATTTCTTTCGCTTTCTCAACGGTGCCATTATCTGTAATTTCTTTGAAAAATTCATACTTATCCGCTTCTCCAAAACGCTTTTGCACTAAAATTGTATTACCATCAATATCAAATTCTCCGTAACGCATTTGTTCTACCATCTCATTTTCATTTGAACAACCTGTAGTTATAATTAAAAATATACCAATTAATGCACAACAATAGTTGTATTGTTTCAACCTATCACCCCTTAATAAATTAGGCGATACCAAATTCAAATCACTCCAATAGCGCCCACGTATGAAGGGAAATAACAGAGTCTAGATTGATTATCCCATTAACAAGGATAAATAATTTAAAAATATAAACCAGGCAAATGACCCACTACTTAGCGTTAGAACTCCTAATGATAAGTATGGGTGGTATCCTGGTTTTTTTCTGGAACGAAATAAGAATATACCAGAAAATAGAATACTTATAATGAAAAAAGCACCAAGTAATACCGTCCATAAATTAGTGAGCCTGAATCCAATGCCGATTAAAAAATTTGCAATAAATACGAGATTGATTAGCAGCATGATTAGTAACACAGCTTTTTTCATGCTTCCACTCCTCTCTATTTGTATGTTGGATCTGATTTCTCTGCGTGTTTTTGGTTGAATTTTTGTATATACTTATTTTTCTTAGCAAAAAACACAAACATTACATTAATAAAAATAGGAAGTAAACTCCATAGAAAAAATCCCCAGTTCGTTGTCAATAACGAGAGTGTAAAGAAGAAAACAAGAAACCCAGATGAAATATAAATCGTCCGTTTTTGATATTCATTCATTTGGCATGCTCCCTTTCAAGAAGATAATTCATCAAATAATTAATTAATTCACACCCATTGTAACATAATGGATTTAATAATATGTCTTGATTAAACAATGTTTATTTAAAATATATTAATTTGCAGGAATCTAAATGTTATACTTGCTACATACGACGAATCAGAAGATTTAATAAATAAACGAAACGCAAATGAAGAAAGGAAGTATAAAACGATGGAATTCGAAACTGTAATGCAGGAACTTGAAGCTCTTGGTAAGGAACGAATGAAAAAAATGTACATGTCTAACGGTGCGCGCGAGCCACTTTTTGGCGTGACTACTGGCTCCATGAAACCGATGGCTAAGAAAATAAAAATAAATCAACCTTTGGCCGATGAACTTTATGCTACAGGGAATTACGATGCGATGTACTTTGCAGGGGTTATTGCAGACCCCAAAGCAATGACGGAGTCTGATTTTGACCGTTGGATGGATGGGGCTTATTTTTACATGCTATCTGATTTTGTGGTGGCAGTGACGCTTGCCGAGTCAGATATTGCGCAGGACGTTGCGGATAAATGGATTGATAGTGGTGACGAGCTGAGAATGTCAGCGGGCTGGAGCTGCTACTGCTGGCTATTGGGAAATCGGAAAGACGCTGAGTTTTCTAAAGACAAGCTTTCCAATATGCTCGATCGTGTAAAAAAATCGATTCATGATTCACCAGAGCGAACGAAGTCCTCGATGAATAATTTTCTATCCACCGTGGGAATTTCCTATTTGCCGCTACATGGAAAGGCAGTCGAAACAGCGAAGGAAGTCGGTGTTGTAGAAATCAAACGGGACAAGAAAAAGAACAGTATGCTAAACGCTTCCGAAAATATTCAGAAACAAATTGAAAAAGATAAAATTGGCTTTAAGCGAAAATATGTAAGGTGTTAGAATTAAATTCTTACCTTTTAAAATTAACGTTGTAGTTTTTAATGGGGGGATTATTTGATTAGAAGAACAAAGTCGTTACTTTCTGTTCTTGCTGGCGTTGTCGTCGGGGTTATGATTGTAAGCTTATTTAAAGGTGAAGAAATTGATTGGGATACAATCTGGGGAACAATCACTATAATTCTCTTAATACTATTTTTTAAATTAGGTCTGAGTTTGTATAAAAGGGAGGATATAGAATGATCAATAGAACAGTTGTGGCACTAGTAGGTAGTTTTCTTGTATTTGCGATTGGTTCATTTAGATTATTTACAGAATCGCTTTCCTCAATACCATTATTTGTATCCTATGTATTCTTTATTACTGGGTTCATTGGATTGGTTGCTAATGGATTAAAGTTAGTTAAATTGAAGAACACGTAACCCTTAATTATTTTCAATTTTTCTTAGCGCGGGCATTTCCTCGCTAAGAGAATTGATTCGCACGCTGAAAAAGTAAGGAATTAAAATTTGCTTCATCAGGAGGAATGTAGTTTTCTTCATTAAAAGAGGTTTTAAATTGCAAAAGGCGATAAAACGGAGGTTACTTATAACTTCTAGCCTTCTAATTTCTCAATCTCAAATTTCATATGGTTTAAATCCCAAACATCAACGTCAGTATTTGATAGGATTGTAATTTTTAACTTTTGTCCAACATCATATTGCTCCACATTATCGACTGGAATTTCATAAACTTCGCCCTCTCTTGTCGCCTCATCTTCTTTCATAACAAGTATTTTTTCTGCGATAAGTTTCTCTTCAATAGTTCCAGTAAAAGAATATTCCACTTGATAATCCTTTGAACAACCTACCATACTAGCAAAAATTAAGTAAACAAAAAATAATCCAGTAATTTTTCTTGTTTTCATTCGACCACTCCTACCATTTAATTCCTCACACAAATTATATCTGAAAATTGTAACATTACATAGTATAATAAAAAAAACACTCTGTTAGAAAAAGAGATAGATGAAACATTTACTATTGAGCTACAGCCTGTGTAATAAGGAGGTTAAAAATGAAAAAAATCGGTGTTTCTATTTTATTTGTTTTTATATTGTACAGTTTCACTGGCTGTAACAATCCGAGTGCAAAAATAACAAAAGAAGAAGCAGAATCAATTGTTATGGAACACCACTCTGAACAAATAATAATAACATCAGTAAGTCACAAAAGAGGGAATTATATTGTTAAATGGGAAATCGACCCGGATTGTGAGTTTGGTACTTATTATATAAACGACCAGAACGGAAAGATAGAAAAGGGCCAAGTAACAAATTGTTAGTCTAATGAGAAGCTTGTATACGTTTGCTTAAATTTCTAAACATTCAAGGAGGAGATTAATTTGAAACGAAGTGACTTACTATTAAATGTACTGGATTCAACATACGACAAGGAAAGCTGGTATGCTCCATTTAAAGATGCTACCGAAGGACTTACCGCTGAACAAGCTACCTGGAAACCATCGGGAGAAGCGACGAAAACCATTTGGGAGAACGTGAACCATCTTATTTATTATAAAGAAAGACTTGCTGCAACCTTGGATGGCCGTGAATGGTCACATAATCTCGACGGTGATGAAACCTTTTATCTTACCCCCCCCATCTACTAGTGATCAGGAATGGAAGAAAACCATCGAACGATCCAAAGACGCGCAACTTGGATTGAGAAAGGCATTGAGTACAATTTCTGAAAGTGAGCTTGAGCAAAATTCACTTGAGAATAAATTGCTCGATATAATGCTTCATGATGCTTATCATACCGGGCAAATAATTCAATTAAGAAAAATGCAAGGATCGTGGCCGTCAAATCGTTAAACCATCCTTTTTTTAATCAACTGATGTCTTGGTATTAAAAGGATTACTTGAAACTAAATTACCCCTTATTCGTATTACCGGTAAGGGGGAAAATAATTATGAAGAAAAACATTTTTAAACAGATTGTCACTATTTTCTTGTTTGGAATTCTTTTATTCATCGTTGCTTGTACTCCAAATACAGAAGCTGAACCAAAAGATAAAAATATCACCACCATTAAAAGGGTGTTGGAACATAGCTTCACAGGACCAAATCAGGAATTGAAAGAATTGTGGAGCGGCATTGAAAGTGATGATATAGAGGATACCAGATCGTCTTTAAAAGCTCTAGATGAGTATACAAAAGAGAGGCTAAAACCGTATTTTACCGTTGATGGCTTTAGAGAATATACCTACACATTTGGCTTTACCTTTTTGAAAACTGCGTACTGGAATGATTATCAGCTAACTGCTAAAAATATAAATGTGGAACAGTCAGAAATAGAAAATATTTACGATTTTTCATTAGCACTAGCGTATCAAAAAGAAGGAAACGACAAAAAGGTTGCTACTGTAACTGGTGAAGCAAATATGGATGAAAACGGACAGATAGCTGTTTTGTTAATACGTAACAATGGATTATGGGAAGCATTGAAGCAATAAAAAGATAGAAAGTCAGGGATTGCCACCGCATTTGCTAACGCTTGGTTTCCCCTTTAATAATTTATATCTACGATTACTTCTATCAAAAGTTTCATATCTCGTTTTATATTTTATGAAGTTTTTTTCAATACATGGATCTTTTCATACGAAGAAGGCGCAGTTCCTTCATCCGGAATTGCGCCTTCTTGTGATAGTTATGCTCTTACAAAGTAGTAATAATCGGTCCTTCTTTTGTAAGAATAATTGTATGTTCATATTGAGCTACAAAGCTTTCATCGGTTAGGAAGGTCCATCCATCCTCTTCGGATTGAAAAACTTCCTCTTCTAGTGTAGAGATAAAGGGCTCAAAGGCAATGACCATACCCTCTTTTAATATTTCGTCATCCCAGCGAGCGGAGTAATTGAAAATATGTTCTGGCTCTTCATGAATCGAGCGCCCAACACCGTGTCCCGTAAGATTCATAATGACAGTTAAGTCATGTTTTTTCGCCACATTGTGTACCGCTTTTCCAAGCGCACTTTTTTTCGAACCTGGTTTTGCCTTCTCAAGTCCAGCGTCGAATGCTTCTTTAACCACGTCACATATTTTCTGTAAAATTAACTCACCCTTGCCAACGACAATGGAAATTCCAGTATCTGCAAAATATCCGTTTTTAGAACCTGAAACATCTATATTTACAAGGTCCCCTTCTTGAATAATTCGTTCTCCGGGAATCCCGTGCGCTACTTCTTCATTTACGCTAATGCACGTATATCCAGGAAAGTCGTATTCTCCTTTGGGAGCTGGTTGAGCCCCTGCTTTTTCGAAAAGCTCTCCCGCAATTTCATCGAGTTCTTTTGTAGTAATGCCAGGTTTCGTTCTTTGGACTAATTCATCACGAATCGCTCCACAAATTTTACCAATTTCTTTTAATCCATTAAAATCTTCTTCAGTCTTTGCAATCATCGTGTATCCTCACTTTTTTAATGCAGTTTATGTTTAATCGTTCCATTTTGATTTTACCATAAACGGAAGGTGTTTCTTCAACAAATCAAACTTTATTATGCAAGAGGGATATTTATGAACAGCAAAACGGTTATTTCTTCCGAACAGGTATCCAAATTTCACTATACGCGTAACCTTTTTTATGCTTATCCATATTTGTAAACGAAAAAGTAGGAGCATTGATTACTTCATAGTCGGATGAAGGCAGCCATTCTGAATATGTTTTTGCCATTGTTTCTTGTAACGTAGATGGAAATGGCCCTTCATTTGGAAATATCGCCCATGTATGAGCTTCGACTTCCACTTTTGCTAATCGATCACTTACTTCGCTGCTCGTCGTCAATACGCCTATCAAGTGCGTTAGATCCCCTTCTTCTTTTATGAAATCAGCGTCAGCATTATAGGAAGCATTAACAATTTCGTATGGCGCTATATTTTGAAGTGCATGCATTTCTTCTTTTTGTTCATGCGTTATGCTTTCTGCAAGTTTTACAATTTCGTTATTAACCCCTTCAAATTGCATGGGAACCCGTTTACTTACACCAGCTAAATGAAACGCTGGTTTTTCTTCAATTCTAAATTCCATAGCAGTTCCTCCTTTTACTGTAATTAAGAATGATAACTTAGGTGACGATTTACTTACCCCTGTTTTGATTACATCGGAGGGTAAAAAACCACTCCATTTTTTAAACGCTCTGGTAAATCCGTCCACTGACTGATACCCGTATTTGAATGCGACATCCGTTACTTTTTCACCATTCAACAAGTCCTTATTTGCTTCTGATAATTTCCTGCTTTTTATATATTCATTTAACGTCATTCCAGAAATGTAGAAAAATATCTTCCTAAAGTGATAATCAGAAACGCCGGCATATTCAGAAATTGCTTCCAGCGACAAGTCATCGGTTAAACGATCTTCAATATAGTCAATTACTTGGTTTAATTCCTTTAACATACGATCCCTCCTTTCCATACCTACATACTAGCAAAGCGTTGGTAAAAATACTCGACGCTTTTCGTATAAGAAATATCGATTCGTTACTTCAGATACAACTCCATCGAAACTTAATAGGAAAAAGCTTAGTTCCTGTATGAACCAAGCTCATTTTTTACTATTACACATTTAAATCTCCCGTTACTTACTAACTGTAATATCGCCATTATCCGTCGAGAGCTTGATCCTATTCTCACCATTCCCAAACACTGCGTTCCCATTATATTTATCAAAAATAGTCACGTCTCCGTTATCCACTTGGACATCAAACGTCACATTAGTTGGCTCTTTATCTGTTTCAATGGTGATCCTTCCATTATCCGAATCCAACGTAATCGGCCTATTTAGATTTGGTGTCACGAGCGTAATTTCGCCGTTATCTGTCTCTCCCTGGATTTCTCCGGTCACGTTCTCAAGTTCAATTTCTCCATTATCTGACTCGACTCGCAAAGCAGTCGCTTCCATATCTTTTAGTTCAAGCGTACCGTTACTGGTTTCTGCATGGATATTTTTTACATTCAACTGCTCTGCAAGTAAAGCTCCATTGTCTATATCCACCTGCAAGGAGTCATATGTCTTCTTAGGCAAATATACGCGTAACGTTAATTGTGAAGCGGTAAAGTTAAAAAAATTAAATGTATGTTTATCTTTTATCTTAATAGATAGTTTATTCCCTTTCACTTCAACAGATAATTTTTCCGCGATATCTTTACTGCTTCTTCCTTCGAGTTCAACCTTTGCCTTGCTATCATCTGTCGGGAAAATTTCTACCTGTTGGTTATCTGCACTTACCTCGATATCTGTAAAGTTCGTACTATCGATAACTCTCTCTTCATTGACAGAAGATGATTGTCCCATGGATTGAAACGTAATAAAGCTGCCTACAGCGCCGATAACAATCAGAAAAATTGCGACGATTGCGATTTTCTTAACTTTACTCATCCTTCAATCCCCCTTTTACAAGTGATACATTGTATTTTAAATAACGTATAAATAAGTTAATTAAAGCTTTTGTAGCGTAAAACAATCCGATTAATAGTAATAAGCCAGCACCTGTTAGCATGATCGAGAAAAATAATTCAAACCACTCGAATGTGCTAGGAAAAAACAACGCCTCTATCACAACTAAAACCGGTGATACTACGAATGCAAATCCACTGACCCAGCCCGCAAAAACGATAGAAGCTAATGCGATTAACGGGCCAAGGACAATTACAAGGTTAAAAAACCCTAATCCAATAACTGCCCAAACCGCTCGCAATATGTTCCCAGTGCTAGCAGTTGCTTCCATTTTTTCTACATGATGCGTAGCACGTAATTCCTTGGCAATATGTTGCGGTGAACCTAAGGATGATGCGATTTGTTCTTCGGTTTTTCCTTCAGCCAACCCCATCGTGAAATGCTCTTGAAAGTCCCGCAAAATATCCTGACGTTCTGCATCTGGCAGTCCTTTTAAAGCTGATTCCAGTTCGTTTATAAATTGTTTACTGTTCACTGTCCATACCCTCCCCGATTATATGATTGACTCCTTTAGAGAAATCCTTCCATTCCTGCAGCAATTCCTGTAAATAAAGTCTGCCTTTATCCGTTAAACGATAATACTTACGCGATGGACCTTCTTTGGATTCCTTTAAATATGTTGTAAAATAATCTTCTTTTGTTAAGCGCCGCAATAATGGATAGACAGTTCCCTCAGAAATTTCTATTTGATCGGAAATTTTTTGGACTAACTCATATCCATATCGATCTTGTTTATCAAGTAAAACGAGTACACAAAGCTTAAGTACACCTTTTTTAAATTGCACATCCATTGCTAACACCTCATCTCTACTGGTTTAACTATATATTATTAATCAGTACTGTTTAATGTATAGTACTAGTTAATAAAAAATATACCATGTACTACTATACAATGCAAGGTACTGTTTTAAACTTTATACTTAAGGCACTAAAGTATTGTGCTTTTATGCGGAGGGAAATGAAATTTTATAGTAAATCTAGTAGTAAAGATATACAAAAAATAGGAAAATTAAGGAAATAATACCCATTTCGTGTTGGCGGAGGTTATTGTATGATAGATTCATAAGAAGACAGAATTTTCCTTTTTTCAGACTATTTTCAGTCGATAAGGTCTTTCACTCTTCTTTACACTTATAGGAAAGGAGGTCCTTCTCAATGTCTGCAATGTTAATGTCTTATCAAATGTCACTGGAAGAGAAGTTTTTAAATGTAGTTGAGAACAGATGGTTCTGGATGGTCTTTGCTCTTGTTATTCTTATCGGGATATTTGCATACGCTTTTTATTGCACAAGCCGTGGTTATAGCTTTAACGGAAATGTTAAACTTAACTGGCCAAAATTCTGGCAAATGGGCATCGGCTGTAAAGCCTCTTAACTTACTTAAAGTCAAGGGGGAATCAGAACCCCCTATTTATTAGGAGACGATAATGCATGTTAGAGATTCAGAACCTATCAAAAAAATTCAAAAAACAAGTTATCATCGATAATCTAAGTACAACTTTCTCGCAAACAGGAACCACGGTTATCGTCGGAGTCAACGGAAGTGGTAAAACTACTTTGTTGAATATGATTACGAATCTGCTTCAGCCGGATTCGGGTCAGATTTCACTCGACGGGCTGAATCCAGGCACGCGTGAATATAAATCGAAGTTCTTTTATCTGCCTTCTGATTTTTATTTACCTGGTTACATGACTGGTAAAGAATATGCCCACTTTGTTTTAAGTCGATATGATACAAGTAACCATGATCAATTATCACATCTATTACATCTATTAGATATGACGCCAAGTCAAAACAAGACAATTGAGTCCTATTCGTTTGGGATGAAAAAGAAAATCCAAATTGCAGTGGCGATTGCGGCCAATACGGATTATATAGTTGCAGATGAAATTTTAGGAGGACTTGATTTTGATACCGTAATTATCGTCCAGGAGATTTTCGCTGCAATCAGCGATAAGAAAAAAATCATCATTGTTTCACATGAACGCAATACCATTGATCGGTTTCCTGAGGATGTGCGCCTTATGCGCGAAGGTACATTGACTTCGTTTACGGGGTCTCCAGACGAACTAACAAATTTTATAAAACAGGAGAGCGTCTTACATGACAAACTCGTTGAAATTCAAAAACATTTTATGCATTCTTAAATTTTTTTATAACGATACGTTTCACGGTTTGTTTAATCGACCTTTCTTTAAGAGCAAAGTCAATCGTTATGGACTTATTCTCATCTTAACGCTTCTCTATCTCGGTTATTTTTATTTGAACATGTCCCAACTCAACACACTAAGCAGGAACATTCAAGACATACAAAGTGCGGATCTCCTGATTGCCGCAAAAATGACACTCAGCAGTTATTTCAATGTTGTCTTGATCTTAAGTGCCTTTCTGTTTATATTAGTTAATTCAACGGTCAGCTTGAATAAAAATTCATTGTTTTTTGCTAAAACGCTTCCATTCACGGAAAAGGAAGTCAGTATTAGCCAAATGATTTTTAAGTTAAGTGTTGCGCTGGCTTTCTTTGAATTGTTAATTATTATTGTCGCACCAGCTCTGAAACTTGTATCGGTGAACATTTTCACGGCAGGTTTGGTACTCCTAACGCTTCATACAATCTTCATTGCTAGTTTTTTTACATTTGAACTGGTGTATACGCTCGTCATAAAAAATACGATGGGGACGAAAAGACTTTTGTTCACTTTTTCGCTTGATTTTTTGATCATCGTATTCGTTACGATTCATTTGCTGATTACGCGCTTTAAGTTAGACGCATGGGTCAGTGTGCAAAAAGAATCTATTCTTCAGATGACATCCATTGTCTTTTTTACCAGTCTTATAGTTGGGGTAATTGCGTATCTATTAAATGCCCTGTTTTTCGCAAAAGACAATGTATATGTACAATCAAACTACTTTAAACTTGGGCTGCCTGCGTTTAGTGTCGGGCTCGCGACCACGATGCCTGCCATTGTACGAAGCAAAAATTTTCTATACTTCTGGGCATTGTTACTAGTCATCTCGATCGGTTCATTGATTAACAACGGATTCGCTGGCACGCTCCAGCTGTGGCTATTCTTATTACCTGTCCTTGGTATCGTAACGATTACCTATGCTGATACTACTGCTTCCATTCGCAAGTTATTCAGCATCTACAAGATCAATCCGATGACAGAACTTGCTTCATTACTAGGGGTTTCCGTTATCTTGATGTGTCCCGCCCTATATGTCGGATTCGCAGAGACGCAAACGCTTGACCCTTATATGTACGGCATCAATATCTTTTTTGTTGCGACAATTGCAGGATTTCTATTTCCAAAGTCACAAAGCAATGTTAATGAGACGATCGCATCCGTCTTAACATTCGTCATTATCATCATCTTATCTGCACTCATCAGCATTGACGGGGCATTGTACCCAACCCTTCTTGTACTGCTAGGTGTTCTGTATCTAATCTTAAAGAAAGAATATGAGGTGGCAAAATGAAAATCACAAAGTACATCGGAATCGGAACGGTAATCTGGTCCATCATCTTCTTAATCGATTACATATACGAGCTGTTTAAAATCACGGAAACAAGCGAGGTCACGACGCTTACCGGATTACGCATCACCACCGTCATGACCAAAGAGGAGTTAAACACTCACTTTTCATTGACGTGGCAGGCGTTAGTCATGTATCTTGTCTTCTTAATTATTTTCGTTTCGCTTGCAGTGCTTCTCAACTCAAAAAAGCGTAAACAAGCTTATGACAGCTGAAACCATTGTTATTCTGATTAGTTACGTCCTGATCGTCATCAGCATTGTTGCACTTCATGAAGCCATTCACTGGGTATTTGCACTATTGTTTCGCAGAGATCCTTCTTTTAAATTCCAGCGTTTTTTCACGCCGGTCATCACCTACAAAAACAATCAATCAGACACACAAAACTTGATCATTTCAGCCTCTGCCCCCGTTATTTTATTCACTGCAGGTCTTCTGATTGAAAGTAACAGCGGGGTGCTCGTGCTGATCAAGATTATGTGCCTGGCTAATTTTTTTAACTTACTTCCCGTAACAGCAGATGGTCAGATGATCCTGTTATCATTGCTTAACATCCGCAAGAAAAGGCAAATTGCTTCCAGTCACCATAAGAAGTAATGGGATTTTGGCGATAAAATTATTTTGAAATTCTTTATTACCTCTTCCGAACAGGAATCCAAATTTCGCTATACGCATAACCATTTTTATGTCTATCCATATTAGTAAACGAAAATGTCGGGGCATTGATTACTTCATAATCGGAAGAAGGAAGCCATTCTGAATATGTCTTAGCCATAGTTTCCTGCAGCGTAGATGGAAATGGTCCTTCATTTGGGAATATTGCCCATGTATGAGCTTCGACCAGTACTTTTTCTAATCGATCACTTACTTCAGCGTTAATTGTTAATACACCTATTAAGTGCGTTAGATCCCCTTCTTCCTCTACGAAATTAGCATCAGCATTATAAGAAGCATTAACAATTTCATAAGGCTCTATATTTTGAAGCGTATGCATTTCTTCTTTCTGTTCGTCCGTAATGCTTTCTGCAAGTTTTACAATTTCGTTATTAACCCCCTCAAATTGCATCGGAACACGTTTACTTACTCCTGCTAAGTGAAAAGCTGGTTTTTCTTCAATTCTAAAGTCCATAGCAGTTCCTCCTTTTACTGTAATTAAAAATGATAGTTTAGGTGACGATTTGCTTACCCCAGTTTTACTAACATCTGAAGGCAAAAAACCGCTCCATTTTTTAAAGGCTCTGGTAAATCCGTCCACTGACTGATACCCGTATTTAAAAGCAATATCCGTCACTCTTTCACCGTTCATCAAATCCTTATTTGCTTCAGATAATTTCCTGCTTTTGATATATTCATTTAACGTCATTCCTGAAATGTAAAAAAATATTTTTCTAAAATGATAGTCGGAAACCCCGGCATACTCAGAAATATCTTCAAGCGACAAGTCTTCCGTTAAATGATCTTCAATATAGTCAATCACCTGGTTTAATTCTTTTAACAAGTTATCTCCCTCCTTTCTTAAATACATAATAGCAAGGAAAATTTAATAATACTCGACGTTTTTATTAGAAGAAATATCGGGTCCTTACATTAAGATACGATTCCGTCGAAAATAAATAAAAAACTTAGTTCTTTGTGAACTAAGCTTTTTTCAACAAATACACATCTAGAACGCTGCTACTTAAGTCACCTAATAATTTTAATATCCACTTTAACCACTCGGAAATCTGTCACATTAGTAGGCTCTATATCTGTTTCAATACTGCTTTATATTTACCATAGATGAAGTGTACATTATTTTATTTTCCTATAAATTCAATCGCATTTCTTTGAATAAATCAAGATATAAGGCTTTCAACTGGTCCTTACGTGTTTGACTTAATATTGCTCCACTTATTACAAGAAATAATAGAATCATATAACCTTAGATATTCACTTGCCACTTTTCGTTCTTATTGTTTCTACACTTTTTTATTTTCTTTTAAATAACTTTGAAATGAGTATAACTGCTAAAACTACTAAAACTAACATAAGTATGATAGGGAAAATACTATAAAAAAAATCCAAAAACTTGCACCCCCCACTCGAAATTTACTATCTATTTAGATTATACACTACATTTGCACTAATAGAATTAAAATTTTAAATGGTTGCTTTTATCATGACACGCTTTTTTAATATTTATCAATCGTCACACCTAGCGTGGAAGCTCTTACAAATTTCATCCCCAGAAATCTCTTTAATTCTTCAGGTGTTCCACTTACTACTGCTCCACTAACAGTTAGGTTCTTACCTTGGTAGTCAGTATATGGAGATCTTTCTGAAACACCAAATCCATTGGCCGCATCTCCGCGTTTTACTTTCCATGGTTGAGCAGCAACTTGATCCATTTCTTCTTTCGTTTTTTTATTGGTCCATAACCAATCTACATTCTTATATCCTAACTTTTCTCCCAATTCTTTTTGTGTCATAGGTTTATTAAAAGAAAGCGCCACTTCTGCCAGTGAGTTTTCATCTAGCCCAGTTGCTATCTTCAGTTCGTGGGGCAAGTAGTCATAGTTCAAACCAGGATAATAAAAATCAATTATTCTTTCATTATTTAATTGGTTATACCGAACACTTCTTTGTGCTTCCTCGTCCATTTTAATTACTTCACTCATTCCACTTCCACGATCTATGACTTCTATGTCACCAATTGCTGGATATTTCTTAGTAACAGTATCCCAAACGATAGTTCTGTTCCCGATTTTTTTAAAAAGAGTTGTTTTGCCAGTTACGCTGAATAGATCATAATCATACCTAGTGTAGCTACTTGAAATTCCTGCACCTTGTGCGTATCCTTTCGTAAAAACCTGTTCAATCGGCGACTCAATACTCCTTAATTTCTTATTCATGAGGTGCTGACTTCCATCGTGAATCACAAAAATAGATACACTCATCGTAACGATAGTGATCATCGTGTATAACAAAAGTTGTTTCCATTTTGCTTTCTTAATTGACTTTTGAAAAGAAGCGTTGCTAGTGAAATCAATATCTGAGTTTTGGTCCTTTTTATCGCTCATCATTTGCCTCCTCATATAATTTCAATAACTTCTTTCTTGCGCGAAATAAATTTGTCTTTACTGTGCTCTTGCGAATTCCAAGTAATTTAGAAATAGCTTCATAGGAAAGCTCAGATTCATATTTTAGTAGAAGAAGTTCCATATAGTGTGGCTTTAGTCTGGAGAGGAACATGTGAAGTTCTTCCCTTCGCTCTTTTGCCAGGATAATTATTTCTGGGAGTTCCTCATCCTTACCCTCTTCCATATCTGCCTCAGAATTTAATATGTATTTTTTATTCTTGCGACATTGATCATAATAATGATTCAACGCTACCCGGATTAACCAGCTTCGCACTTTAGAGGAACGAATGGAATCGGAAAATCGAAGGTATTTGAGTGCTGTTTCTTGTACTGCATCTTCCGCATCCGTTTGCGGTACGCCTTTTTTTACCAAGTATCGATAAACGATATTTAACTCTCTGTTTAATTCATCCTGTCCAGTATCTTCGTCCATTGTCCCTCCCCCTCGTATATATGACGTATGCGTCGCGAAAAAGTTTACAAACATACACAATAAAAAAACTGCATCCATCAGAAGCAGATACAGTTTGATAAGTAAGGTTAGATCAGCCACCCATGAATAATCCCTAATAACGTGAAAATAACCAGATGGTCACCTATCGCAATAATTAATGCCTTTTTTGAAATGAGCCCAAACAAAGCATTTTTAAGATAAACCATGGAAATAAGGAGTCCAATTACTAAGCCTATTATCTTACCATTGATGAGATTATCTGCCCCGATCGATTGAACAAGTACGGCCATAAAAAATGAAATGATAAATGCTATAATTACTGAATAAATATATTTAAACGGGCCTTTCGATTCTGTTTTCTTAATATCCCTGGTGTTCGCTTTTTTATCGGACAATAATATGGAATAATAAATTCCACCATACATCATATAAACAATTCCTCCGACAATCACTGGAAGATAGTTGATACTGGTCAAGTCGATTAACATACTGTCGTTCACTCCTTATTTTTAACAAATACACGTCTTAAACACGATTTTCAAGATACCCTTTTAACGCGTCCAAATCCTTTACACAAGACTTTTTGAAAAAACCTGCCATCATTTTGCCGAACAATTTCGATATACCAGTAAGTCCCTTTATCTCACCATGCATTGTAACCGCAGTACCGTCTCCGGATGAAGCTAGTAAATAGGTGAACATAAACTCACCTTTTCCTGTTGTTCCTTTCGTTCCATCAACTCGCAGCACAATTTTATCTGGTTTATCAAGTTCGACTACTTCAAAATGCTCAGAAGCTTCTTTACCAAACATCTTTCTCGTTTCGATCCATTGGCTTCCCACCTGCAATGGACCCTCGTCCAAACGCTTTATTCCAACGAATCCCTGCATCCAGTTGCCTGCAGCATCGAGATCAAGCAATCCTGCATACACATCATCCTGTGCAACCGCAATCGTTCTTTTACCTTCAAAATGGATTCCCATGCATTTACCTCCTTTAAGCTATATCTCCACTATAATTCGACAGCCTATCAAAAATATCCTGCTGCAATATAAATTAAACGCACTCCTCATTAGAGGAATGCGCCCGCAGTGTTACTTGTCTTTATCAGACAATAACTTATCTACTTTTTCTTCAACTCTGCTTAACTGTTCATTTCTCCGTTTGAACTTACGAAATATCATGACAATCCCAGTAACTATTGCTAGTAAAACTGAAAAAAATAGTAGCTGGAAAATCATATCTCCTAGATGCAGCCCACCCAATTGTGTTAATAAAAGCATCCTGAAATCCTCCTTAACGAATTATTCTTCCTCGTCCGGCGCCTTCGAAAATAAAGCTTCCGGGATCATTTCAAAGCCTTCAATCACCGTATTCTCTTGCACTTCCATCATTAAGTAACTTTTCCCATCGAAATGGACTTGACGCACGAAACGCAAGTCTTGTGGACTGATGGATATGTTTGCGATTCTCGTCTCAATTTTGATAGATTTTGATGTATATTTCGGAACAATGTTACTTGCCTTGAACTCATAACTTTCATCATCCACCACCGTTTTAAAAGCGGATTCTACCTTTTCCGTATTAACATCTTGAACACCGCTGCTTGTTAAAATCTTTTCTACATCTTTAAAATCAAATTTCGGTATCTCGTCTTCCTCGTTCTCTTCTACAACCCGGTGAATCTCCTCGTATACATTGGAAAGTGTGGCCGTATTGATTTTCTGCTCGCCTGCTACGTTCTTTATAATTTCCTCAAAAACAATTTTGTCCTCGGATGCAGTCATAATTTCTTCCGCATTTAATACTTCTTCAATAAAATGATAATTCAGCTCGTTTTTCTTACCCGACGAATAAAGCACGTGATTGACATCCGCTGCATTATCCGTGATCGTTGGGAAAAGAAATCCGGAGATTGGAGCCTTCAGATTGATAATTGGGTCTACAACAATATTATACTTGAACTCTTTTTCTACGTAATCAAATAGTAATTCTTTCTTCGGATCCTGCGTCTTATTCATGCTGCACAAAATAAAGGGATTGGAATAAACAGTATTGCCTGCACTTTCATCCGATTCATCGCTCTGCCGCTTCATCGACTTCCGATATTCTCCCCGAATGAAGGTTACAACAATATCCATCTCGTATTGCTTATCCTTCAGCATTTTTGCTACGAGCTTCAGCATTTGTTCCTTCCATTCTTCTGAGTCACTGCTTAATAGACCCTGGTGGAGTATGAGCTGACTGTTATCTTCCACATCACGCTGGAACTTCAATTCAAATAACTTTTCATCCAGCTGTCCGCCTAGTACTTTCTTAAAATTTTCCATAAATAACTCTTTCTGTTCCTGTTCCAGCATACCAAATGGCATACTCTGATGGTGGTAGATATCACTTGATTCTTTCATTATATACACATTAAAAATTTCCTTTATGTCCAATACATCATTATCTGGTTTAAACTGTTTACGAATATCAGCTATGTCTTTTTTATCCAAAGTTGTCCACTCCTAAATTGGTTATCGGTGTATGTTAAGAAACACACATTCTATTAGTTTATCATAGATTCTGATCGATTCATTAGGAGAATTTAGATTGAATGGAACGCACGCGTTTCTGGAATATTATGTTAAAATTGAAAAAAGAGAGAGATTCAACTACTGCGTTAAAGGAGTGATGTTTTGAAAAAATGGCAAGTCTATATAGGCGGCATCAGTTTAATGTTAATGTTAGTTGCTTGTAGCCAAGGTAGTAATTCCAATTGGCATAATACCGAAGACGAAGCAATTGAATTCGGATTAGAAGAAGAAGGTACTGATACATCAGCTATATTGTCTACTGAAAAATTCAAGGGTGAAACCATCGTTTTTTATGATCACAACGGCTCATTCGGCGTGGCAAGTATTACGAAGAATGACAAAGGATATAGCTGGTTTAGAAGTGAACCTTATTTTGGATTTGACGTAAGTGGAGATTTACCTTTCACAACAGCAGGTTTCACCTATGAAACGGAAAAAGGTATAGAAGTACCTATTTTATACGGAAAGGTATTAGATCCTTCTGTTCAAAAATTAAAATTAACAGGAGATGGCAATGAAAGAGAACTGCAGCTCGATGAAAACTCTCCGTTCTTTTTTGCCATTCATGAAGAGCCATATCATTCTTTGAAAGTAACATCAGAAATGGATTAATTGATGACTTTAACTGCATAAAAAAATAATCCGAACGAAGTCAATTTTGACCGTTCGGATTATTGTATAAGCGAAGCGAAGTAACTACTTCTTAACAACCGGTATCCACATTTCACCAAACACCAAGCCGTTTCGCTCCCCCATCTCTACCGTTGTGTTCGGCCCGCCAACATAGGCAAATCCATTTGCTTCAGGCAAGACTTCTCCAAAAGCAATCCCTAAAAGCTTATTGCTCAATTCTTCGGCCGTCTTATCTTCGCCTTTAACCACAACATATTCTCCTTTAGGAAATTGGATAACTCTTGCTTCTTCCGGTGCTGATGCGGCTTCTGACAAAACGCCAGCATAATGCATCATCTTGTTATTAATCGCTTCGTTCACGGCAAAAACATAGTCATTTGTGGCGATCGATTTTAATGTCTCAAGTGTTCCATCCTCGCCGACTTGCTTCCAAAAATCTGCTTTTTCCTTATTTATACCAACAAAGTCCGTGTATTCGCTCTTAAGCTCTGTCCCAAAACCTATAACTGTAAAACTGTCTTTTTCTTCTAAGCTATAATCTGCCATCTTCAAAACCTGCCTTCTCGTGAATTTACCAAGTGATTTGTCACATTCACTTGATACGTATATACTAACTGTAAATAGTGTCAAAAAATGATACCTTTTAGGAGGTTACCATGAAAAAAGTGGAACGAATTAATGTCATCATGCGTTATATCAACAATAGAGCTCGCTTTACACTTTCTGAAATCGTGCAGGAATTTAACATCTCGCGTTCCACAGCGATTAGAGATATCAGAGAAATAGAAGCCATGGGGATGCCGCTTGTCGCTGAAACTGGAAGGGACGGGGGTTATTTTGTCATGCACAACTCTATCCTGCCCACGGTTCGCTTTACCGATACAGAAGTTAAAGCACTTTTTATTGCGTTTATGGCCACAAGAAATCAACAGCTTCCCTATTTAAAAAGCCGCCAGTCTATCACTGAAAAATTACTTAGCCTCATTTCAGAAAATCAGCAGGATGATCTCATACTATTAAATCGAATTTTGCTCTTTGAAGGCACCAATCCTTACAATCCCGACATCCTTGATCTCTCAGACATTCCCGATCCCATGCTGGAAAAATTGTTTCAAACCATGCTTTTGGACAGATATTTACTGATTACAATTACAGAAGAGAAAGAAATAAAGACTTATCCCATCTACCTTTTGAACGTTTATAAGGAAAAAAGAAGTTGGTTTTTGAAAAGCTATAACGTGATGGAAGAAAAAGAACAAATCATTTCTGTTGAGCATCTCACAAACGTTGAACCATACTCCCCGAAGAATCGGTTAAGCGAGCAGGAGATTACCGATAAGCTAGATAAACAGAAGGACCCGACTAACATTGTTCTGGAACTTGGTCCAAAAGCTATAGCTCAATTCAAGAAATATCATCCATTGAATGCTTCCATTTATTTTATGAATCCACATCATTCCACGGCTGTTCTCAGGATTTTTGTTGACGTTCATCAGCCAGAAAAATTGGCTGAAATATGCAACTGGCTGCTTTTCCTCGGTGACAATATCAAGGTCAGGGAAATGCCGGAGAAGGTATTGGAATGCATGCAAGCGCGATTAGATTTATATGATTAGTGAGATTTTCCGCTACTTTTCACCAACATTATTTCACGATTTTCATTAAACTCTATCTATGTGCCAATCTGTTCAAATCAATCATGAAGAATTAAAATTGATAGTAAAAAAATTGGCCGAAATGAATACAGTTTAACCCTGCATCCACTCCAGCCAATTCATATATGCTCTATTTTAAATCTGTTATGTTGAATGTAACTCTTCTACGCTTTCATCTATAGATCCAAAGTTATCAAGCAACGTTCGCACTTCATCTGTAGACTTTGCGTTCATCAATTGCGTTCGTAATCCATTCGCCCCAGGAAAATCACGGACATATATTTTGAAAAAACGATGAAGCGGTTTGAACGGTCGTGGCTGCAATTCAGTTGAATAGTGATCATGAAGATCAAGCTGCAATCTCAATAGATCCAGAAATTCCTGACTGCTATGCTCTTTTGCCTCTTTTTCAAAAGCAAATGGATTTTTAAAAATACCTCGGCCAATCATAACCCCGTCCACACCGTATTTCTCAACGAGCTCCATGCCAGTTTGCCGATCAGGAATATCCCCATTGATTGTCAACAGTGTATCTGGTGCCACTTCATCACGAAGTTTTTTAATCTCCGGAATGAGTTCCCAGTGAGCATCCCCATTGCTCATTTCCTTTCTTGTGCGGAGATGAATAGATAGATTAACGATATCTTGCTCGAATAAGTGTGTCAGCCAGTCGCGCCATTCCTCGATATCCGTGTACCCAAGCCTAGTCTTCACACTAACGGGCAATCCTCCAGCTTTTGCTGCTTGTATAATTTCTGCTGAAACGTCTGGACGACGGATTAGACCGCTTCCCTTCCCTTTCGTAGCCACATTATGCACAGGACAGCCCATATTAATATCTACACCGCGAAAACCTTCTTTCGCCATTCCGATACTCATTTCTCTAAAATGTTCAGGGTGATCCCCCCAGATATGAGCGACAAGTGGTTGTTCATCCTCTGTAAATGTCAATCGCCCGCGAACACTTTGGTGCCCCTGCGGATGACAGTAACTTACCGTATTTGTAAACTCTGTAAAAAAAACATCCGGTCTAGCTGCCTCACTCACGACATGACGAAATACAACATCCGTCACATCTTCCATTGGTGCTAATATAAAAAATGGTCGCGGTAAATCGCGCCAAAAGTTAGTAGTCATGTTAAAATTCAATCCTCTCGTTAGCAAACATACCTCAGCGGGACAAGGGAACCGTCCCTTTGTCCCACCTTTTATATTTAACCATAATTGTGTATGTTTTATCAAACAAATTTAACGATGAACTACTAAATCCAGCTTGCACTATCATCAGCTAACGTCTGTAAGTCATTCATAAAAACACTTGCATGATACTCATCACAAACAGCATGATGAATTTGTAACGTAACAGGTAAAAGTAATTCATCTTTCACTTGTGAATATTTCCCGCCAGTTACTAAAATAAAAGTTTGAGCTATTCTATTTCCAACAGAAAAGATCTCTTATTGAGGAATGCCTCGCAATAATTTTGGGTAACATAGGGCAATCTTCGCTTTATCCATTCATGTGCTTTTTGATTGTTAATCATAAAACCAAAACCTCCGAAATTAGCTAAAATAAAACCTGCTTCTACCAACAATTCATCTTCTCCATTAATATTTCGTAATGATTTATAACCTTCTAATACATTTTTTCGGTGATGTGTATTAAAAGAAGTGAGCGTAATGCCAAGATCGAATAGATAATAACCATAACCTGAGAACCCAAAGTCAATAGGGATAACTGTATCGTTATTTACAATTATGTTTCCACCTTGCAGGTCAGCGTGAATCATTCCCCAGTTTGTCTTCGTTTTTTCTATTCTATCAAAAATAGCTTCTATGTAGTTCATTGTATCTACTATCACATCATATTGTTCAGATGTATATAAGTTAATCTCTACACCATACTGCAATCTATCGGTCAAATTCCAATACTTTTCGATATCGTAATTAGGTCGAATAAATGGTTGCGGAATAATCCAGTTAGTTGAGAAATTATGTAATTTTGCTAATACTACTCCTACTTCATAAGCAATATTTTTTGAATTCAGTTCCTCTCCTGTATAATCATTACCTTCTTTCCAAGTGAGAAGCGTTGCCAACGGACTAGAGTTATTTTCCACATCAACAATTGTAGAAACTAACTTTCCTTTATTATTTGTAACTGGTTGCTGTAAAGATAAAGAAGTTTGTTCGTTCAGAGTATTTAGCAGTTCCATCTCTGCAGTAAGTCCTTCAAAGGTATGCTGTACCCCTTGCAGTCCAGAAGTGATAGGAGAATGAATTCTTAAAACATACGAATTGCTATCTTCGTTATTATCTATTTTACTTGTGAGATTGTCGTTATGTCTGATAAATCTTGAAGAATAATCAGTAATCCCATAATGTCCTAAAGCAATTTCAATTAGCTTATCATTACTACCCGTTTTCCCCATCAACATTTCTCCTTACTATTGAATGTCAAGCCACTCGCCCACGTCGCATTGGCCATGTTCATTATCACCCACCGCTAACACAGTTCCAGCCGCATTAATTCCAACGGTATGTGCGCTGCCTGCCGAAATTGCCACTATATCGCGCCACTCGCTTATATTGCACTGGCCGTACGCATTCCAGCCCACAGCGAAAGCAGTTCCATTGGATGTAAGTCCAATGGTATGTTTACTGCCTACCGCGATTGCCACAATATCTCGCCACTCACTTACATCGCATTGACCATGTTTATTCGAACCGACAGCAATCACCGTTCCGTCCACTTTAAGTCCGACAGTATGAAGGTAACCAGCTGCGACAGCCACAATACCGTTCCAGTCTCCTACAGAGCATTGACGATACCGGTTATTCCCCACAGCCGTAACCGTTCCGTCCGTTTTAAGACCAATGGTATGCCAGTCCCCCGCAGCGATCGCCGCAATATCGCGCCACTCCCTTACATTGCATTCCCCTTCATTATTTCGACCTGTGGCAACCACTGTACCAGTCGATTCAAGTCCAATAGTACGGCACCAACCGGCCGCAACCGCGATAATATCGTACCAGTCATCTACAGCACATTGGTCATGCTTATTCCAACCCACAGCAGTCACCGTTCCGTTCGCTCTAAGACCGACTGTATGCGCGTTACCCGTGTTCCTCGCCATATGTACATTTCCTGCCACAACCGAAACAATATCGCGCCAGCCGCTTACTTCACACTGACCACGTTTATTATCACCCACAGCCATAACTGTTCCATCCGATTTTAGCAAAGCTGTATGACGACGGCCCGCCGCTATCGTATGTTTGGGTGCTTTGGGTGAACAGTAATCCATGTTTTACCCCCTTGAAACTTACTTCATATAGTTTTTAACCAATTCAAAGCATCTTTCTATCGTCAGATTGTTCTGCACCGCTACATATTCTAGTTGTTCCATCGTTCCGCCTTCATATTTCAAGGATGCCTCTTTTGCAGTTTTATCCCGGTGTTCGATCCATTCACGCTGCTCGATTCTTAGTTTGTCCATCTCCTCTGCAGATAGCTGCTCCTGTAAGACTCCATATATTTCATTTAACAGGCCATCCCAAATGTCGTATAGATCCCCTTCTACTTTTTTCATAGCATACGTTGTGTCATCTATCGGATTTTCCCGCATAGCTTCCGTTTCTTCTTTCGTCTCATTCAATTTCTTGAGGTACTCTTCCTTCAAGCTCGGTGTCTCATTTGCTGCAGTGCTTTCTTCTTTATCGCTTGATGTATCCGTTTGTTCACTCTCCGTATCATTAGTATCCGAAGCATTTTCTTTTGCATCGTCGCTTTTGTTTTGTGTTGAATCAGCTTTCTCAGACGAATTGTCCACCTCGGCATTAGACTCCTCTGATGAACCACAAGCAGCTAATACAAGTAATACTGCTGCTACCATTCCGATTAAAACTATACGATTAAGTTTCATAAAAATAACTACCTTTCCTTAACTATTATTCTGCCGTCTTCACTGGAGATTCTTGCTTCTCCCAGTTCGTCGGTCCTTCAGTTGGCTCGATATATTTCCGCCAGTAATTACCCGTTTTCTTATCAAATATAATTACATTCTGTTCATTTGCTGAAATGAATTCATATCTATACTGATCTCCTGAGGTCGGGGACAACTCACTGCCGCGATCTAAGGATTGCGACATGAACCAAGATCCTAAAAGTATACATACCCCTAAAAAGATAATAGATATAAATTGTAAATTTTTACTCATACAAAACCTCCTGCATTTTTATTTTGCTCGTTTATATTTAAAAATATTTAGATTTCTCTAGAATATTTTAACATAAATATCCAATAAAAAAATGGCCGATTTATCAGTTTAGCACCGATAAACCAGCCTATTCATACGTCAAATTTAATTTAAATCGTTAACTCTTCCTCGGTTTTGCCTGTAACGACGCATTTCGCATAATGGGATACGTTATAAATAGAGCCACTAAACTTATGAACAGGAGACTACTATACAATACGGTACCATTAATATCCTGACCAGTTATCCAGCTAAACAAGGAGAAACTAACTAATCCACTGTACTTCAGCAACGTACCGATAATGATCAAAACCATTAGCCATACAATACTCTTCATGAATCCCAAACGATAATAAATCGTAAACAATAAGAAAGAAATCGAAAAGATAATCGTTATAAACAAGAGATCTAGTAGAAAATAAGAAAGAAAGGAATACTCATCCAGAATAAAGATTGCTGGATGCAATATTTTAGCAGCTACATCCCAGCGTTCATAAAAGGTTACGAGCAGTAATTGAAGGATGTTTAATACAAATGTGACAATTAGAACACTTGCTAAACCGACCACGTAATAGGCTTTTAACAAACTAGTCCTGGTACTTCCCATCCCTATCGCTACAGGGTACATCGTTTTGAATCCGGTAATGGAAAAAAAGGAAATAAAAAAGTATGCTGGTCCTGAAATGGCTGCTACAACATCTCCTCCCAAAGGGAAGAAATAGCCAATGGATAACCATAAGAAAAATAACGGGATAGTTAAATAGAGTAAAATCACTTTACCAAACGTTGCTCGTGCATCTTCATAAACCAGCCTGAAAGTCCCGCCGTTCATGTTCATACCTCCACCTCGTTTCGGTCCTCTGTTCGATTTAATAAATAGTCATGCAGGGACGCTGGTTCAATAGATAAGCCATGGGTTTGGGCATAAATTTTCCACTCGTCAGAATAAGGTTCGTCAAGCAAGACTTTCATTTTTGAACCCATTTCCTGTTGCTCAAGCACGGTGTGCGACTCGGTTATATTTAATAAAAAAGTCTTCTCCCCACTTAACCAGATGCCTTTTTCTCTCATCGCTTCCATCGTTTCATGAAGCACTACCTTACCATCATGAATTACCACCAACGCATCAAACAGTGTTTGCGTTTCTTCGATATGATGGGATGACATAAAGATGAGTCTCGGGTTTTCTTCATAACTCTCCATTAATACGTTGTAAAATTTCTTGCGCATACCCGCATCTAACCCATTGGTTGGTTCGTCAAGTATGGTTATATCAGCATTACTAGCAATACCGATTATAAATTGCAGTGCGGATTTCATACCTTTAGAGAGCTTACTCACATTTTTGTTTTCATCTAAATTAAAAACAGTTAACAGCCCTTCAGCGAAATCCATATCAAAATTCGGATTGTAATAATCACCGAAACGCAGCGCATCTTTCACCTTCCAAATAAGGCTGAATGGATGCTCTTCCTGCATAAAACATACATGATCGGATGTTAGATGATGGTTATAAGGATTAAATCCCATTATGTTTATCTCACCCTGATCAGGTTTTAAATGACCAGCCAGCAATTTCATAAAAGTCGTTTTTCCCGTACCATTTCGTCCCCAAAGTCCAACGATGACTTTCTCGTTCACAGAGAAATTAAAATCCTGCAGTACAATGGTTGAATCGTATCCGTAGTGCACCTGATTGATCTCTATCATACGTGCCCCTCCTTTTTAATTAATTGGATAATTTTGTGAACGTCCATCCCTAACCGCTCTCCTTCTTCTAATAAAGGCGTTATATAATTCTGGCGATATTGTTTCTGCCGTTCATCAATTATTTTTTGATAAGCCCCCTCACTCACAAACATTCCGATCCCTCTTTTTTTATAAACAAAGGCATCGTCTACTAACGACTGAAGACCTTTTCTAACGGTTGCTCGGTTAATATTGTAAAAACGAGACAATTCGTTCTCGGAGGGCAACTGTTCTTCTTCTTTTAAATGACCTTCAACGATGTCAGTAAGTATAATTTCAGCAATTTGCTGAAAAAGTGGTTGATTTTCATCTAATGATGGCTTCAACAGGTTTCACCTCCGAATTCATCTATCTGTATGGTTGATTACTCGACTATCCAACCATACAACTATTATGACATTTTGTAAAGTAGTTTTTTATAAAAAAAATAAGCCTAGAGAAATGTTATCTCTACGCTTTGTCTATTTAACGATATGGCCAGAAGTTGTTTACAGCTTTACTTCTACTTCCGTACCATCACTAGCCCTCATATCGACAAGGGTAACTCCCCTGTGCTTTGAAAATTCCTTCAGCAATCGCTTCAGATCTTTTCTTTCTATTTCCGGGAAGACGAACTGACTGCCATTCTTTGCAATTGCTTTATTCAGTAAGCGTGTAAGCCTTTTTGATGTAATGACCAAACTAGCACCATTTAAAACCGTATAGGGGATAGGAAGCATGAATCGTTTACCGTTTAATTTCATCCTGACTTTTAACATGATTTATTCAATCACCACATGAACGATATCACCGTTGGCCGATTTGATGTCAACAATCTCTCCTACCAATTCGTTTTCAATTGCAGCGATGAGCAGGTTAACGTCAATATCCTTTACATACTTCTCTGCTTGCGGTATATTTTCAGCTATATTTGAACCTACTGATAATAGAGACTTGACCAGATTAATCGGTACATTCACCTTTACATTATCCCCATCTTCGGAGATCACGCGAAGCTTTAGCATCTTTTTACCATAGGGGACTTCCCTATTTATTGACTCCACGTCCGACTCATCTTTTTGTAACATATCAATTAATTCACTTGCCTTGTCCTTATCAATCTTTCCTTCTTCCATCAGTGTTAAGACTCTAGAAATTTCGTCCTTCATTATACGTCCCCCTCTTTTAATAATCGAATGGCCTTTTCTGGCGTAATTTCACCTTTTTCCAATAACGATACAATTTTTTTCTTATCCACTTCCGGTTTCTTTGGCGAGGAATATCCCAGATTCGTGATGATTTCATCTAATTTCCCTCTGACAGTCGGATAAGAAATTCTAAGTTCTTTTTCGACCTCTTTAATATTTCCACGGCACTTAAGAAAAACCTCAATAAAATGCAGCTGTTCCTGACCAAGAGCTGCCAGTTTTGAAACTTCAAATTCATTTTCTACCGTTGTGTGGCAATGGTTACACTCAAGCTTCGTAATTTTAAGTGATTTGCTGCAAACAGGACAATTAGTAAGTAAAGGATACGACATACGCTTCCCCTTTCTTTTATTTAATCTAATCATACACGATATATTCTAAAGTTCAAGTTAAACTTTAATATTATTTACAAATTATTTTATTTTTATTGAATAAGTTAATTTGATGATTGAATATGTTAATTATAAGGGACAGAGGGGACGGTTCTTGTGTCCCGGGGACACAAGAACCGTCCCCTCTGTCCCCCTCTGTCCCTCTATTTTATATTATCTTTTAAAACCGTTAAAAAGCTTTGTGCAGATGGCGAGAGTGAATGTTCACTTTCTAAACTTACCGCGGCCACTTCCCTGAATAATTCCGGGAAGTCCGCTGGCTCAAGTTTAACGATCGTTCCGGCATTTAATAGGTCTTTTGCCAAGGTTTCAGTAAGTAAGGATACTCCCTTTCCCTTGCTAACCAGATCCAAAGCTGTTGCAGGTGGAAGTTCAAGCGTATCCATTCGATAGTTCAAAAAAGTCCTTTGCCAATGTTTGCTTTCGTCGCTCCAATCAACAAGAATATATGGTTTGCTTGTTTCAAAAACTTCTTCCAGCGTATAGGACATCCTTTCTAAATTGCTTAATTGATGACTTTTGTGCGCCACTAATAGTAAAGGTTCTTTGATCAAGCAAAGTTTTTTCAAATCACTATTAAAAAACGGATGCGTCATGAATCCTAAATTAATCGAACCGTCATAAAGCATCTCAATGATTTGTTGGTTATGCCCTGTATGGATTGCTACGTTTATATCGGGATATTTCTCGTGAATATCAGCAATGGTCGAACTAAATATGCCATTTGTGAAAGTAGGCAACGTACCTACCGTGACTTCACCCATTTTTCCTTCTTTAATTAATTGTGCTCTTTCTACTCCCTTTATCAGAACGTCTAAAGCCTGCCGAGCATATGGGAGAAATCCATTCCCAAGCTCTGTTAACTTCATCTGTTTACCGGACTGATAAAACAGTGCCCCACCGACACTTTTTTCAAGCTCTTTTATCCTAATACTTATCGTAGGCTGCGAGACATTCAGGTATCTTGCTGCTTTACTAAAAGACCCTAATCGAATTACATGATCAAATGCTTTTAATTGATTAATTTCCAAGTCGCACCCACCATCCATCCATAAAAATATTTAATAGTAACTATAACTTATATTATATTGTTTAATTCGTCCACCACATTTATAATTTTTCATAAGGAGAGGGACAAAGGGACGGTTCTTGTGTCCCCGGGACACAAGAACCGTCCCTTTGTCCCTATATAAACGAAAGAAGGTTACTTATGGGATTGGTCACACGTTTTACTGAATTAATAGACGTTCAATACAAAGACCCAAGAGGATTGCTCGGGATCTACATCGGGGAAAAAATGACTCGCCAGCATCGACCTGAGACATCGTGGACAATCAAACTATTAAATCTTCAGGTAGACGAAGATATATTAGAACTAGGTTGTGGGGCTGGTTACGCCATGAAACTTTTACAAAAACAATCAACGGTTAACCAGGTCGTAGGTTTGGATAGATCTAAAGCAGTTCTTCAATCAGCGACGATTAGAAATCGTAAAGAAATAAACAAGGGAAACGCGCAATTGATACAAGGTAATGTAAACCAATTACCTTTTCAAAATGAACACTTCACAAAGATATTCAGCATACATTCGGTGTATTTTTGGGACGACTTACCTAAAACCATTTCAGAGATCCACCGAGTTCTGAAACCCGGAGGAACTACTGTAATTACACTTTGTGAAGGCAAAGATGGACAGACATGGGAAGGTATTAAAAGCATGATAGACGAGCAGTTAATTCCGATAATGAAGCAAACCGGTCTCAAGAATGTTGAATTAAAGAATGGTCCAGATTCAAGACACTTCCAGACAGTTGCAGTTATTGGTGAAAAATAAGATTTAGTTGCCTTTGAACGATATCGGCTGTTTGCTAAAACAGAAAAAAGCCAGTAGCAAGAGATAGCTACTACTGGCTTTTGACATTTCATAACCAGTTTCTACAAACTGTGAGTTCGGTTATAAAATGTAATGCATGGTCAAATGCGCTCTTTTTCTTATCAATTCTTGTTATGCACTCTTGTTCTGGTTGATCATCCAACCCATCAATTCATTTCGATCAATTAATCGGACTTTATTGGAAAGCGCTAAGTTTTTAGCTGCTTGTGTAAAAAAACTATTCGTTATCACCCAGCACTCTTCAGCTCTGTAATGACTTTTAGCCGATGCGATCTCCTGAACTGCTTTTATGCCAACATTTTTCTTATACCTTTTAGCTTGAACAATAATCTTTTTCTTTTGTGTCGAGAGAATAAGATCTGCACCATAATCGCCTGTCTCCGGAGTTAAACTTGCCTTGTATCCTCTGCTCCTTAATAAGACTTGCAGATATTCTTCAAATTTCCTGCCTGGCATTTCATCAACGTCTAGCATACCTGACTTTTTCAACCTGTATTCTCTTACCATATTAACGATAAAAGCTACTAAAACCATTGACCCGATGAATAATAAAATAAGTGCGGTTAGTTTAGGTTCAGCAGACAGAATAGACCACAATAGGTCGAATCCCATTCCAAATCCATTAATAAAATCTTCCATATGTATGTTCCCCTATCAAATTATCTTTATCAATTCTATTACATGCAAAAAAATCAGCTATCACTCTTCAACTTATTTCGCAACAACATCACGATTTAACCAATATTGTGAACCATCCAATGTTCGATTAAATAGTTTAAACGTTATGAGATACCTTCGTTGTTCAACGTATTCGTTGATTGAGTACATGGTAAGGAGCTCATCATTAATTTCTTGCTCGGAATACGTTTTCCCTTCATCAAACCGTTTTATGAATTCATTTAATAGGATATATTTCTTTTTCTCTTTTGAAGGAACTTTACTGACCTTTCCATCTTTCATCAAATTGGACATTAATTGATCTCGTTCCGTTTCTGTAAAACTGAATTTCACCATCTTCTCCCCCTCCCTTCTATTGGAAGGGACAGAGGGACGGTTCTTGTGTCCCAGGGACACAAGAACCGTCCCTCTGTCCCAATTTATACATATTTATCACAGTATTCTAATTTTTACGTTCATACTTATAGTATCTTTATTTCCATAAAAAGGCAATATTACTTCTTTTTTCGCTTTAAAATTGTGATCTAAAGTATTATGATGTGAATTAACTGAAATATAGTCAAGGAGCTTAGATAATGAAAAAAATGAACTTTTTATTGCTTATTCTGTTATTAACTGCTTGTCAATCAGGTGGTTCTAATACTTCAAGCGGTTCCAACACAGATAAAGATAAAAAAGAGTTTGAAGAAAAAACCACTATTACCCTGATTCAAGGGGATAAAGAAGTCACAACTAAGGTTATAAAAGATTGCTGGGCAAAAAATTGCACTGAACAATCAGCAGGTTTTGAGAATGTAAATTTAGTAGAAATGACAAACCGCATTCAACCCACTAAGGTTGCAGTAGATAATGATATTAAAATAGAAGTAGACGGCCCAAAGCCATCAAAGATGAGTTATATAGTTCAACAAATGGAGTTACATGGTGAAAGTGCGAGCATAGAAGATCATAGTCTTGAAAGTAACAAAATCCCTCTCCACGAAGAAGGCGCAAAAAAACATTATTTATTGACTGCTATTTGGTATAATGGAGAGGAATTTATTGGATCTACCTCAATTGCTTTTGTGTTAAAAATAGGTAACGAGTAAAGAAATGTTTAGCATATATGACAAAGGAGGTACGAGATATGAAAATCCAGAGAATAGATCATGTTGGTGTTATCGTAAAAGATCTTCCTGCGGCCAAAGCATTTTTTGTAAACCTTGGACTTGAAGTTTTCGGGGAAGCAGAGGTTAAGGGTGATTGGGTGGAACAGATAATTGGATTAAAGGACGTTAGACAAACGGTTGTAATGTTAGGGGTTCCAGACGGCCAGGCAAATATGGAACTAGTTAAATTCCATAACCCGTCGGACGAAAAAGTTATACAGGAATCGTTTGCAAATTCCTTGGGTATCCGGCATATCGCATTTGCTGTTGAAGATATTGAAGAGGTTGTTAACAAATTGAAAAAGAATGGCGCGGAACTATTTGGTGAGATACAAAACTACGAAAATGCTTATAAACTATGCTATGTTCGCGGGCCTGAAGGGGTTATTATAGAATTGGCCGAGCAGATCAATTAAATATGGAGAATATGTAATGCTCAGTTAAATTGAACTGGGCATTTTTTTAAATATCAATAGAACCATGAAATAAATTTATTAAGTGATTTAATTTCATAATTATTTACCATGTTATTTATGGTCTTGGGATAACTTATTGATACCGTCCTTTGGAATCAGGAAGCGCTTGATATTCATCCTTGTTCTTAATAATTTTAAGAACATAATTTCTCAACTGAATTAATTTTCTTGCATCATTGGTTGGTTCACAGTATTTCAATGATAGGAAATGGGTTATTGTTTCGTTGTTGAAGGTAATCTTCCATTCATCTTCTCCGTGCGGATCCTGAATGCAAATTGTTCCGTTTACAGACTCGGGCGTAAAATTGTTTAATTCAACTATGTTAACCTCTCTCATTTCCTCATAGACCTTGCTCATTTCTTTCTCTGTTAAGGTTATCTCTGCGGTTGCCGTTCCATCTGTTATTAAATCTTTCGTAACTATTCCTTCAAAAGTGTTAATTTCATTCTTTTTCCCCATTCCAAACTGAACGGAGAAATTAAAATCCTCTGGCATACTTTCTGGCATATTCTCAGTGGCAGAACTGATTGTATTTGTTTCAGTTTGACTACACGCACCTAGAATTAAAGTAATTAAAATAATAAACAATACTTTCTTCACATAACCACTCCTCACTACACGAGACGAAGGGACAGAGGGGACGGTTCTTGTGTCCCTGGGACACAAGAACCGTCCCCTCTGTCCCTACTATTTATATATAAAATTGTCGCCCATATATTTTTTGCTACTTAAAACATCTTCCATTATTTCTAATAGTTTATATGGGTCGTCATTTGAATTAATAGATTTAATTTCTTTGTGGTATCCGTTGTTAAAATTGATAATGTCCTGTGCGGTGCTTTTTAACTCTGCTTTTCCAATAGCAAACGCACCACTACTTAAACCTACCTTCATACCACCAATCCAAGAAGCCAAATTTTGAGGCATAACTGTTTCATTTGCTCTAATCCAACCTTCACTTATCGCTACACCCCTTAAAGCGTCTATAATAAGATTCCTGTTATCCGGATTACCCTCATCCATTGCTGTTAAGCGTTCAGCAGCATGATTCATATGGCGTGATACGTTCTCTACTGCATACAGTAAATCATCTTTTTTTCTGTCTTGTTCCTGGTAATAAAGAAAAACAAAGAAAACATTTAGCAAAATAGATAAAGCCATGACGAAAAATAGTACTCTGCTTTGTATTTTTTTCATTTGATTATGCTCTCTCCCACACTACTATTGATTTAAACAATAAGGACAAAACTTATTGCTCAAAAGATCATTCTTTGAAACTAACTTGTTGTAAAACAACAATTCCTATTAAAGCAATCGATGAAGCTACAAATAAAGAAACGCTCACTGCTCCTAATCCCATTCCTTCCCATTTCCCCACTGTAAAACTTATTATAAATAAACATATGCTAATAAATACAAATGCTATTGGGAAAAACAGCTTTACTTCTAATCTTTTTACAAGTAATGAAAAAAGTATAATCAAAACAACAATTGTCAACGTAAGTATAATAAGACTTGTCATATACACTCTCCTGAACGCTTAAGTTTAACAACGACTATTTCAATCAAAATAAAAAATCTGTATTGTATATGATAATGAGACCCACTAGTAGTAATATAGTCGTACTGATATATTGCTTTGAATCCTTTATATAGATTAACTCCAAAACCGCCTGGAATCCTGACAATAACGCGAAATAGATCATAAAATACAACTTCAAAATAACGTCTGAATCTTTTTCAATCACAAACCATAATGTGATTAAGAAGATGATAAGAATAATACCCCTACCCCATCGATCAATATTTTTACCAGGTGTATTCGCTATTTTTTCCTTTTGGACTCCAAGCAGCTTATTGGTTGTTTTTTCTAATACGAACAGTAAAATAAGTAGAATTACTAAAAACGCTACAACTTTCATCTAATCCCCCCTATGTGTTTATTGCCTTAATTTAACTAACCTATTGCTTTTCTGAAAAAAATATGCGTTAATAAGTTTCATTCAAATTTAGATGTGAATACAAGTACATCCTTGATTATTTAAAGGATTTCAACTGACTCTGCTATCAGTCCCGTAAAAAAGACCAACGCAACAAGTAAGTAGGTATATCCGAGTTTCTTGTCACCATCTTTTTCTTTAACTTTTTCTATCCCAAAAAGTAAAAGCATTAAAGCAAAAAACAGAGAGATTATATTCATGGAAAAATCGATACGATCAATAAAATAATGGTAAAACATTGTACTCAATACTCCTATTGCAATAATGAAATTTAATTTTCGTAATACTTTCAAAGAACCTTTCTCCCTTCTTTCAATTTCAAGAACCTATCTTTTGAACAATACATTGCGCCAAAATATGGTTCAATTATTGATTAAAAAAATAAACGCTTAAGTAGATAGTACTAGGTCTAAGTATTACGTTTAGAGAATACATTAACTTCATAGTGATCTAGATCATCTTCGGATAAATTATTTTTTAAATAACTTTCAACTTCAGATACGTTAGATTTATCATATACGTTTATTGAAATTATGGAATCTTTGCCATCACTTATAGTAGTGTAGTGTACTTGATATTCATCTGAAACTTCATTGACAACTTTTTTAACTTCTGTATCTATCGAAACCTCTCTATCCACATTTATTTCATTTTGCATATACCAAAATCCTACAGACACAATAACTATACACGTTAAAACTAATAACCCTAACTTACCTTTCACTCCCATTTTTATAACCTCCATAGCTTGTTTATCTTTTATAAGCATTATTTCACACTCTTTAACTATCCTGCATGTTAGGTGAATAAGAACGGCCATCCTTATTAAAGTAAAGCACCTGTTTATGAAATTTATTACAGCGGACTAGCTCAGATAAGAATTTTTATCACTATCGCGTTTTTCCAAATGATCCTCATATGACTTTTGTACCATATCTTTTTTTGGTATTTTAGATGAAACTCTTTTATGTATGTCATTTAATAAATACAACCCTCTAAAAATACAACCACCTACAATTCCAAAAGCAACAATACCACCTACTAGTGGCCCCATCATGAATAAAACGAAACCTAAAATGGCACTTAAAATGATTGATAAAAGTAAATACATCTTACCCCTCCCCATATATGCTGTACTAAAAAAATCTAGTTAGTTTATTAAAGGTTTCTGGTTGCATGAACCGTATTGTAGTAAAGCAACCGTTTGTACAATAACCCCTCAAACATCACTTTCTCTATTCTTATCACATTCTATAGCTTTCTCGTGAGCTTCCTCAACGGAAAGACAATAAAAGTCCGGTTCTACGGACAGTTCTGTTTTTGTCACAGAATAAATCGAATCCATTTTTTGTTTCATTTCGTAATTTAGATGACGAATGCTTTCCCATACTCTATCTTCATATGGTTTATCCCCTGAAAACGGCACAGGGTGGTACCTGCTGTACTGTTCAAGATATATATTACTCATACCTATTCCAACCCTATTTACTGTATAAGCCCTTCCACCAATAAATTGTATAATGTCACCAACACCAATCACATCAATCATTTTCTTTTTTTGCAAGCTATTTTCAAACTTTCGAAACACATTACTCCTCCTTAAATTCCGGTTCTACTTGTTCAACTCTTCTGGAGCGTTAGTTGAATAGCTTCAGATTAAGTTACTAACATAATATTCCGACAAAAATATTGGAAATGAAGAAACGATTAATAATGTGATCGTCTTAAAGTAAATTTAGTTCAGAGAATTGAACTGTTTATATGTTAGGTATTATTATATTAACTATCATTATCGTCTAAACGTTTCTTTCGCACATAATAAACAAAAGTGTATGGCATAAGAAAACAAATAAAAACTACTCCACCGACAATTAAGGCATCACTGTTACTGCTTTTATCTGGACCAAATTTTGCTAGGAGTGCAAGCGTTATTCCGATTAATGCAGATAGGATAACCGCTCGATAATAAGGACCAGGCATTTTCTTTTCTGTAGCATTTTCATATACATCAACTGATATTTTGAGATTCAGCCAGCTTAAAGCAACTGTTGTAATCAGAAATACGAACCATAATGGATTATTCGTGGCTTCTAGAACTCCCTCAGTGATCATCTCATAAAGTAAAATCACAATTATCCCTAAAGTTTGAAGAATAAACGCAATTCGAATGTTTTTCAAACTTTGTATTTGCAGCCGTTCATCTTTAATCCTTTTCACGTATCTGCTCCTCCTTATCAATCCAAAATATTTCATCCAATGACTTATTCACTACATAAATAATTTTAACGAAGGATTATATTTACCTTTTTCAATTAAATTGATAGTCTGAGCTTTGAATTAGAAATGCTGCCCTCTTTATTGAAGTAAAGCCCCCTTTTGCTTAATAAGGACCAAGTAATTCAAATTGAATCACAACTGTAATAACTGTTAACACCAGGAGCATCTCAGTTACAGTTAAAATAGCTTGTTTTGGGTATTCAGAATGTTTCCACTCAAAAAACGCTCTGACCGATTCTTCTAATCCCTGAAAAAAGAGTAATCCAATGGGTAACAGGACAATGGGCTCGTCGTAAAAAAAGACTACAAAAAATATGATGAATAGAGTGATTGTAGAAATAATATTTATTGATTTGTCTACTTTCCGATGTAAATCATTTATATAACTATAGGAAAAAAATTCTTTTTTAACTCTTTCTATTTTAAAAATTCTCCTCAAAATAAGTTTAACTAATGAAATAACGACAAAAACAATTATCGTAATCAAACCAAGTTTTAACCAAAACACAAAAAACCCTCCTACTCCACTACCCTGCTGCGTTAGGTGAAGAAGACATGCCTTCCATATTGATGTAATGCACCAGTTAGGGACAGAGGGACGGTTCTTTTGTCCCTGCCTCTGTCCCTATGGATCAATTTAAAGTTGAAACATAAAAACTTTGTATTGCAACTGCAATTAATAATACTGAAACGATAAATGAAGAAATTGACCATCCCTTATTTTTTATTAAATATTGTTCTATTCCCATTAAAAACATAGATATTGCAAGAGTAATTTGTACAAATCCAGAATAGAAAAAATTAACGGGATATGTCGTAAAAGTTAAGTATATAAGTACAATCATTGGGATAATCAATATAAATTGAGTAATGACAATAGGCTTTATTCTGTTCGTAAAGAAACTTTCTCTTATTTTCATATCGGTAGTCTCCTTTAACTAAAAGCAATTTTGCTTATTGTATATAGTGCATACGCTGGTAGGTTGGTACTGTATGTATGTATATTTATTCAAACTTACTATCTAATTGTCGTTCTGGTTGAATAAATGTATATGAGATAAATGAATCATTAACAAGCAGAGTGTCTTCTTCTATGTCTTCGCTTTTTATTAATTTACTATCATCAATCGGTAGATTGTTTACATATCCATAAACAACTTTTACATCTTCATTTATTTTTATAGAACCCTTTCCTGCAACGTCTCCTCTCGAAAGTAGATGTGCTGTCCCATCAGAATATTCCCACTTTCCGTTTTCATCTTTAAATATAGCTAAACCAACTCCTGTCATACCTTCCTCATTTTCTAAGGAATAGAAAACCAACTGACCGTATTCCGTGTCCTCTTTGATTAAAACTTCTGTAAAGTGCTCTTGTCTTTCACTTAATTGTTCAGGTATAGTGTTCGGATTATTATCTTCCGACACACAACCGACAAGAAAAAATAGAGTTAACGTAAGCGTAAAAAAGTGCTTGATATAAAAACCTCCAATAACCATAAGAACTTGTTCTTTAAACTGCACTTCTGGGTTAGTTGAATTAGGAAATCATTCAGCAATTAACTCAAGCACCTATTATTTTCATAAAGTGTTACTTTTCACTTTCTTAAATTCACTTATAACATAAGCAACAAGTGAAACTAGCAATCCACTGAACGAAACAAATAGTCCGAATACTGGTGATGAACCACTTGATACTAATATGAGTGCTATTCCAAATAAAGCTATTGAAATTCCAAATAGTGATAGCTGCATAAAATCCTCCTATACTATATGATTCTCGCTCCCCTGCTTCAATACGTTAAGTCAAATATTCACATATATATACTTATTTTACCATAATTTCCCTCAATTCCTAGATAATTCAGAATTAATTTGGGGTTTTCATCCAATTTACCAACGAAAAAAGAAGTGCGAACCGCTATGCGATTTGCACTTCTGATTATAATAATAATTAATAATTTCTCCTCCAGGACTCAACAATTCCATTCATTCTAATCCCGTCTTCAATAGTTATTATTACGAACAGGGACAGAAGAACCGTCCCCTATGTCCCTTCGATTGCTGCTACGGATTCGATTTCCACTAGTTGATTTGGATATCCTAAGACGGTGACTCCGGATAGGGTGCTTGGCACATCGTGATTACCAAATTCTTTTCTTATTGCTTCCCATGCTGTCACCAGATTTGAACGATCTTGTGTTGCAACAAGTACTCTTGTATAAACAACATCATTTAATGACGCATTACACTCTTTTAATGCTTCTTTCAAATTCTCGACACAGCTTTTAGCTTGAAGTTCATAATCATCTGGATTAAGAACTTCTCCGCTTTTATTAAGCGGACAGGCACCCGCTAAGTAAAGTAACTCCATTCCATCCGGTACCCGACATGCATGTGCGTAATCAGTTTGAGCTAAATTCGCTGAGTGAATTAATGATATTTGTTTGTTCATTTAGGTTCTCCCCTTTACTTGATTGGGACAAGAGGGACGGTTCTTGTGTCCCGGGGACAAAAGAACCGTCCCTCTTGTCCCTTAGGCTCCTTCTATCATATCTCGTCTCTTATAACCTAGGTAACCGATTACCATCATTGTGACGCTGATCACAGTGATGGTAATGAAAATGGGAGCGTCGAAGTCCTCCATTGGCATTTGTGGAATCCAGCTTTGTATGGCTGTTTTGGAAAACCATTCTGGCAGATCCAAGATAGCGCCAAAGTAGTTTAATAGAAACGAATAAGCAAGGTAAACGTAAACCACTTTCCCTAGTTTCGGTGCCCAGCCGAGGGCTAATGCCGCTAGACCAATGAAGAATAATACGGACGGTAAGAAGTTGAAACCACTTGCAAGAAAGTCAACGAGATCCATCGTTGTGCTGTCTCCCATGGCTGCGATAGCTGTAGCACCAAGCGTACCTGCTGCTAACAGAATTCCTGCCACTCCTGCAGCAATCGCGATACCAATACTGGTCCAGTAAAGTTGGCCGCGTGTCACTTTTGTAGCATAAAGCTGACTTAAGTGCAGGCGGCTTTCTTCCGCGTAAAGTTTATTCACAACGACAATTGGCAGAATCGAAACCATCGCAATCAAGACCATCATAATCGTGCCAGTGAACGATTCTTCTATTGAAGCACCTGTCTGGCTAAACATTTGTTTCATCATATCGTTGCTTTCCAGGAAAGTCCGCATGTCACCATAAATCGAACCATACGCTGCTCCCATGACAACAAACGCAATCAGCCAGCCGATCATCACGCCTTTGTTAACCTTGATAAATAAACCGCGGACGGACAACAATGATTTCTTCGCGTGGTCTCGACCTTCACGTACAGGAAGATAGCCAGCTCCCATATCACGACCATTTTCAAGGGCAAACGCAAGGAATACGATGACCGCACTGAAAATCAAGGCAATAGTAAGCAAAATCCAGTTATTTTCCGTAAACGGATAAGTTAAATAAGTCCACCCCAACGGATTGATCAAGGATAAGTCAGCATTTGAGACATCCGTTCCGGCACGTGCAATATAAAGTAATCCAACAATTCCAAGTGATGCACCTGTTGCGCCAGCTGAAGTCGGCATCACTTGCGCCATAACCAGCGCAATGCAAGCACCGATAACACCAGCGATTCCAATTGATAATCCAAATAAAAGGGAACCTTCAACAGTAATCGTATCGGCACCGAAGCTCATCATGACTCCCGCAATAAAGATTGCTAATAGGCCATTAATGAAAATTGTCTCTGCAAGTGCAGCAAGCGAATTTGCCTGACGACCAATTTGAAAGGATCGCACAAGCTCCGTAAGACCAAGATCCTCTTCTTTCCGGGTATGACCTACAACGTGTAAAATCGCTATTACCATCGCAAATAACCCACAAAACAGTAACATCTCGTGTGCATACATGGCTCCTAACGTATATTCACTTGCACTTTCAACCGAAGTGGGTCCAGCCATTGCGATCATTGCAGGATTCTGCAAGGTTTCGAACATACCCGCTAGCCCTTCCCCTTTTATTATTTCTTCAAAAGCTGGAACGTAAGCAGCGGAAAACAAGCCAAGTCCGATAACCCAAATAATAATTTTTTTCCAATCACGTTTTAGATATAGTAGAAACAAAGTATCAAAGCGTGCAAATTTTTCCTTCATCGTATGTCACCCTCCTTTCAACAATTAGCCTTCATAATGACGCATGAACAAATCTTCAAGTGTTGGTGGTACCGATTGAAATTTCCTGACACCTAGTTTGCTTGCTTCCATTAAGATATCGTTGAGATACTGATTATCTGCAGAGAATGTCGCTTGGTTCTCTTTTTGTTCGAAATTAAATACACCATCAACGTTGGCCATCGCAGCCACATCAGCTTCTGTTTCAATCGTAATCGTAGAACGAGTCAAGTGACGCAGTTCGTCAAGGGTACCCGTTTCCACAATTTCACCCTGGCGAATGATGACAACCTTATCCGCCAAGCGTTCCACTTCACTCAAAATATGTGAGGACAGCAGGATCGCTTTTCCAGACTCTTTGATCTTTTCAACTTCATCCTGGAAAACCGCTTCCATCAACGGATCAAGACCAGAAGTTGGTTCATCAAAAATATATAAATCCGAATCAACTGATAATGCAGCAATCAAACCAACCTTCTGACGATTACCTTTCGAATATCCTTTTGCTTTTTTCTTAGGATCGAGTTCAAAGCGTTTAATTAAATGATCGCGCTTTTGCTTATCTCCACCACCGTGCAATTTAAGGAACAGATCAATAATTTCGCCACCTGTTAAACTTCCCCACAACGAGACATCTCCCGGGACATACGATATGCGTTTGTGGATTTCCAGACTATCTTTCCAAACGTCCTTACCGAAAATCTCCACATTACCTGCATCCCGTTTGATAATTCCAAGTAAGGTGCGGATTGTAGTCGATTTTCCAGAACCGTTCGGACCAATAAAACCAACAACCTCTCCTGCATTCACCGTAAATGTCACATCGCTTAACGCTTGGAACTTACCGAATTTTTTTTGCAAACCGTGTACTTCCACCATTTTTTCCATAATAATTAAACTCCTCCTTCAGACTCGCATTCTCGTATTTGGAACTGCGTGTAAATCAAGATCTAGTCCTCCTCTGATTTATAAAAGCTATGCTTCAGTATGTTAGAATAATTCTCCCACTCTCTCACATATTGATCACCGATTCCTTCAAACGTGTCTATTTCTTTAGCAACTTTTTCCCCGAATCCGGTCATCGTCCAATTAAGAATTTCGATCGCTCTTTGTACATCAATATCATCACGGAACATGGAATAGTCTAAGTTCTCGTATAGTTTTACAAACCCTTCTTTAAACATAAAATCCACAGTCTGCTGAACCGTTTCTTTGACCTCATCCGATTCCTCTCGAGTTAAAGAAGTTAAAAAATTAAACACATGTGGAAATTTCCGTAGAATCTGCACTTCGATTAATCCAATTTTCTCGATTCGTTTAAAAATATCCTGTTCACTCAAATCGATTTCATCATATAATTTCTCGACAAATTGAACACCGTATTCAATTAAATATAAATAAAGATCTTTTTTACTGGAAAAATAATTAAATAGTGACCCTTTCGAAATTTTCGCTTTTTTTACAATTTCATTCGTGGATGCTTTTTCAAAACCATTTTTAACAAATTCTTGTGTTGCTGCGTTAATAATAAGCGCTTGTTTCTCTGGTTTTAAACTGTTAAATATGGGATTAATAATGCCTGCCTCCCTTCAACTTCAATTACAATGACCAATGTGGTCAACATCAATATAACACAAATGACCAGTGTGGTCAATCATATATTAATTACAATTTAATAATAAAAATAGCAAGCAAAAACGCCCATTTAATCTAAGCGTTTTAACTTGCTGCTCACAATCTATTTTCCATCAAAACACCGATAGCTCAGTTAATCGGACTATCCATATCCCGTTACTGTCGATGCTCTCTGTTTTCTTCGCTCTGCCGGATAATCTCGTCAATAACATTCTCGATTGGTGCGGTGGCGTCGATTATAATTCCGTTTTTCGGAATGTCTTCTTTCGTTTTGTGCAATCGCGCAATGAATTCCCGTTCTGCTTTTTTTCCACCAAACTCATTTTCCGGTCGTCCGTCTAGCCGCCGATTCAATGTGTCCATGTCGACCTCGAGGACAAACACGCCATCAAAAAGATCTATGAATTTCGAAAAGTTCCTTGAACCTCCGCAGAAATATGTTACCTCCTCATCCTGGTTTGCGACCAAAGATTTTACTTTATCTACATCCCAAATGTGATTCTCGTGCTTGGCGCTATCCGTCGGTGTACCAGTTTCCGGATCGCCTTGATAAGCCAATTCACGGTCCCCATGAATGGCTTGGTACCCTCGCCGCAGCAATTCGTTGCAGACCGTAGTTTTTCCGGAACAGGAAACGCCTTCTATCAGATAATTCCTAATGCCCATGAATAAACCCTTTCTTCAACTCTAAAAGTTATATTTCATATGATTTATACAGATAAACTCATACTAACTGTTCTGGTTTTAAACCCCATACTTTCGTATAGTTTAATTGCTTTATTTCCATTAAATACACTTAACCGGATTTCTGAATATCCTTCTTGTTTAAGTTGTTCAACTGCTGTATTAATCAATTGTTTTGAGATACCTTTTCCTCTATATTCTTCTAAAACGAATAATTCATAAATAAATCCAATTGTCTTATTTGAAAACTGATCTTTACTACCACCTATAAGAATCCAGCCCATCAACTTATTGCTGTCTGTTGAAATTAAATAATAGCAATCCTTTTTTAAAAGAAGTTCTACCAGTTGTTTTGCTTTTTCAATTGTAGGTTTCACTTCACCTAACGTTCCCTCGAAAATCACTTGTGGTGATAAATCTAAAATCTTTTCAATTTCGTATTCTCTTGGTTTTCTTATATCCAATAAATTAACCTCCAAAACCTCTAACTATTTATGTAATTAAAGTACTTCAAATCAACGGTTCTGTTAGTGGAACAAGTTATTCGTGATCCGACAATAGCGGTTGCTTCGAAACAATAACACCGTCTTCATCCACGTAGACATACTCTCCGGGACGCCATTCGACTCCACCGAAGTGAAGCGTGCTATTCCGTTCACCCTTGCCAAGTTTCCTGCTTTTAAGCGGATGTGTCCCTAATGCAAGAATGCCAACATCCATGTTAGCAAGATCGGCGGAATCCCTAACGCTGCCGTTTATAATAATGCCGGACAGCTTTCTTTCTTGCGCTATCCCTGCTAAACGGTCGCCGAGAAGTGCGCATCGATTCGAACCTCCACCGTTCACAACAATAACGGATCCTTCTGGTACATTTTCAAGTGCCTCAACGACAAGCACGTTATCCTCATACACATTAACGGTTTCAATTTTTCCTGAAAACTGCTTCTTTTTTCCAAAAGATCTAAATGGTACAATCTACCTGTGCGCACATACTGTTGTAAATTCAATAGAGGGAGTAGTTTAATGAAAAAAATTAAATTGTTGTTGACGCCATTAGTTTTCGTCTTAATTTTTTCATCTATGATTACTACATCAAGTGTTTCAGCTGAAAGTAAAAGTAAAAACAACAAGGTATCTGTTAGTGTGTTGCAACCAGATTCTGCTACAGAAAAGGTTTTTGAAAAAGCGGAGTACATTGTAAAGCCAGATGGTAGTGAAGTTATTAATATTAAAGGGTTTCATGGAAAAAATGATGGTATTCAGACGTATGACGTCGAAATTGATGAGAAAAATAAGACTTATGTAGCTACAAAAATGCAAGGTGAAGAATTAAATACTACTAAAGAATCGATTGCAAAAGAGGTAAACGAAGAAAACACTACTAAAGAATCAATTGTAAAAATGGAAAATTCATTATTGGCTACAATGTCAGGTGGAATTATTGCCACAACTGATGATCCTGTTGGAGCAGACTTAGCGATAACTAAGCATAAATTATATTGGACTAGTGGTGGATATGACCATAGGACTGGTTCGGCTTGGGGTGCTAATCCAAGTAGTTTGGGAACCCATTGGTATGTAAATGAAAATAGATTTGCTGGATTAACTACTATTGATGGAGGAGAAACTGTTTATAGTAAGTTATATACCTCTTACTACAATTATGATTTTCAAAGTAATGATCAGAGAACAGATATTTCTCATTCAGTAATAATATACGGATATACAGCTGGTGGTTTTAATTATGATGTTAGCTGGACAAAAAGCGGAGAAGCTAGTTGGTTATTAGATCTTGATATTTCATTATATTAACGAAAAACCATCAAATCAAAGTATACTTTGATTTGATGGTTTTTAAGTTTTAAAATTGTTTTACCACATTTCTTTTTTTGGCTATTCGTATTAAAAGAAAGCTAATTAAATAAAAAATATTGGTGATTCCAAACAAAATAAAAATACTAGGTGTAAAAACTAAATATAAACTTATGGGTAATGACCATAAAAATGATATTAGCATTAAGAAATTTTTAGATGTTAAAGAAGCGATAATAGCTAGACAAGCAGGAAGAAACAACATAAAGAATGTCATTAATATAGGTCCAACGCCATTAGGATCGGAATAAGGATTATAAAAATTTAATATAACCCATAAAAATACACTAGAGACACCGGCTGTTACTCCTAAGAAAATTGATATTTTTCTAATGTTAATCACCCCTTTATTTCATTTCTAATGTACTTAATAGCTTATTGTCAGCTCGAACGAATACCCTAATCATCTACTAAAACACATATATACCCTACTAAAATTAATTTAAAGGGTATATGAACTTTATGTGTCACTTCTAACGGCTGTTGTAAATCTTGTATTCCTATTATACCAAAATTTAAAGATGTTTATGACTTCACTTCCAAAACTTCCACCACTTTTTATGTTGGGTTGAAGCAATTTGTTTTTGTGTTTCTAAACTTTGATTCATGACATTTATTAAATTTTGATCTCTTTGATTTTGTCGTTTCTCTTGTTGATCTAACCGTTCCAGTATTTTTTGATTAAACTCTAGTTGCGTTTCTATGAAATTTTTTAAAGGGTTATCACTTTGTATCGTTGTATCGGTATGCAATATAGATAAATTTTGTCGATATAAACTCGCTATACTTTCAATAGATTCTTCCACTGAAAGACCACCATGTCTCAACGTAGCAAGATGTTCAAAAGCATATAAATCTGTATTTTTAAAACGTCGCCAACCTTTTTGGTCTTTTTCAAATTCATAGCCTTTTTCTTCTAGCATTTGAGCGTACTTTCTTACTGTAACTGGTTCAACTCGTATTCGTTTTGCAATTTCTCCAGTTGAATACATTTTAGTTCCCGTCATATCGAATTTCACCTCTCGATATATATTCGATACAACAATCTATTTTCCTTCTCAACTGTCTATACCGGGCATAAATTCAGCAAACAGCTAAAATTCAAGTTCGATAAAACCAATTTAAATAGAAAAATTCATTCTGCAGCATAAATAAATGATTTAATATTTAATTATTTTTATTTTTTTACAGGGAAACTCCGGCTGATGTCGAAATACTAATACAATTCACAAAATGGAGGGGATGCACTGTCATACAACAAGATTCCACATACATGTTGTAAGATGTGTCGCAATCTTAATTTAAGGGAGAGATGTAACCATGAAAAAGTTTAGATTAATTACGTTAACATTATTTATTGCTTTATTAATTCCTACATCGACATTTGCAAGCACAACTGGACCACAATATGGAGCAGGTGATTGGGATACCATTTTAGGGAGTAATTATGAAATAGCTACATCAACAACAAAAACAACACGGGTTGTCAACTCTGGCGGAGGAGATGCGCGTATATGTATTACTGGTATTAATGCTGGAAATGGTATTTCATTCGATTTGTATTCTGACAACCCGTATTCTGATGAGCAAATTCAAGGTTTTAGCTTTTTTAATGATGCACCATCAGGCACCGCAAGTAGATGGTGTACTGGTAAAATTGACGTAAGACCTTATAAGGATGGAGATTATGCAGAACTTTATCTCAAAATGAGATCCTTCTATCAACTAGATACTGTTTATGTTGAAATAGAGGACTAAAGTTAAATCGTAAGGTGCTTAATTGAGTTTTAGCTAATTTTTTCAATATTAATTTTAACTGAAAATGAATCTAATTCATTTCTTTTCGCTAAGTGTTCAATAATACTTCTGATATGATCATTAGTCTGTTTTCCTTCATGTTCATTTTTAGGGATTCCAATAGTAACTGTGATTGTGTTATTTCTTATATTATCTGCCGTTTGCATATTTAAGGTATATCCTTCTTTATGTAGGCTTTTAATGATTTGATCAGTGAAACTGTCAATATTTTGTATTGTAGTTTCTTCTTTTAAATTACTAAAATGATTAACAACGATGAAGGATCCCGCAATCAATACTAAACAACTTATGGTGATAACTATAGCTTTTTTTTTCATTTAGGATTCACTCCTTAATTCACTTTGTTTTATCTTATGTATATTAACCTTAAATTAGACGAGTAGTTATTTTAACTACTCGTCTTTTACCACAGTGCTAGTCATTGTGGTATTTTTGGTTTATTCGCCAATGGCGGCGGAATTGGTCCGGTTTTTGAATTTGATTTTGCCCTCTGCAAGAGCACACGTTTTTAACGACTTATGCAAATAAGTCTAGTGTCTTTATACTTATCTCAATAATTTTCTCGGACAAGGGGGCAAAATACTGTGAGTTATTCCATTCTACGAGTGGCAAAAGTGAAAAATTCAACAGCTTCAAAGGGCATTCAAAAACATAATCAAAGGGAAAATGAAAAGTACGGAAACAAAGATATTGACCATGATCGGACGCATTTGAATTACGATTTGATAAACGATGAAAATATAGAATACAAAAACCGAATGGAAGAAGTCATTGCGGAAGGCTACAACGGACAAAGGAAAGTCCGTTCAGATGCGATTAAGCATGTTGATGGGATTATTACGAGTGACAAGGCCTTTTTTGATAGCTTACCAGCTGATGTGCAAAACCAGTATTTCAAAGATAGCTTAGAGTTTGTAAAAAAAGAATATGGAGAAAAAAACCTACTCTATGCAACAGTTCATCTAGACGAAAAGACACCACACATGCACTTTGGATTTGTTCCTCTGACAGAAGATGGGCGACTATCGGCAAAAGATGTTGTTGGGAATAAAAAAGCGTTATCGCTACTCCAAGACTGATTCAATGATTTTATCAATGAAAAAGGCTATAACTTGGAACGTGGCGAACGCGGTTCAGACGATAAACATTTAGATATGCAAAAATTTAAAGAGAAAACACTTCAAGAAAAAATAAACGAACTGGAAAGGGGGTTTGTATGAAAACAGGACGAACTGAAGGTCATGAAAGAAAAAATGGTCGCTCTGTATAAAGGATGGGATCAAACGAAACAAGTGGACCAGATAGAAATTAAAGAAAGTGGCTTAATTGGCCCGAAAACGGTGAAATTAGCACGTCCTGACTTCGATAATATCATAACTGCTGCAAAGGTCTCAGAATCGCTTAAAATGGATAATGCGGAGCTTAAACAACAAGTTAAGCAAGTTTCTACTCGAAATACAGCGTTAGAAAAGAGAAATCATCAGCTACAAACGAAAGTAGACTCGGTAACGAAACAAAATCAGGAATTGAAAAAAGAGAATGGCGTTCTAAAACAAGAAAATAAATTCTTGCAGCGCACGATCGATCAAGTCAAAACTCATTTTAAAGAGCAGGTTCATGATATAATTTTGAAAATCGGAATGCTGAAAGTGAACGTGTTGGATAAAATGAAGTTGCCTTTGTTACAAAAATATTTTACAGACGATAAAGAAATTCAAGGCGCTCAACTTCTCATGAAAGAAAAGAAAAAAGAGCAAGAAAAAATAAATAACCAAGAAAAAAATGACGAACAAAAAGAAAAATCACCCAAACCGAAAAGACAAATTCGGAGAGATGATTTTGAAATGGAACGATAAAAGTGACTATATCACATGCGATACTTTGCTATATCACTACTATATCTCGAGGGTATCTGCACTATATCTTTTAAGCAAAAAATGACCCTAAAGTGATATAACAAAGTATCCAATAGGCACAGCCTATTTATCCACTTTTTTTAAAAAGTGGTACCGGATTCCCTTATGCTCTTTCACAATCTCACTTGCATGAGATATAATATTTTTAAATAAAGTGATGTCGCCAGTTCCTGGAGCGACGAATAAAACAGGAGTCGTTCTTCCCAATGACGACTAAAAATGGGAGTCGGATAATTAACCAAAAAAATAGACCTGCATGTAAACAGGCCACGTAAGTTTAAATCCTAATTAAAACTACTACCCATCAAATTCTTACGCCGATAAATACTTAACACGACTCCCATCAAAAATGCATTAAACAGCGTTGGCATCATTCCATAGCTAATAAAAGGCAAGGATATGGAAGTAACCGGGAACATGCCCAGGATCATTCCGATGTTATAAATGAAGGGAACTACAAATAGAGTGATTCCACCAACTAAAAGCAATTTCGCATAATGACTATTTACTTTATAGGAGATGACCACGACCCTTGCTATCATAAGAGAAAGAATTAAGACAAGGATAATTGCGAACAAATACCCATAGTAATACGTCAATGTTGCAAACACCAGATCAGTATGGGCAGAAGGAATGAACTCTTTTTTTCCAGTTGTGCCAAACCACCCTGCAGATGACATTAGCTCTTTCAAACGTAAATACAAATAATTTTCATCATTAGAGTTGAAAAATTCTATAAATCTTTTTAGTTTGTATTCACCTGCAAAAAACCAAAGATAGATACCACCACTAATTGATAGAAAAGTGGGTCCAACGGCCATTAACATGAGCGTCTTTTTCTCACTTAACTTACTCCACCAAAGCATAACGAATACCATTATGGTATAGATAAAGGCAACTGGAAGATTATGTATCATTAACATTAGATACAGAGAAAATAAAAATAATGTACCATGCTGCCAAACTTTTAGACTGCTATTATTGAAAAAAGAAGCCCAAGCTAGAAATAAAAATGGTAACGACAGTAGGCTATCAAGTGTGAACGGTCCGATTTTTATAACAGGTTCTCCATTTACTGCTATAGTTGAAAATAAGTTTATCGCTAGTAGAAGGAGTACACCAATCAGGTAAAACAACCATCCTAACTTTTCTAGTTTCCGAAAATCAATCATCATGATTCCTATTGCTGCAACAATACCTATAATCACAAAGAGCGACTTACTGATTAGAAAATGATTTACAGTCATATAGCCGGCATTTCCGAGAGTTACTATCGGCAAAAACCCCAGTCCCATGGCTGTCACTAATAAAATAATGATTAGCCAATCTACTCTTGGACGATGCAGTTTGTTAAGCGTCTGACCGAGTTTGATCGGACTTCCCATTTGCTGAACTGCCTTGTCTTCAGCGTCCACCTCGTCTGCACCTTTTTCTATCCATGTGTTCTTTGCCTTTTTCAAATGGAATTCCAATTCAGCTGCCACAAATTTCTTGGCTTCCTTTGACTTAATATGATTTGTAACTTCTTGTAAAAAGTGATCCCTTCTTTTTTTCAACGTTATCACTCCTGTATCAGCTCTTTTAATACAAACCGCTTCTTCTGGGAACTTTTTTCAGCCTTCAGCAGCATTTTTCTTCCCTTATCATTTAGTTGATAATATTTGTCCCCAGCACTATCCCAACTTGAAATAATTACACCGGAATGTTCGAGACGGTGCAATAACGTGTATAAAAATCCTTCGTTGTCCTCGAAACGTTGAATACCCCTGGCACGCAGCAGCTCTGTCAAATCGTATCCCGTTTGTTCCTGCATAAGCAGTTGTAATACCGCTAAATAAACATCCTCATCGTTTTCATATTTTCTATTTATTTTTTCGTGAACTTTCTTACGATGATCCTCTGAAAAATTTAACTGTTTAAAGGTAGTCTTCTCCATTGATTTCCGTAGCCCTTTTAACTGATCATCCATTTGATATTTCCTCCAATCTTTCTTTTAGGAGTTCCTTGGCTCTTTTAAGCCTTGTTTTCACAGTGTTTTCTTTCATTTCTATTACCACAGCAATTTCTTTGATAGCCAACTCTTCAAAATAATACAGATAAATGACTTCGCGATATTTTATTGGCAAGTTCATCACAACGGATGCAAGCATCTGATCTTCATCATTCTGAATAACTGTTTTCTCAACACTTCCATTTTGATATCCCGTAAATTCAGATTCATTTTCTGTAAGACTTACATTTTTGTTGTACCAGCTTTTTAAGTAGTCCTTGCTCTGATTGATTGCAATTCGCCACAGCCATGTACGTAACGTTGATTTCCCCTTAAACGAATCAAGAGAACGGTAACATTTAACAAATATATCCTGGGTTAAGTCCTCAGCGACCTCTTTATTCTTTACGTATGAATAAACAAGCTGCAGGATTTCCTGTCCATATTTGTGCATCATCTCATCAATCAGGACTTCCTTATCTTCTATTTCTAACACCTCTGCCGCTAATTCATCCACATCTGTTCCTCCTTCTCCATTATTAGACGACATGCTCTAGTCAAAAGTTTTTTAACGTAGTAAAAGAAAAACATCCTTATGTAAAAAAAATCAAAAGTTTATTTCTAGAAGTTCTTTTATCTCATTTAATAATTCCTTATGTTTTTCAATGGTAATTCGAGGCTTTTGCAAGGAATTGAAGTCTTCGTAAGGAAATATAAAGGTTCCGTCCTTTAAAACGCTAAACGTGTATGGTATCTTTTTACCACTTTCCAATTTATCACTCTCAGCAAAACCAAATGAGTAATTGTTTTGTGATTTCAATTGTTTAACGATGCTTTCACTACTTGATTTTTTCACTTTCAATCCTTCAATCATTGTTAATACTTTCTTAATTTTTTGCTTGTCTTTAATCGTCTTTGTCATTTCTTCATCAGTAGTACTCCCCTCTACCTTTTGAATGAATAACTGGCCAGATAAGCCCTTATCTTTAACTTTTACAACTTCTTCATTTCCAGAACAGGCACTCAGTGAAAAGATAATTAATAATAAACTTAAAATAATATACTTCTTGATAAGGACACCCCGTTTAATAATTTAATTGTCTCTAGCTCTTTGTAGCTATTACTTCGCCATCAGACAGCGCTTTTAACTCGAAAGGAAGTAATGGCTCATTTTTTCTTTTTAGGAAGAAAAAACGTTTTCCGTCTCCTTTTGATTCAATTAATGAAACTTCTTCTGCATCTCCATTTCCTGTGGATAAAAGAACCTCATCTACTTCTGGATTTAAAATCATTCCGTAGTAGTAACTGAATAACCGTTTATTTCCCTTTGATAGACCAGAAGCACCCCAAATCAACCCGTTATTTTCTTCCCGGTTTTGATTAAATGCTACATCGCCTATAAAACCAAAATCGCCTGCACCATTTACAACTTTCCAATTTCCAAGCCAATTCTGTTGCAGGAATCCTACAAACATTGCATTATCATTTTTAAGGAAAGTTATCCATTCCCCATCAATCTTTTCAATGGTTAAAACGTGATAAGGCTGGTTACTTAAATTTTTGGTACTATTCCGTACGTCACTTGCTTCTGGCAGCTTCTGATTAGTAAAATATAACAAAAATGAAAGCGTTCCTACTAATACTAGTACACTTCCAATTGCTATTCCCTTAGACATTTTACCCCTCCACTATTGATGTATATATTGATTGGATATTTCCCACAGTCTCGCTAGTTTAATAGTAATTATTTCAAATTTTTGTTATTTTCACAAGGCAAGTTAGATTTTTTGGAAAGATTTGACTTATTATTTTTTATGTTTTACTATTACGTTACACGTTATAACGTATAACGTAATAAATGTGAGGAGATGAAACAAGAATATGAGTTCAACTGACCGATTTTCTGAACCAACTTTGTTTATCTTAATTAGTTTAGCCGATGGGAATAAGCATGGTTATGCAATCATGGAAGATACTGAAGATTCATATGACATTAAAATTGGACCTGGGACCTTGTATGGTGCAATTAGTCGCATGGAGAAATTAAAATACATTGAGGCAATTCCCTCACAAGATAGAAAGAAGCCTTATCAAATCACTTCTGAAGGCAGAGAATATCTGCAGGGAAAATTAAAAGAAATCGATACGGTTACCAAGCTAGGTTTTAAAAGGTTGGGTCTAATATGAAGTGGCTAATTTATTTGTATCCTAAAAAATGGAGAAAGCGCTATGGAGATGAATTTTTATATATTCTGGAAAACAGGAATCTATCTTTTAAAGAGGTATTAGATGTATGTATCAATGCAATGGATGCACGTTTTTTAAATGCAGTGGAAGGGATTATTAATATGGATAAAAAATTTCGTACTGTTATGCTCGGTTCTGTTTTAAATCGATTCTTGATCATTGGTTTGGTGATTTTTATAGGCATGTTTAGCGGATATTGGATTGGAAACAACACTCCATCACTTTCAGAAATATCACCAGAAACATTATTACTGATTGGTGTTGGTTTGGGAATTTTCATTGGTTACGTAGTTGGTGTTGCAAGGGGTATTATGCGTGTTATTAATGTTACCAAAAAAGAGGATGTGTTCCTTCCTACTGGTAAATTAAAGTTTGATAAATCACAAGGGTAATCATGCTATTTATTGAAAGCTTTCTGATTTTAACTATTTAGGCAGGAGGATTAAATATGATTTGCGAACTGGATAAAATGGAATTCTATAAATGCAAAGAGCAAATAAATAATGCGGGACATTTGGAAGTTAAAGCGGTAATTGAAGGGAATAACCCTGGTCGGATTTTTGTAGATAACATCGACTCTCCTAAAACAGGACTTATTTGGCTAGGAAACAATGATGGTTTTTTCTTTATTAGTGATGAAAAAAATAAGTCATTTAATAATCATATAAATGATTTTATTGATACGGTAATTTTTCCTCAAGCAAAGAAGCTGAAATTAAATAAATTTATAGCCATTGGTAATCATTCAAGATGGGAGAATACGATAGAGAAAATCTTTGAACATCGTCACATGCAAAAATCGAATCAATATGTTTATACGCTGACAGAAAGTCGTTATAAAAACACGAATGAACGTTCGATCAATCAAGAATATACCGTATTCAAAGTCAGCAAAGACCTTTTCGAGAACAGCGACAATGCTCTTGAGAACATAGAGTTTTTACACTCGACACTATCAGAATTCTGGTCCTCTCCCGAGAATTTTTTTCAAAAGGGAATTGGATACTGTATTGTCTACCGAAATAAGATTGTGAGTTTATGTTATTCAGGATTTGCAGCTGAAAATGTTCACGGTATAGGTATAGAAACACTAGAAGATTATCAGGGGAATAAATTAGGGCAGAAAGTAGCCCATTGTGTTGTGAAAGAGTTTGTGCGTAAGGGTATAATTCCTTATTGGGACTGCGAGGAAGTAAATAAGCCTTCTAATATAATTGCTAAACATATAGGACTCGAGAAGGATTTTAATTATCTGGTTTACATTTTTCCAGTTGTATAATATATATTTTCAACTAGAATAAAATCTCATTTTAGAGAACACAACTTATTATCGCACATCTGGCCACGAACCTTGTTGTTTTCGGATTAATACAAATTGTCCAATGCTTCAATATCTATTCTTGCTTAAGAAGGGAATTGGAAGATGTTTTCGCCCTGATATTGCAGTGGCAATATAAAAACGTAGTCGAGATTCTTGTAATGAAATCACTGAAATGCTAAAGAGGACTTCCAATTATATGGAAGTCCTTTTAATATCAGCTTCAACTTTCGTTCTCGAATAATGAAATACGTTCTTTTTCGTATGACGTTGTCTTATGTTAACTTAAAATATCTATCCATATCTTAATCGCTGTCCCCAAAATCAAGACTGCTAAAATCCACTGAAGATGTTTCGTATTTACCTTTTTCCCTAAATTTGCACCTAACGGTGATGCAATTAAACTCGCAACAATCATGATAGCAGCAGGTAGAAATAATACTTGGTCAGTCATAATTTTACTCGTTGTTGCTCCAATAGATGAGATAAACGTAATGGCCAAAGACGAGGCAATGGTTATTCTTGTCGGTACCTTTAACACTACTAGCATTATAGGAACTAGTAAGAACGCTCCCCCAGCACCGACTATACCAGCACCAATTCCAACAAGTAGCGCAAGTATTGCTGCTAACCATCTATTGAAACTAAGCACGTCAAAAGTTGTTTGGTCCATTTTCTTTTTTGGTATAACCATTAAGATGACAGCAAGTAATGCTAATATGCCATATATAAGGTTTACGCCTTCTTCAGACATTTGTGAAGAGAAAAAGCCGCCTGCAAAGCTGCCAATTAAAATACTTACTCCCATGTAGCCGATAATAGTTTTATTTAAATATCCACCTTTTCGATAGGCCCAAACGCCACCAATTGTAGCGAATAAGACTTGAATCGCTGTAATACCTGAAACCTCATTTGCGCTAAAATTGGCAACTCCCAATAAAGCAGGAATATATAATAACATTGGATAATTTATAATGGCACCGCCAATTCCTATCATTCCTGAAATAAATGAACCAACAAATCCAATTATAAAAATAGATATAATAAATACGAAGCTAATTTCCATATAACGACCCCTCCGATAAGAGGGGACCCATTAATAAAATGAGTCACCTTTATGCTTTTTTAATCCAAAATTTGAGTACATCGTCCTCTTCTGTATCTTTTATTAATTCATGACCGCCAGATTTCACCCAAGCAGCAAGGTCACTTTTAGCTCCTTTATCCGTTGCATGAATTTCTAATATCTCACCTGAGTTTATCTCTTTCATTGCTTTTTTTGTTTTTACAATCGGCATTGGACATGCTAATCCTTTTGCATCTAACACTTTTGTTGCTTCCATTTCTTATTCCTCCTTTTAATTATCCTTCTACCGCACAACGGTTTGGCCCTGTCTCCATTTCTTTTTGTTCGTCTGTTTCTGGGTTAATTTTCCCTAAATTTGTTTTACGAATATTTTCATATGCATTTGGCTGTGGAGGTAGATTTTCGGTTACCATTTTTTTGAATTCATCCTCATCGTCTACTTGTAATCCTGAGTTTTGTTGATAAAGATTTCCTAAGCGAGCAGAAACTTCACCACTTTCTCCGAGTTCTTCTGCAAAAGAGTAATGTGCAGGCAATACGATTAGGTCATCAGAAAGCTCTTTAAATCGAGTATACAAGGTACTACGAAGGTCTCCTACCCAATCATCGGCTAACCCAGCTAGGTCTGGACGACCAATTGATTTCACAAATAAAATATCTCCTGTTAATAAATACATATCATCAATAATGAATGACGTACTACCGCTTGTATGCCCTGGTGAGTAAACTGGCTGTACTTTCACGGCAGTATTACCTACCATAATGTCATTCCCTTCTTCAAGTGGTGTATAATTAAACGTAACCTCCGTAGCATCTTTTGGTGGTAAGTGGTAGGTTCCTCCAACTTTCTTAGCTAGCTTACGCCCACCAGATATGTGATCCGCGTGTAAATGTGTATCAATTAATTGTTTAATTTGTACACCTCGTTCTTCAGCGAATTTTTCATATACATCTGTCATACGTGCTGTATCCACTATCGCTGCTTCCCCATTTGATTCAATGAAATAAGATAAGCAACCTTTTCCTAAGCGAACAAATTGATAAAGACTTCCGCCTCCGTTTAATTCACTAATCTTCACAGGCTCCAAGTGTTCACTCCACGCTTTCATACCTCCCTCAAGATTATAAACATTCGTGTATCCTTCCTCTTCTAATATTTCAGCTACCATTTGGGAAGATCCACCTTTTGCACAAACAACGATAACTTCTTTACCCTTTTTTAACTTTTCAGCTACTGGGGCAATACCATCCAATAGATTGAAGTATGGTTCATTGATTACTTCAACGTTTCCTCCTTCAATTTTCCAATTATCAAATTCGTCTGTATTTCGTACGTCCAAGATTAAAGTTTCTTCGTGATTCACGATTTTTTTTGCCAATTTTTCTGTAGTAATTGTTGAAGACATACAATTCCCCTCCTAATTATTGCTGTTAGTTGGACCGTCCCACTTACTCATACCAGGTACAACATTCTTTACACTTTTATAACCTTGTTCAGTTAGCTTTTGAGCAGCTAAGTCACTGCGATTACCTGTACGGCAAATGACATGTATTTCTTTGTCTTTATCAATTTCTTCAAATCGCTCTTCCAGTTCCCCGAGGGGTATATTCACTGCCCCAGGTATATGACCGAATACAAATTCGGCTGGTTCACGAACATCAAGAATGGAAATAGACTCTTCTTTTTCTATCTTATTACGAAGCTCTTTCAAATCCGTAATTTCTTTATGTTTTGTTTCTTCATTTGTTTCAGCATCACTTACTTTACGTACATAATGTTTTAATACATCGTTATCTTCAATTGTTCCTAGATATTGATGTCCTGTACTCTCTGCCCATGCTTTCATATCAGCTGTAGACCCTTTATCTGTTGCTTGAATTTCAATAACTTGACCTGGTTTCAAGTGTGTTATCGCCTTTTTTGTCCGAACAATTGGCATTGGACATGCTAAACCCTTTGCATCTAAGATTTCATTTGCTTTAATAGTCATTTGAATTCCTCCTTATTTCTCTACTTCATCTTCCCAATCGAGCATACCGCCACTCATATTAGTTACGTTATATCCTTGATCACTTAAAAAGGCACATGCCTTACCACTTCTACCACCTGATCTACAAACCATAACATGATGACGAGCTTTATCGATTTCATCTAGCCGTTCTGGTATTTGACCTAATGGTATATGTTGAGCAGCCGGAATTTTCCCCAGTGCTACTTCTTCTTCTTCTCGAACATCGATAACATTAATTATTTTTCCGTTTATTAACTTTTCCCCTAATTCTTTCGCAGTAATTTCCTTCATTGTTTCCCCTCCAAATTGTTTAACGATTCTAATACACCAACAGGTATCTTAATATGACTTACATACCTACCGGGGTATATAAATCATCAAAAAAAAATTAGATAAACAAATTCACATTACCATCTTCCGCATCACCAATATAAGCAGCAACTCCTGCGTATTCTATTCCATCAAGTAGCTCTTCTTTTTGAAGACCAAGTAAATCCATTGTCATTGTACATGCAATAAATTTCACTTCTTGCTCCTGAGCCATTTCCACTAACTGTGGTAAAGGCAAAGCATTGTGTTTCTTCATCACGTTTTTAATCATTTTTGGTCCCATTCCTAAATAATTCATCTTCGAAAGTCCCATTTTATCAGTTCCTCTTGGCATCATTTTTCCAAACATTTTCTCCATAAAACCTTTCTTAACTGGAACCAGTGCATCCTTACGTAATGCGTTTAATCCCCAAAAGGTATGAAAGATCGTAACCTCATGATCGTAAGCTGCTGCACCGTTGGCAATAATGTATGCTGCCATCGCCTTATCATAGTCACCGCTAAACAATACGATAGTTGTTTTCTTTTTATCTGACATCTATAACTCTCCTTTTATTCATAATATACATATACCTGTACGGGTATTAATTTTTATTAAAAAAATAAGGTTACCATTTACTAACCAATTTTATGCTAAGGGCTCAAAAATGGATTGTCAACCTTACCTGCTTTTTACAATTAAATTAACAGCTTCTTTAATCAATTCTTCAGAACTTCCCCCCCTTGCTTTTTCTTCACGAATGCATTGTTCAAGATTAGTGCTGACAACTAGTGCAGCAGTCCTATCCATAGCACTTCTTACAGCCGACAATTGGGTCACGACATCTCGACATTCCTTTTCTTCTTCCATCATTTTTAGTAACCCTCTCACCTGTCCTTCAATACGCTTCATTCTATTTTTCATTTGTGCATCGTATTTCATGACTATCCTCATCTCCTTGAAATCTTTCTTATACCAGTTAGTATGCTATCACTTTATACCTCCATGGGTATTTTGTCAACATGTTACTTTCCACCTCGAAAATTCATCAAGAGGTTATTACTGTGGTAAGTCTATTATAATATCCATGTCTTAACAATTAACAATCTTAGCTTTTCACTTTTTATAAACATTCTCTTATCTATTACCGATAATAAAGGAAATATAATAAATAGAGAGCGAGAGATAATGTCTTTTTTAAAAGTGTATTTAACCTTCTAACAGACAAAAGGGAACTTAAAGAACCAGTTACATATAAGGGATGTTAATGCTAAATTCACTCATCAACATCTCTTAACGGAAACAAATTAATGAGTATCTCATAGTTTTTATAGATTATATATTTTATTAGAAATGAGTGTGGACAAAATAAAAGACAAATTTTCAGTTGAGTATCACCTGTATAATGAATTTTACAGAAAAAGTATATTCACTACCCTGATTTTAGGAACTCTAACAGCACTGGCTTTCTTTTTCGCAGCCTTTTACTTTGAAGAATTTATCATTCAGCAAACGAATATCATGGCAGAACAGATGTTAGACGCAGATAAGGAAGAACCAACGAATGTACAAAAATTTTTTTCAATTCTGTTGAATAATTTGTTTGTTGGAGGAATGATTATCTTAAGCGGATTTATTCCCGTTTATGGACTCCCATTTATTTATGGTCTACTTTCATTTGCAGCCGTAGGAATAATTACTGGTTACGGTATTATTATGAAGCATAATGTATTACAAACGATGGTTATAGCATTTATACCGCACGCAGTAATTGAGATAATTCCGATACTCTATAGCGTAGCAATTGGTATGTATGTTAATAAAAATATGGTAAGAAAGGTATTTCTCAGGAAGAGAAAATCTGAAAAAGTTAGAAATATGTTAATGCAGGGTAGCACAAGCTATATAATAATTGTCATTCCTTTATTTTTGCTTGCTGCTCTGGTTGAAGCATTTATTACTTCATTTCTAGTGGATATTTACTTATAACTTACTATCGCTATCATTTTGTCAACCATCATCAATAAACAAATTCGTTCGGAAACTCTGTCTAATCATTTAATAAATACATATCATTTAATGTAGCGTTCTTGATAAAACCCATATGTTCGTATAGTTTGATAGCTTCATTACCCTTAAGAACATAGAGTCGTGTGGCAGAATACGCCTTTTTTGAGTGGTTTATTGAATGGCTCAATAAAAACTTCCCAATTCCTTTACCTTGATAATCTGGTCTCACAGCTAAACTCATAATTAACGGAAAGCCCTCAAACTCCATATGTAAACATGTACCAACAATTTCGTTTACAGTTTTGTCTACTACAATTTTTGAGCTATTATACATGACTTCATTATCTTTATTGTTTTTAATAAACTCTACTACATGATTAACATAGTTTTCGTTACTATCGACTTCTTTATAAGCTGGATTTCCCTTGTATGCTGACAGGATTACATGGGCAATTTCATCTTTATCCTCTTCATGTACAGGTTTAGCTGCAAAATTGTCTGAGAGCATTGTACGCATTGATTGCGTCGGCCTAATCATCCAAAAGCCCTCTTCAAATACGTTACAACCATTTCTACTATAAAAAGGTACATGAGCTTCTAGAACCTCGGAAACTACTATTTTTTCATTACTGTTTGATATTTCTTTTAAGAGATTCAGTAATTTCTTGGCTATATATTCATAATCACTATAAGGCGGCACAACAAATAAATCGCTCATGAAGTTAGGTTTCAAAAATACTCCGCCGATGACAACGTTGTCTTTTATAATAGAATATCCTGAATCCAAAAACTGCGCTTTTTCTAATAAAGTAGCCGGTGAGCTTCTAAAGAAATAGTTCCCATACTTTTGACCAAAATAGATAACATGATTTTTTGAAAATACTTCTGGTTTTTGATAAACCAACTTTATATGTTCATCTATACGATACGAATTTGCCGTTGCAGAACTCATAATGCCCTCCATTATTACATTTTATTTATCCAATAATTTCACGCACGTTTACTCCACTAAATCCCTATGTGCTTAGTAGTCATTTCCAATAATGGGCAAGCTGCTATATTGTTACTTCTTAAAATTTTCCATTGGTAGTATAACCGGAGAAAAACCACCCAGCTCAACAACTTCCTGCTTACCATCAACAGTAACTAGATAGATATCATCTTTTTCAGTCGCTCTAATTTCCTGGACCTGCATCCCTTTTTCAGCGTAAAATGCTTCTATATCTTGTCTTGCCTGAATGCCCACAGGAGAATGTGTAGTTAGTTCATTTGTATCTGTTAAACCTTCTCCCTCATCAGCAGACTTTACAATCATTTCTTCTCGCTGATTAAAGATCCCCTGCAATAACTTGATTACCTCAGAAAATCCGAAAAATACAATTCCCCATATTACAGTTTTAGCGAGAAAGGTTAGGCCAATTAAGACATTTGCACTCATCCCATAAGATAATCCTCCAATAACACCCACAACAATTGCTAACCCTCCAAGAATCTGCAGAACTGAAGCAATACTGTTTTCTCTACTAGTCATCCGCATTCTCCCCTGCCATCAATTTTTCTTACTATTAAGTATATTACAACACCCAGATTTTACCAACATTTATAGTAGAGAAATTACGGTACCAGGTACGAGACGAACTACTACTATTGACCTTTACGAGTTAAAACAATACTATATTCTTAATCAAATTCCTGGGAATTGAAAAATAGATTTATATTAACATTTAAAGGATGATAGATTATTTATGATAAAAATCAGCAGATATGTGTTTCTATTTCTTTGGGTTGTATTATTTTTATACTTTTATGATAGGTATATGCCAAAAGGTATACTGTATTTTGTTATAGGGATACCAGCCCTATTCTTTAGTGCAGTTTTCATATTAAATGTTTTTAATAAATCCAGAGTTTGATAACGCTGTTACAGCAACGAGGAGTTTAAATAATATAGAGTTTACCTAATCAAATAACTTTCTATTAATAAATAGATACGTAATGGTTAACAAAATCAACATAGCAATTACTAGGACAGTTGCTTCATTAGCGTAGTCAATAAAACTATGAATAACTACTAACAATCCTAAAGGGAGAAAGAATATTCCTCCAGTTACTTTGCCTAATAATGACTTATTCTTAACGTTTTTTTCATTAAACCCTGCCAATAACCATGTTTGTTTTTTAACTCCTACTAAATAAGAGCACAGTAAAAGAGCTATACCAATAACCAAAAAACCGTAATCCATCTAAATTCCTCCCAAAGCCGAATTTATTTCCTTTTATTTTAGTTACGATTCTAAATGAATAATGGTTCCCTGCTATAAAATAAAATAGTGGTACAGGTATTTTGAATAACTGTGATAATATAAAATAAAAAGGTGGTTACAAAGATGAATTGCAACCAATGCCAAACTGAAATGATAAAAGATTGTAACGTAAATGTTGAATACGACGTGTCTGGAATTACGATTACTCAAAAGCGTAAAGGACTGTTTAAAAATGTTTCTGCAACGACTAAAGCAGCTGTTTGTCCAAATTGTGGTAATGTAGCTTTCTATATTGATGAATATAAAAAGTTTAGTGAGCAGAATAAATAATTGTTAGAACAAGACAATATAAAAAAACAAACGCTTGGACATTAGAATGTTCAAGCGTTTTTGGTTACTGTCTTATATTGTGAAGATTTATTAAAAACACAGTTCTAAAGCAACCTAACAACTTCCTGAATTACAATATCCGGATGGCTGTCATTCACATTATGGTAAGACCCTTCAGCCAACGTATACGTGCTATTAGCTGACAATTTCAGTTGATCTTTGATTAGTTTTTGCCATACCTCTTCTACTTTTTCTGCTGTTTCCCTAGGCATTCCTTGTTTGATCATCATCTCAATAGAATGATCCGGATCACGACCGATGATACGTAATGGAATTTCAGCTAATCCCTTATTTTGCTTTAAAAAATTTGCATCATTAGGCATTTCTTCCAGTTCATCTGCCAACGCTCGATACATTACCGGATTAGATTTAAACTCACGTAATCTCCTTTTATCATGATCAGATTGGTCCATTTCTTCAAGTGTGGCGTTAATGTTTAGTTTCTCGATTATGCTTTCTCGATCGAGTGCGGAAAGCGATCGGTACATATCAATCGCTTGCTTTGATTGGGCACCAGTAACTTCATTCAGTAATTCAAAGTCGAACGAACTGGATTCAACTAATACCAAGGATTTTACGGATGTTGGATGGATAAATGAAAAATATTGTGCGATAAATCCGCCATAGGAGTGACCTACTAGAACGATCGGAAGCGTAATCTGGAGTTCCTCTAATACCAATTTCAGATCATTAGCCGTTTCCTTAGCACACCTTTTTTCTGAGCCAAGCGTACTTTTCCCAAGTCCCGCACGATGAAATGATATGACGTTAGCGTGCTTAGAAAGCTCCTCGATTATATCCTTCCATTCCTCGCTCGAAGAAGCTAAACCTGGAAGAAGAACAATTGGCTGCCCCTCCCCTTTTGCGTAGACCTCAAGTGTATGTGTATCGATATCCACTAAACGATACATATGGTCCCCTCCTATTTGATATTGGATTTTAAAATAAGGTATAATAATTTGTAACGAATTGCGATAATTGTTACATAATATTTATAACATAACTTTATAGAACAATCAAACCGAAATGTTACATAAAACTAGTGGGACAGGAGTGAATTTAAATGGATGGACACACGCGACGGGCTTCTTTGAAGAAAAAAGCGATTGAAGATGCTGCGTTTCAACTCCTGAATGAAGGTGGCGTAAAAGAATTAAAAATACGCGACATTGCAAAACATGCTGGTACTTCACCAGCATCCATCTATAATTATTACGGCAGTAAAGAGAACTTGATTGTAGAGACTATGAAAGCCTTCTATGAAACGGAGTATCAGAAATTAAAGCATCTTGTGGAAAAAGACGATGAATTTATAGATCCGCTGCATACCTATTTCCTTCAAAAACCGAAAAATACGAATTTACTGCGACAAGATATTATGGAAGAAATGTTAAAGGAAAACAGTGAATTGAACAATCTGGTAAAAGAATACCAGAAACGAACAGCGCCCCTATTTCTTGAGTGGATTGAGAAAGGACGCGAACAGGGATATATAAAAGAAGGAATTACAAATGAGATGGTACTTACTTATTACCAGTTAATGGCTAATTCAATCGAACAACTTTATCGAAACTCCCCACCAGAGCAAGACCGGGAAAAGAATCATAAAGGAATAATTGAAATGTTTTTCTATGGTTTTATTGATGGTAAAAACAGATAATGGAAATTGATTGGTTTGAAAGCTCCGAGAAATTTTGTGAAAATATGAAACATGTATGAATATTATAATTTTTTCGAAACTTATTAACGTAGTTCACCGTATTACTTATAAAGGGGCATTTTATATGAAAAAACAAACGTATAAATTATTTGTAATCGCTTTATTCGCATCACTTCTTTTATTGACAACTGGTTGCACAGGAAATGCAGAGCCGGAAACTCAGGACGAAAATATTGAGACAATTGAATCCGTATTACAGAAAGCTCTTTCAGGACCGGATGATGAATTGAAGAAAATATTTAATAATGAAGACGTCTCAGAATTAGTACAATATGATAAAGACCATTTTGAAGAATATTTTGCAACTGAATCATCCTATGTAGAATTTGTAAGTCAAAATAATGGTTCTGGAATACTGACTCAAGCAATGAAATATGATTATAACTTTAAAGTTAAAAATATCGATTATGAGAAAACAGAATCTGAAGAGATAATTTATGATTTCACTGTAGAATTGCAGTACCAAAAAGAAGGAAGCGAAAAATCAGAAGTTGAAACAGTAACAGGGCAAGCAAATTTAAATGAAGGACATAAAATAGAAGATATGGAAATACGTATAGGTGAATTGTTGGCTTCCTTCGTTAATTAAAGGGTGCGATTGTTTAATAAGAAATCGACATATTGCACTAACTAGGTAGGAGTGTTTATTAAACAATTGGAATTTTTATACCGGGTGGAATGAGAATGATTGGAATAATGTTTTTATTCGCAGGCTATAATACTTTGTCACAAGTTTTTAAAGGAGGGATTTTTTGAAAAAAATATGGATTCCGTTAGTATCATCAGTTGTGACAATGGCCTTATTATACTGGATTGGAAATATATTTAATTTAACTCTTCTTAGGTTTTCATTAGTACTAAACGAACCGTTAGAAGATGGGTTGTTTTTTGAAGCAGATATTGCAATACTTCCTTTTGCTATTGGCTTACTAGTTGGATTTATTGTGGAACGTATGGTTAAAGTTAGAAGCAAATAATCGAACAAGAAACAATGAAAAGAAAGAGTCAAAATGAAGAAATAATTAAATTCGCATTTTGCTGAAGGTACTACTCCAAGAACGGGTGTTTTGCTTCAATAAGGATGTCCATTTTCCATCCAAATTAGAGGCGCAGAATTGTTTGATTAGGAGGATTTCTTTGAAAAGAATTGACAGAAAACATATGACTTGGAGTCTGTTATTCTGTATTCTAATACCGCTTTTTATTCCAAGAGATTTTGTGAATGAAAGCATGGGAAGATACACGTATGGATTTCCATTAAATTATATAACGATTTATCAACATGAGCCGAACAGTGGATGGTTTTTTGATAACTTTTTTAGTGGAAACGCTGGGTTAGCGATAAACCTCGGCACTTTTGTAATCAATGTATTGATCATTTATTTGATAGTTAGATTCGTAGTAAATAAACTTATGAGGAAAAAAGATACGGTTTTAAATGTTATTAAACCTGACGAACCAATTGATTCAGAAAAAAGTAATTAAAATGAAGAAAATAGCAATTAGTGAGTATTACTTTATTAGCTTTAGCAATCATTACTTTTATTACGATGCCTAACTTTATGGGCCCATATAGTTGGGTATGCGCAGGAGTTTTGGCACTTATTTCAACTGTTTTTTTCTGTATCTATTTAAGAATGCGTTTTTCAATAAGATGTGGAAGCTACTATTTATCTTTATTGGGTTAGTTATTTTACTTGCGGTTATTTACGTTGTTATTATTTATGTCGGTTTCTTTCTTTTACATCCTTAATGTCTATAGATATAGCAACTTATATCAGTTTAAGAAAAAATTTGCTCAAGGAGAGGGTTAGGTGAAATCAAGAAGTTACCTCGTATGACGAAGAGGTAATAGACATAGAAAAATTCAAGAAAATAATTAACGAGGAATTATTTCCCCAAGTAAAAGAATTTCGGGATCATGCAGAAAAACTAAGTAAAGATGGCTAAACAACCGTTTTATTAATGTATTACTTAGCTATTACCTGCATTCTTTTTTGTAGAAGACCTAAAATAACCCCAAACACAAAACTATAATTCGATATGGTGTTGTTTGGGCTGGAATACTTTTTGTAGATGGTCCATAAATAACAATGAGATCTCGGTTCGAAGGGTCGCTTGTAAAGGGCTGCCCATTTTGTAAAACAAGTTGTGTATATGGAGATAGATTTAATCGTAAGCTTCCATCACTGCTCTCTAACTGACTGTTAAAATAATCCACTTTCACATTTTGATTTGGGCTATCTTTTACCATAACGAGCGCTTGATATTGTGGAGGATAAATTAGTATAGTAGGTGCATCCCCGTCATAATAACCAGTTACCCTATCCCCTATTGAAACAATTGCATAGTCTACAAAGTAAGTCGTCGGTAAAATTACGAAATTAACTATTGTTCCAATTCCGTTTTCAACAGTTATCATTTTTTTACAGCCATCTGCTTCACCATTTTGCCCTAAAAGATCGGTAATCATGGTGACGGTCCCCTGAAAAGAATAAAAATTTGTCATCCTTTTACCTCCTATAAATAGAAGTTCTCTTTCACAACACCCTGCTTCATGTCCAGCATTGTTACCATTTGAACGTTCCTAAGCCCTTTTTGTACCATATGTAGGTCAATACCTACTCGACTGTGTAACTGCCCATTAGCGATGATAAATTTTCTATAGGATTTAAAAAGAGACGGTACCTTTTCGAAGATACTGTCTCAAGTTAAAACTATAATTTACTCAACCGAATTCGCAACCTCAATTAGATCCTCCACTGTAAACTGTGATTCCTTAACATCAGGTGGTTCCAATAAAGTCAACTCATGCAAGTCCCCCTCTTTATCTCTCCACTTCAATTCAGTATCACTGACAATATCAGCTTTCACACCGTTATCTAATGTTATCTGTTCATATGATTTCCCGCTAGAAGATGAGGCATTTTGATACCAACTGGTTAGCATGAGATGATAACTCGGATTTTCTCCGATATATAAAAAAGTAGAAAATATAATTTCTCCATTTGGGTCATTTATTGGGACGCTTTCGTATGAAAACTGAACATTATAGGAATCGGAAGGCAGATCGGTGGGAACAACTAATTTTTCCTGAATCGATTCAGGTAGTTCTGCTATTTTTTCTTTTACTTCCTCCGGGTATTCTGCAGTTAACTGTTCAATGGTTGGGCTGCTGTTTTGATTGTTAAAAACAGTAAATAGTAAGGCAGCAACTCCTATGCATAGAATCAGAGTCAAAACTGCGGGAACAAAGTGCTTTATCCTTTTATTTTTACGTGGCTGCTGCAGCCATTCATTAAATCTTTCTTTATCTTTACTCGTTACCAAAGGGTCTGTTCCGATATAGTTGTCGATTTCTTTTTCAAGACGATTGTTCTTATTATTCAAGATCAAACCCCTCCATCAACGTTTTTAGTTTCTTCTTACCGCGCATAATTCTTGTTCTCACAGTCGATTCTTTTACATGGAGCGATTGACTGATTTCGTTAATTGTTAAATCTCTGTAAAACTTCAATAAAATTACTTCCCGATATTTCACAGGTAACGATAATACAGCTTCAGCCATTGTCTCCTTTTGTTCGTTTTCCAATGATGTTTGCTCAACGGATTGCTGCTTGCTGGATATTTTCGAAAGCTCATGATACTGCACAATTCGGTGGATCGGCGAACGTAAATAATCCTTACACGTATTAATCGCAATTCTGTACAGCCATGTTTTCAAGGTTGACTTTGCTTTGAAACGATCTAAGCTTTTAAATGTTTTAATCAAAAAATCCTGAAAAATATCATCAGTCTGCGTATGGTTTTTTACATACGTGAAAATTAGCCGTTTGATTTCCTCCCCATAAGCATCAATAATGTAATTCATTATTTCTTCCCTGGGTTTTTCTAACATGTCCGTATCACTGTCTCTTTGCTCCAATAAGATTCATCTACTTTTTAGGTATGTATTCGTTAGACGAGAGGAGATTGGAAAAAGTCCCGTTTTTTCAGTAAAAACTGCTTCAAAAATTATGTAACGGTTCCTCCAAGAGCGCTCTTCCCTAAAAAATAGAGGAAATGAATGAGTTGTGTAGAACTTATTAATAGATAGAAAAAGAAAAGGTGTAGATGAAAAATGAGTAACCAACTAATTCCAGCTTTAATTGCTTTTGTTATTGTTTTACTTTTATCTCCATTATTAATAACAGCCTTGCATAAACTTAGGCTCATTCAACCTATCAGAAAAGAACTTCCATCCGATCATCAGTTAAAAAAAGGCACTCCGTTGATGTTTGGGATTATTTTGTTTGTAGGAATTATTGTATCACTTCTTTTTTCACCTACTCCATTCATGTTTTTCTTGGCTATTACCTACATTCTTTTTAGTTTTGTTGGGTTTTTGGATGATTTCTGGAAAGCTTCTCGTCAAGATCCAGGAGGAATATCGAGTAAGACCAAACTTATTTTCCAATTTATTTTTACTGGTATTTTGCTTTTTTACGTTGTCAATGAACTAGACATAAACACCAGCATTACTATCTATAAAAATGTTTCCTTCTATCTTCCACTGGAACTATATCTCATCGTTATCACTTTATTTGTGGTAGGTTCGGCAAACGCCATAAATTTCACCGATGGATTAGACGGTCTATTGGGAGTTGTTGCGATTCCAACATACGTATTCTTTTTTATGGTTTCCGATAGTTTAGAGGTGCAAATCTTTTGTTTGGTTATGATTGGATGTCTACTCGGATTTCTCGTTTATAATATATATCCTGCCAAAGCTTTTATGGGGGATACGGGATCATTAGCTATTGGGGGATCACTTTCTTTTCTTGCAGTTATAGAGAAAGTTGAAGTTTTAATTCCCCTTTTGTTCTTTGTATATTTTGCTGAACAGCTTTCGGTTATTTTACAAGTTTCCTCATTTAAGCTTACACAAAAGCGTATTTTTAGATTTACACCGATTCATTATCACTTTGGCATAAAATATGGGTGGACCGAAACTACAATTGTTACAGTTTTTGGCTTTATTTCTTGGTTTTGTGCTCTGGCTTGCTTTGCTTACTGGAGATTTTTTCTGAATCCATAAATAAAGTTAGTATCATTCCAATAAATAGTAAAGGTAACCAGGCAATGCACAACAATGCAAATAAAAAATACCGAGGTCGAACGTCTGCCGAAGCAAAAATTAATGCACTCATCACTACCCCAATAATTAAATAAACCACGATGATTTCCATTTTGTGATCGAACTCCTCTTTACTAGTATAAAAAGGAATTCTTATGGGGTTCCTGTTTTTTTGAAATAACATTCATTTTTTATGTTCTACTAGTCTCAGACGTTAAGACTCTATAGCGTTTTTCATATACGTAACTAGCTCGTTCACCTCCGTATCAAGTCCATCCCACTTATCCGTACACTCTCCTCGATACGCTTTTCTGGCTATATCGAGTAAAGTCGCATGTTCGTTAGGCAATCGAGGTATAGCCCACTCTGCTGCCACATCTTTTGGAGTGATTTCACCAATCTCCATGGTTTGCCACATTCGAGCAAGGGTTAAAATCACATTTCGCTCATCACCCTTGGTATCATCCATTAATTCTGGCACAGAATCCAAAATTGCTCTTCGAATATCTACCATTGGTACGGGGTCAAGTATATCTGAAGCATCAGGACCAAATAGAGAAATGTTATTCTTTCTTGCTTGTGCTAATACAATAGCTAAATCAGGGTTATCATAGGGTTCCGGAAACTGTCCGTTCTCAAATTCATTCCTGAGCCACTCGCCATAGAGGTATTCATTTCTTGGTGGATATCGCCAAGGTACAACATCACCCTTGTTAATAACTGTGACCTCTAATGGTCGCATAGAATTTACCTTCCCGGATATAAGCATTAGATTTTCTGTGAGGTTTCTTCGCGTTACTTCTGATAAGCGATGATTTACAACCACTAGGACATCTACATCACTGTTAATGCGCAAGCCTCCATTTACTGCAGAACCATATAGAAATACCCCGACTACCGTACTTCCAAGCACTTCCTTTACAACCTTTAATGCTTGAATTGCTTCCTTAGGTACTTTTTCATTATTCAGATTACGCATGAACTAAGACTTCCTCTCGTCACTATTTTGGTATGTTTTACAAGCATAATAACTACTTAATATCCGGCACGGAATTAAAGGAGTATTTACCCTTCAAACGGTAAAGGTTGCGTTCCATCGACATCGGTAAAGTTATAGTTTCTCGCTAGTTCAGCCACCATTATTGCTTCTCCAGAATGATTAGAACCCGCGATGTCTGTTGCCAACGCCACAACCGCACGACCTACATACTCTGTTGTTTCCGTTGCTCCATCCTCTGGTCCAAAACCTGAATCTATAACTCTTTCTGTCCTCATCCAGCCCGGGCAAACAGCAACAGCTGAAATGTTGAAGTCCTTTAATTCCTTTGCCATACCTAGTGTCATTCGATTGATCGCATTCATAGCCAAATCGTAATATAAATTACCGGAAATTTTGTCCTTCTGATAAAATGTTATATTTACAATTAACCCTTTCTGGTGCGGTGTCATCAGAGGTATAGCGTATCGAGTAGTCAGCAAATACGCTTGCGGTCCAGCAACCATCATAGCATCCCAATGCTCCACTGGACGTTCCCAAAAACGCCGTCCATCTCCTGACGGTAAAGAACTTTCGGAGCCGCCAAATACACAATTGACTAAAATATCAATCCGCCCGTGTTCCCTTTCAATTTGCTCAAACAAGTTTCTCACGTCATTGTCGCTTGTATGGTCACATCGTATAGCGATGCCTTTACCCCCTCGTGAAGTGACACCATCAGCAGTTTCCTCAATGGTTTCTGGTCGATTATCGGTTGTACTTCCCTTCACACTCCGTCCCGTCACATACACTGTCGCACCTGCACTTCCTAATTCGAAAGCAATTCCTCTACCTGCTCCACGGGACGCACCTGTAACAACAGCAATCTTCCCTTGTAATGGTTTCATATATCCCCGTTCCCCCTTACTCAACTCATTTCCTTAATCACCTTTAACATTTGTCGGATAGCTCCTAAGTGATATGCTGAGTGCGCTAAAGAGCCGGAAATTTCATTGGCAAGAAACTCACTCCACTGAATATGGTCAAATGCTTCCAGAAGTGTTACATACTCATTTCTTAGTTCTTCCTGAATTTGATTCCATCTCGGTTCATCGACTACATTAATTTTCCAGCTTTCGCCCCAATTCATCTCCTCGACTTTTCGGTCTTTCAATAGCTCGTTAGTAATCCACATATGATAACGCACATGATCAACGTGAGCAGCCAATACTGTTCCATGAACAGATAGTGAGGCTTCCTCTGCAGTTACTCCTTCCAGTGCCCCGAAAATTCCTGAATTTGGCTCCGTATTGGTAAACCAGCTTTCTTTTACTGGAGTAGGCGGTCCTTCAAACCCTTCCTTTATCCTGTCCTTGACAGCTTTCACTAACAAATCATTCATTAAAATCCCTCCAAAATATAGTTTTTTCTTATTATACTTACGACTTATATAACTTTTAAAGTTTTAACTAACCAGTATTCCAATTTGGTTTAAGATCAGTTTCACTATATATTTCAATTCTTGTATTCTTACATCTAGGACATCCTATCTGCAAAACTCTCCAATCTAAAAATAGTTTTCTAAAGACTTTCTCCATAATCATTCCCTGTCCAACTATTTAATCAGGATTGACCCCTATTATTATATCGTACTTAGTTTTTGCTTTTTTACAAGCATTCTGAATATTTATGGTAAAATAAATAAGAGATTGGTATAGTTGAAAATCTTTCAATCAAAGTGTTGATATTAGTAATATAAAAATAATAACAATACCACACAACGACAAGGAGTGAAGTTATGAAATTACTGCTCACATCTGCAGGCGTCAATAACAAAAGTATACACGACACCCTAGTTGATATGCTGGACAAGCCTATCGCTGAATGCAATGCGCTGTGCATTCCCACCGGGATGTATGGACATCCATGGGTTGGACCCGGCGTCAAAACTTGGCAGTTCATCAGCGGGAAATCCGAGAATCCGATGGTCGACCTGGGCTGGAAGTCTGTCGGAGTGCTGGAACTCACAGCGCTGCCGAGCATCGACAAAGACCGCTGGTTGCCGCTAGTTCAGGAGACAGACGTCTTGCTGGTGTCGGGAGGCGACGCTCTCTACCTATCCCACTGGATGAAGCAATCCGGAATGGCAGACCTTTTGCCATCGCTGAACGCAGTCTATGTAGGAATGAGTGCAGGAAGCATGGTGATGGCACCGAAAATCGGGGAAGACTTCGTTGGCTGGACTCCACCAAACGGTGTCGATGAAGCACTTCAATTCGTTGATTTTTCCATATTCCCGCACGTAGATCATGAGATGCTGCCGGAAAACACCATGGCTGCGGCAGAAAAATGGGCCGCTGGATTGCAAGGTCCAGCATATGCGATTGACGATCAAACCGCCATCAAAGTTATTGACGGATCAGTTGAGGTTATCTCCGAAGGGCATTGGAAGAAGTTTACGCCTTGATCGTTTCAACTAGATGCCCCTAAAAGAGTAAATGGATATTTAATTCAATATGACAATAATGCTAAAGAGGACACTTTATTATTTAGGAGTCCTCTTCTCTTCTTTTTCTCCGAATGTAATCATATCCATCATTCCATCCTATACTCAGCTTATTAAGTGTCATTAAAACGCCTTCGTACAAACAGGCTTTTCATCCATCAAAAAAAGCTGCTGAATCTGATTCACATACTCACTGCGGGAAATTTCAACCTCTCCCCACTTATGTAATGTTTTAAAGGTAACGGCGCCCATTACTAATGAAGAAAACGCAGAGATTCCTATTTTAACGACAACATCACTAGGCTGATTCGTAATCTCTTTTATCTTTCCTTCCAAAAAAGTGACCGTTACATTTTTCGATTCATCCGTCTGGAGATCGTCGTCCACTTCAAATTTTACAGGTAAAGAAACCTTTCCAAATAAATGATTCTTATTATGTAACTCCTCAAAAAATCCTCTTGTATTTAGTACACGATACATCACGCCAACACCTTGATTAGCCACGTGCTTATTGTCGACTGACGGGACTGTGTCAATCATGGGATTCATGTCACTTTCTGGCGCGTGAACAAAATGGAGTAAATCATCGTGGTTTGAGTTTATGATTACGCGCTTGAATTGATCCGCTTGCTGATGTAAGAAAGTAGAGAATGCTTTAATTGCATCACTCGTCTCAAAAAAGAGCTCATGAATAATCAGGTCACTACCCGCGGTATCGTACGTGAGATAACCTTCTAATTGCTGATTCCGTTTAAAACCAACCACTATCCCGAAATTGAACGGCCGGTTTAATTCACGTTCAGTAGGAATTCTTTTCGTCATTCCGTGCGTTTTCTTGTAAACGCGATTGTAACAATCCATAACTAAACGCCGATCCTCCTCATCTAATCGAACAAGATGCTCTTTTAAATGATAGTTTCTAAACGAGTTTGGGCTTAGATAGAATTGATAGATTTGCGTCCCCATGCCGAAGCCCATCTTTTTATAAAAAGAGACGTTAAAGGGATATAGCATGACGAGATTGACACCTTTTTCTTTATTCATGTGCATGAATGCTTTCATCAACTGAAACGCGTTGCCTTCTTTCTTATGTAACATATCCACAGCCAGCATCCCAACCCCACCAACAGGGATCGTTGTATCAGCGAAATTCATTTCAAAGTCAAATACCCTCATACCTGCAAGCAGCTTTTCTTTATCGAACAGGCCGTAGAGTGTCTCGTTTGGTGTTTCGTTAACATAATCTTTTAGCCACATTTCTGCATTCATCCCAGGAAACGCTCCATTTACTAATTTGAAAAATTTCTCATACATAGGACTAGCTATTTGCTTAACTTCTTTCTCCATAATTATCACCCCTGTTCAACTATACAATTTCATTAAGACTGGCGCAATTTCATTTATCGAATAGTTAGTATTTTATCCATATATTAAACATTTTTTAAAAAATCTCCTTTACTTTCCTCCACAAATTTGGTAAGATTATCTCACTTTAAAAGGTCACAACTGCATACAAATGCTAGGAAGAGAAGAGTATAATCGGCAATTCTTCAAAGAGAGCTCCAGTTGGTGAAAAGGAGTAAGAATTAATGGTTAGAAGCAAGCCTCTGAGCAGCACATCGGATCCATATAGGTGATGGTGTGACAGGTGCTCCTGTTATAGAGCTAGGGTATATGTATGGACTTCATGCCGTACCTGACAAGGATAATATGGTGACATATTGTCAAACTGGGGTGGCACCACGGCGCGCAACAACTCGTCCTCAAGACTAAGGTCTTGGGGACGAGTTTTTTTATTTTCCAAGTTTAAATTCGACAAAGGAGTGGAGATAAAAATGCGCATTAAAACGTTTATGAAGTCGTGGAAATACCCTTCCATCTTATTAACGGTTATTGGTATTTCCAGTATTGGGGAATGGGTGTATTTTTTAGCATTAAATTTAATCGTTCTTGATATGATGGGGGTACTTGCTGTCTCCGGTCTCTATATACTTAGAGCTTTAGCTACACTATTTACTACCATTTGGTCGGGCAGTATCATTGATCGATCGAATAAAAAGCATCTTATGGTGGGGCTTGCTGTATTCCAAGCAGTGTTTATTGCCATATTGCCTTTCTTATCATCTATTTGGGCCATATACGGCATTGTTTTTATCATAAGTATAGCTAGTTCCATGGCAGATCCGACAACTATGACGTACATAACGAAGCTAGTTCCTCAAGCTCAAAGAAAACGATTTAATTCGCTCGTAAGTTTAATAGATTCTGGCGCATTTGTTACCGGACCTGCAATTGCGGGAATCATATTTATGAGTGGCACCCCTGATTTTGCGATTTACAGTAATGCAATAGCTCTATTTTTAGCAGCACTGCTCACTTTGTTTATGCCCAACATTGAAAAAAATGATCGTATTGAAACAGAAGACGAAAAAATAACCGTACAGGTATTGAAAAATGATTGGAAATTAGTTGTTGATTTTAGTCGTAAACACGTATATATTATGATCATTTATTTATTATTTAGTGCAATGATGGTTTTGGCAACTGCTGTCGATTCACTGGAAGCAGCATTTGCTACAGAAGTGCTTTCTTTATCAGAGGGAGATTATGGATTACTGGTAAGTATTGCTGGTGCTGGAATAGTTGTAGGCGCCTTAGTAAATATACTTATTGTTAAAAAAGTAGCTACCTCTTGGCTGATTGGTCTTGGATCCTTGCTGGTTTCAGGCGGGTATATAATTTATTCTTTTTCGGGTAGTTTTTTGCTAGCAGCAATTGGCTTTTTCATTCTATCATTTTCGATGGCGTTTAGTAACACAGGATTTTACACATTTTATCAAAACAATGTTCCTGTCGAGGTAATGGGGCGGGTTGGCAGTGTTTATGGTTTCATCGAATCATTTTTCATCATTTTAGGGACCACAATTTTCGGAATCATGGCTGAATTAATTTCTATTCAGTTTGTCGTTATACTAGGATCCCTAATCATGCTTGCCGTAACGATACTATTATTTATCTTTACTACACAGCCCTCTAAAGCAGCGTATTATGCTGAGACTAGAACAGATACAAATTACTAGCCCCATTTCACCTTAATTTATAAAAGGAAATGGGGCTTTCGTTATTCAACAAAATGGACTTGATTGCTGAACATAAGAGAAAAACATTCTAAATTGACTTGGCGTTGCTTACTATTTGGGATAGTTATGTCCCAGTAGCTAAAATTTTTACCGTTAACAATTATGCGAGAAAGTCGAGAACGCGCTTCATTAAGAGTTTCGTCGCTTCAGCATCGTAAGACGGTAAGCTGTTGTCGGTGAAGAGATGTTCCTTGCCTTCGTACATAAAAAGTTCAGCGCGATTGCCCGAAGCAACAAGTTCGCGGGCCGAATCAATGTCGCCGTCTTCAACGAAAAATGGATCTTCATTCATTGCGTGAATTTGCACAGGCAAGTCGACCGGCCACTGAGATTCAAACGCAGAGGTCGGGAGGCAAGAATGAAAAAATAGTGCACCTTTAGCTCCTTCACGAGTTTGTGCGAGCTGCTGTGCTGCCGAGACACCAAGTGAAAACCCAGCATAGACGACATCGCGTGAAAGCTCGCTGGCTGCCCGAATGCCGCGCGCCGACACTTCTCCAAATCCGATTTCCTTAACAAATGCCAAGCCTTCCTCAAGCGTGGAAAAAGTGCGGCCCTCAAATAAATCTGGCATGTGCACAGTGTGTCCTGCATCTCTCAGTTGATCGGCGATTGCTTCAATCCCCTTCGTTTTTCCTAAAACATGGTGTAACAACAATATTTCTGCCATTGTTCATTCCTCCATTTTATGTAATTCATATATCTATATTTCGACAAGATAGCCTGTTTGACCTGCAAGAACTTTATGATTTAGAAATATCCACCTAAATAAAAGCCACCCACTTGCTTATTCAACTATCCTGCTGCGTTAGTTGAATAAGAAATGCGCTCTTTATTTAACTAAAGCCCCGTTAAAGTAGCAAAACAGTTATTATTCCTCTTTTATCAAAATTGCCCTTGAAGCTTCTCTTGTTACTAATTGTCCCGCTAACATAACAACCGCCACAATTATTATCAAACCATCTCTACCAAATGGCGCAAACCAGTAATCGTCAGGGAGGAAATACTTACCCAAAAATATTGATAATAACCCTGTAATAATGTTAATCAAGATAACGTATCTAATTTTTTCGTAACTAGACAAAAACCCTGCTACAACAACAAATAATATAGAACCTATAATTAAGAAAGGAGCTTCTTCACGCTTTAGATGTTGCCCATATTCGTAAAAATGAAAAAAGAAAGGTGCCGGTATTAAAGAAAAAACCAACCATAAAATCCTCATAAAAACCTCCATTTTATTTAATAATACTTTTCAACTAACCTGCTCCATTTCCTTTTTAATGTCATAGGGATCATTGCTTTCCTTTATAAAAACGAAAATAAATTATTAACATCTGTATGTATACGTAAACGTAAATAATTCCTATTCCTATGATGAATTCTTTTGGCACTTTAGAATTTTCCAAGGTATGGTCAATTCCTAACCGAAACGCATATGAACTGCCTTTTCGCAAGTGCCAGGGTGAAGTGACTATAACCGCTTTTTCCAATCCTCTCTCATACATGATTTCTCGGGATTTTACCAAATTTTCATAAGTGCCCCTTGCTTTCGTTTCCCGTATGATTTGGCTACCATCCACTCCCAACTCCATTAAGGCAAGTGCCATTACATCTGCCTCAACATGATTATTTGCGACAGATGCACCCGAACAAATAACTACTTCAGCAATTCCATTGTGATAAAGATCTGCTGCTTTATTGATCCGTTCTCGCAAAATTGGAGACATACTTCCATCCTTATTTGCGGGATAACCAAGTACAATCATAACATCTCTTTTTTGGCCATGATTATAATCCGCTTTTTTAAAATGCAAACGAATAAACATAACCTCCACCATAAAGCACAAGAAAATTAAGCATAAAATATACAATCCTATCATTTAACATATCTCCTCTGATATCTTTCTATCAATCGACAGATAAAAAAATTCGGATTGGGTACACCTCGGATTTAATGAAATTCATTTGTTCAACTAAACTGCTTCACTAGTTGAACAAGAAATGCCTTCTTTATTGAAGTAAAACACTAGTTATTGAAACGTAAGTTAAATCACAACAACAAACTCATAATAAACTGTTCACCAACAGGACCAATTTTTCTCCTGCCTGTATCTTTATAACCTATCTTTGAGTACAGTCTCTGAGCCGGAATATTTTTATGATTAACAGCCAATATAATTTCATTACAGTTAGGAAATTCAGATTTCACAAAATCACTCAATAAAATCATTGCCTGTTTAGCAAACCCTTTTCCTTGCTTCGCCTGATTAACAGATAATGAAGTTAACAACATTGCATTTGGGTTATCTGAATACTCCTTTACACGTTCGGTTGAATGTAGTAAAAAGAATCCTATAGGCTCACTTTCGTTTACTATGACAATTCTATGTTGTCCTTCTGTTACCTTGAAATATTTAGTTGGTAAAGCAGTAAACTTTGCTTGTTCTTCAGGAAGTTCAAAAGACTTTAATCCCTCTAAATATTCATCCGAAAAATGTTCTAACTTTACGTAATCTACTGTTTTCATAGATCGACATCTCCCCTGAAATCTTTAACATACTAATTAACATAATCTACATATGTTAGCGATATTCTATTTTTAAGCCTTAGCTAAAAACTGTTCGACAATTTAATTTCTTTATTACAATAAATTGTGTATGTTAGTCAAATAAGAAATGCCTTCCTTATTAAAGTAAAGCAACCGTTAGACTAAGTGCAGGTCTCACAAAATACTTTGTTGGTAAAATAAAACATCTACTATAAAGTGCGTGTTTTCTCCCCGTCAATTAACTTCAAATGAATATCAGACGATGTTCCTCCTTCAATATGTTTTGGAACATTTGATAATTCGAGTAATTCCTTCAAATGAATAGACTTTTTACGATTAGCTTCTATCGTAAAACTATACGGACCAGCTAAATTCATAAGTGACTCCATTCGTACTTTGTCTTTGGTGAAAAATGAATCCATAAATTCTAATTCAAATGATACAGATTTATTACTTCGATTATGTAATACAAGTTTGCATTCCCCATTTAATAAGTCTGTGCTCACAGACTCAAAATTACAATTGCCATTACCATCGTATGAAATTGCTGTAATTCCACTTGCTAGCGTTTCTTGGTACATCGTGATTAGAAAATTTGGTAAAATTGCATATACTATTACAACTATTATTATTGTTCGAAAGTGATATTTCTTCATGCCAATGACAAGGAAAATCATAGCGATAATAAACAAAACGGACCCAACTATACCAAGCAAAATATATCCATCTTGATTGTGGATTGGAAATGACATGAATGTTGAATGTGCTTCTAACATTACATTATTAGAAAACGGGAAATATAAATACATGCATAGACCTAAAATAATAAATGAAGTAACGAGTGTCACTTTACTTCTTATCATCGTATACCTCCTCTCTTAATCATATTTAATCGCCAGCTTCTTATAACTGAAACTCACTTTCATCTTCTAAAACACCTTCTACTTTAACAAAAGATATTATTATACAAATTTGTACATAAGAACATCGTCCACATATTTATTTTCATTTATCTTAAATTCTTTAACCTTTCGACCTTCTTCCATGAATCCCATACGCTTATATAATGATATAGCCCTAAGATTTGTTGAAAATACTCCTAAACTCACTTTTTCAATTAGTGGATGGGTTTCTGCCCAGTCTAACAATGCTTTGAGAAGTATTTTTCCAATTCCAATACTTCTATAATTTTCACTTATGGACATTGAAATAGAACCAGTGTGAGACATTCTCTTCAACCTATGGGACTGGAACATAATTGAGCCAACAATCACATCATTTATCACTGCAATAATTATAGTTTCGTTTTCATTATTTAATATCTCTTGTATTTGTTCCTTTTGTTGGTTTAGAGAATCTTTTTCTAACTCTTCAGACACCATAATGAAATAATCTCCTTCAGAAATAATGGAATTTGATATTTCTATAAGTGCATCAGCATCTTCTAATTTTACAGTTCGAATAATACAATTTTGATTGTTTATCATGTCCGACAATTAAAATTCCCCTCTCCATTATAAAAATAAAAATACACCCCGTTACTTTTCCCAGAGCTCAACTAGTCTGCCTTCAGGATCCTCAATCCAAACGAATTTACCAAATTCACTACTCGCTTGTTCCTTCACGAGCGGTACACCAATTTCTTCAAGGTGTTTAATCGTTTCGTTTAGATTTTCAACTTGAAAATTCAACATGACTTGCTGTTCTGTTGGAAAATAGCTGTCATCTTCAGTAAAGAAGGAAAAGATTGTTTCATTATCTGCATGGGGTTTAATAAATGCACCGTTCCAATTTTCTATATCAAGCTTCAGCACTTCGCTGTACCATTTCTTAATTACATCCAAATTCTTAGTCCGCCAAAATATCCCCCCGAAACCTTTTATCATAATATATGTCTCCTCCCCCTCAAATCTCTAGTTCATTATTTTTACTTTTATAGTAGATATTCGATAAATAGTGACAAATTCCTTCTTGCGTTAGCTTTCTTCCACACATCAGTAGAGAAAGTGATTTAAGAAAATGTAAGAACTCATCGTGGTTAAATTTTTTACAAAGCATTCTGAATATTTATGGTAAAATATATGTAGACTCTGTGATGCATAATACGTCTATATACTAATTAAAAAGGATGAGTACGAATGAAATTTATGATGGTTGTGAAGGCATCAAAAGATTCTGAATCAGGTACAATGCCAAAGGAGCAGATGGATCAGATGTTTGCGGCGATGAAGACATATAATGAAGTACTAAAGAATGCTGGTGTTCTCCTGTCTGTCGGCGGACTTCATCCAAGCTCCGAAGGCATTCGTATTAACTTCCCCGTTCCAGGAGAACCACCGACAGTTACAGATGGCCCTTTCGGTGAAGTCAATGAATTGATTGCCGGTTACTGGTTCATAGATGTGAAGTCCCGTGAAGAAGCCATCGAGTGGGCGAAGCGTGCACCAGATCCGCATGGTCTTGGGGAAGGACAGATTGAGCTTCGCCAAGTAGCTGAAAATTAAGCCGAACATCAGATTAACATGATGCAATTGATTTTGAAAATACCACAAACCCACAAGGAGTGAAGTTATGAAATTACTGCTAACATCTGCAGGCGTCAATAACAAAAGTATACACGAGACGCTGGTTGAAATGCTGGACAAGCCAATCGCCGACTGCAACGCCCTGTGCATCCCCACAGCGATGTACGGACACCCATGGGTCGGTCCCGGCGTTAAAACCTGGGAATTCATCAGCGGGAAATCCGAAAATCCCATGGTCGACCTTGGCTGGAAATCTGTCGGCGTGCTGGAGCTCACAGCACTGCCAAGTATCGACAAAGATCGCTGGGTGCCGCTGGTCCAGCAAACGGATGTCTTTCTGGTCTCTGGCGGAGACGCGCTCTACTTGAGCCACTGGATGAAGCAATCAGGGATGGCAGACCTCTTGCCTTCTCTGAACGCGGTCTATGTTGGAATGAGTGCTGGCAGCATGGTGATGGCGCCAAAAATCGGAGAAGACTTCGTTGGCTGGACTCCACCAAGCGGAGGCGATGAAACGCTGAACGTGGTCGATTTTTCTATATTCCCTCACGTAGACCACGAGATGTTGCCGGAAAACACGATGGCTGCTGCTGAAAAGTGGGCCGCTGAAATACAAGGTCCTGCGTATGCAATTGATGATCAAACCGCCATCAAAGTGATTGACGGAGCGGTCGAAGTTATATCGGAAGGGCATTGGAAGAAGTTTTAGTCTTGATAAACAGTAGCATGTTGTTCCAGCTATGAAAATTTATATCTGAAATACTATTCTGCTGCTCAGGACTTCCAGTTTTTTGGAGTCCTTTTCTTTCGATGTACCATATCAACAGCTAAAACCCTTCCTAACTGAAGAATATATGGTCCATTAGAAATAAAAAAGGAGAAATAATTATGACAAAGCAATTTTGGATTAACTTGCCGGTTAAAGATACAAATAAATCAAAAGCGTTTTATAGCAAACTTGGATTTTCTACTCATACACCTCCTGGTAATAGCGACCAAGTTCAATTAGTCATAGGAGATAATAATGCTATCGTAATGCTTTTTCCTGTTTCCACTTTCAAAAGCTTTACCAAGAATGAAATAGTCGATGCTAAGCAAGCTACTGAAGTATTATTTTCCATTGATGCAGAAAGCAAAGCAGAAGTAGATGAAATAGCAGAAAGAGCAGTAGAGGCTGGAGGTACAATTTATGGTGAGCCAGCAGAGAACCAAGGTTGGATGTACGGTTGCGGTTTTGCAGATTTAGATGGTCACCGCTGGAATGTGTTGTATATGGATATGAGCAAAATGCCGAAGCAGTAAGAAATAGAAAGCTACATCTTATTAAGAACTGGTACTTAAATGAATATAAAACCAAATGATGATTCGTTCTTGGCACTAAGTACGAAATATCATTTTACTGCAGAGGACTTCCAGTTATTTAGGAGTCCCCTCTTTTTTATGTACATTAGCTAGCATTCCTCCCCCCTCAGTAGGGTTTCAGTATATCCAGCTGCATATTCTTTTGTATTTTTGACAAACCATTCAGAATATTTATGTTAAACTATAAATAGCTATTGGTAATAATTGTATTTCAGCTAACATAGTTGCGATTAAGGAGGAGTCCTATGAAAAAACTTTTAAACTTAAATACGCTGTATATTGCAGTGGGAATCATCGTTCTTGGTGTCGTGCTTATACCTTTAGGAGTGCAGAAATACAATCTTTGGACACAGGGAATCAATTATTTTACGAATAACAATGATGAATTTCTCAATAATTCGGTCCCTATTGACGGAGAATACACAGTCGAAGTTGATTTAAATAACTTGCAGAGTAACGAAGGAAAAGAGCTTTATCAGGAAAACGACGTCCAAATTTATGTCTCAAAAGTAATTGCTCATAGTAAAGAGGAATATGAATTAATCTTTACGGCAAAAGGGGATTATAGTCTTGGTGGCGCGACATTAGTATCGGGTGTGGCACAGAACGATACGAACGATGGTGCAGAAAATAACTTTCAAGCGAATGCAAAAGCAACGTACAAAGGTGATACATTTAATTTAAGCCATTCTAAAAATTCAAGCGAGCTAGATGAATTTGGATTTCGTATGGAGCTGCCCGACGATATAGTTTCTGATCTGGAGGAAGATGGAATAATTGATGTGGAAGTTAAAGATTTATATGTGAATATTTGGGCGGAGAAGTCATCTTGAGTAGGTAAACGAGATAACTTCATTTTGTCACCGAACACCAATTATATAGCAATCTCTTATTCAATTAAGTGATAAGGAAACAGCGAGAACGGTTGAACTTACCTTAATACAAGTATACCGCGTTTTATAACCCACTAACAGATAAAGAGGAGAACTAACATGATAGCAGAAATGTATCAGCGAAGAATGAAAGGTTCGATTGTGGCACTAGTTGCATTACTTGCCGTTATAGCGGTATGGATATTAATTGTTCCACCGCAATCTGGTGGGGAATGGTTGGAGATTTCAGTACTTGCCCTCCCCTTAGCTTTTTTAATTGCAATTTGTTTCACCAGTCGTCATAAGTATCTTCAGGTTAAAGATATACAAGTACCAGAAAAAACAGTTAGCTTAATGGAATTGGATCATTTGGTACTGAAAAAAGATGTAGGATTTTTCCCGAAGCTTTTGCTATTTCAGAAAAACGGGACATTTATCGGAAAGCTGAAGCCAGTTACTATTCCATTTTGGCTATATCCGCTTGATATATTACTCAATGAATTAACTTTAGTAATTTTCCCAGTAACATATGGCTTTTACACGATTGATAATCAAAAACGCTTCACATTTAAACGTAAAGGGTTTCTTAACACAACAGTCAGGATTTATTCAGGGGAAGGTGAAGTACTGGGCTTCTATGAGCAAGCTGATTTAAAAAGCCTCTTGACCATTAAAGGAACACTCTATAATAAATTGGGTGAGGCACTTCTCCCAGTTAACGTAAAGGGTTTTTCTGGAGATTTTACGATGAAGAATATAGATGGCAAGCAATGGGCGCATTTTTTCAATGGTTATTTTCCCCATAAATATACGGACCTTTTCCGAGATATTGATAACGATATTGTCGATTTGGCAGACGACCTGGAAGATCATGAAAAACTTTTACTGATTGCGTTAATTTCCTTTTTGTTTGTACAGAAAAGGCGGCGATAGTAGTGTTAATGAAAGGGATAAAAAATTTCTCAGTTCAATGAACTGAGATTTTATTATAGCTTTTATAAAAAATTTACTCATCAGAATCCTCTATCGTACTTTTTTGAAAATCTTGTATTAACTTCACTTCAAATTCGCCATCATAAGATACCCAATTAACAGAATCGATATGTACTTTTTTATTTATTACAGGCAAGTCATTCACTATGTTTCCAGCAATATTCATCATTGCCGCAGTTCGTTTATTATCATTAGGGGTACCATTTTTAAAAATACTATTAATCTCATCTCCAGCATTTTTGTTATCTGGTAGGATGTCAACCCTATAGTCAATTCTGTCTGTTCCTTCAATTTCACCAAAGCTTTTAGTTTTATAGTGAACACCATCGATTATATAATTGGTGTTTAAGTATTGGTCCAAGTCAAAATCCTTTGAATCATTAGCTGTCTCGATGGTAGTTGTATTTTGATTTCCTTCTTGTGTTTTCTCAGCAGCAGAATTGTCATCTGTATTAGAAGATTCATCTTCTTGTTCAGTTCCATCTGAGTCATTTATATCGTTATCGGTTTGGCTGGAAGTCGACACCTTACTGTCTTCTTTATTTTCTGTGTTTTTAGCTGACGAGGTTTCATCATTTGGAGTAAAACAACCCCCAATCATTGTCAATAAGAATGCTAATAATAAAACCACAGAAAGTGTAGTTTTTTTCTTCATTACTTATACAAACCTTTCTTAGTTAAAATATTTCCTTCGCATCAGAAAACAAATATCATAATAAGTATTCGCATGCATTTCCCAATGCTCTGTATCTTTTGTTATGTCCGTACCCCTTTATCCTCATACCAGCGAATAATTTTCCAATCCCCGTCTGATTCTTTACGCCAGACCTCAAGTGCTAAAGCTCTGACCATAACCGATTCCTCTTTATTTTGGTGAATTACTTCATAGGATACAGCAGCTTGGTTTGTTGATTGCGGAACAATTTTAATGCCCGTAAAGACGAAGTGTATATCCTTTCCTTTATAATACTCTGCTGCTAATCGATTACCTTCTTTTATACTTTCTGCATTGAATTGCTCTAACTCCCCAACCCAAGGCATGTAAAGCCATCCTTGAAAATCATAAGAATATAGACTATTCATTTCCTCAAAAAGTCCTTCTGAAAATTTTTGATGCAATTCCATCATTTTATAAAGTTTGGTTGATACTTCTTGTTCGATAGTCAATATTTTCCCCACCCTTTCAAAAAAGCTTCTTCCATGATTCTGTTACGTTATTTTAAGTACATTGGTTTACATATGTATTTTAACATAAAATTCCAATAATTTATCAAAAAAACTATATGTACTACTCAAACCATTTTATGGTGAAGATTTGAAAAGTTACAATCAAAGGGTTTATGAATTCAAACCGAATAATTCTTCTGGACTATTCTTAGGTGAATGTTCTACTTTTTTATATTGAACAGCTTGATCCCTCTTAACACTCTCTCTTTTTCTTTTTCGCATTTCATCAATTGCAACATTTCGTGCAATACTTATTAACCACGTTTTTGGTTCTGAATTCCCTTTAAAAGTATTTACATTCCTTACAGCTTTGATAAATACTTCCTGCACAAGGTCATCAACATCTACCTTGCCAGTATAATAAACAAGGAAATTCAGAATGTCATCATGGTATTGTTTAAACCATAATGCTATCTTTTTATTGTCTTTCATTACTTCTCCTCCATAAGTTCTTCTAATAATTAGACGAAAGATTTTATAAAAAATTTCAATGAATTTTGATTTATACATTACGGTCATCCTTTTTTTTACACGTCGTTGTATTTTTAAACGGGAGGAAGTCGAAAAATTTTCTTTCTTTAAGAAAAAACCGCTACAAAAGTATGTAACGGTTCAATTACCTATTCCACTTTATTCAACTTTAATTTCCTTTTTATCCTTACTTAACACGATCACATTGTAACGATCATCACGTATCGTTTGGGTATCTTCACTCGACTGGATAAACAAGTCAATTTCCGAGTGAATTTCTTTAGCAATTTCTGAAGCTTTTGGATTATCCGAGTCAAGGGATGTTTTAATCTTAAGTTGTAATGGATAAGGATGAAATGAGTAGGAATAAGTAGTTACATGCAGATCATTAGCTTCCATTAATGCTCTTCCAATATGCTCGATAGCACGGGTTTTCCCCCATCGTATTTCTTGCTGGCGGGCGGTTTTCTGCACTTGCCTTACATCTAGCTTATATTCATCCCCGTAAGCCTCAGCTTCTTTCTTCACTATCTCTTTTAATTGTTCCAAACGATTCTCGGATTCAGGTACAATGACGTTTATATACACCCCTTCTAGATTATTAATACGAACAGATATTGGAAACATAAGCTCATATTCTTGTGATTTCAAGCGCTTTTTCAACGTAGTCTTTAATGCTTCACTGTCTTGCATATCCTCTTCTAATTCCGCTTTTCTTCGCTCGGTTTGAATCTTTTCTGGTTCTTCATAAGCAACCACTTTTACGTCATAACTGGTGAAGCCGGATTTTTCAAACTGAGACTCTATTTGATTGGAAATGCTTTTGTTATTTTCGGTTAACCCTCTTATATGGACTTTCACTTCTTTCTCATCTACATGTATTTGAAGGTCTCCAAGTTCCATTCCATTTTCTTCTACAACAAGATTAACTTTATCCAAAATGCTTTCCATCTTCTCATTTCGTTGTTCTTCTTCTTTTATGAATTGACTTATATACGGAATTTTTGCAAGAACAGTTTCTATATCTTGTGTAAATACAGTACCACCGATTAATAACATTACTAAGATTGCAACTGTTAAACCAGCATAGAATCGTTTTCCGGGCTTTTTCTTTTGTGGAGGGCTGTCGATCTCATTCAACACCTTTTGCTGGTTTTTCTTTGTGAAATGCATAGAATCTGCCCTTTCCGGATACTTCCATTTATTTTTCAAAAACCATCCCTCCTTCTATCAGATTTTTCATGGCCTTCCTGGCGCGAAATAGTCTGCTTTTCACAGTATCTGGATTAACTTTTAAAACATTAGCTGTTTCATCTACAGTTAAATCTTCATAATAATAAAAAATAAGTACCTCTCGTAGTTTTACTGAAAGCTTTAATACTTGTTCAAAAAGCAAATCATTTTCCTCTTTTTCCATAACCTGATTATCTAGAGCTTCTATAAATCTTCCGTTATCTTTAATCAGTGCATTAGGAATTAAATTACGAAATGACCAACTTCTAAGGTAATCTTTGCAGCAATTCACCGTAATTCTGTATAACCAAGACTTATAGGATGAGCGGTTCTCAAAAGAATCGATGGATTGGTAACAACGAATAAATACTTCTTGTGAAATATCCTCAGCAAGATGTCGTTCTTTTACATATGTAAATGCCACACGGATCACCATATCACCATAACTTTCCATTAGTTCCACCAAAAGCTCTCTGTTGGATTTATCGCCTTGTTGTTCTCTATCATCATGCATAACATACCCCCCTTTTCTTTCATTAGTTAGACGAAATTCATAGCGTTACAGTTCCCCTAACGTAATCAATTTGTATCTGTAATTAGTCAAAAAAAAAAGACGCTTCCTCTGTTTAATAGCGCCCTGCACAAGATTTAAAATATTTTTAGTAGCAACGAAGATCGGTATGCACCAATAACCTTGTTATATGAAAGATGTAAAAATTTCCAAAAAAAGATTAGGAGATATCTCTCATAGCCATGTTGTTTTTACTTATCCTGAACGTCTATAACTAATATATCGAATAACTTACCGTCAATATAAACTAAGAGTGCCCATTTTCCTGCATCTGGCAGCATGACATTTGATGGCAAACTCGCATCTGCTCCATTTATTTCACTACCACCAATACCATTTCTTGACCAATATCCGCCACTAAAAACAGTACTAATCTTGGAATTATCTTGGTTGTAACCGACAACTGTTAATTCACCTTTTTCAATCCCCCAAAAATGCCATAACCACTTTTCTACGTTATTAGGCGTTAATTCTGGTCCTATTATTCCTAGTTTATTTTTGTTGCCGAACATAACACTTCCTGTGCCAGTTTCAAGTTCGGTAGCTTTTCTATTCCAATCTATTTTTTCAAAGTCTTTCTCCGTTATAAAACTCGGAATATCTTCAGGCAGGGTGATTGTAATTGAATGTTGGTCTTTTTGAACTTTTGATGTTTCACAACCAACTAATACAATTAGGCATACTAAAAATGCTGTAAAAAGTATTGTTAATTTCAAGATCTCCCCCCTTTCCATAAAAACATTTACTATTTCCAATATTAACATAAAAAACCATTAGTATTTATTCAAAAATGAAGATTCCCTTTTTTATACCAGGTCCTTCTTGCATTAGCTTGAGGTTCCATTTTTTTATAAAGCATTCTGAATATTTATGGTAAAATAAATATTAGTATTACTGATTATAGATACCCTTAGGAGGAACTTTATATGAAAACGTTCGAGGAAAAGCTGGATCAATACGCTGAACTTGTTGTTAAAATTGGTTTGAGTATTCAAGAGGGGCAACGCTTATTGATTAATTCCCCGCTTGAAGCTAAGGAATTTACGCGAAAAGTCACAAAACATGCTTATGATAATGGCTGCAAACATGTGTTTGTTGACTGGAAGGATACGGAGGTCAATCGCCTACATATTGAAAAAGCTTCTGAAGAGAGATTAAAGGATGACCTTCCTCAATGGGAAATTGACAAGTTTACTAGTTTTGCAGAAAACCATGATTGCTTGCTGAACATCACTGGAGATGATCCGAGTGCGTTCAAAGGCTTATCACCAGAACGTATTATGTGGGTACAGCAGAATCGTGGGGAGAAACTTCAAGCCATTTCAAAAGCACAGCTTAACGGCGAGATGCACTGGGCAATCGCTGGTGTGCCAACAGCTGGATGGGCTAAAAGCGTTTTTCCGGATAAAGAGGAAGAAGAAGCGATCGACGCCCTGTGGGAAGCAATTTTCAAAACGGTCCGCATCGATCAGGAAGACCCGATTGCAGCATGGGAAGAGCATAACAAATCCCTGAATGAAAAAGCCGATTACCTGAATGAAAAGCGTTTCAAGACGTTATATTATCAATCGGAAGGTACTGATTTGACAGTTGACCTTCACCCTGATCACATATGGATCGGCGGCGGTCATGAGTCAACGTTCAACACGTACTACATGCCGAACCTTCCGACTGAAGAAGTGTTTACGACCCCTCTCAAAACTGGTGTCAATGGAACGGTTTCAAGTAAAAAACCATTATCTGCCATGGGAAGTCTGATCGATAACTTCAGCCTTACGTTTGAAGACGGGAAAGTTGTCGATTTCCGTGCAGAAACAGGCTATGACACGCTGAAACAATTGCTTGAAATCGATGATGGCATGAAATTCTTAGGGGAAGTTGCGCTTGTACCGCATGACTCTCCAATCTCAAACAGCGGAATTATTTTCAACAACACATTATACGATGAAAATGCTTCCTGCCACGTTGCAATTGGTACTGCCATTACGATGGGAGTGAAGGACGCTGCCAACGTTTCAAAAGAAGATTTGATAGAAAGAGGAATTAATCAAAGTAATGGTCATACCGATTTCATGATCGGCTCTGCTGACCTGAATATTATCGCAGAAACAAATGACGGGCAAAAAGTGCAGTTGTTTAAAGATGGGAATTGGGCGATTTGAGGTTAGATGTGGAGTTTATGTCAGACTTTCTCAAGCACAAATGTTATAATGTATGTATATAATAATGTATGTATATTTTGTTTGTGACAGTCTATACTAGGAGAAAGAATAAAGAAATGAGAGTGATGAAAATGAATAAGGAGACACGAAAAGTAACGCAATTCGGTAATAGCTTGGGGGTTGGTATACCAAGAAAAATTATAGACTCGCTAAACATACGACGTGGTGATGAAATCGAATTTGAAGTAAAAGATGACATGATTATATTAAAAAGAAATAGTAAATTAGAAGACCAGGTGGATATTGAAATGGTAAAAATGCTGCAAGAAACATTTCAGGATCACAACGAATTGTTTAAGAGGTTAAAATAGTATAATGAATATTGACTATTTAACTGTAAGAGACGTAACAATCATTCATTTTATGGTCATGAAAAAATACGGAGCAGGCGAGCATGCTGGAATTAGAGAGCAAGGATTATTGGAGTCAGCTGTACATCGTCCCCAACAATCAGCTTTTGGAGAAGACGCTTATCCTTTATTCAATGAGAAAGCTGGTGCACTATTTGAATCTTTAGCAAGAAATCATTGCTTTTTTAACGGTAATAAAAGAACGGCTTTTGCTTCTCTTGATATATTTCTAAAGAAAAATGGGGTTTATATCATGCAGAATACAGATGAAAATGAGGAATTTACTGTTGCGGTTGCAGAAGGTAAAGTTAGTTTATCAGATAGTGTCATTTGGCTTAAGAGTCATACCAAAAAACGTTAATAAAGATTAAAACCGTCCTGCCCCGTGCTGGACGGTTTTTGTTCATAACTGGAGCACCTTCCTCCAAGCATTATCAATGTTTAATTACTTTGTCATTTTATCACACCATTATAACTAGAACTTTAATATTGAGGCACTAATATATCTTCCCCTTTTCGTTTAGTTAGCTGACTTTCGATGATAAAGAATTCATTAATTATTCTAAGCGTTATTTCTGAAGCATAACTTTTATGATCTAACGTTGTATAATACAGCCATATTTTTATATAATCTTGCTTTAAATAATCATATACACTGAAATGAAATTCCCCTTTTTCAATTTCTCCGTCAAAGACAGCTTTCGAAGGACTTTCGCCTGCAACATGGCTGACAATGATGTCCTTATCATTTTTATTTATTAGGGAAAACAGTATAGATTCTGCTTCTCTCGAATAAAATTTAGCTTTAAATATTGGCACAAAGCTAAGATTATATTCCTTCTTCTGATCTTCATACATCTGTTTATTAAGGATGGTAGATTCTTTACTTGCTTTAACAGATTTGTAGCTGATCCAAATAGATAATATTAACAATATCGGGGACAGTATATTAACTACTAAGGTTATATAATCAAACATGTCTTTTTCTCCAAGCGCTTGCAATATATCCAGCCAATCATTTTTCGCCACCATTATCCCCTCCCCAACTGGTGCGTTTGCTTAACAGCCTTGAATTGTCTTAAAATTAAACTATGCTAACAATACTTAAAAAGAACTGCACCTAAAGTCGAAGGTCTAATTCCCATCTGCGACAATCGGTGCGAAGTCACACTACCCACTCTTAGGTCTCAATACTAAGGTCAGGTAACCAACAAGGGAAAATACAATAAAAAGAAAATAATACCCTTCCATACCAGCGATTATTCCAGCAAGGATGGAGCCTATCATTTGTCCAAATGCCAGCAGTATGAATGGAATACCTAATCCTAACGAAGGATTACGCTTAAAAATGGAAATCCCCCAAATTATTAAAACGCCACTCATGAAAATATACGAACTTCCAAAAAGGATTGGGGAGAGTACCCCTGTGACTTTGTTTCCTGACAAAAATACTAATGTCAGTGAGGATGTAGACAGCAGTAACACAGAAATCCTGTACGCACTTACTACCCCAAACTTATTGATTACTGTACCTACAGTACCACCGAATAATCCTGCAGTTCCGATGATCACCCAAAACCATTCGCCAAGATATCCAGGCGCGCTATCTAAATTTAAAATATAATCGCGAGAGAACGTCCAGTATGCTGAACTGGCGATTCCTAAAAATATCGAAGCAATGATTAGCTGGAATGCAGGTTTCAAATGCTTATAATGGAAACTAACTGTCCCCTTCTTTTCTACAGAATGATCACTCGGAAGCTGTTTGTAATTTAATAGTAAAACAAAAATAGCGATCCCCATATATATGAAATAGCTTATTCGCCACTGGTCCATGAGTAATATAGCAATCAGTCCAGTAAATGCTATTCCAATACTGGTTCCAGAGTTTATCCATGAATTCGTTTGGTTTTGCAGATTTTTCTCCATATGCGTACTAACAATAGCTGCATACGGTGGCGACGAAAACCCTGTACTAAGACCAGCCACAAAAATCCCTAATCCGAGAATGATCGGATTTGAAGAAACAGCAATTAATCCAAGTCCTACAACCGATAAGAATCCAGCAGTCAAAAGAATAACTTTAGGTGTAACTCGCTTAGAAAATACAATAGCTAATAAGACAGCTATACAGTAGGCAAGATACGATAAAGATGATATCAGCCCTGAAGTAGATGGATTCATATTTATTGATTCATTAATATAGGGAAGCATTAACCCAAAACTAAAGCGGGATAATCCATATGTGACAGCTATCATAGGCATGCCCGCTGCTATCAGTTTTTTTGAATTCATTCTGCACCTCCATTTTATTTTTTATATATAACGTTCATTATAATAAATAGTAAAAAAAAAGGAATAACAAAAATTATTCCTGGTATATTCATTCGGAATCTATAATGTTTTCCGCTAAATGATACGCGCTGTGCCGTACCTTTTCTAGATCGAGTATTTGGATCATCGAGGTGATTCCTTCTAATAAAATTGAAATTTGCACGCTAATAGCTTCACTGTTCTTAAAACCCAAAAGGTCATTCTTGATTTTATTTATCAGTTTTTGCTTATGTTCTTTGCTTAAAGATGAAATCTGCTCGTTTGTATCTTTATACTCTTGTTTCGCTCTTAAGAACAAGCACCCATTAGTACCCGCTTCTTCCACCCATTTGAGGTGTGCTTCCATGATAGAGCTAACATACGCTTTAAGCCCTTTCTCTTTGACAATTATACTGTCTACTAGCAAGAAATATTGTTTTTCTCTTTGACGTAAAACTTCTACAATTAATTCTTCCTTTGATTTAAAATGATAATACATCGTCATCGTAGCTACTTCTGCTTGTTCAAGTATCCGCTTAACACCAACCGAATGAAATCCTTGCTGATAAAATAACGCTTCAGCTGTATTCACAATAGCTTCTTTTTTATTGGACTTTTTCATGCGCACCCTCCTTATGTATAACGTTCATTATAATAAAGTTATCACATATGTTTTATTTAATCAATAACTGCAGAAAGTTGATGTCCAAAAATAGATTTTCTCAAGTTTAATAGAGCAAAGATGAAAGAAATAACGAATGATTAAGCGAAAAAGATTACACTATCTTTTTATAATTTTACATAAAAGGTTGTAATTCATGGAAAATAATGGATAATGAATAACGGGTCTTGACTTCCCCTGACTCATATAAAATGCTCTCACTATGTGAGGGCATTATTATTATTTATTTAAAAAAGGTTAAAGTTGGCTTACATTTTTCTCTTTTCGTTTTGTTAGTTGACTTTCGATTATAAAGGATTCATTAATCATTCGAAGCGTTATTTCTGAAACATAACTTTTATGATCTAGCGTTGTATAACACAGCCATATCTTTATATAATCGTGATTTAAATAGTCATATACACTAAAATGAAATTCCCCATTCTCAATTTCTCCTTCAAATACAGCTTTCGATGGATTTTCGCCTGCAACATGGGTCACAACGATGTCCTTATTATTTTTATTGATAAGGGAAAACAATATACATTCTGCATCCCTCAAATAAAATTTTGTTTTAAATGTTGGTACAAAGCTAAGATTATATTCCTTCTTCTGATCTTCATACATCTGTTTATTAAGGATGGTAGATTCTTTACTGGCTTTAACAGATTTATAGCTGATCCAAATAGATACTATTAATATTATCGGGGACAATATAGTAACTCCCAAGGTTATATAATCAAACATGTCTTTTTCTCCAAGCGTATTTAATATATCCAGCCAATCTTTTTTCGTCACAATGATCGCCTCCCCAACCGGTTCGTTTATTTAACGGCGTTGCTCAGCATGATTGTTGAATTGTCATAATCCAGTCTGTTTAGGTAATTGTATCAATTTTTTTGAATTATTGATCTTTATTTCAGATTTATTTTGGGCTAATGTCAACAATTCAAGTAAACAATTCCCTTCTTCACTTACGGCTGCGTTAGTATAATATAATTGAGCAGCTATTCGTGATGGTGATTGTTCAGAGGTTTAAAAGAGTATTATGTTACTATGATGTTAGAAATGTGAAGAAATGAATGTAAACTAATGGAGCAGGATTGTTTAAGATTGTTGTTCAACTTGTGTTCAGCAATTGGTCTATTTAATAGAAGTAAAATGAATATGATTTAAGGATATGAATTTTTAAAGGTAAGGCGGATGAATAACAAGAAATCCTATTTTGATGAAGGAGGTAAAGAAATGCTTACAGAAACATTTCCAGATTGGGTATGGTATATATATTACTCGTTTTTTTTACTAACACTTGGTGCTGCAGTGTTTAGTCTTTTTCGAAAAAAACTTAGAAAAAGATTTAAACTAATGTCTAGTGTCACGATAGTCGTCGGTGTTACGTTACCGATAGTATCTTTACTAGGTGGCATTTCATGGTACACCGAAGAACTAAATGAGCTTGGGATTTTAGTTAGTCGCTTACAACAAGGTGATTTATGGTCTATTTATGTAGTTGCAGGATCCTTATATCTACTGGTCTGGTGGCTTATATTCTTATTTATACTCCTAAGTAAAAACAAAAAAATTTAGCACCTTATAAAAGTAACGGGTGGGCTAATTTAATAAGGACTTACAAAAGTTTACAGAAAATAGGGGGAATTGGAATGATTTTAGGGTTAATTTTTTTTGGGTTAATCATATTACTTTTAGGTTTTTTTACGCCTATTGGTACTGCAAACGTTCTACTAATTTCTACGCTACTGATTATTTCAGCAATTGTTCTGGCAATAACTCGCTATTTAAAAAGAAAACGATAACTCGCCTACATATGTTTCTTCTTCAACTATAGGATGCTTTAGTGGAACAAGCACCCATTATTTTAGCATCCTCTGCGTTCTTTATAATCTAACAATCTGTTCTTCAACTAAATTCATATAAATCTTCTTAAATATTCATCATATATTTTGTTCATAACGTTGGGTGTGTTTTCAATATAAACATTAATTTGTTCATTGTTTGATTCGAATTTATCAGCGTTTCTTTCTTCATCTGTTGGAAAATCAGATATTCCTTTAATAATAATACATTCAACATCATTCTTCTTACAGATATAAGCAATTGCACCTGATTCTGTATCGGCAATAGTTATTTCGTTTTCTTTAAGTTCTAAATAGTCCTTCCACATAACTACTGCTTTATCAGCGGTGCCAATTGTTCCAGTATAAAAATCATTTCCATAGTTTGATAGATCCATATCGACTACGAACGATTGTTTAATAAACGGCTCAACTTCTTTTACTGTGCAATCATATTGAACAGCTTTATTGGGTACAAAAACGTCCAAATTGTGAAACGTATCATCTATTCCTGCACATGTTCCAGCAACGATTACTTTCGTTAACGTAAATTTAGAAATCATATACTGGTTACCACCAACACCATTTACTTTCCGTACACCGGTACTATAAAAAACAAGTTCGGTATCATTAATTGTTCTTATGAAATACTCGCCATACGGATAATCAAAAATTTCGTTATCTGTTATACCGAAATATTCCAATGTCGCTTCATATTCCCACTTCGTTGCTATACTTATTCCTATCATCGACTTATCACCCTACACATTTAATTTGTCACTATTGCATTACGCTGTTCATTAATAATTCGTTATTCATATGTAAATATCCTTTTTTACTTACCTGGTTCGATAATCATTTTAACATTAAAAGTGATTATTGCCCCGTGTCCCCCTCTCTGCGATAACTGCGACAATAACACAATCCGAATTGTCAGCTCGACTACGTTTTGAAAAGACATTCTCTTATCCAAACCTCTATTGACAATGATTCTCACTTACGGTAGTATAATCTTTATTGAAAATGATTCTCACTATCAATTGAATGGAGGAATTACATATGTCTAAAATCTTTTCAAAATGGGGCGTTCTTCTACTCGTCCTGATAATGATAGCTTTGCTTGCCGCTTGTGGAAATTCGGATGATTCAGGTGAAACTACTGATGATTCTCCAAAGGAAGAAACGCGTACAATCGGACACGCGATGGGCACAACAGAAATTAAAGGAACACCTGAACGAGTCGTTACCCTTTACCAAGGGGCTACCGATACAGCAACAGCTTTCGATGTAGAACCGGTCGGAATCGTTGAGTCATGGGTGCAGCAGCCGATTTATGAATACCTTCGGGAAGATTTAGATGGTACTCCTATCATCGGCCAAGAAACGCAGCCAAACCTAGAAGAGATTGCTGCCAAAAAACCTGATGTCATTTTCGCTTCCAAAATGCGTCATGAGGACATCTACGAAAAGTTGAGTCAGATTGCACCTACAGTAGCAATTGATGCTGTATATGACTTCAAAGGTACCGTCAACCTGATGGGAGAAACATTGAATAAACAAGAACGTGCCGATGAAATACTATCGAAATGGAATAATCGAGTGGAAGATTTTACTACGAAAGCAGAAGAACAACTTGGCGACAAATGGCCGCAGAACGTTGCACTGATTAACTTCCGTACGGATCATGCCCGCATCTATTATGATAGTTTCGCAGGTTCTATTTTAAAAGAAGCCGGGTTTACTCGTCCTGACAACCAGCAAGGTGATGATTGGGGCGTCAAACTGACTGATAAAGAAAGTATCACCGCAATGAATGCAGATGTATTCTTTGTCTTCATGGGTGATGAACCAGCTGTAGAAGATACGTATAACGAATGGACGAAACACCCGCTTTGGAAAGAGCTTGATGCTGTTAAAAATGATCAGGTTTACCGCGTCGATCAAGTCATCTGGAACATGGCGGGCGGAATTGGTGCTGCTAACTTGATGCTCGATGAACTATATGAACATTACAATCTAGCGAAATAACTTACAAAGATAGGGGCACGTTCCCCTATCTTTGCTGCTATGGAGAGAAAATTTATGAAACTATTTAAGTCGTATCCCTTGGCGCGATGGTTATTCTTAGCTGGTACGGTACTCTTGTTTATGATTGCCGTCTTAGGAAGCATCGCCATAGGAAAAACCTCGATTCCGCTTTCTGTCGTTTGGGATGCTTTGTTCCATTATGATCCGTCCATTACAAAACATATAATCGTACGTTCTTCCCGTCTTACACGTACGCTGATTGCGGTTACGATTGGCGCAAGCCTTGCAATTGCAGGAATGCTGATGCAGGCTATAACCCGTAATCCGCTCGCCGCTCCAGATATTTTCGGTGTTAACGCCGGAGCATTGTTCTTCATTGTATTTTCTGCAACTTTTTTATCCGTTGATTCGTTAACCGGGTATATGTGGATTGGTTTTTTAGGTGCTGGAATAGCTGGAGTTATGGTCTATTTCCTTGGATCGATTGGCGAAGGGGGATTACCACCAATCCGTCTGGTTCTCGCAGGTGCCGCAATCAGTGCGCTGTTCATTTCGTTTACCCAAGGAATGCTCGTTTTAGATGAACAACGGATGCAAAGCGTACTTTTTTGGCTTTCCGGGTCTGTTGCAGGACGGAATATGGAAATGCTACTTCCTGTCCTGCCGTTCATTATCCTCGCCATTCTCATCGCACTGTTTATGGGGAAATCATTGAATATCTTGATGTCGGGTGAGGATGTCGCAAAAAGTCTTGGTCAAAACACGATGCGTATCAAGTTGCTCGCTGGCCTGGTCATTATTTTCTTAGCAGGCGGCGCTGTTGCTATCGCAGGATCGATTGGTTTCGTCGGTCTTGTCGTCCCGCACATTACCAAAGGGATTACCGGTCCGAATTATCAATGGGGAATTCCTCTCAGCGGTTTATTTGGAGCGATTTTGCTTTTGCTTTCTGACGTTATCGCAAGGCTGATTATCGCTCCTTCTGAAATGCCGATCGGTGTCATGACAGCTATTATAGGAGTGCCGTTCTTTATTTATGTAGCTAGAAAAGGAGTGAAGAAACATGCCTGAGCATTACACACTGCGAAACAAAACAGATTCCTTTTCTATGCAAATCCACAAGCGCTCCCTTTTCCTTCTGATTTTTTTAGCCTTGTTAACCTGCGGGGTGTTTATTGTCAGTTTAGCAGCGGGAAGCAGCTATATCCCTGTTTCATCCGTGATAAAGGAGATCTTTTCGGAGAGTGATCATGCGTTTGTCTTAAATGAATTACGTGCTCCACGCGTACTAATGGCGGTTGTGGTAGGAGCCGGACTTGGTGTTTCCGGATTGATTTTACAAGGAATGATTCGGAATCCGCTTGGCTCCCCGGACATTGTCGGTGTGACCGGTGGGGCTTCAGTAGGAACGGTCCTGTTTATCATCTATTTCCTAGGTGATGTGAGCGTGCACTGGCAACCGCTCGCATCGATAATCGGAGCTGCGGTAACTACTGCTATCATTTATTTGCTTTCGTGGAAAAATGGAGTCACCCCAATGCGGCTGATTTTAATTGGGATTGCCATTTCCGCGCTGACAAACGCTGTCGTTACAACGTTCATGGTATCAAGCGAGTCGACAGTCTCAACAAAAATCTATTTATGGCTGACAGGAAGCTTGTATGGGGCGAACTGGCAAGAAGTCACCATTCTCATCCCTATCATGGTCGTCCTCATCTTAGCTACCTTGTTTTTTGCCGGAATCGTCAATGTCAAACAGCTCGGCGATGATATAGCAATCGGAATGGGTGTACGAGTCCAGTTCTTCCGATTCCTGCTTCTGGCGATGAGTGTCGCGCTCGCCGGCACTGCCGTTTCGTTTGCAGGAGGTATTGCTTTTGTTGGTTTGATAGCACCTCATATTGCAAGGCTCCTGCTAAACCGCTCGTTCGTAAATCTTGTATTCGGATCTGCTTTGATTGGCGCTTTACTTGTCATGGTTGCCGACATCATAGCACGTACGGCATTTTTACCTTCTGATATTCCAGCAGGGGTCTTTACAGCTGGAATCGGCGCACCATTCTTTATTTATTTACTGTATCGAAAACGAGAGGGGATGAAGGAATGATTGCAACAGCTTCATTACTAGATAAATCAGCATGTCGAGTATTTTTACAACACCAGCAGAAACGGATTCATGCTCCGAACTTGAAGGTGACGGCATCTATGATGATGAAAAAATATGCGCAAGTCCTCCCCCCTCGTATTCTCGATCCGATGATTTTTGAAAAGCAAGGGAAAGCGATTCCCATTTCAGCCTGTCACTTAAGTGAAGACTTGGAATTATTCGTGGATGAATCACGGATCTATGAGACAAAATCTGTATCAGATGCGTGGGATAGTCTCTTTGCGAATCATCTCACCCGTGTGCTAATGGCCTTCCATTCAACGACGAACCTTCCAACGCATATTTTATGGGAAAACATAGCTGTACGATTGAACTCGTATCTCCGAAAAGCAGTGGAACAATATCCTGAGCATAACGAACGAATTATCGAGGTGGCAGAAGAATTGCACAGCTTGAGCGGGGACAGTTTCAAGTGGGACACACACCCGATTAGTGCCTATCTCACTCCCCTCACCGCACTGACTGACCAACGGAAACGAAAGACTTGCTGCTACTATCATAAGTTAGACAAAGAAAAGGAAATGACGCATTGCCTCGTTTGTCCGTTGAAATGCTCCTAATTATTGGTTAATGAGTTCAGTTTTGGGAGAGAAAAACAGGAATAACAATGCAACATACACACTAATTAGCGTATGCTTTACGAACAAATCATCAATATAGATAGCAGGCAAAAACGCTCATGTCTGAGCGTTTTTCATTAGCCATTCACCTAAACTAGATCGTCGCATCCAATTTTTGAATGTTTGATTGAGAAATTAAATAGACATCCCCAATAATGTCAATTTTGTCTCCCTTTGTACGAACAGCGCAATCTTTGTTCGACGCATAAATATTTATTTCTTCTGACAAGGGAGACAGTTCTCTAAGCACAAGCCCCATGTTATTTTCAAGATCAAAATGTGCTAAGACGGAAAACTCGTCAAGGCCGACTCCTTCGTAAACAGAGCTTCCTTCAACTTCATCTCCTAAGTTTTGTGAGCATAACCATTTAGCAGACATGTTAATCGCACCTGCACTTGCCCCCACTACAACTGCGCCGCTTTTTTTAATCCAATCCGACAATTCATATTCCATCAAAAAAACATTTTGTTTAAGCGTATTTCCCCCCAACAAAAAAATGACTGAAGCATTTTGAATTATCGTTTGGGCATCTTCCTTCTGTACGCGATAATTAATTAAATGATATTCATCAAACACAATGCCAGCCTGATCTAGCCACGAGCGTTCAGTAGTACCATCATCTTCATCACTAGATGGATTCGAGCTAATCATAGCAATCGATTTTCTATCCGTTATATCCCCCTGTAACACCCTTCCCAGATTCTCTGGAAAAAAATTATTAAACCAACCTAAATAATAGTGAGTTTTCATAAGTACCTCCGTAGTAAAGTGTAACTAACATTTATTCCTCGCGTCACTCATTCTATTTTCTCGTAACCAACAAAATACGCTCGATATGGACCGATAGTGGAAGAAGAAATGCCTTCCTTATTGAACTAAAGCACCAGTTACTTAAATATTTTGAAGGTATTATGTTTATGGTGATTTTTATTTAGCAAAAAATTTCTTGTAAATAACTATGGCTGTAAGTACTACTAAAACGGCTACCAAAAACATAAAAACCACGCCTGCAATTAATTGGAAATCGTAAATTGACATAATTCATTTCTCCCCCTATTATTCAACTCTCCTGCTCCGTTAGTTAAAGAGTAATCGTTCACAATCTCTATTTTCTTTACATCAATATTACCTTGTAAAATCAGACGAAAACTAATAAATCTTCAATTTAATGGTAAATCCATGTATGCCAACTTGCACTAACACCCCTATTCAGAAAGACTTGATTTTAAGATAAATTAAGCATTGCTGTTCCTATCGGAAAGTCTCAGCAGCTATGTTGCTGAACTTTTTTAGATAGTAAAGGTAGTCTTCATTTCCGTAGTTGTATCGCTTGTTGTACATTTTTGCGACTACAACATTGTATTCAGGGATCACTAACAAAGTTGGCCCCGTCACTCCTAGGATTTGAAAGGAACCACTGGGCACTTGATCGCCTAATTCACTCAATTCTCTCGGAATATCCTGCACGAACCAAAACATACCGTTACGTGGAAACTCTTTTGCGAGGTGATCCGGTGTATGTATGCTAATCGCTAGTTCAATTACCTCCTTAGGGACAATTCTCTTTCCATTCATTTGACCTTTATTTAGAAAGAGGGTTCCCCAAAGAGCAAATTCACGAGCAGAAACAAACAGATTGGATTCCAAACCATCTTCGGCCGAACCTGTTGTATCTTCACCATTCTTATTAGGATCAATGATTACGTTTACTAACTCATCGCTGTATTGAGTTTCCCACCAAGTTTGTTTCAAACCCATTGGGGAGAATACTTTTTGATACAAAAGTTCCGGAAATGAAATACCGTAGATTTTGTTAATTAATTGAGTCATTAATTTGATATTGATTCCTCTGTACGCCCACTTTTCACCAGGTTGGAACTCTCTGAAAACTTCCCCTTCTGGAGTTTCATCTAAACCATGAGTATGCGTTACCAAATGCCGTATTGTGGTATTTCCTAGTATGTCTAAGTCTATTTCATTAAAATACTCACTCGCGAAATCATCAAGACTATGTATTTTTCCTTCATATAAAGCAAATGCAATGCACAACCCTAAGTAACTCTTCCTAGCAGATGCCACATTGAATCTAGAATTTTCATTTACAGGTAGTACATTGCTCGTATTGGAATGGGCACCACTATAGTGTTCTAAAACAATCTGATCATCTTTTATCACTGTGAGTGCACAACCAGAGCTTTGATTCTTTTCTTTAATATTTTCTACCCAAGCAAGCATATTATCATAGGTTTCAACCATGCTTAATACCTCCGTTTTTGTAACTACTTACAACCAATTATTTCAAATCGCCGCCCTTTCTACAATGGTTGGTTTTCATAAAAAAGAAAGCTTATCCTCTTTAGGATAAGTCCCCATTATTTTAAAATGTGTTTTCAAGATAACTCAGTTTAATTGGATTTCAAATAATATACTCGAACACTAATGTACGACTCAATTTTAACATAACATTCCAATAATTATTTGAATGGTTCACCATTATCGATGATTCCTTGTTAAACTCAATCACCCGTATAGATGAAGATTTTTAAATACTTCCCTATCTATATAAACACTTTTTCATTAGTGATTTTCTTCCACATAGCTTTCTAATAAAAAGTTCCTATATTATTGATAAAATTCCAAAAATATCTTATAATTAATTTGTGAGGTAATCTTACTTTTATTAAAGGAGTTGATATTTATGACTGGAAATAAACGTGTGCATTATGTTCGAAGCTACTTTCATTGTAGACAAAACATTTACATCGAATGAATTAACCAATTTTAAAAGTTAATCCATTCTTTAAAGGATTTACTTGTCACTGGGTAAATCTCCAATTTTTCTGTTAATTGTTTCTCCTTTATTAAGATTTACCTCACAATAAAAGGTAAGAAGAAGTCCTGTTACAATTAATTCATTTATTTTATTCCACCTAAAATGCTGGGTATATACTGTTACGAAAATATTAGTATTGCCCGGTTAATACTTTTAGGAGGAATTTTAATAATGAAAAATTGGAAATTTACAGTGACTTTAAACTTCTTACTGGAGTACCTCATTTTCTTTATAGGTGTTTACGGACAGACAATCTTTATTACAGTACATAAAGTAATTGTTGAAAGCAATCCTGAGACCTTTGGAATTGTGTGTACAATGATAACTGCCTTTATCATCATATCCTTGGTATATAAACGAAGGGATAGGCAAGTGTCAGAAACAAAAAAAGTGGCCTGATCAGCCCTTTTTTTGTTTCCTTTATAATTTAACCTTGTTGTTCAAAATGTAAGGATACTCTTTCAAGAATATTACTACGTTAATACAAAGCCATTCTTTGATCATAAACTCGTTAAGTGATAAGTCATCTCAACAGAGTAATGAGAACTAAGTGAATAATTCTTAACTAAATTTAAATTTTAGCAATCATCTTTAATATCGTTTATGCATTCATTTGTTTAAAAATTTTATCAAAGTAAAATTTTATTATTTCTAAGTGTAGTTCTTTAAAAACTCACTAAACATAACATGCTTTCCAGGTCTTTAGGTTCCCCGATTTTCCCAGAGCATAAGAAAGGACGCGACTCTGATTTTGGGTGCTCAACTTCTATAAAACAATTTTGATTTTAATTAAAGAAATAGTTTCACTCCCACATGTTTTTAACTTCATTAAGTGGAAACTTTCTCAGCTTATCAATCAATTGATTCATCGCTTCAGGAATCTGAATTTGATGATTTAACAACTCATCATAATATCGATTTGCCAATTTAGACAAATTAAATAATGCATCTAAATAGTCTTTATTTATGTCTGTGATTGCTATTTCATAGATATCTAAGCATTCTTGTAATGATGAACTGATATCATCTTTAAATTGAGAAGTTAAGAACATTTCTCTAGTAATTATTGGTGACAGATGTAAAAGAATTAAACGACTATTTTTTACGTTCATATACTTTAATGACTTAATAAAATTTAGTAGTTCATCTTCTATCTCAATATCGTTATTTTTGAAATCTTTATATACAACTAAAATATCTAGAGCAGTAAAAGCTTGTGATGTAGAATCCAAAGAACCTGACATAATTTGCTTTATAATATCTTTATAGATGTCTTTCCAATTATCAATAATAAGTTTCTCTATAATACTAATACTTAATATTGATGTTTCTGTTTCATTAAATATACCTTTAATTTTGCTTACCAGAGACTGAGCTGACTGATCAAAACACTCAGAAATAGCAGCCTGAGAAATAATGTAAGCTACTAACTCGCTCAATTCTGAAAAATATTTCTGAGCTTGTTGTCCTTGTCCAAAAATATCATCCTTATGATTAAGGATTAACCTCTTTTCATTTTCCAAATAATCAAAAAGGTATTCTAATATTGTATTGATTAAACCATTATTCCAATCAATTTTAGTGCTTTTCTTATCTCCAAAGCAGGATAACGCATAAAAACTACTTTTGTAGGATAGAATAACATTTTCTACATTACCGTACCCATGTATTATTCCCCCGTCCACACATCGGGGAAATTTAGGGTTCTTTAAATAGGAAATATACATTTTATTAAAAGACACTTCTAATTGATGAGGTAATCTCTCCCACGATGTAACTAAGAAAATTTTTGACTTTGGAATATCGAACTTATTGACTTGTCCCCAAACTGCTTCAGAAACTTGCTCATGATATTCTAGTAGTAGATTATTTTCATTCAACAAAAAAATCTTGCTTAAACCATTATCACGCACATTAATGTCATTACTTTTCACTTCATCTATTGACTTCAAAATTGACTCAGACGAAATTTGCTCCTTCAAACCGTAACCCTTAATATTCTGAAAAAACCTTGCTAAATGAATATCATTTTGCGAAGATTGCTTTAAAACCTTATTAATATAATTTCTTAAGATATTTGAATTAAAATAATAGGATATTCCATATAAGGCACTACTAATATCATTTTTATTTATATCCTCTACTATTGGTATATTTTCATAAATTTTATCCAGGAATCTTATAATCCTATTATCATCTAATACGCTACATAATCTAGGTAAAACAACAAAGATTACTTTTTGGGATACTATCTGCTTGAACCTAGAACTATAACCCTTTTGTTGAAGAACTTCTAACAACAATATTAGTTGGTCAAATAATCTTAGAGTCCATTCATTACTAGCTGTTACAATTCTTTCTTTAGTAAAAAACATCTTAATTATTTTTTCATCATCGGTTCTAATAATATAAGACCATTTCCAGAGAGGATTTTCACTAGTTGAAATTATCTCTGTACATGCTTTCGCTATGAGTTGTCTATGATCACTAAATATAGGAAGACATAAATTATCTTGAATAAGGAGATAACGGAAGGCATTAGTGAAGACATCAGTTACTTCAGTTGGTGTTGTACCATAAGTATAAGTGTAAGTATTTGGATGGAATGCCTGGAACTCCCCTCTTTTTTTGTGTTCTGCTGCAAATAAGCTATTAGTTAACTTCTCCTTATTATCATTTAAAATTTTTCTCACATTATATATATTATCTGTAAATTCTTGATCCGAAAAGTCATTTAAGCTACTTCCATATATGTTTAGAGACCTTGCACAGAGGTTTATATAACTCATCATTGCAGCTGTTTTATCCTCTGAATAAGATTTTTGTGCTACAGCAGCAGAACACTTTTTCAGTATCCTTAATGCATCATCAATCATTCGCAGCTGGCTTAATAAACATGCCTTTTTTATCTGTATTTCAAAAGAAATATCTTCTTCAATCTTCTTTACACACTCTAACGCCTTTGTATAATTAAATTCTGTAATATTATACTTACATCCCTCAATAAAGTGTTCAGCTTTTTTTTGTTTATCCATATAATTAATGTTTGACTCAAGCAATTTAATCACTTCATGATATTGGTCAAAGTTACTATCTATTCGATACATTTCTGCTAGATAAAGAACCAATTCAAACCATTTTGTCTTAAAATTATTTGTCTCAGTATCTTTTGGCAGGTTCTCAAGAGGATAGTTTTTTAATAACTCTTTAATCTTCTTAGCATCATCATCTATTAATGGCATATAACACTTTCTTAACAAAACTGCTATATTACTAACCAAAATAAGCTTATTTTGGCTAGTTTCCTGTCTTAGTACATACTCAAAATGTCTATACATTTGTTTATGAAAGTCACCTATATCATTTACTGGCAAAACTAGATGTTTAGATACCTCGTTATTTACTTGGCGTGTATACTTAAGCATTTCATTATAATAATTTTTTTATCTATTTCTCGCAATGCGTCATGTCTGAATGGAATTTCTTTGTAGATATTTCGTTTTTTGCCAAAATCATTCAGAGATTCTAAAAATCTATTAATCGCATCATAATGTTGATTATTTGAGTTATTTTCTATAAGAGATTCTAAATTTACAACAGTTATATTCTGACTTTCCAACATCTTTCTTTCAAATTCACTCATCTCACTAAAAATTCCACACAAATAGATTTGCGGACAATTTTCCCCCATATTGTCTCGTAACCAACCTAACCAATTAAGAAAATTGGGATCGTCCCCTGAGAAGCCAAGTAAGCAAAGCTGTGTTTCAAGCATAGATTGCTGTACAGTATTTACTAATGGAGCATATTTCACCGGATAGGTTCTGTAATCTTCCTCACATATGATATAAGGCTTTGCGTTTTGAATACTACCATGTAGTTTAATTATTCGTGGATGGGTACTTCCTGGAAGATCATTTTGTGAAGTTAAAATTTTATAATTTTTTCGGACCGAAATATTATCTATTGATCTTTCTAGTAAAGTATCATAGTTAGTAGTAAAAACATCGTTCCAATTTAAATCTAGTAACTTAACATGTAAATCACCAGGAATAAATTTATCATCTGCTATACTGTCTTCAATAAATTTATCTAGTTTATTCCTACCAAAAGCTACTTTATACTCTTCAGCCAACTTTAAAACGTTTTTCCCCGATGTTTTTTTCACCAAAACTTTTTCCCATTTTTCTCTTAGATCCTTTTTATAAGGACATGGATACAGAGATTCATACATCTTTTTTGCGAGCTCTTCCCAGTTTGGTGAAAACGTATTTTCTGCTAAACTTAATGCATTTTTAGAAAATCCCGCCCCTACCATAACAGAAGTAGATCCATATCTTTTAGGATCATGTAACCTTTTTGCAATATCATTTATGTAAGTATAAACCAATTCTGCTCCCATCTATCTAGCTCTCCTTTGATTAAAGTTTTCCTTTAAATGCTTTTATAAAATGATTACTTCTTAAACAAGAATATTTTATTTATTAATTGAGACTTCTACTTAAACGACTGGCGCATGACCTAAAGTAAATCCTAATTCCAAAAATTCAGTTTCAAAGATTTCTGCAAATTTATCACAGTATTCTAATTTTTCAACATATCTCTATTCTAACTTTATTTACAAAATAAGGCAATATCTCTTATCAAAACTCGATTCATGCTTGATACAATTTATTTAAAGTCTATTATGTTAACTTCCTAATCACTTGCACTTAGTATCAAGGCTTTCACCCCTCCAACTCCCCAAACCGCCCAACCGCCTTATCAAAATCCAGCCTCACAGTCCCAGTCGGACCATTCCGCTGCTTCGCCAAAATAATTTCAATCGGCTTTCGGCTTTCCTGGCTGTAATAATCGTCCCGGTACAAAAAGGATATAACATCCGCGTCCTGCTCAATGTTTCCCGACTCTCTCAGATCAGACATGAGCGGCCGCTTATTGGCACGTGTCTCCACTCCCCGTGATAACTGCGACAGCAGCACGATCGGAATATTCAGCTCGACCGCAAGCAGCTTCAGCTCGCGGGTTATTTCTCCGATTTCCAAGTCCCGGCGCTCGTGTTTACTGGACGGTGTCATGAGCTGTAAGTAGTCAATAAATACAGCGTGTCGCGCGTCTGGATTTTGACGAACTGCCTGTCGAACGGTGGACCTGATTTGGCCTGCAGTCCGAACGTTATCATACAGCTGCAGGTTCCAGGTGGAAATCGCACCAATTGCCTGTAACGCGTGCTCATAATCCTTTTCCGAGAAAATCATGTTGCGCCATTTCTGGCTGTTTATGTATCCTTCTGCCGAGATCATGCGCTGCAGGAGCTGCTTGGTGCCCATCTCTAAACTGAAAATCAACGATGATCCACCATTTCTCGAATGGCCAGCTGCCAGATTCAGCGCAAATGCAGTCTTCCCAACAGATGGACGCGCTGCCACAATAATCAATTCGCCTCGCTGCAGTCCACCTGTCATATCGTCCAGGTCATGTAAAGAAGTGACGAACCCAGATTGTTCCTCTGTCGGGAAACACATTTCATCGGTGATCTCGAGCAGATAATCATACGTCGTTTTTTCCTGCTTCCACGCGCCTTGTTCACGGTATTTTGTCAGCTGGTTTATCAGCAGGTCCAGCGCCTCATCGGTAGGATTGTCCACATACGATAGCGCACTCGTCCTCGCCATCCGGTTGCGATAGGCGTCGAAAACCAGCCGTTCGTAATGCTTCAAACTCGCAAGACTTGGCACAGATTCCGCCATTGCAAGTAACCGGCTGGATCCACCGACCTCTGTAATAGCATCACCCAACTGCGTCACAACAGAAACGATATCGATCTTCCCGTCCGCTTCTGCAACTTGCTTCATCGCGCGAAAAATCACCTGATGTTCCGCATGGTAAAAATGTTCTGCCTGCAGCTCCAATTCGTTAAACAGCGATCCTTCCAATAATACCGACCCTAACACCGATACCTCTGCCTCGAAATTAGCTAATCCGTTCATGGCTCTTCTCCTTTAACAATTTCGTCAGCTGCTTGTGAAAAGCCTGCTTCACTTCGCTTGATACGGTAGCCGCTTCAGCCCGCCACTTATCGATATTTTCCAGATGACTGTTACTCACTGGCGGATAGGCTGCAATATCAGCAAGTGTCGGCGCAAAGGGATGGGTCCCAACATACACAGACAGTTTCTCCATCACGAGCGCATAATCCATCTGCATCAGCTGTGGCACCAGCATATGCGCCTTCTTTTTGGACACCTCGAATTTCGGATAAATATCACCAATCGTCTCAAGCACCTGAATTGCCTCTTGTTTATTCATAATAGCCCTGCCTCCTCCCGCATTTCATCAAAGACCGACTTCTTCCCCGCCGCATGCTGCTTTCGAAAAGGAACCGTATTATCCCGCATGACCCGTTTCTTCTCCTGGTACTCCTCAACTGCCGCAATGGAATCAACATCGGCAGCCTCCCATTCCTGTAAAATTCTCTCCAAATAGCGAAACGTCCGCCCATTATGTTTCGTTTCAAGCTTGATTGCCTCAACCATCACGTCATCCCCAAGCTTATTGCACCACTCCAGGAATTCCTGCTTAGCCAGTGGACTAAGTTTGCCTATGTTTGCTTCATAAATCGATACAATCGGTTCGTCCCGCGTCTCTTCTTCTCTGCTTTCTTGTTTTAGTTTCTGTTTAGGTATGTTCCGGGATTGCTCCTGAAATGGTTCCGAATATTGTTCCGGAAATGATTCCGATAATGGTTCCGTTTTCTGACAAAAAGGCAGCATCTCGTAAATTGGCGCCTTCCCCTTCTTTCCAATTTCACATCGAATCAGCCCATGTTTCATCAGCTGCTTTCTCGCCTCATTGATTCGCTGCACAGACAAACCAGATAAATTTCCAACAAGTGCATTTGGTGCATTAAACATTCGTTTCCATCCCGCACTATTATTCACAATCATTAATGTATGCCATAAAAGAATCGCATTCGCCGAAAGCTCATTCACCTCTACCCAGTTCTTAAACCCATTCAGTTCCTTAATATAATTCATCATCATTTCCCTCTCATTAACTATGTAATGTAAAAAAAGCACAACAAACCCACGTATCACTAGATACGTAGGCTGGTGTACTCCTGATCCTGAATCCATAGATGAATAGATTCCTTTGTAAACAAAATACGTGTGCCCATTTTCAGATGCGGAATCTGTTTCGATTTCACCATCGCATAAATGGTGTCCGTATGAACTCCAAGATAAGCCGCAATCTCCTTCACTGTCATTGTCTGCCGTTCCATAAAAATAACCCCCTTCTTTCAAGATGAAGTGAAAGTTACCAGATTGTATCGGGTAATAACACGTTCTATCTCTATAATCGAAAGTAGGGGGTAAAAAGGTGGCAACTATTTTAATTTTTTATTGAAAAACTGTTGATTTATGGATATCACATGATGAAATCCCTCCTATAATAGGTGGGCAAGGCTTAGGCTGGAATTAATATCTGTCTAAACATTTACATCGGTCTTAATATTGTTCCGTTCGTTTAAAACTGCCTACGGCTAAAACAAAGAAGATGATACACAAGAAGATTGTAGACAATATCGTTACGAATAAATGATCTTGTGATGGTTGATCCATTAATAGTGTTGTTGCGTGTTCGCTTAAGTTTGCTGGGCTCCATGTCATAAACTTTGGCAGTAAATTAGTTAGAAGTGCTAATACTCCTAAAAAAGAAATGCTGATCCCCGCAATTGCTCCATTCCCTTTAAAAATTGTCCCCATCCAAATGGTAAAAGAAACAATGAGGGCAACCCACAGACCATAAATGAGGAAACTTTGCAGAACCAGTAACCAATCTACCGATGTAAACAATAAATTGGTATAATACCAAGTTAGCAAATAGCTAGCAAACAAGGATAGGATTGCAATGATTAATTGGCCAAACCATTTACTTGAAACGTATTGTAACGCGGAAACCGGTCGTACCATTACTAGCGTTACTGCGCCATTCGACTTTTCATTAGAAATGACCCCCATCGTTGCTAAGACGAAGAGCAGCGTCCCAATTGTCCCATATTGCGATAGCGTACTTGCCAATACTTCGGCTCCAGTTGGAGTTGGAAGTTTAATAATTGCCCCTTCTGGTAGATTACCAGCTTGCTCAATAATTACTGGCATGTAGTAGCTTGTAATGGGCTGGGTAATACCTATAATCATAAAGACAATCGGCAGCCAGATCCACTTTCCATTTTTGCCGCTCTCGATCATTTCTTTTTTCCATAGTACATAAAAATTCCTCATTGTTCCATCACCTTCATATAGGCATCTTCTAAAGAGTCCTGAAGTTTTTCAAATCGTTTAATTGTTAGGCCATGTTCCATGATTGCTGCCAACAGTTCATTCGAATTGCGATTTACATCACGAACGTATAGGATGATGCTCGTATCTGTAAGGACATTCATTTTTTCAACATGGGGAAGTTCAGAAAGCTTATCTTCTATAGGTTCCTCTGTGTGAACTTTTACAGCAGAAATAGTAAAGGCATTTCTTAATTCTTCTAGCGTATTATCCCATTTAATTTCTCCATCTTTTAGCATGATGACTTTATCACAAACCTGCTCAGCATCATGCAGCACGTGCGTTGAGAAAAGAATCGTCGTCTTTTCCTTTAATTTTGTTAGTAATGATAGGACATCCCTTCTGCCTGCGGGGTCTAATGCAGAGACCGGTTCATCTAATATAAGCAGTTCAGGATCGTTTACTAATGCTTGTGCTAATCCTAAACGCTGCTTCATTCCTCCTGAAAAACCGCCAATTCGTTTCTTTTTGACATCCGATAAGCTGACAAACTGTAATACTTCATCGATTTTCTCCTTAAGTTGTTGTTTAGGAATATGTGATAGTTCGCCCGCAAACTGTAAAAATTGAACCGGTGACATCCAATTAAAAAACGAAGGATGCTGCGGTAAGAAACCGATTTTCGACCTGTAATCTTTCTTTTCAATTTGATGAAACTGAATAGAACCGCTTGAAGGTGTAAGAAGACCGGCTAACATCTGAAGCGTTGTTGTTTTACCAGCACCATTAGGACCGAGTAAAGCAATACATTGACCTTTCTCTATTTGAAATGAGATCTTTTTTACAGCGGAATGGTTTTTATACTTCTTTTCAAGTTCGTTTACCTGCAAAAGCATCAAGCATTCTCCTTAATCATTTTTTCGTCCAACGACAAAGTAAAGAATAGGACCTAAAATATTTATAAAAATGATAACTAAAATCCAAAGCCACTTCGGTCCGTTTGTTGCCTCTTGCCGCACACAACTCGTGATAGCAGCAGCCATTAAGATAAGTTGTAACACGATTATTGGTGCAATAATCGCCCAGTTAAGTTGCATTAATGCTTCCATCAAATCAATCCTTTCCATTTCGTTTACGATGACGTCTTATCACAAAAAACCAATAAAAAATAGTAGGAAGTGGAAATTGAATTAATCCCCAAATTCCCCAAAACCAGGCATAGCTATTTCGTTTTTTGGCATTAACAAATAGAAGAATGCTTTGCGTTAACAGGATTGGCGAGAAAAGAATGAGTATGAGTATTTGTTGATCGGTCATTTCCATATCTCCCCTTCACGCTTGATAAGGAAAACGTAAATAACAGGACCAACGAGCGCTGTACACACTTGGATGTACAGAATCGTTTCCAAACTATTCAAAATCGTGGTAACGAAAAGTCCTAAGATCATAAGGGCTGTCAAAATAAACAGAGATAACTCCTTTCGAAATGCTCTTTTTCGATTACGTTTATCTAACTGAAGCTGCTCTTGAATGTCATGCTGATTCATCTGGGGATTTCCAGCAATAGCATCCATACTTTCCCAGTCCGCTTTCAGCACCTTCAACGTATCACTCTCTTCTTTGTGATTGTCCATCTTCGTTCCACTCCTTTCGTATTAGCTTCAATCCATTATGTACTCTAGATTTTATCGTTCCTGCTTTTACGCCGAGCATTGTGCCAATTTCTTCATACGTGTATCCGTAATAATGCCGGAGTAAAATAGGGATTCGTACGTCAGGTTCAAGTGTGTTAAAATCCAGAAAGTAATCACTCCATTCGATCCCTTTAGATTGAGCCACCCATTCTAATTGTCTGGACAAAGTCGCTTTCACTTGTTTACACCACTTTTTTTCCCGTTTCTTCCTGCGCATTGAATCCATATACAATCTGGAGGCGATGGAGATCATCCAAGAAGAAAATTTACTATCTCCTCTAAAGGCATGTAAATGGTTATAACATTTTAACATCGTATCTTGAGCAAGATCTTTACTTACTTCTTCTTGTAAGGTCAGTTTCAATAAATATTTATATAAGAAAGGATAGTAATGCTGATATAGGATAGAAAATGCTTTTTCATCACCATGTTTTGCTGATTGAATTAGTTCATTTTCTTTGTCTAGATCCATCTTCATGCCAACCTCCTTTTTTCTCTGTCTATCATAGGACGTTTACGTTAGTATAAGTGTTCATTTTATTTAAAAGATTTTACATACGAACGATTAGCTAGGAATCGAGGTAAAGATCGATAAATTTCGTCTCAAGATCGATATTTTTTTAAACGAGTTAGATAAAAATTTTTTGAGCGTGATAAGTTGAATCTCGCAATTGATAAAAAGAATGGGAATTTTGTTTTGAGGATTCTTTACATTAAGTAAGGAATATAACTGGATTTTAGAAAAACTCGGCATTCGCTATGAAAAAAGAAGCGAATGCCGAGTCTTTTTAATTCAAGAATTGTGGATTAAAATAGAGATAGTATATCGAAAATCATGTTATTTACTTTTCCGTTACTACCTTTACAGCTATTATTTCAGATCAAACAAACCTTTCCCAGTTCCCATATCGATCGGCAATGATGAATGTTCGTGCGTTAGGAGCCAAGAGTCATTTTGATGAATAGTTACTTATTAGAAAACTTGGTATTCGACATGACTTTATCAGGCTGAATAATTCGAATTATGTTATAATCAGTTTACAATAGACTGGCTTCTCATGAGGGGTTATGGCACACCTTTTACCTTCTAGGAAAACTTCCTAAGTAGGAGGTGTTGCTTATGGATTTGGAAAGTGCACTTACGCTGATGATTTCATTCGGCATGTTAATTGCCTTTATCATGTCTGATAAAAACAAAAAATAACCCCTCATGTGCTTTAGCGAGACAGTGAGGGATTATCATCTTAACTGTGCCAGCCCCTCTTGATGGGGTTGGTCTATTGGAACCGTCCCATGTATCAGCATGGGGCGGTTTTTAATATGTTATGAAATTCTACTAATAGTATACCACAAAATCATAAAGTGAAACAAATAACCGATAAAATAAGGTTTTTCGAGAGAAAAACGTCATTAAATCTCATCAAATATCACCGCTATTATTTCAAATCAAACATACCTTTTCCTGTTCCCATATCAATCGGCAATGATGAATGCTCATGCGTAATAAGCCAAGAATCATCAACTTTTTTTAAGCAAAATGTAAAACGATTGGTCATTTGCTGCAGTTTCTCTCCAGATGTTTCACTGTGTCCAGCGAACGTAACAGCACAATGAACAAATGCAACATCCGTACTTTCCTCAATCGTTACATCAGTAAAATCTACTTTCACCACATTTTCGTCTTCACGCAAACCATTAAACCACGCTGTCACACTTTCTCGCCATGGAGAAACGCCCATGCACTCCCAGCTTCCCCAGCAATCATAAATATGTACATCAGCAGCATAGGTGGATAGGAATTTTTCAACATCTCTTTCATAAACGGATCTTTTGTAGTTTTCAAGAACGTCCTGAACTAAACGAACACCCATTGTCATAAAATCATCTCCTTCGTTTTTTTGGTTAATTATTTATATTTAATGTATTCTATATCATTCCGGCCACTAGGAGGATCCTCCGTAACAGCAACCCAGAACGTAACTTCTTGTGTGTAGTTATCGTTAAATTCCTTATAGTAAGTTACTTTTTTTGTAGGTTCACCAAACACGTTCATTTGTGTGACCCCTTCCATACCACTATCTGTTGATACTTTTACAGTAATAACAGGGGATTCTTGTGCAGAGAAAAAGCTTGCTCTCCCTATTCCTTGTATCCATTCTAATTGGCCGTTATTATTTTTAATGATAGTCTTTTTTATACTTGAATTAGAGCCACTACAAAAATACGTTAGATCAAACAAAATAGTTTCAGAATAATCTAGTATTCCCTACCTAATTTTTCACTTTTCATTTTTAAAGTAATCAACAGGACGGATTTCGATACGCCAGCCAAACTCCTCCCCTTTGCTGATTTGAGTTGTCGGATGCAGCGATGCTAGTTGGATCGCTTCATCCATATCCGCTGCTTCAAAAATGAATACACTGCCGATCTGCTCTTTCGATTCTGTAGAAGGACCATCCGTTACGGTTACCTTACCGTTCTCACGGCGTAAGCTTTTGATCTCTGACTCAAGACCCGCATCAAGCAGCACGTTAGCGCTTTCATAAAAATTTTCAACGACTGGCTGGCAATCACGCATAACGGCATCAATTTCTGCCTTTGGGCGGGCATCCATTTTTTCAGGATTGTAGTAGCCCATACATAAAAAAATCATTTTCATCTCTCCTCGATTACTTAAATTTTTTTGTAGCTAGTAAGACAACAATCAGCAAACGGAAAAATCGACGTCAGAATCAGATATTGTCATCATAGACATCAATATATTCATTTTCTTAATTTTAGCATATTTCGGTGAATAATAGATGTTTTAAGTTCTTAATTAGTTATCAGTCATCCTTATAATTGTCGATACTTCCAAAAGCAGAAAGTACCCTAAACAGCAGACTTTAAAGTTTCTACTCGTTAGGGTACTTTCTAAATTTTTTCCAGCTATCTATATAATATTACTTAAGTTATTCGCTTCATCTTTAAGTGTCTCACCAGCCGTTACTACTTCCTTATATCCTTCGCTAGCCAGTCTAATTTGCTCTACTGCAGCACTTACATCTGCCTGGACCTCGAGAGTCCCTTCCGTAATGTTCTGTATTTCTTTCGTTATGTTTTCAACGTTTTGCCTTACTTCTCCGATAGACTCCTCTACCTGGTTAGATAACTTCCTGACTTCCTTCGCTATCACATCGAATCCTCTGCCGTGCTCTCCTGCTCTCGCCGCTTCGATTGCAGCATTAAACGACAGCATATTTGTTTGAGAAGCGATGTCTTTAATGGTTTGAACAACACCCTGTATACTTTGTGTCTGGTTTTTCAGTCCTACTAGTATTTCTGTATTTCCTTTTGATACCTCGGTAACTTTATCAATTTTATCTTGTAAAATCTGTTGGTTAGTCAAACCTTCTTCAGCTCTATCGTTTAAGTCAGAGGACATTTGAAGCAGCTTGTTCACTACATTGGTTATATGTTTCTGACGTTCTGTAACATCAGTCGCAACCTTAAGTACTCCTTTGACTCTATTATTTTCTCGTACTGGCATGTAACTCGCTTCCAGCCAGACTTCGTTACCACTCGCATCTTTTCTTAAAATTTTATCTTGAAAACTTTTCCCGTTTAGAAGACTATTCCAAAACTCATCATATTTGTGGCTCTCCGTAAATTCTTTAAAACAGAATTTACTATGATGGATCCCAATAAGCGACTCTTCATTTTGATAGCCCATAGAACGAGCGAAAATTTTATTAACATAGGAAACTTTTCGGTTTTTATCGAAATAAATAATCGCAAGGTTCTTCTCAATTGTTCCAAATAATTGCTCAGTTGATATAGTATTCTCTATAGTGTTTTCCATTCTTTTCCCCTATCTCTATACTTTTTGGAATTTTAAGTATATCAAGAAAGTGGATAATGTAATAAGAAAACGCTTTATTTAATTAAATCAATAAATAATTAATATGATCCAAGGAAGAACAAACTTTGTGACCCATTTAACGAGTGTCTAGAAAAAAATCCTCGTGAAGTGGATATCCCATTAAATCTGAGAACAAAAAAAAGTATCAGTGCAATTATAAAGTAAAAAATATCTATACTGAATCATTTTTTATCTGATGTGTTCATCTTAAACATTCACCCGAACAATTGACGTTTAGCTGCAATCAAAAAAGCATCCATAATTCCAATCACTAATGGAATAATGAATACTTTTCTGCAGAATTTCTATCTCGGCGAAGATTCTTTATTAACGGATAGTAAAAACAACCTTTAAGCTTCCTCTCTGTTCTTTCAATGTTTAATCACATAGAGACGATAACTATTTATCTGCCTTATTAATAACGTCGAACAATTTAGCTGGGGGGAGTGTACTTAATTCAGTATTCTCTGCTAGTTTAGACCTCGCTCTTCCACGAACAAACACATCCGCATCATGGTCGTTAAAACCCTTTTCCAAAATTAAATAGTGATACAATTTTTTACAAGGAGACATAAGAAACTTCTCATTTTGGAATGCATTTATTGCTCGCTCGCGATCGATATTACATTCCTTCATCAAAACGCGCAGAATTTCATCATCCTTTACCTTTGCCTCATACAACGCTGCGGTCACAAGCCTTATCTCATCATTCCTAATTTGACTTTTTTCTAAAGGTCTTAAATTCATGTACATTCCCTCCTATTCACTTCTATCTCGATAAAGCTTCTTTATTGTATGCGTACAACAAGAACAATATAACCCCCACATCCCCAAGCGAAATAACTGGAAACAGATGACTGATTACTACTAAAATGACGAATACAAAACTCACACCTTCCCGCAAGTGAACGGATTCAGATTTTTTGGCCAGAGCTAATGCTCACCATGCTTTTGAAAAGTTTTGTAGTATTCCATACCTAAGATAATTAGACCCAAAAGTGATAAAATCACGCCTAATACGAACGGAAACCCTAAAAATAATGACTGAACGACTTCATCTCCATACTGTTCCGCCCCAAAAATGGCATGCCATAATTTGGATTTTCCTGACCATGACGTAATTTGGGTAGCATATATACTTCCGGATAAAATAATTGTTAAGGTAATTGACAATCCACCTAACATTATAAATCCGCCAATTATAATTCTTTTCATAAAATACTCCTCCTCACTGCTCCACGATTTTATAAAGACACTTACATTTTATTAAACTAACGCTCCGATATAATGGAAGATGTTTTGACTACCCACATATATACTTAGGGTTTAACGCCTTTTAACAAGTTTTATTAACAAAATTAATATGATCCAGGGGAGCACAAACTTTGTAACCCATTCAATCAATGTTAAGAAAACTAAAAAACTGGGTGATATGGATATTCCAATAAAACTGAGAACAAACCAAAGTATTAGTGCAACTAGTATGTAAAAAATTATGTTTATGAACTTCATGTTTCTCCTTTCTCCGTTAAATAATCGGATTCTGCGATACAATTATTGAACAGACGCTACTATTCTATTTACCTGTATACTTCTATTCTTGTTTATTTCTTTTTAAAATCCATAATATTATCCAAGCGAACTTCATGCCTTCGTTTTTAAATACTCGATTTTACGCAAGTCCTTATGATTATTGTTTTCAGTACGGTAACTGTCTTTATACGAAGCCTCATATACACGTAAATATTGCTTCGGTGTTATCAAGTAAAATGGAACATCTTCCTTTTTATGTATTTCTAAATCCTCAAGCGATATTCCTGCAAAAGATGGTAACGTATCCATAATGCCAAACTTTACTGATAAACCATCTTTTAAAAATTCATGTTCATGTAAATCTATCAAACGATAATCAAGCGACTACATAATCCCCACAATACGATCCCAATCAAAAATGGACTTTTCAGCAGGTACTTCCCATCCTCTCTCGTCACCAGGTACATGGATATCTAAATCTTGGGCATCCCAATTACTATCTGTTACAATCTCCAAAACAACAGACCCCATCAGCAATGGTGTGATTTCCACTTCATTTAATTTCTTTGCTAATTTTAAAAACTCTCGGGATTTATTATTTTCCATTTCTATTTACCTCGTATTTTTTAGTTTAGATCGTTTCTGATAGATTCTTTCGCTTAAATATCGATTTCAGGTATAATCCTTCTTACATAGGTGCACCCGTTCGTCGAACAATAAATGATTTTAAATAGTTCTTCAATGTCTTAGTTAACTATAAGATTGAAATGAGTATTGCGGACAATAAAGCCACTAGGTGCGAGGTAGAGAGCCAATTTTTAGGTTTGTGAAGGACAAAGTAATAACCTGCCAAAGGATAGTACAGTTCCAAGTAACAAATAAACCTAATTCCTTTTTCTCTTGGGGGAATTAGGTTTTTGTTCTTCCACAATCGTGCCCTTTTCTTGAACAAAGACCCTTTTATAGTTTTTTATAGAAATTACGCATGACCCAGACACTAAAAAAACAACACCCGCTAAACCTGTACCTCCGTTTACAATAATATTGTGAGTTTAATGATCCCAAAATTATAGTTACCCTTTGTATCTTTTTCAAACTCAAAAGGATATCCTCCTGTTTCATTTTCTTCTACGTACTTCTTCACTTGTGCCAATTGTTTTATATAACTTACACACCGTGAATTAGAAGGAAAAGAGTCTATAAAATTGCCTTCCTTATCCAACAGTTCAGTTATAGTTTGGCCGGGACTATTATAACTATTAACCATGTGAATAGAGTTTTCACGGTGTGTTACCCATTCCAAGTTATCAACGCTTGCATTACTCCTATTGCAATCAATATGATTAACAACTGGCTTATTTTCGGGATTAGAGATAAAGGCTTCTGCAACTAATCTATGAACTAATAAGCGCGTTCCGTTTCCATCAACAGATATGTTAACAGTTCTATAACCACCTGTATTAATACCTTGTTTTATAACTTTATTTGTTTTTGGACTAAAAATTTCTCCTAATTTACTCACAAAATAATTAGGATAGATTTTTATTTGCTTCCACTCTTCACTTTCTTGTACAAAATCTATATTCACAACCGTTTCTTTCGAACCCCATCCAACATATTTTAAGTTAGTAAATCTATCATTAGACAAGTTACTATCAATATGTTTTAAATGCTCCGGAAACCAAACTCCCTTATTCGTAAAGGAATTATACACAATCATACAAACATATTCTTCCTTGTATCTGAAACTAAATTTCAATCGAACTTTGTTATAACCACTTTTAATAGTTTTCTGTTTCACAACTTTATCAGTTTTAGCGTGTTTTACCTCCCCCTTTTCATTTACAAGGTAATCATCATAACCTTTAACAACTTTCCACATATAAAACACCTCAATTAGTTTGTTTTATCCGCCCTTAATCGAACATCTTTATTAATGTTAAATTGACGGATATCCCCAAATTAGCCTTACTAGAAACCCCACAAGATAGGATGCCATTTCTTATTCCAGATAGGTACCCAATAATGGAATTAAATTTAACTGTGCCGAAGTTAGAAATTTTGTTTTAGGTTATTGATTGTTTTTCCTCTTATCATCTCTTCTAATATCGTTACTAATTATAATTGGTTTTATTCTTTCTCTTGTTCTTTCATGGATAAAGTCTTCTTTAAACCCTAATTCTTTAAGTAAATAGAATTCAAGGATATTACGTAGGATATGGAAGGCGGTTATTAAATCTTCCCCTCTAAGAGCTTTATCTTCTCGTTCTAGATTATAGTGTGTGTAGTAATTCCTAGTTTGAGAAATTAAATTAGGGAATTCGACTAATCTGAAGGGCCCAGTGTAAAAAATGAATTTATAGTCAGCAATTAATAAATCGGCTAGACGACTTTTTAATATAACAAAATTTCTGCATCCACCCAACAATAATTCTTTATCTTTTTTCCAGAAGGCTTTAGGTCTTATTTCTAATAATTTTTCAACTCTATTTTTATAATCATCGAGAGAATAAGCAATCCTTCGAGAATGATAGGTTTCTAAAGCCTGTACCATGTTTAAAAAATGTCTGCTAATTGACAAATTCTGATTGTATAGACTGTCAATATAAAGTTCTATTATAGGTTCCATCATAGTTGCCATATGTTGCCATTGTGAGAAATTCGCTTCTCTTAATTCGCTAAGGTTAAATAGATAATCGTGTTTTATCAATTGCTTAGTGTTACCTGTGATATTTACAGCATGTTTACTGGAGTGAAAAACTTCTAATGGTCGAATATGTTTCTCACCATTTTCAAGTTCATAATAAACCCCGGGAGTCTCAACTGTCATCGAGCCATAGTTTAAAGAACTACCTATTGCTATCTCTATAAGTCTTTTCATCTGGTTAGCTATATTCATAAACCACTCTATCGTTTTAGTGGATTGTGCTTCAATTATAAGATGTGGCTTCTGCTTTAGCATAATCTCTTCTCTCATGAGATAAAATGGATCATTAAAAGTTAAATAATAAGATACATTGTAAATTTCATTTGAGTATATTTCCACTGGTTCTATAATATTCAAACCTATAAGTGAATCTTCTGTTTTTTTGCAATGCAGGTCTTACATAGTTAGAAATATCACCCCATTGGATTATCCCAGGGATGTTTAATGTCATTTTAGAAAATTTGATATCTTTCTCTTCATCAAAACTTACACCATTAAACATGAATTGAGCTTTATAGCCAAATACTTCTTCCGATCCTACTCTGCTAATAGTACTTGCTCTTGAGCAATTAACAAGAGTAATTTCAGCACCACTAATTGTATTACCAGTAATAAAAGAAATTTCAAGTGGAAGTTCTAAATAACTCCTTATAGGACCATTATTAGGTATACGAATATATAATATTATGCCACCTTCATCTTCGTTTAAGTATAAGTCTCCTGTATATTTTTCTCCTATATTATTAACCTTCCAAAAACCTGTAGCCGATAAATTCACCTTCATTTCTTCACCTCCACAAATAGTGTTGATCCTGCTTTTATTGTATTTATATACGACTAAAATATAATAATATCTCATTAAATCTAGTTCAGAATTGGATGCAATAATGCTCGTTCGATTAAAAGAATGAACTTTATTCATATTCCATAATTGAACCTGATTCTAGAACATTATTTAGTGAAGATTTAAAACAAATCTTCTAATTCTTTAATTCTCGATGATTTAATTATTAAACCCAAATTGTTTGGAATGCTAGATATAGCTATCGGCTTTTGAGATGTAGGAATATTTATTACTTTTACTTCTCCTGTTGCGGTATGTTGGGGGCCAGCATATAAGGTCCCTAATATGAATATACGGGTTCCCCCCAAATAGGTATTCCCTTTTTTATCTCTATAACCGCCTTCATTTAACAAAAATACAGGAGAACCACTTGAACCTGGAAAACAAGCTGCATCTATCATAAATTCTCTTTTGCCATTATAATCAAAAAACGGATGTGTAGCGGTTACACCTTTACGAAAAATTGGCTTGTTATTTGTACTGTCCCAGATTCCATTAGGATAACCAACCATAACTATATCTTCTAATGCAGATAGTTCTTCTAGTTGTGAATCTGAGGGTATCAGCGATTTATCTAAGGGAATATAAAAAATTCTTTGTTCACGTGAGTTTGCAGCATTAAGGAAAGGAGCTATAGGCATTGCACATAAATCAACATCTGATTCTGGGTGTCTTCTCCAATAAGTTTCGAAGTGCTCGATAGCTAAATTAAAATGTTCAGTATCTAAAGGCTTTCCTGACTCATTCATTTTAGTGAGGATAAGTCTTCCTCTCACAGCTCCATTAATAACATGTTTATTTGTTATAACTACTGGGATATGTTCGCCACTCTCTTTTTTTTCTTTAAACTTAAAGAAATAACCGGAACCCGTACTCATATCTCCATCAGAATGTTCACATTCAATTCTAACAGTTGAGTATTGTAATTGTTCTGAGATAGATAAGTCCATATTAATACCCCCTTCTTAAAAATTTATTTATAATACGCTGTTTGCTCAACAAACTGGCCAGATTGTTGAAGTCATTTCTACTTTACTCGTACATTTTTGTCATTTATTATTAAAATATATCAAAATAGGTATATTCCCTTAGCTGGAAATGAAACTTTATTATACAGTAGAGTATTCAATATATTGTACTGGCCCTCTACTCCGGAGACGGTGGTAATTTATTCCGCAATGACTGGCTTAAAACTTCGCATAAGTGACTCAATTCGTCCGCAATGTTCATGAAATATAAATACTACAGAGACTCTCGACTATTTGGCTTCATAAGCGATCTATATATCTCTCCTATTACGCCTTCCATTTGATGAACACCTAATTCTGCATTCGTCATAATAATTGCACCTTTTTCTGAGTGCGGAAATGCTGCCAGCAAACATTGAAAACCTACTCCCCAACCAAGTGATGTAATTTCTAATTCTCTTTCGGCGCCTTCAAGAAACATACCTAATCCAGTCCAACTCTTATCTTTTTGCGGTGTTATCATTTCTTTTGCTAAACTTTCTGAAATACCAATTTCACTTTCTCCTTTTAGAGCATTCATTAGCTCAAAAACTAAAACAGCTAAATCTATAGAAGTTGTCCATAATCCAGAAGCGGCTGGGTAAGGATATATAGGATACTTTCCATCTACCGCTTCACCGTTTTTGTTATGACCACAAGAAAACTCCTTTTTATTCATATCTAACATCGCTGTATGTAAATGGCTGTTTTCCATCCCTAATGGTTTAAATATTAGTTCATTCCCTACTTGATAAAACGGCTTTTCCGTAACATCTTCTATTAGTTGCTGAACAATACAAAAACCTGCATCTGAATAGTGAAATTCACTCTCTGGTTCGTACAGTACTTTAATAGGATCTTTACAATAAGGAGTTTTACCCTCTAATAATTCAACCATCGAAGGAACTCCTACTTTTGTATTTAGTTCAGAAAAACTACCTTCAGGATCTTTAATTCCAGATTGATGACTAAGCAAGTTTCTTAATGTAACGCTTTCATTTTTAGTAAACTCATTTTCTGGTACTTTCCACGATACAAGTCTTTTATTTATATCCTCATCTAAATCAAGAAGACCTTCATCTATTAGCTTCATAGCAACCATTCCTGTTAAAAATTTGCTAATGGAACACGCATTAAAAATAGTGTTTTCATTAATTTTTTTATCTCTTTCTACCTCTAATACACCGTAATTTTCTGATCCGCAAATTTGACCATTCTCAAGCAATGTAATACTTAAACCTGGCACATTATAATGTCTCATTCGTTCTTTGATGTTGATATCTGTTAATTTAATAATTATCCCCCCTAAAATAGTATCAAGAAAACTATAACACGAATATACGTTCTGTTGTATCCATTTTGGTAAATACTTTATATATGTAAAAGAAATTCATTAACATTATTGCTTTCGAAAAATTGCTTCACATAATCGTATAATTCTTGTCCTAATTAAAACCATAACCAATCAATGCCTCCGATGCTGGAACTATTTTTTCTTTTTAAAGAAATTAGAAGCAATGAGCAGAATTATTCCTATTATGATTGATGGCATAGCAAAAGGATAGAAGGCTTCTGGAGTATCTTCTCCCGCCAAATCAGTTACAATAAAAAATCCTGACATAAAAAACAGAAAACCTATCCAAACAATTACCTTCCCTAGCTTAGTATGTTTTTTCGTCATGTGTAATCATACCATCCCTAATTCACTTCAACTAAGTACAATAAGTATAACATTTATAATATAACAAAAAATCGGTTTCCTATTACTGGATTAAACTTTTTACTTTGTTATTTAAAATGCTGTTGACTATTCAGTTGAACTGTATTATATTAATATACAGTTAAACTATATAGTTGAAATGAATAGAGGGTGTGAGTATGAAACATAAATTATTACCTTTGTCTGAAACCATGCATTATATTTTGTTGGCGTTACGTGAACCGCTTCATGGCTATGCCGTTATGCAGAAAATAGAGGAATTAAGTAATGGTACTGTTAGTTTAGCGGCTGGTACCTTGTATGGTGCAATTGAGAACCTGAATAAGCACGGTTGGATTGAACCTGTAGGAAATTCGGGCCGGAGAAAAATTTATATGATAACTGCGGAAGGAAGCGCCATTTTGAAAATGGAACAAGAAAGGCTATCGCATATTTTATCTTTGTACGGAAAGGAAGATTCAGATGAAACTGTTTAGCATGTTTTTTGATATTGAAAAAGAAGAGAACTGGCTGAATGAGCAATTACAAGATGGCAATCACTGTACAAATATTAATGGATTAGGCATATACACTTTCAAAAAAACGGACAAAAGATATGTGATGCGACTTGATTATCAAGATTATTTACCAAAGGAGAAATTCAAGGAATACAAAGCGATCTATGAAGATTTTGGCTGGAGCCACATAGAGGGGCACCGGCTGGGTGGAAGACAGTATTGGCAAAAGGAAGAAGATGATCAAAATGAAATTTTCTCGGACCGTCAATCAAAGGGTAATTATTATAAAAGATTAATGAATTACTCCTTTTGGCTGGGTGCGCTGTGTTTGTTTTGTTCTTATTCGATTTACAAGGATTCGGGATTATATTTAACGGAAGGTCTTTGGAGTATGAAAGGGGCAATGTTCTGGAAAGCGATTATATTTGAAACACCATTCGTTCTCTTGAGGTCGCTTCCCGCATTTATGGTAGTTTTATTTGGCTGCAGTTACTACAGGGCGTATCAGAAGTATTCCATGTTAAAAGAAAAATAATATGCTAGTGTTATAATTTTCTTGAGAGGATAGTACCTCTCACTCGTAGTATACCGTTCTTCACAGAGGTGCGCTCTCCCTCATTCCGGAAGAGCGCACCATAACTGTAAAGCTAATGAAGCTTTTCTAAAAGCTCCGTTTCGCTGGCCATGCTCCTTGCATTTTACTTATAAAGACAATTTGCCCGATATGATATGCATCGTGCATTGCTAAACTCTTCAGTTCAAGCACTAACGAATTATCTTCTCGCAGAACCTCTCTATACAAATCCTCGTGTTCTGCATTTGCTAGTATATTTCCCAGTTCACGATGGACATGAAAGTATTCTTGTTTTGTTGCCTTCCAATTTTTCAACGTCTCAGCAGGTAATCGAAATGTAGCATCATTATCTTCTGCCTGTGGTTCATTCGCTGTTTCACCCTGAAATCGCATTAGAAATCTCTTTTCAAAGAAAAGTAAATGACAAACTAATTCCCAAATGGAATTCATCTCCACATCAGCTGATTTCCAAGTTGCTTGTTCAAAAGTGATATCTTCCAGCACTTTTTCAAGTGGCGGAAACCAGTCTTCTTCATCTAAACAACTTCCCCATTGCTGTAACAATAGATCCCTTACATCCATTTTCCATCCCCTCCTATGCAGCATATTGTTTTAGCATAATTAATAATTTCAAGATGGACCATGTAATTACCTGCTTAAATCAACAATTAATCATAGCCATTTTCTTAAGAAGGGACTCGGACAAGAGCACAAAAAATTACAAATTGCACTCTTAATCTAGGACAACAATCTTCGTTGCTATCTCTTTTTCTGACCCCTTTTGTTTAACCCATACTTTCACATCATCATTTTTTGCTAATTCATCAAACTTTTCTTTGTTTCCTTCAATTTTTGTATGTTCGTCTACGAAGATTTCATAAGCAGGATAACTAGCATCCGGATCTGTAGCAGGCGGAACAATAACAATACTCGTTTCCTTAACCTCTTCTATAAATACATTCTGATAATCGGGATTCGTATTATTCTGTTCGGAAGTTCCCTGTTCTTCAAAATTTGGCGATGTTTCATCAATTTCGTTATTTTGATTACAACCAAATAAAGTTAACAGTAATAGTAAGAAAATAAGCTTTCTCATTGGAACTCCCCCTTTAAAGCCCTTCATGAAGGACTGTAAATGCCATCTATAGCATATCTTTTAATTGTTGAAACTCTTTTTTAAATCTCTCATATCGTTCACTATGTTTATCTTTTTCAGTGTTTTTGTATGTTATAGCAGAAACACCGATCTCTTTTGCAATATCATGTACAATCTTCATTTGTTTTTTCAATTCAGGTTCCTTTGCATCATCTTGGAAGTATTCAGCATACTCATAAGTGACATAAGCCAAACTAGCTTCATACTCGTATTGACTGGTACCCCATTTCTCTTTGTCTAAATGAATTAATTTATCGGTATTTTGTACCCAGTCATTAATCGAACTATATTCAGATATGAATACCTCTTCGTTTGTTTCTTCCTTTTCGGTCTCTTTGTCTATTGCTGTTTTAGGTTCTTCTTTATTAGGTTCCTCTTTTGATGAAACTTCTGTTGTTTTGTCTTTAACCGGTTCAACTGTTTCTTTGCCTTCTTCAGCACTTATACTTTGGAAAGCTACAAGTCCAATGATAATAACACAGACTACTGCAAATGGTATATATTTCTTCATCACAAATCCCCTTTCGTATTATTTTTTACTCTATAACAATTTCCAGAGAAATTATCCCTCACATACAAATTCATATGTTTTTACATTAGAATCTTTTTCTATCGGTAATCGAGGGGAAATGTTTATATAAATTAGTTTCCAGTCCGGATTGCTTGTGTTACACCCCAAAATATAAAGCGGTATACAGCCCCAACAAGAAATAACATCCATAATAATTCAAATGCAGTAAAAGACGAATTAGCGATTAGAAGAGCGTTTAAAAAAACGAAGAATAGAGACAAATACTCCGTTAAAGAATCTTTCAATCCAAATTTGTTATACAAATATTTATTTCTTCTAAAGTTAAAGACATCTCTTAATTCCTTCGTACGCCATCCTTTGGCAAGCCCTAAACCTATTATATAAATTCCAAGAGCTGGTCCATAGTCTACATCCAAGACCCTTGTTAATACACAATAAATTATAGTGAATAAAATTAGATACATTTTACTGTCCGCCTTTCTTTTTATTAACCATACGATACATATGCTTGATCAAAGAGCGGTAGTATCTTTTCTTCTGTAAATTACATTCTTAACCCTTCGTTCTTTCCTGTTACTTCCATTTTATACCAAACTATTATTAGTAACCAGAACAATATACAATTTCCTTCACTGTCATTATCTGCCGTTCCAAAAAAACTCCTTTTCAAGATGAAAGTGAAAGTTACCGTATTGTATTGAATTCAATGTAAATAATTGATATAATATTCTTAATATTAATGAAGGGAGTGAGAGATACAATGATAATCTTAGAGAAAATAACCTTGGAAGCTAAAATTTTTGCCTCTCACTCATGCGGATTAAGTTAGGAATCTAATGTCAACATGAATGAAGCTTGGCAATTGTGAGCATTGGCTGTTGAAAAATTTTAAACAATGAGCCACAGGGTTATTTTATAACTCTGTGGCTTTTTTATTGACGATGCGTTCAGGTTTTTAATTTCGTTGTTATTCTTCTCTTTTTAAATCAAGGTGGAATATTTAGAGACGAACAATGCATGAAAAACTTTAAGGAGATGTTCATTTGATTAATCTATTGAAAAATAGTGATTACAGAAAAGTATCGAATTTAATTAAGAATACAAACCACGAATTATTTATTGAAGCAGTAATTACAGAAAATGTACCAGGAGAGATTTATGTGGATAATGTTACGGATCCTTTATCTACATTGATAATAACTCCTATCTCCAATGTGGTAGCGGGTAACCCAAACAATCCGTTGTTCAATGCAGAAATTAAAGAGAAGCTCAATTTCTATGATACTGTTATTTGTGATACTGAAGAATGGGAAAGAAAAATACATGAAATCCATTGTAATGTAGCCATAAAGAAATATAGGAGGAGCTATTACCAGTTTGATAAACTACTCTTTGAAAATTTCTCAGAAAATCTGGAGGAACAATACACCTTGGAATATGTCTATTCAGATAAATTAGATGAACTGCAATATGAAAATAGCGAAGAAATAAAAGATTGGTTTGTTTTCAATAACATGGACGATGTAGATGACTATTGCTTAGGCGTTTATATAAGAAAAGGTAATAAAATTGTTTGCTGGTGCCTAGTAGATTGTATCGTAGGAGATAGAATCGAAATAGGAATTAACACAGACAAGGATTTTAGGAGGAGAGGATTAGGTACTATTACTTTAGCTGCTACCGTAAATGCATCTATGAATAAGGGGGTAAAAGAAATTGGATGGCATTGTGTTGATACCAATGTTGGTTCGATTACAATTGCTGAAAGAGTTGGGTTTAAGAAATTAAAGGAATATAGTTGTTTTACGCCATACCCACCTATTGAAAATGTGACAGACTTAAATAATGAACAGTGGAGTGATTGGGCATTACATTACGAAGAAATGAATAAAATGGAACCAAAATATTATGGGCAGGCTGCCAGGTGTTGGGGTTTATCGAATAACATCGACAAAGCTATGCTAAACATAAAATACCTCGCAGAAACAGAGCCAAACTCTTTTAATGATAACCTTTTGAGCTTTGAAGGATTTGCTTCTTTTCAAGAAATGGAAGAGTGGAAGACTTTTATAAAAACGTTGAGAGAAAATACAGAACGGTAGTATTATTGTATTGTTTTACACTTAAACTAACGGTCGTGATTGTCTACTATCAAAAGCCTAATTCCTTGTTAAATGGAATTAAGCTTTTTTATCTTTCGGTCCCCTTTTAATCATATCAATTTATAATCCCAATAATTCTCCAAGTTTATCGCGCAGTACTCTCTCCTCTTCACTCCCCGTCGTTTTCATACGAATAATTGGAATACCATATTTCTGCAAAATGGTATCTTTCATCTCATCACGCTTGAGCTGGGTTTCATTCGCTGCATGGAAAGCATGACCATCAACTTCAACTACCAGTACCGGCATTCTATCTATCTTATTAAAAATAACAAAATCCGTATGCGTTAATATATTCATCGCAAATTTACGCTCAACGTCGGTAAGCTTAACTGGATCCTTGATTAGCATGCGTAATGGCTGGTGAAGCACAAAGTCAAGACTCCTAAATTCAACCCTGCTTAACACCTTCTCTATCACAGCATTCATTAGATTTTCTGATTTATAAGCAGAAACTTGTTTAGGATTTTCCATTATTTCTAATAGTTTATCCGAATAACTACTGTAAAGAAGATCGAACACAGAATAAATTTGGCTTTCTATCATGTCAAAGTTATTATATTTAATGTACCTGACTAGATCTCCAACGTTCGTCCCATGCCAGTCTTCGCTTCCATCTGCCACAACAACAATTAACTGCTTCGCTGCACGTGAAACTGCCACGTTGATAAGGTTAGAATTATCGGCGAAATCATCTACATTCATTGTATTCGAAACCGTAGTCAGAATGATTATATCCTTCTCGCGGCCCTGATATTTATGAACAGTGTCTGCTTCTATATTCTGATCTCCGCTTGCTTTCAGGAGTTCATTAGCTTGTATACGGTATGGGGAAATGATACCTAACGACTGTTGTTTCGCATTAATCTGTTGATTAGGAATGACTTCATTAAACACAACATCAATCTGTCGCTGATTTAACGTTCCTCTTGCATGATTTCCTTTCGCCGTTTTATATAAAAGTAATGGCTTCTCGCTCTCCTGCTCATCTGTTAAGACAACTAGCTCGTTATTATAGAATTTCTGATTACAAAACCCAATAATTTTAGGATGGCAGCGGTAATGCTCCTTCAACAGTGTTTTAGGAATGGCAGGATATAAACCTACTATCGAAGTTAACAAACTATGCTCTGCATAATTGTATGCTTGATCCAGTTCATACGTATCAAAAATCCTATTAGTTTTCTGTTTAACTTCCTCAGGTACTACATTAGGAAGCTGCATAACATCGCCTACAATTACAGCATTTTTGGCACAAGATAAAGCCAGTGCGCCTGTCACTACATCCACTTGTGAAGCTTCGTCAATTAATACATAATCAAACAGATAATTTGCTCCAGCACTATTTCGTAATGAATGTGTGGTACTTAAGACGACTGGATATTCCTTTATAAAACGATTGAAATTTTTCCAGAGCGCCTTTGCTGTAAATACTTCTCTATTGTCAGCCACTCCATAAACATCAGCTAAACTTGCCTTAAATAATTTCATAGAGTCATCTCTGTATTGTTTCATCTCGCTCTCAAAATCGTAATTCTCAAGCTTTCGGGTAAGTGATTCTTCTTTGTTTTTTAACTCTTTCATTTTTGACTCATAATAAACTTTTTGTAAAAAAGAAATGACAATTTCTGCTGAATATGTATATAGCTTGAAGTTGAATATTCGATATACAAACAAATTGTATAATTTATTACTTAATTTTATAGTTCCCTTTTGAACATTTCGTTGATATTCAATTAGAAACTTCAACACTTTATCAGCGTTCAATCGAGTTAAGGAATTCACTTGGAGTTGTTTATAGTCTGAGTCTGAATAGTAGTGATTAAAATAACTATATTCAGTTTGTAATTGAGATAGTTCTTGTTTTACCAGTGCTTGTTGATTTTTAAATTCTAGCATTTCAGTTAGTTTGTGTTGTGCATCATGTAAGTTTGTTTTAATTAAGTCGTATTCTTTCTCTTCCAGCACCCATTCACGCATGTCAGGATATTCCCCAGATTGTTTTTTAAAGAATTCATCTTTGTTTTCTCTATTTCCTAGTTGTGCTGCGAGGAAATCAAGACCATACTTTTGTAGCTTTTCAAGAACGTTAGCAGTCGCAGAATTATTGTTAGAAACCACTGCAACTGTCTTTTTGTTTATGATTGCATTTGCAATGATATTTAAGATAGTCTGTGTTTTTCCAGTTCCCGGTGGACCTTCAATAATGCTGACCTGTTCCGTCATTGCCTTTTCTGTCGCTGACATTTGACTTGTATTAAATCCAAATGGAAAAATAACCTGCGCTTGATTTACCTCTCTTTTTAAAGGCTTTCTCTCTAAATAGGATGATAGAACACTACGAGGATTTATAGTGGAAAGACTGTTATATTGCTTGCTTAAAAAAGTGAGTTCACCGTCTTTCTTCACACTGACATGTTCAGCTAGTTCCTTTAAGTAGTTAAAGCAATCCTTTGCCTTTTTGTTTGTTAAGCAAGTTTTTTCAATGTTAATCTCAGACCTTCGAAATATTTTATTATATCCGCTAGTAAAGATAATTCTTATGTAAGGACCAAATTCCAGTATAGTATTAATGCCAGATATTGGCTGATTATTTTCGTACACAATGGAAGTTTTGTGATCTATTGTGTTTGGGCTACTGTTCGAAAATATGTTTTCTTCATTATAAGGATATACTTGACTATTGTTATAGTATCGAATATGCCAATTATTATTTTGTTTTTGACAAAAGTCTATTTGAACTGTTTGATCTTTGTTGTTTACAAGTATCAGGTGTTTTCTTATATCCAAAGAATTTGTGACCCCTCTTTCATAAAAAAATCGTAAATGAATTACTAATAAATTTAGCCTAGTAATATTTTACCTAATATTTGGAGAAAAGGTAGTTAAATTGTAGAAAAATGGAAATTATAAAACCTACGTATCATTAGATACGTAAGTTGATGTACTCCCGATACTGGATCCATAGATGAATGGAATCCTTTGCAAATAAAATACGTGTGCTGTTTTTTAGATGCGGGATCTGTTTCGATTTCACTATCGAATAAATGGTGTCCGTATAAACTCCAATATTATCCAAGATCACTTTCACTCTCCTCCTCGTCGTTCCATAAAAATAAACCCTTTTCTTAAAAATGAAAGTGAATTTTACCGTGATTCTGGAGTGTTTGTTATAAATAATACACTTAAAATTTTCTTCATGATAACTTTTTTTCAAGTTATTTATACAACAATTGCAATAAACCTGCTTCATTAGTTAAAGGCGTTTAAAACATATGCTATTAAAATAATCACTGCGATAGGAAGGAGTAATATTATAGTTTGATTTTTGTAAATAAAGGTTCCTATAGCATAAAAAATAAGGAGAAAATATGAAACATATATTAGTGCACTATTACTTAAAATTATTCCTATGAAGAATGCTATCCCGAATAAGAATGCTAAAGATATGAATACAAAATATTTGTTTAAAAATCTATTAGTAAAAGTTTTCTTACTTTGCCTCTCAACAATCAAAAATAAATTAGTTGCAGGTATTAATAATAGTATTATTACTGCATTCTCTGAGAATAGATAGTTACTTAAAAAACTAAAAATACCTGTAAACTGTAAATCAAGATATATATATAATGTATCAATAAATAAGTAAATGGAGATTGGTCCTAAGAAATTTTTTTCTAGTCTCTTCTTAAATAATAAAAATATAGTAAATGTTAGAATCAGTGCAATTGCATTAAAACCAAACATTGAAAAATGAATTGTTATAAATATTGCTAAAGTAGCTGCACCAAAAAAGTTTGTAGTGGATTCATTACCGCTATAAAGTATTAAAAATACAATAATCAGAAACTGAACACCTTTTGTTGTATCGTTATGAATTTGAGAGTTGATTCCAACTAATATAACCAAAAATAAAAGATTAATTACTTGTCGTAATATGCCTTTCTTCTCTAATAAAATTATCAGTCTTTCTATTGGAGTTCTTCCAAAGTCTTTGTTACCAAATTTTATTTCTTTCTCTTCCAAATTAGGTCACCTTCCAAGATAATAAAAGCATTTTCCCTTATATTACAATAAAAGATACAGGTAACCAATGTTTTGTTTGAATAAACATCTATTATCTTTCCATAAGGTCAACACGATACACAAAAAAACATATCAAACAGCTGAGTAGAATTAGATACCTAATTATGGTTCGAAATAGTTTTCAACAATAGGCACTTATATGTGATAATGACCCAATCCTTATTATAGAATCGCCCTTTAATTGAAGACTTGATTTCAATATAAATTTAAATGGACTGACCTCCCCATCCCTCCTGTGTCCGTTCAAGGCAATTTATTCAAATTCCTAATCGATGACCAATCGAAGGTTCCGATCGATACCATGAACATAACACAAATACGCGCTACCGTTGGGATTTGAACCACTAATATTACTCACCTGCGACAAACGTAGATTATCTGCCTCGTCCTCCAGATTTCGCGTTCATTCTCGATTCTTATTTTCTCCTTTAACCAATTAAAGGCTGACGTGTCATCCGATGCATGAGTTTTTACTTTTGCAGCCTCAAACTATATGCCTTATTAATAAAATTTGTTATTAGCTCTAAGTTGTCTACCCATTCTAATCTAATGTACACTTCGCCCGGAGTAGGTCTAGTCCCATCAGATTTTCCGTATGAATGTCCTAACAAATCATCTATCTCCTTTTGCATTTCTCTAGCAGTTTCCGTATGCAGTTTTTTTCCTAGATGAAGGACAAAGCACACCTTTCTCGCAGATGTTAAAGTTGCGAATTTGAATGATCCTCTCTTACTTACATACCCTACACAATCTGTGCGAATCCCATTATTATATCTTTCATGATAGTCTTCAACTTCATCTTTATATAAACATTCTTTGTAAAGATACTCGTCTATCTTTTTTGCTAAAAACCTAGCATTCCCCGGTTTAAACAAACTAAAATAATAGTCTTTTGATTTTCCAGTGTGTATCCCCATTTTTTCACCCCAATAAAGGAATTTGATACATGGTTACATCTTCTATTTGTATGGTAAAAGCTTTTCAAGTGTCAGACAAATGAATTATTCCCTAACTAAACTTACATCCCTATTTTTTCGATCCCTTACTTCTTCCATCTTTGCAAAATAAGTGTCTTCTAAATCAACCTCAAAGTAGTTAGCGAATTTAGTTATATATGCAAGACAGTTAGCTAACTCTTTTCCAAGATCTTCACTGATAGAATCCATCGCAATTTCAAATGCCTTTTCCTCATCCATACCTTCATTAATATATGTGTTAGTCATATTGAAGCCTTTTCGTAATTCCTCTGTTACTTCGGCAACTTCGGTTGTTAGACGCATGTAGTTGCCTAATAGAGCGGATTTTGTTTGTTCTGAGCTACCCTTATCCATATGCCAGTTCATTTCTTGGTTGTATTGTTTGGCGAATGCTTGGATGTTTTTCATTTTGTCACCCTTAATAACTTAGTGAATAGACCAATGTTTATGTGTTTATTTTGCATAGAAGATACTATCAAGCTCCACATTTGCTTGTATATCTTCATTTTTAAATCTTTCTTGACTGCTTAACATTAAAATTCCTCTTCTAAAGATATATTGATTGCTAATAACTGTATCAAATTCAGCTTGAATAGACTTATCTTTAATACCTGTTAGACAGAACAATTGTGTATTTGTCATTTTCGCCAAATCAATATAAGGCTTTACAACGTGATCTGAGCTTGCTTCACCGAATGGATTATCCACAATTATGAACTTAGTAGAAGTTTCTTTGGAAAAACGTCTTTTACGTAAGTGGTTGTTGAATGCAATAAACATACACATTCTCGCGGACTGTTTTTCACCCCCACTCCAATCTGCTACTTCATCCCAAAAATGATCGTCGTATTTATTTAACAAAAAATTTTCTGGTTTTACGACCTTTACGACACAACGATTTATATCTGCATAGCAATTGATTACATTTTTCATTGTCATCATCTTATCAAACAACACATCGAGTTGAGCATCATCCAGTCCATTGTATTTCTGTTTAGATAACTCCTTCAAAACGTTGTCTACGAATAGTCGGTACTCATTTTTTGCTTCTTCTGGTTCCCTCCTCGTCCAACGAATCTTGATTAGATGTACAATATCTGCCCCACGCTTAATTTGAGAACTTTTTGTAATATCTATGATGTTTTTATGAATTGTCTCAGATCGAGCATACATATTATCAATCAAAGATTCTCGTCCCTCTTCAGATTGTTTTTTTTCCACTTCAATTACTTTTTCATAAATTTTAACTTTTTCAATTATATCTAAAAAGCTTTTTATGATTAAATCATAATCATCTTTATCTTGATCTAATAACTCGATTAACTGTTTTGTCATATGGATAAGTGAACCGTTTCCAGTCTTTTTAATATCTTCCAAGAGTTGGTCTAACCTTTTACTAACGTTAAATCGTTGCTCGGATAGTCTTCCTCTTTTATCAGTAATTTTACTATTTTGATCAAAAATAAAACGAGAAGGATTTTTTTCGTTCCATTCCTCATCACGCAGCACTTCTGCTCCTACAATTCCAACAATATTTTGTTTATCTCCATCTAAACCATCTAATGCAGTAGTTAGATTCAATAGTTTTTTCTTTATATCTTCTTCTGTGGTTTTCTCACTTTTTATTCTATTTGCTAATCTATCTTTTTGTTGTTCGATCAATTCAATCTCTTCTTTTACGGTTTCGCCAAATTCATACGGTTCCTTCTCATAGAATTTATCTATTTGCATTACTTCTTTATCGTACAAATGCTTGCTAGTTTGTTGATCTATTTTTGCTTTTTGCAATTTTTCCTGCCAATCTTTCACAATATCATATACTCCATTAACTTCAAACTTGAATTGTTCTAACAGCCTTTGATCATAAACCATATTCATTGATCCGATCGTTTCCATAGAATAGCCAAGCGATTCAATATCTTGTTCGTACCTTTGCATCGTATTCTCACTCTGATTTAAGATTCTTTCCAAACTCTCTAGCCGTTTGAAATCAGAGTTAGCTTTTTCACGAAGCGATTTGTATATGGATTTTTGTTTGCTATATTCCTGTTCTGTAGCCACTATCTTTTCCTCTACATTTAAAAAGTCGTAGTCTTTAAAATCCCTTAATAAATTGCTTTGGACAAGTTTGTATTTGTTTATATTCGAAGTATGAGAATCTTTTTTTGATTCTAATTTCTTAATAGTAATCTTTATAAATTCAACGGTTCGTTTTAACTCTGCAAAATCTTGGTTTGTAACTTCCAATTTCGATTTGTTTGTATTTAAATTTAAATACCTGTAATTAAAACTTGCAAACTCATTTGTTACTTGTCTTATGTGGTCAATTTCTTTTTGTTTTTCTTTTATCTGGCTTGCAATACTTTTCCTTTTTTCCTCGGATAATCGTATGGTTAGATCTAGTTCAGATTCTTCTTCATGAAGAACAGTGATAGCCTGTTTAATCCGATTAATTTGGTTTGCCAACTCTTTTCTGGATACACTAGAATAATTAGACCAGAAGGTGTAGAGTTCGTTTTCAAGCTGCTCCAATTCTTTCAATTGTCTTTTTTTGTTTCTCAAATCTCCCTCATATTTCTCTATGCTTTGTCTAATTTCCCTTTGTAGCGCTTGCCAATCGTCCGAATGATAACGAATTTGGAAATGATGAAAGACGAATAAAGATCGATGAAGTTCATATAAAAACTCTTTTTCATCTTCTTGAGTGTGAGTTTTGTCCATTAATAAAATAGGTATGGTTAGTTCTTTTTTATATCCTTTTAGGGTACGTTTGATCTTTGGGATTTGATTGGACTCTACGATGATAGAAAAAGAAATCATAGGATTTTTTCTTATCATTTGCCTTTTTTGCCTCTCTGTTAACCTTAATCTAGTAATCCATTCCACCCCTAAAATAACATCAATACCTCGTTCTATTAGGTAATCCTTGACATTTTCTAGTTCTACGTGAGCGTGGTATCCTTTTTGGTCAATACTTTCTAGGATTTGCTTGTAATGCTCCATCTCAAAAGTTAGATTTGTAATGTGTTTATCCATTTCAGCTTTTAATCTTACTAACTTTCTTTCAATATTTTCTTTGTAATAAAACAAGTTAGTTTCCTGTATTGTTAGATATGAATCTACTTTATCTTTCAAAGAATTTTCTAATTCAGAGAAAGTGTCAAATTCTTTTTCTCTTTCAGAAAGTTGGTTCTTTTCAGACAATGTTTTTGTTTTTATCTCTTGTTCTTGATTTTTTAAACAAGAAAATCGTTCCCAATCCTTTTGTTCCTTTATTTCTAATTGTTCCTTTTCAAACTGAACTTTTTTCAATTCTCTTTGTAAAGTATTCTCAGTATGAAGAGCATCTTTGTCCCAAACCTCAGCATGATTTTTTTGTAATTCAATTAGTTCTTTTTCATAATTTTGTATATAGACACTTAGTTCTTTTCGTGTTTCACTTATTGCCATTAGCTCTTGTTGTTTTAGTTCTTTATTGTCCTTGGCTTCTGTAAGTTCTAGATTAATACTCGTAAAATGGTTTTCCAATGAGTCAAGTTCTTTCTCTTGTTTAACTTTTAGATGACGGTATTGTTTAGATACTATTTCCTTTTCTTCTTGTAGTTTTATTAAACGTTCTCCTCCTTCTAATTTGGCGGATTCAATTTCAGCCCTAGCTTCATAGGCATTTTCCAGAACATCTTGGTAATATCCGTATTTTTGAGCAGCTTGTTGTTCTTTAATTGAACGTTCAAGGTAATCTTTATCTTTCGTTAGTTTCCGAACTTGTTCTTCAGCCTCATTCCATTCCTCCTCTGCCTTAAGAAGTTGTATCTTAAAGGCATGCGCTTCATAGGATTTGATTTTCCAATTTACATGTTTAATTTCACTTTCAATTTGTACGATTTTTTCCTTAACTTCTTTTAGGAGTTCATTGTTATCCTCTATGCGATTTTTAATTGTCACATAGACTCTTCCAAGCATCTTTTGTGCTATCTCGAGGTCTGTTCTAATATTATTATATACTTCACAAGCATCTATAATAGAGTCGGCACTACCTAATATAACTTGATAATCTTTTAGTTTTTTTTCCTGCTCTGGAAGGCTAAGTAACTTTTCTTTATAAGTTTGGAATGCATTAGAGATCGCATTCTTTTCTTGTTCGTTAGGAAATAAATTTTCCTCTAGGAATGGCACAAATAAACGCTCTAATAAAGTTTCTGTCGTTAAAACTTTTTCAAAAAACGCTTTGATACCACCTTCTTCACTGTTTATTTTCGATATATTTTTCCACTCGGAACCCATAAGCCCATACTGTTCTAATGATTCTTGGTATTGTTTCTTGTTTTTATAAGCCACTTGAACACCTTTTTGTTTTCGCAAAAACTCTTTCAGCATCTTTAAATTGGTTACCCTACCTTCCATAGAGAAAGGTAAATCTTCTAGTCGAATCGCATTTTGGTGATCGTATTCGTTAACATAGTTGAAATACTCATAACCAGGATCATCTTTGTACCGTTTCACACCGTAGTTTTCAAAACAAAAACCAGTAACAAAATGATCTCGAAATTCATCATCTTGAATCCATTCTGTAGCAACGTGAATCGTTTGCCCCTTTTGCACGTTCTTTTTCATTTCTCTTCCCTGGATAGTATGATTCGGGAGGATAACCTGGTGAATTAACTGAATAAGACTTGTTTTCCCTCCACCGTTTTCTAATAGAAATAAGGCATTGTTTCCCATAACATTAAAAATCTTGTCCCCGAACACTTTATTTCCGCCATCTAATTTAATGTTTGAAATCCTAATTCTATTTAACTTAGGCATATACTCCTTCTCCCCCTTCCTTGTTAATTTCTTTTATTTCATCTAATAATTCCTGCATTCTAGTAATTCGCTCTCCATTATGATAGAAAGAGTTAGAGATGTTTTTCATTTTATCTGTTAAAGAAATTTCTTCTTTTTCACGAATTATAATTAGTTTTTCATTTTCCCAAAAGCGCAATACTTTTAGAAAGAACCCGTAATCTCTTTTGGTTGCCTTAGACAGATCTTTGATATCTTCTGTTACATCCGAAAGTCCTTTCCACGTTTCCAACATCCCTCTAATGTCTAGTTCATATCTAGTTTGCAATTCTTCTAATTCCTCTTCGGATTTTTGATCAAAATTTTGCATGTATTCATTCACTCTTGCCATTATTTCATCCACCTTTATGAATGCTCGCGTTTCTCCAGTTTGTAAAAATTGATCTCCAAAGAATTCACTGAGCAAATTCATAAAAATGAATTGAGCAAAGTACAGCTGCTTATTATCTTTTAGTTTCATCAACTCTAACAGTTCACTATTGCTATAAGCGAATGTATCATTCTCCATTTCGGGCACAAAATAAAGTGTTTGATCTACCTGTACAATTTTAGACTGAGAAACAGGTTGGAAAATTTGTCGAATAATATCTCTTATATCCGGGTCTAAATAAGAATGAAATAGATCTGGATCTCTGTTTTTATCGATACTTCCCCTTATCATTACAGTCTGAAATAATGTGTATGCTTCTTTTACCTTTTCTGTTTCTATCATTCTTTTTTCTCCTTTCTTAAGATAATAAAGTCTGTAATCATCGCTCCGTTGGCGAATTCAAATTCTTTCTCTGTTTCCACAATCAAAAACCCACCTATATCTTCTAATTCGTCGTTTTCATTTGTTATACTAATCAGTACTTTATTTTCATCTGGGTCGTGTGCTATTTCATCTAAATCATGCATTTCAAACTGTTTATAAGTATTGAAATGTAATGCCATAACAGTGTCTAAGAACAACTGAAAATCTTGGTTTTCTAATTCGGAATAGAGCGACAAATTATTTTCTCGTAGATCCTTAAGAACATCTGAGATAAAGTAATATTCTTTCTCAATCAGCGGCAATAAAAGGTATTCAGCCATTCTTTTAAAATTTTGAAAGTCTTTCTCTTCTTGTTGTTTTAACTTTAGAATTTCCGCCTCTTTTTCCTCTTCTGATAACTCTGGCAACATTTTTTCTAGATTATGATTCACTTTTTTCACTGTCTGCGTCTTGAATGCCCACATCGGATGATAAGTTTTCGGATATTTAACTGGCATTATCGGCTTCAGTAACTTGTGGGCCTTTTCTTGCGTTACTCTCTTTGTCACCCAGTTTTGGAGCACTGCTTGTTCGAAGTTAAACTTCTTTGCGAACAGGTTTTCAATTAAAAGTTCAACAGAACTTCTAGCTGTAGTTGATAAATCAAGCTTTTTGGTAAATAAGATGGCAATTTTTGAGTTACAACTATCTAATAAACTATCGATTTGTAGAATAGTTTCATATTTTTTTCTTTCTCTTTTTGTTAGTACGCCGTTAATGTAATTCATTTTGATTTCATCAATATTTTTTCTAAGGTCGTTAATCTGTTCTTTCTCTTGCTTCGTTTGATTGGTTGAGTTTTCAATGGTTTGGTTCAAGCGATCTTTCTCTAAAGCAGAAATAGCATTTCTTCTTATTTTTTCTGAATACCTGTCGATGGAATTCCTTTGGCTATCAATTTGAAATATCAAGTCCTTCGCTGCGTTTAGTGCAGGAGCAAACTCTCCTTTTTCTAATTGCTGTTTTAAAAATAAAGCAGTAATACTAATTTGCATTTCTGAGAACATTTCTTTTGTTTTGAACAACAATTCAATTCCTTTTTCGGAAAGTCGTAAATTTATTTCTTTGTTTTTATGTCCTTCATAAGTCCAATTAGCATATTCAATTAATTGGAATTGTATAGTTTTTTTCTCATCACCTGGGTAAACTGTGTGGGAATAAGCAAAGTTTTCTCCGTTGTTTCTTAATTTTTCATCGACTAAATATCTTCTTAGTTCGTTAGCCTCATCTTGAGACAGCATAGTCCCATATACTTCCTTCATTATACTTTGGATGAAGATTGTGAGTTGGTGATTTGTCACACTACCTTTCCCCGTTAACATTTCATTAATAATAAAACAACAAAGTCCCAAAGCCCAGTTCCATTAAATCGTATTTTTTATATCTACTGTGCGTCGCCTGCTTCAATTGGTAAATTGGCATGAATAACACAAGATTTTGATACCTTTCTGAGATCCCTTCATAAAGTCTTGCTACTTCCAATTAGACATCCTCCTTAGTTGCTCTATACTTAACGCTTCTTGCGGAATATATTGCCCTTTTTTTAAGTACTGTAGGATATCTCCCCTTATTTCTTTATCCATATATGACAGGAAAAAGTTCACTGAAGCTTCATTCCAATTTTGAGACTTTCCCTTTTTATTTCTTCTATTTTTCCATATAGCTCGGTAAAATGGTATCATTGGTTGGACTTTATAATCTTTTTGAGATGTTCGGTATAGAATTGAAACACCTTCACGGTCGAGGTCTCCAAAATAATAAATGGGGACTTTCGTTGGTATGTTTAATTCTTTTAAGTAATCAATAGAATGAGAGATTTTATTTCCTTCTCCATAGACCAACATTGTAAAGGTTTTTCCATCCCAAGTATCGATACCTTCCAGCATCAGTTTTTTAACGCTAAAGAACGTGTCTTTATTTTCCACAATTAGAATTGCTTCTCCTTCGTTTTTCCATTTACCAAAATGGAAAAACGGTTCGTATGTCTCAAAACAACAAAGATCATCGTAATCTTTTCCAATCAATTGGAGGATTTGTTTTCCTGCTTTGCTAGCCAAAAATTTCTCATTTCCAAATAACTGATAAGAACGTTCATTAACAGAGTAAAAAGGTTCTGAGGATGATTTTGACACCAAGAAAGAACTAATTATTTTCAGTACATCTCTTTCTATTCGGTATTTATTTAAATCTTTTAGATACTCGCGCATAACCATAGATGGATGGAAAGAAAAAATCTCGTTTTTTAATTCCTCTTCATCACCTCTTTTTACCTCTTCACATTTCTTGTATTTTTCTTTAATTCGGCTGTCTGGTCCATATGACTGTGCACTTTTCAACGGAATTATAACCCCATTTTCTTCAAGTTGCAGCACAATTTCTGCAAACTCTTTATAAAATAAAGGACTTCTATTTTCACCTAAATTTTTCTTAACCTTTTGCTCTAAATTTATAATTTCAATAGTTTTCTTTTGTTCTTTGATTAAAATTTCTCTCACTAATCTTTCCATATAATCTCTCCCTTGATACTTTCAAGAACACAAATCGCCATAAAATTCATCTTCATGTGTTATTTTCTTAATTTTACCACATTTTATTGAATAGTAGGGATGAATAATCGAACTATTGACGTTTTAATGCAATCAAAAAAAGTACTCATCATTCCAATTACTAATGGAAAAATGAATACTTTTCTACAGAATTTCTATCTGGTGAAGATTCTTTATTGAAAACGGATAGTAAAAACAACTTTTTAGCTTCCTCACTGTTCTTTTATGTTTTAAGTCACATAGAGACGATAACTACTAACGTAACAGTCTATTTATTTGCCTTATTAATAGCGTCAAACAATTTAGCTGGGGATAATTTGCTTAATTCAGTATTCCCTGCTATTTTAGACCTCGCGCTTCCACGAACAAACACATCCGCATCATGGTCGTTATAGCCCTTTTCCAAGATTAAATAGTGATACAATTTTTTACAAGGAGACATAAGAAACTTCTCATTTTGGAATGCATTTATTGCTCGCTCGCGGTCGATATTACATTCCTTCATCAAAACACGCAGAATTTCATCATCCTTTACCTTTGCTTCATAAAGCGCGGCAGCCACAAGCTTTATCTCATCATTCGTAATTTGACGTTCTTCTAAAGGTCTTAAATACATGTACATCCCCTCCTACATTATTAACTATAAAACTTCTATCTCGATGACGATTCTTTATTGTATGCGTATAACAAAAACAATATAACTCCCACACCACCAAGCGAAATAACTGGAAACAGATGGCTGAATACTACTAAAATGACGATTTATAAGCAGACACTTGTTTACAAAAAAAGACATCTCGTTTTGAGATGCCTTAATACTTAATCATGAACATTTGATATAAACCTAATAAGAAAACTACAACTGCTGTATTCTGGATCAATCCAGTTGGTAACCTGAAAAATTTTAACACATAACCAATTAACAGAGCAGCAATAAATGGGATTCCTAATATTATTAGTAAATCAATTGCCATTCCGTTCATAGTTTCCTTCAAAGGACTAAAATCTATTTCCATTCCATCACCCTATATTTATTTCGGTCAGAGTACATTATTTTTAAAGGAAATTAACAGCAATATATGTTCATTTTTACTCAATACGTATATTCCTTAACTAATCCCCTTCTCAACAATCCGCCGAAATACACCAGACGGATTTCTTAACAAATCTCCCCCTGGAATAACCTCTGCAGAATCGCCTTTACTTAATTCTATATTCAGAACATCCGTCAATCTCAGTTTCATTCCATTTGTTTCAAAGCTCTTAATCGATCCAGCCTTATCCACGTATAAGTCATTAAGTTCAACGTTTACCTGTGAAGATATCCTTCGCAGCATCTTCCATAACTTCATCTCTTCAGGTGTCTTCATGAATAGTTGAGGTAATTCATTAGCTTCTTTTACGTTAGCTAATGTAGTCATCATGTATTGTTTAATGCCATAGTTGACTGGTTTGATCGTCTTATCGAGTGATTCCCATACTTTAATTTGAATGACAGCATAGTCAACTGAGTCATCGCCGATATCTAGTTCTTTCCCATTAACGAAAACTACTTCTTCGACAAAACCCAACAATGAAACGCCCATCCGATTTCCAAACTCTTTTTTAGGAAGGTATAGGCCAACATATTGCGCTTCCTGCCAACCCTTTGTAAGGTAAGACAACGGTATAATATATCGTTTATTTTGAAGGAAATCTTGATAGACGTCCTTATTCGCTACTTTTCCTATCAATACCTTTTTCTCTAACGACGATTGCCACTCCTGCAATGTACCTTTAGGTAGTATGCCTTCTTCTTGTAATTCTTCCGGGCTTTTTTCTACCAATCTCTCGATAAATTGCTCTACTAACCTAGTGCTATTCGGAAGAAAAGGAAATCCACCAATGTTTACATCGTTAATGCTTTTATAAAAATCATGCTCTGCGTATCCTTCTTCATCGAACCATGGAAATAATACATAGGCACCAAATGCATATCTTTCATACATGGCGCTTTCCCTTACGACATGAGCATCTCTATATCGATGCATCGTGTTAATATCTTCTTCTAAAGGGCCAGGTTGTTTATACTTACTTCGGTAGTACGAGCCTTCTGTCGCAAAATCTATACGGTACTTTGCATCAAAGATATAGTGGTACGCGTAGTCTTTTCCTTTCTTTTCAATGCTTAACATGGAATCAGGTTTTTGTGAAACGGTTGGCAGATTTCCGTCAAGCTTTTGAAAGTGTAAGGTGATTTTTTCATTCGTAACAGGATGTTTAAATACCCGTTTTGCTGAAGCTGACTGGTCAAGTTGAACAAATAAGCCATCACGTCTAACCTTAATTATGTCCTGACTAATCATAGGGTATTTAGATCCAAGTATTTGACCTAACTTAATAAAGGTCCAATATTCATAAAGGGTGGCTACATCTTTGACCGACATATTATATAGTTCACCATGAAGAATAAGACCTCGTGAAACGGTTAAATATATTTGATACATATCACGGTATCCTGGAGCCATTTGCATCACCAAACTCATAACAGAACGGTTTAACTGATTGATCTCCCTCCAAAATGGTGACTTAATTTTTCTATCAAGCGCTACCGTCATCTTATTTATATTAGCCAATAACGCTTCATTATTGTTTTGCTGATAAGGGTGGTTTGACGTTTGGATTACGTTTAAAAGATGCTCTAGCTTGTTGATTAACCTCTTCATCATCCATTTCACAAATTGGTTTTCCAATGTATTGTAAGACAATTGTTTCTTTACGTTTAATCCATGGATTGGCATCACGTTTTGCTTACCTAGCTTGATACCATTTTGTACTTGCTGAAATAACTGCGGCCGTTTTCTTAGATAATTACGGCCAGTGGCGTCCACTTTTTTTAATTGATCACCACGCACTTTTCTATACGTCTTTTCCAACTGATGATGCGGTTGTCTTTCAATGACAGTAATCGACTTCATTAAGTTTTTAAAATGAGCATCAAATAACCGATAAAACTCAGACCATGATGGTTGTTTAGTAAACGAAGTAGTAGCACCTAGAAATGTCTTTTTAATAAAATGAAAAGCAAGGTTATAGACTTCTTCATTAACCTCGTCTAGCAGTTTCTTATAGTCCTCTTTATAGTTCAGTTTAATCGGAAAGATCTCCATTGTTACTTTCAACAAAACATTTTGTTCATCACGAATTTCAAAGGTTGAAAATCCAACTTCATTTTGAAACTGTAAATTACCCATCAGTAGTTGGTGAGGAGGGCTACCAACTGGAGTAACAGCCATCCTTAAACCAGGGTGTTCATGGTAGAAAGATAAGGTCTTACCGTTTTTAGGTGTTACAACTAACTGGTAAACTCGATTTTCAAAAAAGATAGGCGGAACCCTTGTCTGATCAGTTAACTTGTCTGCTTTTAAGTCGTAAACCAAAATGGATTGGATGTGATCCCCTTTCACACTTAAATCCATAGTTTCATCGTTTTGAATCATTTGATAGTTTCGCAAGCCTTCATATCGTTCATGATAAGGTTTACCTTTAATATATAGATGAAAATCATCCGTCTCAATGACGACTAGTTCCGTGTCCTCATTACCTGGCCCAGAAGGAAGTGAAGCCATCTGATTGCCCCCTTCTCAACATGTCATGTACTTTTTTAGCTGATTTGGGATACTTCGAATTTTTAATTATTTCCGATTGATTTTCAGGCTCTATTTCCTCAAATTGATGATTCGTACAGTATTGATAGAGGTCCTTCAATACTTCAAATGCCTGTGTTTCACTAGCGGTTATTCGTGGCAATATTTTCTGATGTAACTGGTAGTCAAAAGCTTTATCAAAGTCCATTAAAAATCTGCTATAAATTAGATAAAAACAAATTTCATCCCGCACTCGGTAACCAATGTGCGCCTGAATCGGAGCCAACAGTTCATTGATTTCAATCAGTCTATCCGTAACATCATGAACAATACTTTTGTGTTTATCATAGGCATCCTTCAAATATAAAAATTGCGACTGGATTCGATCATTGTTAATTAACTTAGGCTGTGCTAAATCTTCGCTATCTGGAAATAAAAAATGATCTAACTTCACTTCATTAAATTCGACTTCATCCTGTCTATAATAAAATCCTTTTGATTCTATAAAGCTATGTATATGGGTGATGATGCTTTGATCTGTTTCATTAACGTCCATTTCCGGATGCTCCTCAATAATTTGTCCAGATTGTTTACTTATGTACTCTTCGTAATAATTGATCATTTGCGAGAGGTCTTCTTGTAATTTCTGTTCGCTTGGGAATTCATTTTTATCATAGGCAATGTATAATGCTGTAGAGTCTCTGTAACCGGTCGCCTTACTACTTTGACCTAGATCAAGTTCATTGTCCGTATGGGTGTTAGGATAAATAAATACCTTGTCCCTGATATCTCGTTTAATACGTTCAATCGTTTCTTTCGAATTATCAGCAACACCTTGTGCTAGCGTTAAGTATAGGCGTTCCATGTCTTCACTAAAAAGGTAAACAATATAGAATCCTGTTTGAGTAGTAGTCGTAATCTTTTTGTTCAAAATTGCTAGCCAAGGTACCTGCGCCCAATTACCTTGACCTACAGAAGCCTTGACCAAGTATTTTTCTGTATCAACAATAGAGAGATCTTTAAATCCATTAGCAAGATCACTCCGCACAAAACTCCCCAGTTCATTTGCTTTAAACGGTGTACTCTTTTCAGAAACATACTCATTCATTACTCTTAATAACTTTGGACGGATTTGTTCTTCCACTATTAAATTCCACTCCTTATCTACTAATCCTACTTGCTCTAAATAGACAAATAGATTATGGGTTCTTTCTTTAGCAACAGACTCTTTCATTAAATTATCTTTGATTGAATTGCGTACAACTAACATTGCTAGTTCAGGGAAAATCTGTTGTTTATTTCTTCTGGAGTATTCACTTAATCTAGATAACAACTCCAATACCACTTTAAAATAAGGGAGATTTTTAATAATGTTCGCCATAAATTCAGACTTTTCATTTGCCTTAGCATACCTATCCAACAAATCCTCATTCCTAGAATGGCTGGCATCTACAAATCCGAGCAACCGCAAGTCCTGTCTGCCACGCGACTTAATTCGGTACAGGTTCCCTTGAACTTGTTTACTAAGATTTTTCAGATCGTACTTTTGCTCAATTATCTCATTAAGAAGTTCCACTACTTTACTATATTGTTCAGTTGGTAGCTCATTTGTTTTAAACTCTTTTAAAGTGAGATATGTATCCCCATTATCTGAGGTAATGTTAACAAAAGGAATTTGTGCAATTAATGAAATAATAAAAGTAGACCTTCCTTGGTTTGCTAATTGCTCTCTCTTTAATTCTCTCTGTTGAAATAAGCGTTCTATTTCTATTTTCACTGAGTCTAATGAAACTTTTTGCCAGGGCTCATTTGATTCACGATTACTATATTTTTGTCTTGATGAATCAGTTTCAACGTAAAAGTATTCTTCATCTACTTTCGTAACCCAATTAGTTTTCTGTTGAGAAATAGTCTTGAATTCTTTTATCGATTCTATGTATTTTATAACTATATCTGTAAGCAATGTATCACCTCGTAAGTAAAGTCTATTTAAGATCTACTTCAATTGTATTTTATGTATAATATTCTAATAATTATATTCTAATTACATTCTATCAAAAATACAGGAGAAAAGTAGGTATAATTGCAGAAAGATGGCAGGTTTTGCTAGAATTTAATAGTTCCTGAGTACTATTAGTTTAACTCCAGGCTTTCGAATAAAATTTGAATTTTATATTAAACCACCAAAATACAACATATACGTTGTGTACTTTTGTCTCCCTGAAAGGATAATAATTCTGAAAAGGGGGATTCGTGTGGAGATAAGCAGCCTCAGCAAGTGATTGGACAACACCTTAGAAAATAACGAAAAGAAAATCAGCTCACTTTTGAAGTGTTAGCTGAGCAAGTGGAATTAAGCCCGAATCATCTAGCGCGTATTGAGCGTGGAGAATATAATACTACCCTTCATACATTTTTGAAATTGGTAGCTTACTTATATCTTCCCGGTGAATTTTATGAGAAAATGAAACAACTCTATAAAGATAACCAATTCTAAATCCACCTCCGCTCATCCCCGCACACTCCACCTTTATCTCGTCATAAAGGAGTCATACCACGTGACAAAGCAATATACATTTGAAGAAGTTTTCAAGCAAAACGAACGACGCATTCATTATCACATCTATAAACTAAATATCCACGATCCTCATCAGGAATTCTTCCAGGAAGGTTTATGTGCGATGTGGAATGCTTATGAAGCCTACAAACCTGATAAAGGCCCACTATCAACCTACTTCAATTTCACCATCCGCAATCGCCTCATTGATCTAATCCGTAAACAGAATCGATATGAAGAAAAAGTACAAACCTATCTCCAGGAAAACGCCACGGAAATAACCTCACCTTCATCCACCAATTTCAGAAATCATATTCTCTCAGAAAATTGTTTACTTTGGAAGCAAATTCATTCCAAGTTAAATTCAAATCAATTGAAATGGCTACATTATGTAGTGATGGAAGGTATGTCGTTAAGGGATCTTGCGGCTCAGGAAAATACTACTGTTGATGCTGTGAAAGGCTGGTCGAAAGAAGCTAGGAGGAAATTGAGGAATGAGGAATTTCGGGATAGGATTATGAAAGCTGTAAATCATCAAGAATATTATACTGATTGAAAAAAATATATGACTAATCAGTAACTTCATTCTATCTATCCATTTACCCTACACTTATAGTAAAATGTAATTAGTAATGAACAGGAGTGGCGTCATGAAATTCGGAATGCGGAAACCAAGTATCAAAAAGAGAATCTCAGCAAGAACCAGTATTAAACGTCCATCGCGCTGGTTTAAAAATGCCAAAAGGTAAGGGATGGATGCGTAACCCTAAGAAATACGCCAATAACAAGGTTTATAATAAGACTTCTTTTGATATTTTTAAATTAAATAAGAAATTTAAGTGAATAAAAGAATCTTCCTATCCTCGTCCATTTTAATAGGATTAGGTGGGATATTTAAAACATATTATTAATAATATAAAAATACTTCTTACTATCTTAACTAGACTATGGGGGGAATTTACTTGAATTCCAATAAACTAGCTTTCAGAGATTTTTTTACTGCAAAAGACATTGCAGAACCGATAATCTCAGTCACTGAAGAAGATGCAGAAAGAATTAATTACTATTTCAATGTTAAAAACTTTGATGTGCTAGCATTTCGTAAAGGAAATAGCGTAACGGGCTACATTGCAAAACAGTCTTTTAAATCAGATAGTTGGAAAAATAATGTACACAAATTTGATATTAAAGATCTCGTTTCTGTAAATACACCATTAGTTGAATGTATTCAAATATTAAAAACGCAGGAAAGGCTTTTCATTATTGATAGATCCAGCATTATTTCTATAATAACTAGATCGGACATAGAAAAACCAGCTGTACGAATGCTTTTTTATGGTCTAATTACATCGTTTGAAAGTAGTATTGCAACAATTATTAAGAAACTATATCCCGAAGGAACTTGGCAAAGTATATTAAAAGAAAATAGAATTAAAAAAGCTATTAAAGAATATAACAATCTCAAATCAAAAAATAGAGAAAATGACTTATTAGACTGCACCCAGTTTTGTGATAAAACTGACATTCTAATGAGTAATCCTGAACATTTAATTCAGTATATAGAATTAAGTAAGAACAAGGCAAAAGGTTTGTTTAAAAAATCTCGAGAACTAAGAGATGACCTATCCCATGCTCAACCACTTTACTCATGGTTTGAGACAAGGGAGTTATATGCTATATTGGAACATTTACAACTGATACTACACAACATTGAAAATGAATATAAGATTGCGGACGAGACCCAATATATTTTAAAATAGTACAGGTTTTTAAATTTGTTATTTACTTTACACCTATGTATATTAATTTAATAATTATTGAATGATGAAAGAACATATTCCCCCTTCCACATTAAGACTGTAATGTGAAGGGGGAATATGTCTTACTTATACTAATATCGATAAAACGTATACATTCCTAAAAGTAATGAAGGACTGCCCGTAAGCTTTTTGAGGAAGGCCTTCTTATCAAACAAGCTGGCATGCGCCACCAAAAAAAGAATATTTACATAAAATTACTTTTTTAATTAATTTTACGTAAATATTCTTTTACTTCATTAAGTTTATGAGAAAAATGGTTTGTAGGTTTATCAGGTTCAACAGCTTTTACAGCGATTATGTATCCTTGCAATTTATTGCATAGGTTATCCAACCTCTTCTTATCTTGAGGCTGACTAACAAATTGATGTGTAAGTTCTCTATATACTTTAACGGTTTTTAATTGTAATTGGTTTGGAACATATAGTCTATTATTTTTTATAACTGTTCCTGTTACTCCGATACCTCTTCTATTGTGTAAAAGCCTTGATTTTCTTGTATTGACACTTAACTTGAAACTATTAACTATACTAATAACATGACTTCTAAATTTTTTAGAAATGAAGCTTCTCGAAGAAAAAGTAAGGTCATCATAATAACAAGTAAATTTGATGTTATTTCTATTTGCAACTGTTTTTAAACCAAAAAACATATCATAGTAACTAAAAAAGCTTAAAAGTGGACTTGTTGAATATCCCTGAGGCAAATGTCGACTAGCTTTTGAGTGGGGAAGTGGCTCAGTTGTAAGTAATGAACATATCTTTGCAATGTCTTTTGACATTTGAAGTTTATCCTTGAAGAATGTGTATACATAATACTCGGAAGTCGATGGAAAAAAATTTTTAATATCCAAAAGCAAAAAATAATCGTTTTCTAAATGTTCATTAGCATTTCCCACATAACTTCTATTTCTAATACCTCCATAGACATAGTCTGGTGGTTCAATATCAGCGAGCATAGAAGCCATTCTTTTTATAACCCTTTTATATTCTAGAGGAGGATTATATAACATTCTCTTTTTTTTATCTTTTGAAAAGAACGGTTTTGTAGTGAAAAATTTTTCTATATCCTTGAGTTTATATACCTCAATATGTAAAAGCTCAGATAGATATTTTTTATTAGTCACTCCGAATAGTTTGCTGTTTTGAAAATCCATATACATCCCTCATTGTATGTTAATTAAGGCAAGAGTTAATGATTAATTCAGCGAAATTAGCAAAATTATCAGCTAATAATGAAAGCAAATAAAACAAATTGCTTAAAAAGGAAAACGAACTTGGTGTAGCAGAAACCAGACCTATTACACTGATAAAGGTGATACAATGCCTCCAAATTCTATTTACCTTTCGCTTCTTTCTCAAACGATTCATGCGAGTATTTCTTTTAATCATAATAAAAGACTCCTTCCAAATGTATTAAGGACCTTAGTCCCCTCTGCTCATTTTTTGGAAGGTGATGGAATGAACCTTTTAACTCTTGCCATTAACCGAAAAATCTCTGCTCACGTATTTTAGTGAGTGCATAAGGATTTTTTCGTGCTCCTTAGGCTTCATGCTCCGATGCATTGAAATACCAAGGGGCGTCAAACTATACCGCCTTAAAGGCAAAATATTCTATGCAGAGGAATTTCCAAGTATACTCACAAACACAATTTTACCAATAATTACAAATAAAATCAATATATTCATTTATAAGATAATAATGGTGTAACGATCGAAGTACGGTAAAAACGCAAATACTTTTTGGTAGTCTTTCAATGCTATCACTCCCACATTAATTAGAATTGTATACTTTTTCACACCTTTTATATATTTTTATATTACACTGACAAAACTAGTCTAACTATTTATTAGAAAAAAATAAATCCTCACCAATAAAACCAAATACTAAACCGTCAAATATATGAAAGGGCTCACAAAATGAACGATCCAATTTTCCAGCAATCAGGTAAATCCATTAATGACATAGAAGAATTTAAGCAGTAATTCTTCAAACACAAGAAAGATGTGTTTGCGAGCTTTTTCCACTTTATCTAGACAAGAAGTTTAAAATATTGCTTATTTCAGTAACTGAGCCTGTTGCAGAATAGCCATTTTTTGTTTTTTCAATTCCTCTTATGAATGAAGAAGATAAAAATTCTAATGCACCCTCAATTTGATTCAACGCAGGAGATTGACTAAGATTTTGGTTCATTTTTAACATGATATATATGTCACGAGCAGACAATTCCCCTTTTGTGACTGAGTCATCTCTTTCTTCTGTCAGTACATCTAGAACTGAATATACTAATTTTTTTTGAAATATTAACTGAGCCCTATCTTCTGCCAAACTATCTAGATTCACAATTCCACCTTTCGAAAATATCTTTTCATATTCTTTATACCCTAAAGGAACTTCTCTGTGATTTTTCAATAAGTCAGCTAAAGCATCCACGTCTAGCAAAGCTACCTCATGCTCATTAGCTCTTTTAGCTACTCTTCCTTTGTCAAATTTTATTCCTACTACGACAATGTAATCAGCATTGTACTTCTGTTTGTGTTCTTTTAAAGTATCAAAGTCTATTAGCGAATCACTCACTGTAGGTGATGAAGTGGATTTTGCATCAATAATTATTTTATATTGTGAAACCGGAGCTGTCTTAGTTTGTGCTAGCACATCTGTTTCACCTGATTTCCCTAACCATTTACTATCATACCCTAAGTTGATAAAGCACTCATTTATAACTTTTTCAAACCGTGAAGGCAGAGTGGAATCTGAAGCTGCTTGCCTCAGCTCTATAATTAATGAATCAATTGAGTCTGTTGGAGTAGAACTATCTATGTCAAAATCATTCTCATTGATTTCATTATTATCACTAGTAAGTGACGATTCAATATTAAAGTATGATAGTACTGATTTTCCTAATTCAGAGGTTGCATATGTATAGTAATCAACTTTATATATTAATTTAGCTACTTCTAAAAAGTTCAATCGTTTACTCATACTGTCTTTATTAACAGAATACTTCTCTTTAGGTATTGCTGCTAACTCTTTTAATGTTTGAGGTTTTCTATTTAAGTACAGTAGAATTTCTAGAACAAATGTACAAATCTTATCGAGATAAAATACAAACTGAAAGTCATTTAATGATAGAATTTTCTCTCCAGAAGCTGTTACTTTGTAAGTAGTTAATGACTGACGTTCAATTAATCCCATATCTGTTAATGTTTTAATATGATGCTTTATACTATTTTCTTTTAAACCTGAAAAGACTGAGCTCTCTATAAAATCCAACAAATCATTTTGCTTATTCTGTATTAACCGTATAGTTTCTTTAATAGTTTTTAAATAATTTTCTTTCCTTCCTGCAATATATCCTAAATTGTCTAGATCCTTCTTTTTGTTATCATATATCCAATTTGGGATGCTATTCATAATTTCATCGTGTTCAGTAGTTTCGATTTCATTTTTTTTGTGTAGTTCAAAATTATCATTAATTATTTCTAGATAAACCTGACTTTTATTATTTATTTTATAAAGGTTTTCGAAACCGGAATATTCCACTACTCCCATATCTCTCAGCCACTGCAGTCGGGTATAAATCTGGCTTTTCTTCTTCCAATTTACTATTAAGTACTCCTCATTAGCAATCTTCAATAGTCTTCCAATACTCATACTATCTTGATTCAATAAGTATAGTATTTCTCCCAAAAAAATTACCGTATTACTTAAGTGTTCAAATAATATCTCATTACTTCTTGTGTTTAAAATTTTCTTCGAAATATCAGTTAGTTTCCAGCTATTGTTCTCATCTTTAAGTAAAAAACCATTCGTTCTCAATCCTATAGCCATCTTTTCTTCTAAATTGTTATTTTTAAACTTTTCCAAATAGGTGTATAGAGAATCAACAAAATTATTCGCTCTAGGGATTTCTGGCATCGAATAAATCTTGTCACTCCAGCCTTTTAAACGTAAGTAATCCATTTTTTAATTCCTTTCAACTACTTTAAATTTAATTAAACTTACTTTTTTAATAATTTCCCCTCATTTATCGATGGGTGGAGGTCTATGCTTAAAAACAATAAAACTGTTATTCACATCTTGTACAAATTATAAAAGTTATTATTTAGGAAGAAAAATTAACTTTAAATTACCAAAAAGCCACATTACTTATGATATGGTTCATCGTGATTAATTTTAAATTGTTGAAAATAAAGGTACAATCCTTTCTTAAATAATTTGGCCCATTTGTTGAATACAGTTATTGAAAAACAATCAAATTCGTACAACAAGTATAACATTCATAATTGAATATACGTATGGCTTTTTATTTAATTGTATCACTAAAGACATTTAAACTTTCACAAATCCCCCCTCCCCTCTATCACTTTTCACCAAAGACCTTTATAATAGATAAGCGAAACTTATAGAAGGAAAAGGTGTTTTACATGAGCTTATTAACAGTTAAAGATTTGACCCATGGCTTCGGTGATCGGGCTATTTTTGAAGATGTTTCTTTTCGTTTATTAAAGGGTGAACATATTGGGCTTATTGGTGCTAATGGTGAAGGTAAGTCCTCTTTTATGAATATCATTACGGGTAAATTAGAGCCTGATGCGGGGACCATCACGTGGGCGAAACACGTACGCATCGGTTACTTGGACCAGCATGCCGATCTTAGCCAGGGTATGACAATGCGCGATGTGCTTCGGACTGCTTTCAAATATCTATTTGATATCGAAACAGAAATGAACGAACTTTTTGCAAAAATGGGGGACGTTGGGCCTGAGGAACTGGAAGAATTACTGGAAGAAACTGGTCGGCTGCAGGATGCCTTAACAAACAATGACTTTTACACCATTGATGCTAAAGTTGACGAAGTTGCAAATGGACTTGGTCTGGATGAGGTTGGTTTAGAGCGTGGTGTTCACGATTTGAGTGGCGGACAGCGCACGAAGGTCCTGCTTGCCAAACTCCTTTTAGAGAAACCGGATATTTTGCTGCTTGATGAACCAACCAACTACCTTGATGTTGAACATATCGAATGGTTAAAGAAATATTTACTGGAGTACGAGAATGCATTCATTCTTATCTCACATGATATACCGTTTTTAAATAGCGTCGTCAATTTGATCTATCATATGGAGAACCAGGAACTCACTCGTTACCCTGGGGATCATAACGAATTTCTTCGTGTGTATGATATGAAAAAACAACAGCTTGAATCCGCTTTTAAGAAGCAGCAAAAGGAAATCGCCAGTTTGAAAACATTCGTTGCCAAAAATAAAGCAAATGCGGCAACGAGTAAAATGGCGACGTCACGTCAAAAGAAGTTGGATAAGATGGATGTCATCGAATTAGATTCGGAAAAACCAAAACCCAAATTCCGTTTCAAAGAAGCACGGACAGCAGGAAGGTATTTGTTCGAGACAAACGATCTCGTCATTGGATACGAAGAGCCGCTATCAAGAAAACTCAACCTGGTCATGGAACGTGGCCAAAAGCTTGCATTATCAGGAGCAAACGGAATCGGGAAAACCACGCTACTGCGGAGTATTCTCGGAGAAATTAATCCGGTTTCTGGTTCTGTAAAGCTAGGAGAGCACCTTCATATCGGTTATTTTGAACAGGAATTAAAAGAAACAACCAACCGAACATGTATTGAAGAAATGTGGGAGGATTTCCCCCACCTCACCCAGCAGGAGGTGCGCCGTTCCTTGGCTCAATGCGGCCTCACCAAGAAGCATATTGAAAGTAAAGTACGCGTACTGAGCGGAGGCGAGAAAGCAAAAGTCCGCCTTTGTAAATTATTAAACAAAGAGACCAATCTGCTCATACTCGATGAGCCAACCAACCACCTGGACGTTGACGCAAAAGCAGAACTCAAACGTGCATTGAAAGATTATCATGGCAGTGTCCTGCTCATATCACACGAGCCTGAATTTTATCAGGACATCGTCACTGACGTTTGGAATTGCGAAGATTGGACGACTAGGGTATTTTAATGAAGAAAGAAGGACTTCCCTCAAACGTTAATGGGGAAGTCCTTCTTTTTTGGTGGGACAAGCGGGACGGTTCTCTTGTCCCTCTAAAAATCATTAATTTCTTTCGCTAGATTATATGGGATAGTTTCTCCGTCAGAAGTTGCTTGGTAAGGAATTTCCTTGTGCACATAGTCAAGCATACTTTTACTTCCTAACTTGTCAAACTTTTTTAAGACTGCTTGAAGTACAGATATCTCATCTATACTAAATTTAGATAAGTTCACATTTTGTTTCGGCAACACGTTGTACACAATAGTATCGTCAACGTACGCTTCACTAACTACTATATGTGTTTGAGCATATTTTAAAATTTCATCATATGCTATCGGAACAACGCCAAGGGGTACATGTTTATAAACTTGGCCAGACATTCCTATTCCATATTTTTTACAGAATAGAAAATCGGCATACCAGAGAAGTTTCGTTAATTTTACTTTATCTAACCCCGAATTATGCTGGGCGAAGAACGCAATCATATCAAGTGTTTTCTCAAGATCTAGTTTCTTATAGCCACTTTCGTGAGATTCTTCCTTATATTCCATATATAATGATTCAATAATTTCTTTATATAAATACCTTACAGATTTTGTTTCTACAAAGTCTGATATAGTCCCTCTAATTTCTTTGTATCTTGCTTGGTCAAATTTATCTTTATGTCTTTCCAACTCATCTATGGCTAATTTAGGGTTATCTCTAACAAATCTTAATTTTTGATCATAGGTCTCATCTTGAATGGACTTGTTTTCGTACCTTTGAATCGTTACGTCTCCCCACCCTAACATATTTGCGAATTCCTTTTGATTTACTTCATATAAGGCACGGGCTTCTTTAATCTCATATGAAGTAAGAAGTCCATTAAGCGCTCTATAACTATCCTTGGCAGCCAATAAGTTTTGATTTACTATTTCTTTAGGTGAAAACTTGTCATCTTCAATAGAACAGTAGTAAAAAATTCCCTCGTATTCTACGGGGGTATTATGGACGAGCGCCTGCGTTTTATCTTTTATCACAGAAATTTCATGGACTGTATCACAGAACGGACAACTATAGGTTAATTTTTTCACGACTTCTCCCATTTTTATCATCCTTTTATCTTCTAAATTCGGTATTTGTCTCTTTTTACAAGGATTTCATTAGGCGATATCCTACCTGGTATCAAGCGTATGGTTTATTGGTAATTGGCCATCTAGGAAAATGAAAAGACATACAGAATATCTTCTTTTTTTCTTCATCACGTATCTTAAGCTTTATATAGACATTGTTATCCACTATAGTTTTTTCAAAAAACCAAAATGATGGGCTACTTGGCCTCTTAATATCAACAGCCGTTTTACAATAATCACTAGCTTTTAGGGTAACCAGCTCATTAACTACATCTTCAACATCAAACTCCAAACATAGAAGTGTATTCTGGGTTGTAAAAGGGTCAAGAGGATCTTCATGTTTTCTAGTCATTTGGATGTCTAGATTATCATTATTAACAGATAAAATTTGCCTAACTTTATAAATAAAATTATTAACTTCATCTATATCTTCAATCCAATCCTCCTGCACCGGGACACTTCCTTTAACCATTATTATACATAGTATACAATCGATTGATAATTTATTCAATAAAAATAATCAATTGATTGTTTTTCCTTATTTATTCTTTAGAAACAGAATCAGCCGGGGAAAGGATCGTTCCCGTTTTTAGTAAGGGTAAAGTAGAAGATGATCCCGAGCACTGTTACGGATCGAGAGGTTACGGTTCTTGTGGTTGGGGATGATGTGGAGATTTCTTTGAGTGAATATGCTAAATTGGTGGTCTTTTTTGTTGTTTTTACTTGGTAGACTGGATAATTATGTTAAATTGGGACAGAGGGACGGTTCTTCTGTCCCGTAGAACAAGAGGATAAAAGATTTTGGGAGGCATTATGAAAAAAACTATAAATTACCTCGTTGTTGTTTTAATCATTGTTTTATTGGTAGGTTGTAGTAATGAAGAAGAAAGAACTGAAAAAATAGAGGCATATAAAGCAGAAACTATTTCTCAGGAAGACGGAGATTATAAATTAGTTAATTCACAAATTATAATGGTAGGAAAAGATGAAAATCTGAAAGTTGAAGCTAGAGTTATTGAAGATTTATATGATAAAGACGGAAAGTATATTAAAACCCGCTTATTGCATTCAACAACTAAAAACGGCGATGAAGAGGTGTATGTTGATGAACCTATGACTATTTTATTGTCTGACCAGCATGGTGAAAGTAAACAAATGGCAAAAGAATTAACGGAACAGGAAAAGAAAGATATTAAGGAGCATATTTTAGAGCTGTTCGATAGTAAATTTTAAGGGTATTTACTGCTTTTAAATATAAACAGCGGGACAGAAGAACTGTCCCTCTGTCCCATTATAGTATGTTACATTAAATACAGAAGTTGTGTGCGATTACAACGTAGCAGTTTCTTGAACAAGAGGGTTTTTATATCGTTAAGAGTATGGGGTGTAGTCAATTGGAAAGAGCAGTTTTTGAAATGATAGCAGACAAAAGAAAGTTGTTTTTTATACTAAATTATTTTTCATTGGTGCTTCTTGGAGGCATAACGTTTCCCATAAATTCATTAAATGATCTTATGTTTTCAGTATCTATGTTAATTGTTTATTTTTACCTTGGTTTTATTTTCACTGGATTATATGATAAAAAACCTTTAGTGGTATTCGTTTCAGCATTTATATTAAATTTATTGGGATTATCGTGGCGTGTTCTATTGGAGTGGGGAGAATACTCCTTGACATTGAATTTGACAGTATTGAATGTGGGAATTCACCTAATTTTCATACCGCTATACATCACGTTCATATATCTTATCGTTCAGCAAATTAAGTGTAAAATGAAAAACTAACGATGTTTAATGTTCGATTTTTTTCTTAAAATAACAAGTGATTTAGCATTAAACATTAAATCGTTTATTTGGTTCTGTGAAGTCTTGTTAAATTACAAGGCATCGGTTTTATATAATCAGCGGGACAGAAGAACCGTCCCTCTGTCCCGCTTCATGTAAATTCATCCTTTAATATGGAGTACATAGCAAGGTCCAGGAATTCTCCATTCATAACAAAAGATTCTCTAGCAAGACCTTCGTATTTCATTCCAAGCTTCTCTAATACGCGTTGTGACTGGATATTTCCTACCATAATTGGAGCTTCTACCCTGTTTAGCTGCATGCTTTCAAACCCATATTTTAATAACTCCTTAGCAGCCTCCTGCGTAAGCCCTCTCCCCCAGTATTTATGCGATAACACGTACGTAATTTCAGCTTTAAAGTGTTTGGGAATCCAATTTACAAAATCAATCGTTCCAATCATTTTATTTTCGGTTTTAAGTTCAATTGCCCAGGTGAGTTTTTTATTTTGTTCGTAGGCAGTCGTGATATATTCCAGAAATGCTCGACTGTCTTCAATTGAATTGTGTGCTTCCCAAGGTACATAGCGCGATACCACCGCCTCTGATGCGTATTCAAATAAATCCTGCGCATCATCCATCGTTATTTTCCTTAGAATTATTCTTTCCGTTTCTAAAGTAGGTATATTTCGATATATGCTTTCTGGTTTCATCAGTAAAGCTCCCCCATCCTCCGAAGCGCTTTCTCAAATAGCCCCTTTTTCGCATAGGTTATCCATGCTCCTGAAGTAAATCTTTCATCCCTGATCATTTTCGTTAAAATAGCTTTGACTAGCTGCTCGTTTGCTGTTGAAATTTTACAATCCATTTCGTCAACATCTGTAACTCCATATTCTTCTAATGTGCTTTTGTAATCTCCATCGATATACTCCACTTCATACATACATTCCACAAACTCCTCCATTTCATGTGAATAGTTAGTATATAGAGGTGTCGCTTCGATTACGAATGGTTGGTCCCCTTCCATTATCCTTTTGGGATCCCTGGACAGTTCTTCAAAATATGGTAAAAACGCAATTAATTTATGATAGCCGCTCAATGTACCCGCCTCCGCTTTGGTTAATATGATTAATTAGAATTGTATATTTTTTTATACATTATATCTACCTCTATATTACACTGGTAAGACGATAGTACCTATTTAAATTAAAAAAAACATTTTTTACCAATAAAATACAACATTGACCCGTCTACTACATGAAAGGGGGCGCAAAATGATTGAACCTAGTTTTGAACATAAAGCTGATAAACCAATTGATAACATGGCAGAATTCAAGCAATTATACATGGAACATAAGAAAAGCGTTTTTGCGATGGCGTTATCGGTTCTCAGAGATTTTGCATTAGCGGAAGATGTGCTGCAGGAAGTGTATATCAAGCTCTTCCAGTATAGGAAGCATAATAAAATTAAAAATGTGAAAGCCTGGCTGATTACGGTATCCCGAAATACAGCGTTGGATCTGTACCGAAAGAAGAAACGGGAATTAACTGGCTTTGAAGATGATTACTTTGAACGGTTGGAATATTTAACGGAAGATCCTCTGGATAAAATGGTGCTGGCGAAGTATTTGGAGTTACTGGATAGTGAGGAACGACAGATTGTCATTATGAAAGATATCTCCGGTATGAAGCACAGAGAGATCGCTGAAATAATTGACATGCCTTTGGGAACGGTCCTCTGGAAGTATGGCGTGGCGCTGAATAAACTTAGAAAATCTATAGGATAAGGAGGTAATCGGATGGATAGAGAAAAAATAGTAAAGCATTTGGACAATGCTATTGACGATCAAGTGCCTGACGTGTGGGACAAAATTGAAAATAACTTATCTGACGAGCCTGGGTTTAAGGAAATTAAACCTCGTAAGCCTCGTTCAAAAAGTAAATTTTACAGACGGTTAACCCTAGCTGCAGTTGCCTGCCTGATCTGTTTTACGGCGATTACATTCACACCTGTATTGGCGTCGCTTCAAGGGTTGTATGACAAAATATTTTCCGATGAGCATATTGATGATGCTGGTGTTACGACCGCAATCCATAAGGGACTTGGTCAGCAGATAGATCAAACTTATTACGATAAAGAAAACGATATCACGGTACATTTTGAAAGTGTGATGACGGATGACAAGGAGACGAAGCTGTTAGTAACGTATCAAAGTGATACAACTGACTTGGAAAATTACTATATTGATCTTTTTGAAGGTGTAAGTACCATCCAATTGGTTACGGAAGATGGCCAAACGCAGGAACTGGATAATGTAGGTTGGGGCAGCGAGTATTACGACAAGGAGAAGAACAAAAAAGCCGAAGCATTGTCGTTTGAATCGATTAAAGCATTTGAAGGACAGGAAATCCGGCTGGAAATTAAAAACCTGACCATCTGGGAGGATGAGATGGGAAGTGTCGAGACAACGTGGCCAGTTGAATTTACGCTTAGTGAATCAGCTACTTCGGACAGAGAAACGTTGAAAGTAAATAAGGAATTTATGTTCAAGAACGAAACGTATACGGTTGAGACAGTGGAGTTTTCCGGGTTAGAGACGCGCGTTGTGGTTACTGGTTCAGACATTAAAGTGCATACAGATGAACAGGGTAACAAGTACAGGAAGATGAGCAAATTGGAAGAACAATTTCTCCATGCACGGAAAAATAGTAAAGAATTAGGCTATGTCGTTGATGAAGGAAAATCCGGTATATTTTTGGAATCAGCCGGTGAAAGGATCGTTCCCGTTTTTAGTAAGGGTGAAGTAGAAGGCGCAGATAATGAGTATATTATGATTTTTGCCCCTGTTACGAATCGAGAGGATACGGTACTTGAGGTTGGGAATGATGTGGAGATTCCTTTGGGTGAGTAAGATAAGAAAAGACCATCAATTTGTGTGCTGAATTGATGGTTTTTTTGTTGTTTTTACTAGGTAGACTGGATATTTATGTTAAATTAAATAGAGAGGTTGTAATTAAGAGTGCAGAGTAGTTGAACTTGTGTTTAACAATTTCCCGATTGCTGAATAAGTAAATAAATTTAGTTTATTGGAATATAAATCCGTTTATATGTACTAAGTGTGGTTTTGCAGAATGGTATGCAGATAAACCTGAAGATTTAATTTAGAGATAAATTATAATTTATCTACAAAGAGCCCACACCTCTTTTACTTAGGAGGATTTCTGTAATGAGGTTTCGTTCTAAAGATGTTTTAAAGACGGTAATGATAAGTTTGGGATGGTTAATAGCCATTTCCATCACGGGCATTATCATGTTATTTGTGTTTGGTAATCCCGACGATCCAGACGCTCTCTCATTGTTAGTGGGTATCTGTTTTATCCTCACTTTTATAATAACAATGCTTACTATTAATAAATACTTGCTTAGAAAAAATGGCTTAGGTTGGGATTCATTAGGATTTGTTCCATTGAAGAAAAAACAATTTCTATACTTAGCGTGGCAGGTACCGTTGTGTTGGCTTTTAATTTTCTTGACTGAAATTATTTTTGTGGTCTTGTTTTTTGGGGATATCGAAAATCTTCCAGATAGACAAAGTTCTGCACAAATAATGGAGATAACCCCTTTTATTTTTATAATGGTTTATTTGACTTATGCCATTTTTACGCCCATTTTAGAAGAAATAATATTTAGAGCGGGATTGTTACAGGCTCTTGAAAATAAATTAAACGCTCCTGTGGCGATGATTGGAAGTTCACTTTTATTTATGATTGTCCACGGAGTACCAGTTGTTATGCCTGCATTATTTGTTATGGGTCTATCATTTGCCTACCTTTATCAAAAGCACAAAAGCATCTACGCCCCAATTATTTTACATATGTTTATCAATGGAATAAACGTAATTGCTTTAAATGTCATTTTTTAATTTGATCTATAAATACATCAGTAAGTTGTATAAGATATTTGTGAAAGATGTACTTAAAGTAACGTGGGCTTCAATTGAATTTAGTAATTTACATAATAAAAGCAAATCTCAATGCTTAATAGCGGGACAGAAGAACCGTCCCTCTGTCCCTAAAGGGGTGGTGAATTTAATAAATGAATAATACTCTTGTGGCAAAGGTAAGAAAGTTTTTGGCTTTCTTATTGATTGCAAGTATCTTTGCCGGTCTCTCCTATTATATTGTTTACAAAGTTTCATTTTTACCAAATGGTTATAAAATTGTTGAAGTGCAAAACGATACTATATCGCTGAAATCATTCAATATGTTAGGAATTGAAAAGAATATTACAACCGCAGATTTTCCAGAAAAAGATACTTGGAAGATCAATGTCATAGAAAGTGAGGTAAGCAGCTATAAAGAATATTTATGGCTATTGTTTACTGCGACTGCTTTATCTATATCATTATTTGTTTATAAAATTCGCAGCGGAATGAAACTATGGAAAGCAATATTAAATAGTAATATTATTTTTGGCGTTTTGTTAACATTAATTCCTGTTATTCGATCATTGAATAGGATACATGATTTAATTTCCTAATCATTGAACTAACGTGTGACTGCAAGGTGGTACTTTATATGAACTATCTATTACTTATTGGAGCTATTTTTATTTTGTTATTCTCATTAAGAAAAATATCTATGATTAAGTATTCTAAAACGGATTCATCTTTAAAAGATTCTAAACAAAATGTGGTATCGCTGTTATGGGGCATTTTAGTAATTTCAGCAATAATATTTATCCCTTATCAAGTTTGGGTATTAACTGGAAGCTCTCATTATTGGGATGGAGCATATATTATAGGTGGGACCGCCTTATTAACTATAGTTCTTACTTTTGTTTTTTATTATAAAAGTACGTCGAGATACCACTAAAGGATGCTTTACTTCAATAAGGAAAGGTATTTCTTATTCAATTAACGCAGCAGATTAGTTAAATAAAGGGGAGGTATGGACTTGAATATAGTAAAGGGTATTATTGCAGTCTTAGGTATTGGAATGTTTATCTACCATTTCTTTATTGAAGATATACCGTTATATATTAGTTCTCTATGTTTGGCTCTGATATTTTTATTCTGGGGAATCGAACAAATCAAAGATAGAAGTAAGTCTGGCTATTTATATATAGTTATGTCGGGGCTAATGTCTTGTGTGGTTGTAAAAGAATTGTCTATTGTTTTATAAACACTTTTCAGCTAACGAGTGCTTTACTTCAATAAGAAAAGGTATTTCTTATTCAACTAACGCAGCAGATTAGTTAAGGAACTGATAAAACAATTTAAGCAATACTAGCGTGAGATAAATGGATTTTCTTTGCATTACAAGCATACAATCGGGACAGAAGAACCGTCCCTCTGTCCCGCTCACTATTTATGTTAAACTAATACGTGGGACTGTGAACGATTACACGTAAGCAGAATACAAATCATATGCTATGTAAAAAAGTGAGGATATACGATGATTGCAAAGACAGAAGAAGATTATAATGGATTAAAAGAAATTGGTAAAATTTGCGGGGCGATTCGGGATGAATTAGTCAATCGCACTAAACCTGGCATTACGACACGGGCTCTTGATGAAATTGCGGGTGAGATCTTTGAAAAAACGGGTGCTCAATCTGCACCAAAAGGCGAATACGATTTCCCTGGCTTTACGTGCATCAGCGTAAACGAAGAAGTTGCGCACGGGATTCCGGGGGACCGGGTTATTCAGGAAGGCGATCTTGTGAATATTGACGTCTCAGGCTCGAAAAACGGTTATTTTGCAGATACTGGGATTTCCTTTGTTGTTGGAGAGGGCGAGGTCATTTTACAGAAAATATGTGATGTGGTGAAAGAAGCATTCGACGCTGGACTCGAGAAGGCTAAACCAGGCTCGAAAAAGAGTGCGCTTGGGAAAGCTGTGCACAATGTGGCGAAAAAACATGACCTTACCGTCATTATGAATCTTACTGGACACGGTGTTGGGCGTTCGATTCATGAAGCACCGGATCATATTTTCAATTATAACGCTCGCTGGGATGATGAGATCTTAAAAGAAGGTATGGTCATTGCCTTTGAGCCGTTTATCTCAACACTTGAAGAGGAAGTATTCCAATCCGAAGACGACGGCTGGACCTTCCTGACCGACGAAAGCTTCGTGGCACAATACGAACACACGATTATCCTGACCAAGAACGGACCGATTATAACTACATTGTAATAGCATAATACGCAGAAAAATCTCAGTTCAATTGAACTGAGATTTTTTTAGGGACAGAGGGACGGTTCTTTTGTCCCAAAGGGACAGAAGAACCGTCCCTCTGTCCCTACTCGTTTAGGATGCCTTCTGCGAGGATTCCTTTTTTGGTGCCGTAAAATTTTACGATATGTTTGTCTCCCCAGGCGCAGAGTGAATCTAAAATACCTTCGAGACTTGCTCCGTACTCGCTTAATTCATACTCCACTTTCGGCGGTACCTGTTTGTAGACGATTCGATTAATTACTCCGTCCTCTTCCAGTTCCCGTAATTGCTGTGTAAGCATTTTTTGGGTGATATCCGGCATGAGTCGTTTTAATTCACTGGTTCTTTTCTTGCCATGCGTTAAATGGCAAAGAATCACCGTTTTCCACTTCCCTCCGATCACTTCTAGCGTTGCTTCTACTGATATATTATATTTCTTTTGCTTCATCCATTTCTTCTCCTTTTCTATAGGTACTTAAAAGTCCCTATAGTACTTTTCAGTCTCTATATCACTTTAAAGTGCGTTCTATCTTTATTTCATTGTATGTTTCATACTATCATTTATCGGCCGAAAAGCAATATTACTAATTTTATTTTTGGAGGAGATAAAAATGTTTGAAGATAGAAAAAAAAGCACATTTGGATTAATGGCGCTTGCCCTTAGCGCGTTTGCCATTGGAACGACAGAATTTATCAGTGTCGGGCTTTTGCCCATGATTGCCGAGGATTTAAATATTTCGGTAACCACTGCCGGATTAACGGTTTCGCTTTATGCGATTGGCGTTATGGTCGGTGCACCGGTAATGACTTCGCTGACATCCAATATGTCGCGTAAGTCGATCTTACTATGGATCATGGTCGTCTTTATCATCGGAAATACAATTGCCGCAACCGCCACTACGGTTACCGTTTTACTGGTTGCACGTGTTGTTTCAGCGCTTGCCCATGGTGTTTTCATGGCAATCGGTTCCACGATCGCAGCTGACTTAGTTCACCCGACAAAACGCGCAAGTGCTATCGCCATCATGTTTACCGGTTTGACCGTGGCGACCGTGACTGGTGTTCCATTTGGCACGTTTCTTGGTCAATTATTCGGCTGGCGCATCGCTTTTGTTGCGATTGTCGTCATTGGCATTATTGCTTTTATTGGCAACAGCTTACTCGTTCCATCCAATTTACGACAAGCAGCTCGCACGACCTTTCGTGACCAGCTGAAGTTGGTGAAAAGCGGAAGACTATTGCTTGTTTTTGCAATTACTGCTTTCGGATACGGCGGTACTTTCGTTGTATTCACGTATTTATCGCCGTTACTGCAGGAAGTTACCGGATTTAAATCTGTTACTGTGACATTGATCCTACTCGTTTACGGCATTGCGATTGCTATCGGTAATACCATCGGCGGGAAACTGGCCAATCGAAATCCTGTCCGTGCGTTGTTTTATATGTTTGCTATTCAGGCAGTCGTTCTATTTACGCTGCTGTTTACGGTACCGTTTAAAACTGCCGGGCTGATTACCATCATCCTATTAGGCTTATTTGCTTTCATGAACGTGCCAGGACTTCAAGTCTATGTCGTAACGCTTGCGGAGCGCTTTGTCCCAAGTGCTGTAGATGTAGCGTCTGCCATCAATATTGCAGCATTCAATGCGGGAATCGCTATAGGATCATTTCTTGGAGGAGCTGTTACTGCTTCGATTGGGATTATTCACACTACCTGGGTAGGCGGCATCATGGTAATCATTGCCATACTGCTGACTGGACTCAGCGGGAGACTTGAAAAAAACGAAGAAAAAGCCAGCACCAGCGAACAAAATTTCAAGCACCTCAAAGCAAACTAAGGGACACAGGGACGGTTCTTTTGTCCCAATCAATTTACTGGAGGAGATTACAAATGAAGAATTTACAGGATACAACTACATTGCATAATGGGATTGAAATGCCTTGGTTAGGACTCGGCGTATTTAGGGTGGAAGAAGGACCGGATCTTGTGAACGCGGTCAAATCAGCTATTGTAAATGGCTATCGCAGTATTGATACTGCATCTATTTACGGCAATGAAGAAGGCGTTGGAGAAGGAATTCGTGCAGGATTGAAGGAAGCAGGAATTGCGCGTGAAGATTTGTTTGTCACATCGAAAGTCTGGAACGCGGACTTAGGACTGGAGTCGACTATTACCGCTTATGAAACGAGTTTACAAAAATTAGGACTGGACTACTTGGATCTTTACTTAATCCACTGGCCAGTCGAAGAAAAATATCAGGACGCATGGAAAGCATTGGAAAGCCTTTATAAAACAGACCGCGTCAAAGCAATTGGCGTCAGCAATTTCCAGATTCATCATCTTGAAACGCTAATTGAAGAAGCTGAAATAAAACCAATGATCAACCAGGTGGAATACCATCCACGCTTGACACAGGAACCACTGCGAGTTTTTTGCCGCGACCAAGAAATTCAGTTAGAAGCATGGTCGCCTTTAATGGCAGGCGAATTATTGGACCAGCCTGACCTTCAAAAGATTGCTGATAAACACGGCAAATCTATTGCCCAGATTGTTGTTCGCTGGGACCTGCAGAATGGCGTGGTCACAATCCCAAAATCGACTAAAGAACATCGAATCATCGAGAATTCATCCGTTTTTGATTTCGAATTGACACCAGAAGACATGGACCAAATCTCAGCTCTAAACCAAAACAAACGAACAGGACCAGACCCAGACAACTTTGATTTTTAGCGGGACAGAGGGACCGGGACAGAGGGACGGTTCTTTTGTCCCAACCCCGCAGACAAAAGAATAGTGCATCAATACAATCAAACCGCGCAAGTATCCTACTTGCGCGGTTTGATTGTATTGCTTACATAATCTAGTTTAACTTGTTCATTTTGATAATCTCTCCTGTATTTAAGCCAATCCATGCCCATATGTCCCTACTGATTGTTTATAAAATTGATACTTTGACTAACAGCACTGTCGATATAGTCAATGATTTCGCTATTGTCATTTTCAAATAACTCTAATGGCTCATTTATTAAGTCTTCATCAGTTATAAAATCTTTTCTTAGTAAATCAACTAAAGTAGGCAAAAACTCTTCCTTATATCCATCAATTTTCACATCAGGAATAACGTGATGGTGAAAAGGTAGAGAATAATGTTTGATAATTCGTCCATTTAGTCTTTCAAAGTCACGATATGCGGTAAGTAATTTTTCTTTCCATTGTTCAAGAGATATGAATTCTACTTTCTTAAAATACATTTCTAACCAAACTCTATCTGAAATTAAATGGCATAAATAGCCAAGATAAAATGGTTCATTGATTACCTCTTTATATATTTTATAAAATCGCTCGTAGTTAATATAACATTTCCTTTTTCGTCTTTTTCTTTAAAATGAGTGACACTTTTAGGTACACCCATAAGCCCATGAATATCAGGAGCAATTCCTCCGAGTATAAAATCTGTCTTGTCTTCAAAACCAACCTGGTCAGCGATAATATCTGAAATACAATAGTGCATTATTCTTGAACCCAAGCAAATCATCCCTCCCCCGCAAATATGTATATGGTTTCGTGTACTGAGATTTTTTCCTATGTATTCTCAAATTCAAATGCAAACTAAAATAGCTGTTAGTTGAGTTTCAATCGTTGATAAATGACTTCTCCGTCACCCGAAAATCCCTCTATTTGAATTCCTTTTTCGCTATTGTTTTGTATAGAAAATATGTCATTGGATGTTAACAGATAAAACAAATTGTCGCCTTGTTTCCTGTTTATGATTTTAGCATCAGTACCGTTGATGGTTAGTTTCTCAATTTTTTTGTTCTTAACGATACCATAGAAAAACGTCGGTTCATCCTTAGTGGAACTAACTCCCCACGCGATATTTTCTGCATCTTTTGGTGAAGGAATCTCAGAACCTAATACTATTTCCCAGTCCGACCCGCTCTTCTTTAACAATTTTGCTCCGTACGTCTCAACTGGGGACTCTGTTTTATAAAATACTACATTTCCGCTTTTCGTTTCTGTCTCTTCAAGTATCTCTAATTGAGTCATATCATCTTCTAATACTTCCTCAACGCTATCTCCACAACCCGCTAGGAAGAAAACAAAGATCATTGCAGGCATTGCCCTTAACATTAAGGTCATATTCTTCCCCCTTACAACTTGTTCATCCTGATAATCTCTCCTACATTATGTCCGACCCACACCCCGAAAAATGGCAAGGCATTAAGTGGAAAATCCAACCTTGCAGAGTTTATACCTTTATCAAAAATGAAACTGGTAATAATAACACCTATAACACTGAAGATGATAATTTCAGCAATTTTTTTTCGTTTCCAGCGTTTCTCCCCCGAACGATCTCGGTCAAATTCCTGCACCCGTCTTCTTGTCTTCGTACCAAAAGATCTTCCCGTTATTAGTGTGTACAGCGAGACAGCAACTGCTATCCATGAAAGTATACAAGCTGCTCCAATTAGGACGTAAGACATTCCGTTCTCAGCCATATAACCAAACAACACGAATATCAACAGCATGAAGAAATTGTCTTGGACTAATTGTATCTTTTTTAAATGTATAACCTCTCTTATATCCCATTGCGTCCCTTCCATCTTATCCTCCCTTTCGATTTTGCAACTTCTCCGCTATTCAAAAAAGACACATGCACAAAAAGCTACGCCAGTACTTTTTACGTATTATCAGTTACTCCTTCAATCATATCTAGATAGTGATTATCTATAACCGACATTGGTTCTTTTATCTCATTTAGAATTTTTTCTACATTTCCCGTGTTATCATCAGTATTTTGATGAATAATCCGATATACCTCAACGATCGCTTCCAGTTTATCTTTTTCTTCACTACTGATCGAATAAGATTGATTTTCTAGAAATTTTATCGTCATGCTGTAGATAGCATCGTCAACATGAAATAAGCTGTATTGGAGTATATCCCAACCAGGTGTCTCATCTCTCAGATGTATCGTTGAAATGCCGCCTAAATATATATTTATACTGCTAGTTTCACCACTAACAATTCGCCACGAATTATCCAAATCAATTTTTATTTCGCTATTTTTTATATCTTTTTGCAAGTTGACGAACTCCTCAAGCCTATCAGCCAAATTTTCGCCTTTAACCGAGATAACGGATAAGTAGTCTTGATTTCTATTCTGAGTTTGACGTTCCAGGTGTGAGTACTCTAATTGTTTACAAATAGTAAAAGTAATGAATGCAACAATTATTATTAAAAATATATATTTTACTGATTTTTTCACTTTTGATTTAGCCATAAAATTCCCCTTGTTATAGTTTGAAACTAATTTTTCTGGTATTTTCTATACTATGTATTATTTTCTCAGCTTACCTGCTTGAACGAAGCATGCCTTTTCTTTATTGAAGTAACGCACCCGTTCGTTGAAGAAGCATTTTCGTGTTTGCACCGTTAAGCTTTAGTTCGATTCTTTCTCCTGTAATTTTTTTACAAATGCATTTAGTTCCTTTTCCTTGTTTGATTTAAAAATAATACCCTTATCATCCGTAATGATATACGTTGGAGAATCGTCATATAACCCTAACAATTCTTTCGTATTTTTAACGTCATTCGCATTTGATGTCATCACCACTGTTTGAAATTGAAAGTCTTCCGTCACACCTGGAGTACCATATTTTCCGTTTTCGTCAGGTTTACGATTGTAAACATAAAGCCCATATTCCCCTTTGTCTACTGTCATTTCCGCAACAATTTCTTCTTTCGAATAAGGAATAACCGCTATCTGTTCTGTATCATAGGTGGGCAGTTTTTCATGGTTTTTAAAAAGTGTTCCAACCGTAACCAGTTCTTTTTCATAATCTCCTTTAATCTCGATGGATACCTTTTGTCCCATTTTTAAATCATTAAACGCATCTACTTTACCCTTTACTACTGTATCTTTCGCTGCTTGAACAAGAAACGCTTCAATGTTTTTTTCATTTTCGTCAAAAGTCATCGTTTTCATTTGGTTCTCTCTCAATGTATCCCCTACGTAAACAACAACTGTTTGAGCTTCATGGTTTACCGCATGTATTTTTCCTTCGATAGAAACTGTCTCGTTAGTTGTACAACCCGTTAACAGTAAGCCTATAACTATCATGGTCCCAACATAAAACCTCATAAAAACCTCCTTATATTTAGTAACTGATAAAATTTTTTGAAGCAAAAGAAATGATTAAGAAATATATAACACCACCGACTATACCAAAACCAATAAAATACACTTGAATAAATCCATAAAACTATTTCACATCCAGATAAAGAAGTCTAATCCTTCTTCAAGTATTCTGCTACTTTAACTCAATAAGCCCCTGCCCTTGTTCTACTAAAGCACCCGTTTGTTGAACAAAAAATATGTCAATATTCTTCTTTAAAAGAATTCCATTTATCAGAATACTCCTTACCATTACTAATTATCAACTCTTTTGAAAGCACCTCCATATTTTTCAAATCATATTTGACAATATAATTTCCAAACGCTTCTTTATTTTTTGTTAACCCTCTTTCAAACTTGACAATACCTTCTGAATTTATTTCTGAACTGATTACAGTTTTATAGTCCTTGTCAACAAATGCCTCGAGAGCGGGGTTAAACGTTTCTAATTGCTCTTGTAATAGCATTTTCACTTCCTGTCTTTTTTCTTCTAATAATTTTTGGTTCGCCATAGAATTGTTTTGATAAAACATAAATACCACACTAAAAGCGACCAGCAATATAATAATAAAAAACACCAATTTATTTTTCATTTTTCCATCCCCCTTAATTAAATTAACTTTTTTTACTGATATATACCAATTCCCTTGTTCAACTAAACTGCTCCGTTAGTTGAAGAAAAAGTGCGTTCCTTATTGAGCTAAAGCACGCGTTAGCTTAACAAGCTGTGCCTTTAAAGGGCTACTTTCATCTATCATTAATTTATTTGTGTTTAAAAGTAACTAAATTGCATTTTTCACATCTAAATGCTGGGATTTTACTTACTTTAAACATGGCATCTCCTATTAATACTTCACTTCCAGAATCAAAAAAGATTGAATCAGCCGATTCTGACCAACAAATTCGGCGAGGAGAAAAAATATACCCGTGCTTTACCTCATTACTGCATTCAGGACATCTTATAGCATTGTTCATATTTAGTCATGCCACCTTTCGAATCTCCCTTATATTCATCTACTATTTTCCTTCTCAAACTTGCCTGCTCCGTTAGTCCCACCTCTTCATATTTAAATACTAACATAATATTCCATTAATAATATTGAATTTTCACAAAGAGAAAAGACGATCAATTTTGCTGATCGTCTTCCATAACTTGTTAAGCACCGTATGAACTATTTAATAAGTTGCTCATTAAATACACTTATTGAATAGATGTTTTCTTCTAATAAGTTACCAATTACTTGCTTCATGACATGCGGTTCTCGTAAATCCTCGTTTTTAAATGCTAAAAGATCATTAACTTTTATCCATTTACTGTCAGTAATTTCATCTTCTTCAAGATTTAATATACCTCCAGTAACCTCACCAATAAAATGAAAGAAAATTACTTGATTGTTCGTATTACTGATAAAATTATATATTCCAGTCGTGCCAATCAGTTTTACATCTAAGCCTGTTTCTTCTTTAACTTCCCTCCGAGCTGAATAAAGAATGTCCTCACCATACTCAATATGTCCACTCGGAAAGTTCCACTGATCAACAGCAGTAGGTTTATTCTCTTTTATAATTAAGACTCTATCATTATCAAAGATTGATACACTTGCTACTAATACAATTCCAGTTTGAGACATCCGTTACTCCTCAATTCTCTTTTAAAATTACATTTATCTTAATTATATAGAATAACTTATTCTTTACTAAGCCTAAAAGTAAACTTAGATTAAATTACTTAAGCCATTATTTCTTACCTTTTCGTTCTAAAAATATAGGTGCTATATTTAGCAATATAGAAACAATTGTCAAAAACCAATATGCTTTTGCCATACCAGGTATTACATCCGATAACGCCGACCAATCTTCCACTTTTACCCACCGATTTAGATTACTGTAATTTGCACAGTTTGTTAATGCTGTAAATGATAATGCCATCGCCATAGCAAGCTTATAATCTTTTCCTGCTGCATACAAAAGAAGATTTATAAAAGTTAATACTATTGCAATAATCCCTAATGTTACCCACATAACTATACCTCCATATATTTTTTAATTATGTCGTGATTGAATTCGCTTCCTCACATTTAAATATATTTACTATGTAAAAGTATATGCGCTGTTGAATTATCCTGATGTGATAGTTGAAGTAGAAATGCGTTCCTTATTGAACTAATGTAACCGTTCATTTAACAATTCATTAGTTGTTACTCTCTTTTTCAAAGTCTTTTTCATAAGTTTCTGCTTGCTCTAAAGGGTCAATCGAATTATCATTACTAAACCGACCAAAGTGTCTGTCAGGATGACCTAACATATAAGAGTATTTTTGTAGACGAATTTGCCTAATAATAAGTGATACGAAGGCACCCCCAATTGATATCAGTAATCCAGATTTGTAATTTAAAAATAATGATAGAAACAACAGAATTAATGATGGAACTCCAATCATCAATTGGATTTTTTTCATTGGATCTAACATCCTTTCATAAATAACTCGAAAATTGAATGAAACTTTTCTCCCAAATAATAAAGCAATCGTCCCTCTTTGTTCGAGAAACGCACCCGTTAGCACAATAAGGCTATTCTAATATAGAAACAGTGCTTTACAGTTTATTTAATCTTTAAATACACATCAGCAAATATCTGACTTAACGAGTGCCTTCTTTCTTCGCTCAATATATTATTTTCTTTCTAGCAAATAATCCATTTTCTTTTCAATTTCTTCTAAACGTCTTCGATTATATAATCCCAATAAAATTAATACTAGAAAAAGCATTGGAAATCCTACAACTACAAGTAACATAAATAATTGTTCTGCTATCATCCTAATTCCTCCTAAACCATAACCTTTATACATAATAGATGGTAAAGTACATTAAAATTTTCTTCCTCTGCTAGAGTTGAAAACTGTTATTTCTTCTTAACCCCTAACAACCCCAAAATCAAAAAAATGGATCATATAAATTACCAAAGAAACCACTTGATTCGAATTCAGGAACTTCGCCAGCCATGTTCCGAGAAGAACATCCCGAACTGTATAATAATAAATAAATACCTGTAATCTTACAAAACTTTGTTTCTATATTCCCTTCGCATTCCAGAAATTAATTTCAACTTTTTTATTCAATAATCCTGCTGATTTAGTGGAACAAGGTGCAATTCCTTATTCAATGAAAGCATCCGATAGTTGAAAAGCTTTTTACAATTTGAAATTGATTTGTAGTTTTTTTCTTAGAAAGTGTAAAAAGAAAATAAAGATAGTAACTATTATTAGGAATGCTGGATTCCCAATCATTCCAGAAAATCTAAGTAGAAGAATAACGCAAAAAAATGAGATACCGATAGTAAAATATAAACCTAATCTACTCATAAACTCTCCTTTCCAATTACACTAAACTGCTCCGTTAGTTGAAGAAGCAAAACATTTATTATTCCTCTTTTATCAAAATTGCCCTTGAAGCTTCTAATGTTATTAATTGTCCTCCTAACATAAAAACTGCCACTATTATTATCAAATCTCATAAAAAACCTCCATTTTATTTAACAATACTTTTCAACAAAACGCACCTTCAGTGGAAGTACTTACTTTTTGCCACGATTTCTCTTTAGAATTTTATAAACGAGAATACCAGCTAAAATACCCAATACTAAATAAATATAGATCTTAACATTGCCTTGTTCATAAAAAACTCTTTTAAATTCATATTTTTCTTCTCTATTTGCCTTTATATATCGACCATCAGATTCTTCAATGGCTATTGCTTCGTCCGTACTAACTCCTTCAATTGAATAGTATTTAGTACCTTTCTTATAAGCATTAGAGAAGTTGCCAGAATACTGTTCCATATCCGAATATCTTGTGACATGTCCAATTTCATCACCAATTTCTGTTGCATATTCATCATCACTTATCACATAAATATACCCGTCCCACACTACAAATGGGTATGCCCAAGATGTTGCCATTGCCTTACTTGGAGCAAAAGAAGTTAATAAAACAAATAATACCGTAATCAATAGTACATTCTTATATCTCAAACAAATCACCCCTACTTGGAATTGACTTTTGTTGCTTGTATAAGTGTCAATGATTGTTTTGTTTCACTAACTTGCTTCGTTAGTAAAATTTGATTAAATATCTCTTCCCAAAATGGTTTTCACTCGCTCTTGCTCTTCACCCTTATCCAAGTATTCAAAAAATCCAAGTCGGTTTCCCCAAGGATCAGTAAATGTTCCCCATTTTACTGGAACTTCTGGTCTTGCATGTATCTCAAAGCTATCAATAGTAAGTTCTTTTACAAGTCTTTCTCTTTCCGCCTCAATATTTGCAACACCTAATCGTAAAGGACCATTCGCTTCGGTAAGATTACCTTCTGCTACTTGTAACCAACAACCAGGAATAAGTTCCCACTCTGCAAAACCGTCGTGTGGAATAAAGTCGGGTTTTTTATTTAAAAGTGTTTCATACCACTTTTGTCCTTCTTTAATAGAAGATACTCGTATTTGAGTAGTCATCTCAAAAATCATATAAACCCCTCCGAATTGTGTTATATAAACGCTTACATCCGTTAATGAAAATCACTTGCCATATTTCCATCCAATTAGTGAAACAATTAGTCCAACTGCTGAAATCCCAAGACCAAATGATGTTGCTGAACCACTTGATGTTAGAATAAAAGCTATACCAAATAATGATATGGAAATACCTAAAAGTAATAAACGCATAACTTCCTCCCTATTACTCTCTCAACTTGTTCATTCTAACAATCTCTCCTATATTAGAGCCTACCCATACCCCAATAATTGGATAGGCATTAAGTGGAAACTCCACCCTTGCAGAGTTTATACCCATAACAAAAATTAAGACTGTAATAAAAACAGCGAAAGCAATCATGGCGACATTCCCAATTAATTGATGTCGCTTCCAACTTTTCTCTCCAGTACGTTTTCTATCAAATTCCTGTACCCGTCTATGTGTCTTCGTACCAAAATGTCTTCCTGTTATTAATGTGTACAGCGAGATAACTACAATAACCCATATAAGTGCACAAGATAATCCAATAAGGATGGATGACTCTCCGTTCTCAGCAAGATAGGCAAACAGCACAACATACAACAGCATGAAGAAATTGCTTTGGACTAATTGTATCTTTTTTAAATGCTTAATTTCTTGAATATCCCATTGTATTTCATCCATTTTATCCTCCCTTTCGAATTGAGAACTCCTTTAACTCTACTTCTCTGAGTGAGAAAGTCTCGAACACTTTAAAGCCGTAAAATGAAAAATAGTAATATAAAACCAATTGTCATAACCTTTTATTCGTCAATATTAAGCATCTTGTAATAAGTGAAAATAATGGTGGCAAGACCAATCCCGAAAAGTATACTTCCAGCAGCCAAGAAAGTATTTGTATAGCCTTCAATTACAATTTGGTATTTTCCAGTATCTGCTCCACCTTCATTGCGTAGCCAATTTAAAGCAACTGATTTTCCAAAATACACACTGAAAAATAGTAATATTAAACCAATTCCAGTTATTAAAGAACCTAAAGCAACTAAACCTTTTAATTTATCTTTTCTCATTTTACTTCCTCCAATCTCTTCTTTTACTAAACTGCTCCATTAGTTCAATAAGTCATGCCTTCCTATTCAAGTAAAACTAATAAATCAATTAATCACAATAAAAACTGCACACAATCCTAAGCCTATCCACGTAAAACCCATGATTTTGTCTTCTTTTTTTATAGTATTTATTCCTATAGCAAAACACATCAACGATAAATGAGAATAAAATATGTATGCAGGTAACTCGTTAATATAAATATGATAGAGATAAATACCAATGGTCAAGAGTACAAGATAATGAAATATCCAAAACTTAAAGTGGAATAATACTTTATTAAAAAAATCAAAAATACCTTTCAACAAAATACCTCCTTAGACCCGTTCGCTATACAAAAAGACCTACACAATAATGGCATAAGTCATTTTTTCTTACCTCTTCGTTCCAAAAATATAGGTGCTATATTCAGCAAGATAGAAACAATTGTCAAAAACCAAAATGCCCTTGCAATACCAGGTATTACATCCGATAACGCCGACCAATCTTCCGCTTTTACCCACCGAGTTAGGAAACTGTAATCTGCACAAACTGTTAATGCTGTAAATGATAATGCCAACGCCATAGCAAGCTTATAATCCTTTCCTGCTGCATACAAAAGAAGGTTTATAACAGTTAATACTATTGCAATAATCCCTAATGTTAGCCACATTACTATACCTCCATCTATTTCATCAAACTGTTCCTAATTAAGAATTCACCATCAAATTGAATTGGAATACCAATACCATTTTTTTCAGCGTGGATATGTAAATGAGGTTCACTGGTATTACCAGAATTTCCAACTAGACCAATGGGTTCCAGTTTTTTAACGCTATCCCCTTCAGATACTTTTACACTGTCTTTTTGCATATGAGCTATATAGACAACAGCATCATCATTATCATCACAAGACATTGCAACATAATTTCCTTCCGGGTGTTCTGCGTCCATTTCAGAAGGATTCAAGTCAGGCAGATGACTTCTTGACTCTAACACTTCTCCATCGCATGGACTATAAAGCGTTTCTCCATAAATCATGTATTTATTTAATTCCTGAGGATAAAAACCAGCTGCTCGGCTACCAAATCCATTTAACTCTACAATATCAAGAGCAAACTGTTGAGGTTCGTAAGCATTATGGTAATTCAGCTGCGTGTCGCTCCCGCCATGAGCAACATAGTAGTTGCCATTCTTTAATGGAAAAGATAATTCAATTGCTTGTTGTTGTGTAGAATATCCTGTAATAGCACTAACATTATAGATACCAAAAACAATAATAAGAACGGCATAAATCCCCGTGTTTATTTTTTGTTTTCGAGTTAGTTTTATATAAAAAGGTAACTGGATTCTTTTTTTCCAAGAGAAGAAAATGCTTACGAACAATAATAAAATTAAAACATATCTGACGTAATAACTAATCCAATCCCAGCGTCCAGTTTGATATGCCCAACCAACAATCATAACAGTAGCTATCATTTTAATTATCCATTCGAACTTACTTTCATCCTTTTCTTTCCATAACATTATGATAAAACTAAGAGGCAGGATCAATTGAATTACTACAATTTGTAACAGAGCCGAAAGCAATAGCGATTCCCTCCTTGTCAGATTTATATTGGTTTATAAACAGTTTATATTTGGAATTTTTCGAATGTAGCACCATTATTATAATCAATACGGTTAACCTAACATTTTAGTTTCAATTGATACTGAAACTTACCTTTATTGAACTAAACCGCCCGTTTAATGAATGAAGACTATTTATAATGAAATACTCATAGTAATTGTTCTGTTTTTAAAGCCCAGACTTTCATATATCTTAATTGCTTGATTTCCATCAAATACGCTTAAACGAATTTCTGAGTATCCTTCTTGTCTCAATTGTTCAACCCCTGTTTTAATCAATTGTTTTGAAATACCTTTACCTCTGTATTCCTCTATAACAAATAATTCATAAATAAATCCGAGTGTCTTATCTAAAAACTGATCTTTACTTCTTCCTATGAGAATCCAACCCGTTATTACATTGTTTTCAGTTGATATTAAATAATAACTCCCCTTCTTTAAAAGAGGTTCTACCAGTTGTTTTGCTTTTTCAATCGTTGGTTCTGCTTCACCTAAAGTTCCCTCAAATATCGCTTGTGGAGAAAGTTCTACTATCTTTTCAATTTCTACCTCATTTGGTTTTCTTATGTCCACTTATCAACTCAACCCTTCCAATAATTTTCTGATTTAACGTAAAATTCCAATAATTATTTAAATTAAAAAATTAGGGCCGCAGTAATCGACGATACTTTGTTAAACGCTTGCACCCGTTAATGAAAATCATTTGTCACTATTAATTTAATTATGAAGTTTTGTTTTTTTCTTCCAATTGATGAACTCTTTTCTCTAATTCCTTAATACGTTTACTAGACTTAATACCCGCATGTATTATCTTTTTTAGAACAAAATAAATCAAATAAACTAACAAAAATAGAAGTAGTAAACATATAATGAAATTTATAATATTAAAACTAGCCACATTCTGCCTCCTTATTTTAAACTCGAACCGTTCGGCCAGATTCGATTTTTCGCAATACTATATTTTTTATCATAAGCCTAGAACCCCTCTTGAAATCATCTCCCCGTCATCCTCCCGCATAACTCATTCCATTCTGTTCATAATAATCATCAGGAGGCGATAACATGCATGAAAGTAATGATGAATCAAACATTAAAGAATACGGTCTTGCCCATCTTTCCGAGGAGCAAAAGCAGCTTCTTGATAAAGTCGAAAAAACCACAGGGCTTGTATTAGTAGCGTACGACAATAGCGGCGAGATGAGCGTGTGACAACTGAATGAGGTCAAATACATTAGGTATTCTGCTAAAATAGGGATACCTTTTTCGCTGTTTTGACGCAACTAAATTTATAGGAAAAGATGTTTTATTATCGCACCCGCAAATCCCACCTATATTTTCTGCAGAAGAGTAACTTTGAAATCACTCGGTTCTTTCAACCCATAACCTACTGTCCGATCCATGCCAACAAGTGCCAGCCAAATTAGACCTAGTGCCAGTAAAAGAATGAAAAACATCCACCAGCTGACTCCCGCTTGAGAATAGAAGTAAAGCGCGGTTACAAGCACACCTAACCCTTCCATATGTAAAATTAATTTGTTCAATAAATAACCTCCTGCATGTTCCTAAGCTTTCACTTCTCCAAGAGTGCTTCAATCTGATTTACACTTATAAATTGTTGTTCATCCCCATCAACTTTCCAGCCACTATTTGTTTTAATGAGACGCATTTGCCCAAAAAAACCTCTTATATGCGTATATAAATCTTTGTTAATCGGTTCAAATACAATTTCAATCGTATAATCAATATTGACTTCGTCCGTTTCAGTATCTATATCCGTTTGTTTAACAGAAATATCATTCACCGTAATTTTGGAAACAGTGTTTTCAACTAAATCTAAATATCTGGCTTTTCCATTCAGTGATAGCTGCATTATTTGATTTCCTGTGGCATAATCCTTAAATCTATTTTCTATATCTAGTTGGTTCTCACGAATATCCATCGAAGGATCATCTCCATATGGATACGTATATTCCATCATCTTGAATAGTCTAGCCGTCCTAATTATTTCTCTTTTTTCTTGTCGGTGTTGATCTTTTAATAAATTATCCTTTTCTTTCCGTAACGTGTCTTTCTCTTGTTCTAAGGTTTTTACCTCTTTCGCCATACTTTGTGCATCACTACTTTGTGTATAGAAATTTACAGCTAGTATAAACAACAGAATGACACATATACCTCCAAGCACTTTTTTACTCATAGACATCCCCCATCCTTACACGGTTAATTATATACATAAATTCCTTTATTCACAATTATAAGTTAAATTATTGTGGTGGGACAGAGGGACGGTTCTCTTGTCCCACTTTCCAATAATCGCCAAAGGCTTTATACTCGTACAAATGGAGGTGATTTCTGTGCAAAGGCTAATATTTGAATCCAAATGGGATAAGACGATTGCAGAGCAGGACCGGGACCGGATTAAACAGATTTTCAACAATGCCGATTTAGCACCCGATATAAATATCCAATTTACTCCCATTTCACAAGCAAAAAATCATCGAGGCGAACTATTGGTGATGGTTTTGATTCATAATACGAGCAACGAGGATTTTTCCTTTCTTGATCGACGTCTGTCATACATTGTAAATGAAACTGTGTTCGCTGCGCATACTTTTTCGTATTCATTAACCGTGGAAAAACAAACGAGCATGCCTTGGACGTTTATTTTTCCTAGGGATAGTTTTAGTAGTTCTGAAGACTTCAAGGGCGGAGTGCTATGCTTCACCGATAAGTGACTGGGACAACAGAACCGTCCCTCTGTCTCTATCGAAAGGTGATTATTATGAAAATTTTGAGGTTTGTTTTATTAATTGTTACTGTGGGTGTGCTCGGCTATTCATTAATGGATAGTAGTTTTGAGCCTCCGATTGAAGTATTGTTTTTATTAGGATCTGCTTTGTTCATCTTTTCTGGAATAGATGATATTAAAAAAGGCAAAAAAATAGAAGGTTATTTGTATACCTTTATTTGGCTTTTTATCTTTATTGGAACGATCGTAGTGGTCATAATAAGGTAACCAAAAAACCACCATACGAAATTCTCGCATGGTGGCGTGGCTGGGACAAGAGAACCGTCCCCGCGTCCCTAACAGAATGAGTCTTTTGATTTGGGGACGGATAGTCCGAATAGTGGTCGGAGGTAGAGTGCTATAAAGGTACCTGCTAGTGCCATGATTCCCCAGATATAGCCGTGAACACTGAACGATGCGATGCCGCCGAAATATGCACCGATGTTACAGCCGAACGCAAGTCGCGCGCCATACCCAAGTAACAATCCTCCGATGACGGAAGCAGCTATATTTTTAGGATTCAGTTTAGTAAATTTGAAAAGTCCCCCTGCTGCTGAAGCAAGGAATGCTCCTAAAATAACTCCGAAATTTAATACAGTTGTTGAATCTGCAAAAATCGATGACTGTAATACCTCTGCACTTGCACCTTGCCAATATCCCCAGGATTCTACATCAAAACCTAGGAACATCGCAACTTTTGATCCCCATAGTGAAAAGGCAGAAGTAACACCCCATGGAGCACCGCGAGTCATTAACGTCAATGCATTCAGAACAGCTAATGCAATTGCCGCTGCGAACAATGGCCATGAACCGCGGAAAATCCGTTTCCAGCCAGTTGTCGAAGGTTTCGGCGCCATTCTTGGTGGACGCTTCTTCTTCTCCACAACTAACGTAATCCATGTGATGATAGCGAACAATGCGATAGACACTGCCCATGCGCCACCATAGCCAAGTCCGGTGGAAGTTGCTAGAGAAATAGGTTCATAAGCTGGTAGATCTTCTGTCCAGAATGGCAGATGGTAGGCGCCAACTGTTGCTCCTATGATAAAAAATAACAGCGTGACAAACATTACCGTACGCCCGCCGCCTACCGCGTAGAGTGTACCAGATGCACACCCGCCGCCAAGCTGCATGCCGATTCCGAATATAAAAGCACCAACGAACAAGCTAACACCAACTGGTGACACATACCCGGCTACATCTCCTCCAAAGAAGGAAAATCCGAATGCTAAAATTGGAGCAAATAGCGTAACCGCTACTGCCAGCATTAGCATGTGTGACCGCATTGCCTGACCGTTTCCTACTGACATTATTCTGCGAAATGCTGAGGTAAAGCCAAAACGCGCGTGGAATAATGTATATCCAAGCAACAGACCAATCAGAAGTAATACTGGCTGTGCTACTGCCTGTGTGACCATTAAATATATCATTAAAATTGCTGTAACAATTAGTACGCCGATGATTAATTTTGTTTGAGGTTCGTTCAGCCTCGTATTATCTTTTTCAACGGGGTCTTTCACCTCGTCTACCGGTTCAACTTTTACTGACATCTATAACACCCTTTTCTGATAAAATTAGTCGGAATTACTTTATCATCTTAATAGGTGTTTAATTTAGTGTCAACGAATTGGTTTGGGATAGCGGGACAGAGGGACGGTTCTCTTGTCCCAGGGACAAGAGAACCGTCCCTCTGTCCCGCATCTTGAAGAAAAGATGGTATACTTGTTGGAATATATTGAAATCAGAGGTGTATGAATTGATAAGAGAATTATATAAGGATGAAGCATTGCCATTAGAGTTGTTATTGTTGGCAGATCCATCAGAAAAGCTTGTCAGAGAATACGTTTCAAGAGGTAAGTGCTTCATTATGGAGCATGGTGGAATAATTTTAGGTACATATGTGCTAATACCCACTCGACCTGAGACTGCAGAAATTGTAAATGTAGCGGTGAATGAAGGCTATCATGGTCAGGGCTATGGAAAGCAACTTGTTCTCCATGCAATTGAGACGGCAAAACGTGAAGGTTTTAAAACCATTGAAATAGGAACTGGCAATTCAGGAGTCGTTCAATTGGCATTATATCAAAAATGCGGTTTTAGAATGACATCTATTGATCGCGATTTTTTTGTTAGACATTATGATGAACCCATTTTTGAAAATGGAATCCAAGTCATCGATATGGTTAGACTCTCACAAGATCTATAGAAAAGGCAGTTCTACTAGGTTCTGGTTCTGCATTACATGCTAAATCGCGGGATCGAGCTATGCATACATTTGGATTATTTTCTAAGTTCAGGAATTCTAAATTCAGATTTCATTTCAACCAGAAAATTTAATTTTGATGCTACATATGAGGGGAATAAGGCATGTCACAGATAAAAAATCCAGGACAAATCGTAATTCTAAATGGTGCTCCAAGATCAGGGAAATCTAGCATTGCTTACGAAATTCAGAACACATTTAAAGGATTGTGGATGAACATAGGCGTCGATCAGTACATGCAAATGACGCCAGAACGCTATCAGCCCGGGATTGGATTACGACCTGGAGGTGAGCGGCCAGATCTTGAGCCTCTCATTGCTCTTATGTATCAAGCTATGTATGAATCGATCGCGGTACATAGTCAATTAGGAATTAACGTCGTTGTGGATGTGGGTCATCATGACGGATATTCTTTATCCCAGGGGATTCTTTCAAATTGTGCACGGATACTAAAGGAGCTTCCAGTGATTTTCGTGGGAATACATTGTCCAATCGAGATCATCATGAAACGGCGGATAGATACATGGAAAATCGGCTATGCCGAAGACGGTTCTATCCCAACTCCAATCAAACGATGGCAGCAGTTCGTCCATATGCCAGGTATATATGACGTAGAAGTCGATACTTCCGAACTGAACCCTGAAGAATGTGCCGATGTAATTCGCCAGCGACTCGAAGAAGGTCCCCCACCTACAGCTTTCCAAATGAATGTGAAAAGGTAAGGGACAGAGGGACGGTTCTTGTGTCCCGGGGACACAAGAACCGTCCCTCTGTCCCTAATTCCGGCCGAATGGGTGAATGGCTCGGCTTAATAGCTTCAGAAAGTTAACATTTTTGCTTGTTACCAGTTGCTCCACCAGTTTGTTATTGAGTGATTTGGTTACGCGATCCAGTTGCTTGTTATCCAATTTTTCAATTGCTCGTCTCAATGACAATGAATCGTGGTAGCTCTGCTTAAGTGGTTTAACTAGCTCTGAATAATCACCTATTCCAACGATATCGTGTGCAGCATAGATACCCGTTAACATCGATTCAAATTGTCCGAAGCCAAATAAAGGTGTAATCGCTCCAAAGCAGTTTCCTACAAAAAATGTGTTTCCGATCCTTGGAAACTCCGTCTTGCCTACTCGATAATTTTTTATCGAAAACTCATCTTTTATTGTAAAATCCTGATCCAAAATTCTTGAACACTCGGCTACGCTTTTTTCAAAAAGCAGGTCCTTATCCAATTTTTCATTTTCAGGATATTGCGGATAAACGTTTACAAGCGTTGCTTCATGATCTGAATGCGGGAGGATGTACGCCATTCCTTTTGGTGCAAAGTCGTTATTATAAAACGTATGTACTTCCGTCTGATTAAAATCCCCTTCCATTATTGCGCCCTTGAAATTGGCTTTAAACGCTACTTCATACGGCTGCAGTTTTTCCGTGTCCAGCGCATCACCTGTAGCCAGCACCACATGGGAATATTCTTTTGAGACATCCTTATACGTGACATTCTGATTAAATTGAATCTTCCCCTTCAGCTGACTGGCAAGCTGCTTCTCATAGGATTCCGGATGTTTTCCTCTCATATTAATAAAGCCCAAATGGCCATCAACATAAGATGACTCATTCTCAGAATGACTATAAACCCTTTGAGTATTGCAGGTAGGTTTGAGATGGATGTCATGCTCTTCCGTCAAGTATTTAACCATATCATCGAACGGTTTATGGAACATGGCAAACATCGCTTCCGCAACAATGAAGCGATCTCCAACCATCCCCCTCCTTTCAAAAATATCCGCCTGATACCCATGCTTTTCAAGCGTTAGTGCACAAGCCAGACCAGACAACCCAGCACCCATAATCGCTATTTTCATACCCGAACCACCACTTTTTTTACTTAGTATGAATCATAGTATGGAATTCATACATCGGGACAGGGGGACGGTTCTTTTGTCCCAGGGACAAAAGAACCGTCCCCCTGTCCCTACTTGTCCCTATTGCTTTTCATAATTAAACAGTCGAGCATTTATAGCAACTACTACGGTACTTAGTGACATAAGCAGTGCACCGACTGCTGGACTTAACACGATACCAATTGGGAACAACACCCCGGCCGCTAACGGAATAGCAATGATATTATATCCCGCTGCCCACCATAAGTTTTGAATCATTTTTCGATACGTAGCTTTTGATAAATCCAAGATGTTAACCACATCTTTCGGATTGCTTTCGACTAGAACAATATCTGCGGTTTCCATTGCTACATCTGTCCCTGCACCAATTGCAATTCCTAAGTCAGCGTTAGCCAATGCCGGAGCGTCGTTTACACCATCACCGGTCATAGCAACGCGCTTTCCACCTTTTTGAATCCGCTTGACAAAGTCAGCTTTTTCATCAGGAAGAACTTCTGCAGTAATCGCATCAAGATCTAATTGCTTACCTACCCATTGTGCAACTTTATCACTATCACCCGTCAGCATCATTGCTTCAATGTTCATCGATTTCAGCTGCGCAATCGCTTCTTTTGAACTATCTTTTATTTGATCCGCAAGTGCAACGAATCCTTCTAATTTGTCATCGATTAAAAGGAACGATATTGTTTTTCCTTCTTCACTTAATGGCTGAAATTTAGATTGATCAAAATCTATATCGTTATCCTTTAAGTAACCAGGACTAACCACCTTTACATTTTTATTATCTACTACACCTTGAATACCCTTTCCAGTTAAAGACTCAAAATCATTTGGCTGAGGGTATTCAATATTTTGTTCCTTCGCATAGTTGACGATTCCCTTAGCAATAGGATGTTCAGATTGTGACTCAAGTGACACCGTATATTTTACAATTTCTGCTTCACTTAGATCTCCACTTGAAATTACATTACTTACGCCAAATTCGCCCATTGTCAATGTACCAGTCTTATCAAATATCACTGCTTCGATCTTTCTGGCTTCTTCAAAACTAGAGCGCTTTCGAATAAGTAATCCACTTTTTGCAGCGAGCGTTGTCGATTTTGCCACGACTAATGGAGCTGCTAATCCTAAGGCATGAGGACAAGCAATAACCATAACTGTTACGGTTCGCTCCAATGCATAACTAAAGGACGGACCAACAAAAATCCAAATGATAAATGTAACTAAACCAGCAGCCATAGCAACATAAAATAACCATTTAGCCATACGATCGGACAAATCCTGTGTACGAGAACGTGAATTCTGAGCATCCCGAACCATCGTAATAACTTGTGATAGATAGCTGTCTTTCCCAGTTTTCTCAATTGAAATGGTAAGTGAACCCTCTCCATTAACCGATCCACCAATTACCTCCGCATCCATTTCTTTTAAGACAGGAACTGATTCACCTGTCAGCATTGATTCATCAATTTCAGATCGACCTTTGGTAATGATACCATCCGCGGGAATTTTTTCACCTGGCTTCACAAGAACACGATCACCGTTTTGTAAATCTGCAACTTTTACCACTACCGTTTCGTCGTTTTCGTTAAGACGGTGAGCGGTGTTCGGCATCAGCTCGACTAATTTCTCAAGCGAAGAGGTAGCACTCATTACTGATTTCATTTCAATCCAATGACCAATTAACATAATATCAATCAGAGTAGCTAACTCCCAGAAAAAGTTACGCCCTTCCACGCCAAATACTGTTAACGTACTATAGCCATATGCAACAATAATTGCCATTGCAATCAAGGTCATCATACCAGGTTCTTTTTGTTTAACTTCATCAACCATACCTTTAAGAAATGGCCATCCGCCATAAAAGAATACAATCGTTGATAATCCAAAAAGGATGTATAAGTCCCCTGTAAAACGCAAGTCGACATTGATTGCCTCTTGAATCATTGGCGACAATATCAGAATAGGAATGGTAAAAATCAATGAAATATAAAACCTTTTCTTAAAATCTTCCATCATATGTGCGTGATGATCGTGATGATCGTGCCCACTATGTTCATCCTCATTATGCTGGTGATCATGATTTGTTTCACTGTGATTCATCTGTTCAGTCATTTCGATACCTCCAATTTTTTCATCGTTGTTTAATATATAATTACCCTATAGGGGTATAGGGTAAACTTGTCTATTTAGTATTGGCTACATTAACTTATTTATAACTCACGCTCATTAAAAATGCGGAAACTCGCAAAAAGGTTAATTCGATCGCATAAAAAAGAGAGTCATACATCTGTATAACCCTCAGAATCCATTTCTATTAGGGACAAGTAGGGACAAGGGGGACGGTTCTTTTGTCCCGAGGACAAAAGAACCGTCCCCCTTGTCCCTTACATAACTTTATTTATTATCTCATCAACCCATTCCGAATCTACTTCTACTCCCAAATTATTGCACAGCGATTCATGAACGTTCCTAAACGCTGGAACAATGCTTCTCATAACATTCATTATTTCTACTGGATCTCTTACACATTCCCAGTCTTCAAGTAGCGATTTCTGCCAAGGCTCAAAGCCGCTTCTCGCTCCTTCATACTTTGCCCAGTCACCGAATGCGTTGGGTTGAACACCCGCCTCCATACACCATGCAGTACACATGGATAATCGCATGCTATCCACACAATTTAATGCATAGTAATATTCACCTCTCCTTGTTCTTCGATATGCTTCATGCAAATAGGCAAAGAATTTCGTTCGCCAAAGCTCGAATTCTGCTAATGTCGTTTCATAGGTCAGTGTCTTCGATTTCCCCAATATCTCAGCTATCATCCCGGTTGTATCTTTTTTGATTTTACTATTTTCCAACCACACGGACGGCTGCAAATCATCCAACTTATAATAGAAGGTATCCACTTTTACAAAGGAATCATAATGTGCGACCGTATAATTTGATAAAGGATTAGCGTCTTCAAAATAAAGAACTTTTCCCCAAGTTAATGGACGGATCTTTTTCTCACTGATATATTCTTTTATTTTTTCAGACTTGATAACCACCCTAAGGTCAATATCCGAATAGCAATCCGTATTTTCATTTCCTATCGAACCTCCATAAAATAATGCCAAAACATGATCATCATGGAGTAAATCCTGCTCGATTCTGTCCATTAAATTTTTTCTATGCATCGGCAACATAGAATCTCTTTCACTATGTTTATTTACAAATCCCACACATAGAGAAAACCTCCTTTTCTAAAAAAATATTACTTCCGATCTTCATCCAATGGTTCATCTAAAATATGGTGTGAAAACCAATTCAAATTTTGGGAAAGAATCGCTCTGCTCAATCCAGGTTTGTTCGATCCATGTTCCATTCCTTTATAGATGACCAGCTCTGCCTGAACGCCGACGTCCTTTAGCCCGCGATATAATTCAAATGCGTTTGGCACTGGTACACGTGAATCCTTTTCACCATGTTGAATCAAAGTAGGCGTACATGCTTGATTAATATAAGTCATTGGTGATGTTTTCCGGTAAATTTCCTCATCGTTCCACGGGGTATCTCCCAGATAAGATCTGGTGAAATTCGTAATATCAGTATTCACGTAATACGTCATCCAATTGGAAATGCCCGCTCCGACCGATATTGCTTGGAAACGGTCACTGTATGTTGCACAAAACGCCGAGATATAGCCACCCTGACTCCAGCCAAGAATCCCAACTTTTTCCCGGTCAATTCCCTTCGTCTGGATAAGATAATCCACGCCTGAGATCACATCTTCGTAATCGCCAACTCCCAGCTTGCGGTAATTCGCTTTTCGAAAAGCTTCCCCATACCCCGTGCTTCCTCGGTAATTAGGCTCCAGCACTAGAAAACCTTTTTCGACAAACGATTCGATCGGCTGATAAAGGTTTGTCGTCGGAGTAGCAATAGAAGTTCCCGCCGGACCACCATGTACAGCAACTAGTAACGGATAGGACTTGGCAGCGTCATAATCAGTCGGCACGGACAATATTCCTTCGATCTCCAGTCCATCGTTCGTTTCCCACTGAATAATTTCTTTTTTGCTCAGCTTTATTTCATCGTAATATTTATATTGATCCGTTATTCGCTGACCGTTAACATACACTTCTTCAGCTTTTTGCGACGTCGCTTTAATGCAGACAAACGTTTTAGCATCTGACGTAATGGATGGCCGCGTCGCCACCATATCCGTCTGATCGACCAATGGCGTCATGTCACCATTCTCCGTAACAAGCCCAGCCAAGTAATTCGTTCGCTCCTGCCACGTGATCAACATCCCCGCTTCTACCCAACGTACCGGTATCACATTTTCATCGATATCAATTACTGGCTGCGAAGTTTTTTGGGATTCTAAATCATAAATCTCCAATGTCATATTATTAAACATCGCTTTTTCCTTTACGAAACGGTTATAGCATAGCTTCGAACCATCTGGTGAAAAAAGAACCGTTCCGCCATTCAGCGTCGAACAGTCTAGTTTGGTGATTTCCTTCGTATCTATCTCTAGCAGATAGATATTCTGATCAAAATAATCCACGATCTTTGGCGTGGGAGTAGCATTGAATACAACTCTTTTGCCATCAGGAGAGATATCATAGTGCTGAACATGTATATTCATTGAATCAGTCAATGACAATGCTGGCGTATCCTCTTTCTCATCCTTATCATTCCGCAAATCTTTCGGAAGCGAGAAAAGATCCGTCTGTTTTTTATTACTTTCAATGGCTAGATAATACAAGGAATTGTACGTAAAATCCCGGTCCACACAGGTGAAATCACCGTACATCTCTTTACGCTTTTTCATTTCTTCCGTTTCTGGTCGTTTTGCGATAAAAAATATACCATTTCCATCCGGCGACCATTTGAAGCTTTCTACATCTTTGGAAGCATGTGAGATCTGAACAGCATTCATTTCCCCTCTGCGTTGGATGAAAATTTGTTTCTTTTGCTTGTCGTCTTCATCTTCTTTGCTTATGTATGCAACGGTTTGCGAATCCGGCGAAAAACGAGGTTGTGTACTTTGTTGCTTGCCAGCAGTTAACGGAAAGCTCTTACCACTTTCTCTTTCGTAAACCCACACATGTTTAACATACGCATCCTCATCCCAGTCGGTAGTTTGTTTCACAAAAGCCACCCGCTGCCCATCATCGCTAACAGCAGTATCCTGAAACTGAGGCAACGAAACCATTTCCTCTATCGATAAATACTTTTCACTCATCCATAACCCTCCTAAAGTGGGACAAGGGGACGGTTCTTTTGTCCCGGGGACAAAAGAACCGTCCCCTTGTCCCTTATAATTCAACTTTCATCGTCCATGAGGTTCCACTCACACTACATTTTTTAAATCCTAACTTTTGATAAAGTTTAACCGCAGATATGTTTGTTGGATCCACGCTTAAAGATATGGAAGTATACCGATCAACAACAGCCTGATCCATAATACCTTCCATCAGTTTAGTTGCTACTCCCTGACCTCTGGCATCTTCTGTTACGGCTAATCCCAGCTCTGGAGTGTTCCAATCCACATAACCATAACCTTGATTTTCTTCACTAAACAGTCGATACCATACCGCTCCAACAGGCATATTTTCCTCATTAAACGCTATTAGTGCGCGGTCCGTTGCACTTCCCCAGCCCTCATGATATTTCCTAATATGCGGTTGATTCAGCACCTCAAATTTCGAAGGTTTATTTTCCGGAATATGAATCGACACATAGATCATATCCATCAAAAAAGGAATATCCTCTGTCCTAGCCCTTCGTATTTCAATCATGTCATCACCTCTGCGGGACAAGGGGACGGTTCTTTTGTCCCAGGGACAAAAGAACCGTCCCCTTGTCCCTTATTTTTTAAGTAGCACTTGAACCTTTAACGCAATTTCTTTTGGCTTAACTTCTAAAAACGATAACCTTTCTATATCTACCCACATTGGTAAATACGTTCCTCTTTCACTATCTTCGTCTATGTACTCTTCCCCGTTTCCTGTTCCAAATGTTCCTCCTATTATTTCGGATAAGAAAAAGTATTGTGTTCCGTTGAATTCAATCTCTGCCAAGCACTCATTAATTTTAATTTCAACTCCTAATTCTTCGAAAGCTTCTCTTTTTGCTCCATCTTCTAGAGATTCTCCTCTCTCTATTCCGCCACCAGGAAAAACATAATAGACTGAACCATTCTTAATTCTTTTAATTAGTGCAACCTTTTTATTTTCTATTAGGACTACTGAACCTCTATCTCTTCTAACCATATCACTACTATCTACCTTTCTACCTGATTTGTTTCAAAGTTTCACCATCCACAATTTTCACTTATCCTACATCTTACGATAAACTCTCAATCTATATTTATTCCACTGATCCTTGAATTCATTAAAATCAACTATTTTCCAAGGATTAAAAAATGTTTGACCGTTCTTGTTGAAAAATAGATTAGATCCAATGTGATAGGATGCGTGTTGAATAACGCCTTCTTTGTCTTCCCAAGTAACAACGTCCCCTGCTTTACATTCCTGGCTAGATGTTAATGAGTAGTTGGCTTGTATTAATTTTTGAATGAATGTTTGCGGATGTATCCATTCATAAATCATCCATTCTTGTTCAGTAATGGAAAATAACACTGTAGATAAGCAATTACTTCCAGCAGCAGATGGAAAGGAATTAGCAAATTTCTTTAAATATAAAGGAGCTTTTTCTGGAAACGCGTAACACGTCCAATCTTCCCACTCCTGAGCAAACGCTTTAATAAGGTTTTCCTTAAGTGTAAAAGAAAGCTCATCCCACATTGCTCGCTGCAGAATTAAAAAGTATGCTTCATCTACTTCAATAATATAGTCTTTAAAAAAAGATGCTTCTATCGATAAATCCAAAACGGGATAAATCAATCCTCGTCCCATTTCCTTTTGAATATGAAACAGCTGTGCTTTTGTTTTAGAAGGAAGACTATTAACCCAATCCGGAGGTGCTACAATTACGTATTCTGCTTCCAACGATATATTCCAAGACTCGTAACTATTTGCAAGTTGTATCTGGTTGTACGATTTATGCTGAAAGAATTCTTCTCGTGGTATGACCAAAGCATTCTGCAAATACCCATCAATGGATTTGAGATTCTTCTCTGGAAGAAAAAATATGTCTTTCTCAGGAACATAATCCCTTATCCACTTTTCAATAATCTCTTTAGATGGTTGAATTTCAATCTTCAACTTATATCACCTCTACTATTGGTTCGGGACAGAGGGACGGTTCTTTTGTCCCAGGGACAAAAGAACCGTCCCTCTGTCCCTTCTATAAAGCTATGAAACTATAAACAGAGAGTGGTTTAATTTCTCTGGATTCGATAGATGATTCAAGCATTAAGACTTCGGATCGAATTAGTTCTTTAAATTTTTCAGGCATATTCTCCGTTTTACTCAACTCGTAATTAATATCATGCATGACTAAATCTACTTCCCATTTCCCATCCTGTAATTCCGGTGAATTAATGGTCGACTCCTCTGTTATATCCCATCCGGCTTGTTGTACAATTGACTTTATATCCTTGGGGGTCATCAGGGATCTTACATTCGATTCACTATCATGTTTAAATGCTTCATATTGTGCCTGAATCAAAATAGATAAGAGATGTGGATACTGTTCAATAGAGTCTAAATCTGTGCTCCATTCAGCAAAACATAGCTGTTTTCCCCATGACTTTACTTTTTTCACTATATCCAGTAGTTCACCTGTGGATTTTGTGTACCAGGAACATTGAGAAAATACAATATAATCAAATGAATCTTTCGGAAAATCTACTTCTGGAGACAATATATCCATATTGAAATCTATTTTCACCTGCTTACCAAGCTTGGATTTCAATAAATAATCTGCAGAATCACCGATTGAAACTGGACTCCCATACGTTGGCGGGCCAATGTCGATACCATGTACAAGTCCTTTTCCCCCTGTAAAATGTGCCAGGACAGCAGTAGTATCACCCTGCCCACATCCAATCTCCAAAATTTTGCTCCCAGCTTTTATACCCCACGACTCAACTAGCTTTATCCGGTGCTCTGTTTGAACTTTTTGCACATGTAGCGACTTCTCACTAGCAGCCATACAATCCACAATGGAATCTAAAACATCTTCATTCATTACATCACTTTCCCTTCCGTCCCCTTGTCCCGCTAAAATACACCATTCTTATTAATCGAATTCTCAGGCACTGCTTGAACTAAATCCCACAACTCTACAATTCTGTCTTCTTGAAAACGGAATATATGGACAATCGCCCACCCTAAGTCCTCAGTATTTTGTTTCACATGCGAGTGCACTACTACGCTGTCTCCCTCTTCAATAGCTCGTATAATTCCAATAATTTTATCAGGATTCCCGGCTGCATCCTCTTCCATTGCTAACATAAGTGACTTTGCATCCCCAGGGAAATTGGGATTGTGGTGGCAAAAATCCGAAGCTACGTGACTAAGGTATGCCTCACGAACGTTCCCATTTGTTACAAGTTGCAGAAACGACAGCGCATTCTCTTTGTTTGAATTCATTCAAATCATCCTTTCAAACATTTGTTATTTCATTAAACGCGAAACGCGATTTAGTCAAAAAGCTCTAACCACCATGGATAATCGTATTGACCATCAGAAATCCGAAAAAAATGACCCATGAAACCTAAATCAACTGCTGAATGTGAATCAGTTCGCACCTCTATCACAGAATAAGTTGAAAACAAGAGAAAATTAATTCTTTCCACTTCCAGATCAACATTATCTGAGAAAGATGCTTCCAATTTTTCTTCATTGAAATCGACAAAATTAATATAGTCTCGCTTGGAAGGATTCGTAACTATGGATAAAAAAATTAAAAGGATAAACAGCGCACAAATAACATATCTCTTTTTCATAAAACTACTCACCCTTTTCTGGGACAACAGAACCGTCCCCATGTCCCGCATACTTAGAAAATAAACGAGGCAATAATGATGCCTGCTATTAATACAAGTATTAATAATCCAGTACCTTTCCACCCCATACTCCCAACTAAATCAGCAAGTCCTCCACCATGAACACTTCCAGCTGGGTTTCCTTTTAGTTCTTCCTGCCTCATTTTTTCTCTACTAATCTCTGGAGTTTCTCTTTCATCATTCATTTGAAGCCTCCTCGATCGAACTACTATTCTTTTCTTATTCAAGAGCACTGCCAAGTTATTTATTTTGGTGGGACAAAGGGACGGTTCTCCTGTCCCGGGGACAGCAGAACCGTCCCGCAAAACTAGTAAATCAGTTTCTGAACAACCTTTAATCTCCAAATCGCAAAACCAATCAATGCCCCAAACATATTAAGAATGAAATCATCTACGTCAAAACTTCCTCTTCTAGTAACCACTTTTGCAGTTTCAATAAAGAATAACAACACAAACATCCCCATAATAAATCTGCCCAGATTATTTAATTTATTTATCATAAACGGCAAATAGATACCCATTGGTAAAAAAGCAGCTACATTACCAAACAAGTTTATTATAGGTATTTCAGCATTCATACTACCCTGAAACATGACCAGAAAATATGAACGGATCGTCTTAAAAGGAACAAAATTTGAAGAGCTTTTTATATATTCTAACAACGTAAGATCAGACATTATGCGAGCCCGACTCCCAAAGAACAATAAGTATAACAACAGTAAGCAATAAATTATGAAACTAATGCCAAAAACAATCCTGATTACCTTCTTCATACTCTCCACCTATTATTTCTTTGAATTTTTCATAAAAGAAAATCATTTTATGGTTATAAAAATCATTATGCCAACAAACAAAAACACTAGAGTTTCCTATCACATCCGGTTTAGACTCAAATGGTCAATAATTATTAAGAACGTTCTTCTTGATTAAACCAATCCTTCAACTCCATCATTTCAAAGAATTTCTCACCATCAAGCTTTAGGGGTGAAATAAATTCCAATGAATTACAGTCAGGGTCCTGGAAGTAAATTGCAGCATGTGTATGCGGATTGTTTGCAAGAACAAGTGGCTGCTGTTCTTGAGAATAGCCAAAGCTTTCTTTAACATTTATCTCTTTCTCTTTTAACCAGGTTCTAGCATTCTCTATATCTTCAAGTTCCACTTGAAATGCTACATGTTTTATTGATGGATGATATGGTATCTGTGATTCTTCGCATTCCCATAAACCTAACCAGCTTTTTCCCTTTTCTATCCAAAAGAAAGTAACTCTTTTTCCTTTATAAGCTAATTCTAATCCTAACTTTTGATAAAATTCTATAGACTGTTCGATATTACTAACTGGTAAATGAGCTTCGTACAAACCTTTTATCATTAATTTATTTCTCCTTTCTGGTGGGACAAAAGAACCGTCCCCCTTGTCCCTCCCTTGTCCCTTCAACAAATTAAGCTTTCCATGTTAAAACTAGCTAGAAAAAACTGTTGCAGAATCTCACAATCTCCCAATTATTCAGCCTCCAAATATCTCATTAACTATATCCCCATACTGCCGTATTTCAGTTAAGTAATTAAAATCAGGATGCTGATCTTCACCTGTTTGATTTAACATTCTAACAGCAACCAGATTATAATCTGGGATTACTAAGCAGGCACAGCCTGTATATCCTAAAATTTGAAATGAACCAGAGGGAACCTGCTCTCCAATTTGATTCATCGGAAAGTCATTGTCTCCCTGTACCCACCAATAATAACCATGTCTAGGTAAGTTACGGGTTAATACGTCTGGACTCTGAATGGTGATAAGTTCATCGAACAAGGAAGCAGATAAAAGTTGGTGACCATTGAAATTACCTTTATTCAAATGCAAATTCCCCCAAAAGGCGAATTCCCGGGCACTAGTAAACAAATTACTTTGATCCCCCCTTGAGCTGTCGTTGGGTCCCAAAACATCAGTATCTTCATGTACATTGAATATTAAATTGTCTTCTTTACTAGTCTTCCAACCAGTACGAGTAAGTCCCATTGGCTCGAATGCATTCTCTAGCAGGATCCCCGATATTGTTTTTTTAGCAGTGTGTTCAACGATTTTGATCAAAAGGTTTACCCCTGCATTATTGTATTGCCAGTCGGTACCTGGTGGAAAAATCTGTACGATTTTCCCGCTTTGTTCTTGGAGACCGTGACAATGTGTGAGAAGATGTCTAATTTTTACACCTTTTAATTTAAAATCTTTTAAATAGTCGTCAACATTATCATCAATGCTCTTTATCTTGCCATGAAATATAGCATATGCAACAGTGAAAGCTATGTATGTTTTCCTGCATGACGCTACGTTAAACTGTGAATTCACACCCACATTTTTTGCTGCTGTCCGATAGCTATGGTATCCCGAGTACCACTCCCACACTATTTCACCATCTTGCATAATTACAGAAGCCGCTGCAGATGAGTACATGGACTCTTGGGTTTCTTTTAGGTGTGAAATCAATCTATCAGAATCTCGTGTAGCTCTACTCCTCAATTTTTTCACCTGCCGATCTATCGTTGAAAATTACATCTTTAAATAAATTTCCCATTAAAAAATACATTCTCGGCGTACATCCATTACACAAGGATTTTTGTATTCTATTTCTCAATCAGCCACTTCACAGCATCCAATAAGTTTTCTGCAATATAATCAGGCTCAATGTTTGCCCACATAGATCGGTATTGATGTAAGGAACTTTTTCCCCAACCAGTTAACACTAAAATTTTTAACGCCCCTACAGCGTGAGCAGCTAGCATATCAGTTGAACCAACATCCCCAATTATTGCCGTTTTCTTTAGGTCCAGATTATATTTTTTTGACGCATCTATTAGTAAACCTGGCTTGGGTTTATGGCAATCGCATCCGTCATTTGGGCTGTGAGGACAAATAAATGCATCGTCAAATTTGTATGACATAAACTCTTGATAAAAATCACTTACAGTAGCTTCTCCCCTACTTATTCGATGCTGATTGGTAATGGCAAATGTTTTAATATTATTTTCCTTCAATAAATTAAATGCACTTTGACTAAATGGGTATGCGGTGAAATCATTTGGATGAATAAAATGTCCAGTTCCACCGATAGTTCCATCACGATCAATGAACACCGCTTGAATTTCGTCTCCTATCAATACTTAAATCCCCTTTCAATTTCCTTACTTTATGAGATACGATTCCTGATTCGAGAATTGCACCTATTAGCGGTACAAATATTGTTATTTCTTTTCACAACCTGATAAGAGAAAATAAAGTAACAGTTACTATTAGTATATGATTCATTCAAGCTCCCTTAAGCGGGACAACAGAACCGTCCCTCTTGTCCCACTAGCGATAATTCTTAATTCCATTTTCAAATGCTTGATTATCGCTATTCTCAATTCCGTGCAATGCTTCTTGTAATGCAAATGTGCTTTTGTAAAACTTTACACGCTCTGAAATTTCATCTCCATTGGGATATAAGTTAATGCACATTTTATAGAATTCTTCACCATAACTAGCCAACAGCCCAGCAAAGTCATACGCAGGATCTCCTAAACCTGAACCGCCAAAATCTATTACTCCTGTTATCTTACTTTTTTCTGGATTCCATAAAATATTAGATGCTCCGAAATCTCCATGAATAAGTGTTGTTTTTAAATTCAAGAAAGCTCTACCACCTATAAAAGTTTTAAAAGATTGAGCGATTTCGTTTTGAGCTTCCTTTCTAATAAAAGGAAAAAGTTTATTTTGTATTTTATGAAACAGTTCGTGCATTTCTTCACTCGGATCATTATCCTCAAGATTCAGAACATCACTTACTTTTTCTTTTGAAATAGAATGAACATCTATTAGAAAAGTGACAAGTTGCGATGCCAAGCTTTTTAGCAATTCCGGGTTTGTAATCTTTTCTAAGCTTTCTTTCCATAAAGGTGACCCTTCAATTAGTCTATATCCGCTAAATACTTTACCTATCTCTATGACTTCAAAAGATTGAAAAATTGGATGAGGAATAGTAATGGAAACTATATCCCTGATGTATTCAAAAATTTCCGTCTCTTTTTTTAATTGTACTATCCCAAGTTTATATTTCGGAAATCTAAAAACCAAAGATTCGTTTATAATTAACACATCATTATTTTGTCCAATGTCGTTAGGTTTACAGTTTTCAATGCATAGATCAGGGTATACTTGCTTAACGTTTTCAATATAGTTATTATTCATCAACAATGGGACAAGGGGACGGTTCTTCTGTCCCGCTTCTTTACTACTCAATCTTTCCACCTACCTATCTAAAAAAACTACTTCACATCACTTTAATTCGCATCATTACCTCGTATCCCCTCAATCATCCTACCCGGTTCATCTGCCCGAAACACAACCGTATCCACGCTGTGACTCTTACCATAAGAAGACTTCATCACTACTGGTTCTTTTAATGAAATCTCATAATCTGGAGTATCAATCTTCAGCAACGCGTAGTAAGTTGTTTTCGGCATTCTCACTCCAAATTCACTCTCATTAGCTCTAGCAACGTTCTCAATATTAGCAATATCAATTTCAACACTGCTTTGAAAGCCAAGTCGAATAACGAGTTTGTCTTTATGTATGTAATGCGGTAAAAATTTCACTGAATTATATAACCCAATTATGTATAGCAACGCATAAATATTAAGAACCGTAAAAACCCAAGCGAGTAAGTAGTTCCATTGGTAGATGAGGTAATGGAAAAATGCGCCCTCTACCACGATTAAGATAGAAAATAAAATGACAAACGTTTTTATCTGTGACGACTTGTGATACGTAAAAATATCTTGCTCCAATTCCAATTCGGCAGGTGGCTTTCGAAACCAAATCAGAAGCGAATAATATATCACTCTTAGCTCAGTTAAAACTGTATCTCGCATGAAAACCACACCTTCCATGGGACAAAGGGACGGTTCTTTTGTCCCGTTCTCCGGGACAACGGAACCGTCCCTCTGTCCCGCCACCATGACTCCTCAACATACTTCACTCCACAAGCTCTATCTTCCCCAAATCAGACTGAGGCGGAAATGACTCTCTAACTCCACCTTTTCCCCACACTCTCACTTTTTGCCCTTTTTTAAACTCCACAAAAGTAGTGGAAGAATCATCAATGTAAAACGTATGTGCCTTATATATCTTATCGTTTCCTTGCGTAAGATCATTCCAAGTCATATTTACCGCCTGTTCTTTTGTAATTCCACTAACGACTAAAATCGACTTATCTTGTACATCAACAAGATAACCCTCTATCGTCGGTTTTCCTGAAAATTCCTGTTCTTCCCCGGAGCAACCTGATAAAACAAACATAACACTCACAATTAACATTAAAATATGTTTCATTCAAGTCCGCCCCCTAAGCGGGACAAAAGAACCGTCGCCCTTGTCCCGCCGCTTTATTCCACAAGTTCTATTCTTCCTAAAGTGGACTGCGGTGGATACGATTCCGCTTCTCCACCCTTACCCCACACTCTCACTTTTTGCCCCTTTTCAAACTCAGAAAATGAATCAAAAAAACTATCAATGTGGAACTCATGAGCATTGTATTTCTTATCATCTGTTCGAATAAGATCATTCCAAGTCATATTTACCGCCTGTTCTTTTGTAATTCCACTAACGACTAAAATCGACTTATCTTGTACATCAACAAGATAGCCTTCAATGGATGGATTGCCGGTAAATTCCTGCTCTTCCCCGGAGCAACCTGATAAAACTAACATAACAATCACAGTTATCATTAAAATATGTTTCATCCAAGACTGCCCCCTAACCGGGACAAAAGAACCGTCCCCCTTGTCCCAATATTAACATAATTCTCCTCCTACATGTTACATTTAATCAAAATTTTCAGAATCGAAATCTCAAAGAAAAAAGACCGATTACTACCGATCTTAATCTACCTGTTGACTGGGACAGAAGAACCGTCCCCCTGTCCCGCTTCTTCTATTGCTTGAATCAGCAACTCCTTCGTGAAATCGGGGAAGTATGTGTCTGTATACCATAACCGGGAGTTGGCGGACTGCCATAGCAGGAAGTTGCTGATTCTTTGTTCGCCGCCTGTTCGGATGATGATATCGGGATCGGGCAATCCACTGGTATATAGATAGTTATCCATCAGTTTAGGATCTACTTCTTCAAGCGTCACACGTTCATCCTGAATATCTCTCAAAATGGATTTCACAGCCGTTATTACTTCGTTTTTCCCGCCGTAATTCAGCGCAAAGTTCACAATAAGTTTATCGTTCCCCCTCGTTTCCGAAACCGCCGCGTTAACAGCCTTGGCCGTGTGCTTAGGCAGTCCATCAATATCCCCAGATATCCGTATGCTTATATTTTTCGCTTTATACTCCGGTAATTTTTCCTTGAGATACTTAGCAGGCAGGTCCATTAAATACTTTACTTCCTTTTTCGGCCGGGTCCAGTTTTCCGTTGAAAATGCATAAAGAGTCAAAACACGTATACCTAGTTCCAGCGCCACATTAATAATATTCTCCATCGCCTTCGAACCTGCATAATGGCCCTGACTTCTGGTCATTCCTCGCTGTTTGCCCCATCGCCCATTTCCATCCATCATGATTGCAATATGTTCGGGCACACGACTTTCCACTGAATTGACCCCCTTTTTATCATTAATCTTTATACTCCAAAACATCGCCCGGCTGACAATCCAGCGCCTTGCAAATCCCCTCTAAAGTAGTTAAACGAACCGCTTTTGCCTTTCCGTTTTTTAAAATAGAAAGGTTAGCCATCGTAATTCCAACCCGCTCCGAAAGTTCCGTTACGCTCATTTTTCGCTTAGCCAGCATGACATCTATATTTACTATTATTCCCATATTCGTCACCTCAGACCGTTAATTCATTTTCTGATTTAATATCGATCGCATTTCTTACCAGCTTTTGCAGAACAGCTGCAAAAACGGCAATCACAAACGAGGCGAAAATAATCACCATTCCGATTGCTGCAAGCCCTGGAGCATCGTCCACGTGCGCCATGTGAATGATCAGCGGTAAATTAAATACAAACAAACTGCCAATTACGATGGCACAGTTTCTTATCACCTTTAAAGAACCTACAGATAGCTCTGAAAAAGCTTCGTTCCTGTCAATAAAACTTAATAGCCTTAATGCCTGATACAGCGCGAGGTAAAAGAATAATGAAGCTGCGTACATACCAATTACCACGATATATTTAATTGCAGCCATATCCGGATACAACTCTCCTGCAAACTTCGCTATTGCCGGCACCACAAATATGCATAGAGCAAGAATTGGAATTCCCATCAGAATGACCGTTATCTTTAAAAAAAGCGTTGATCCACGTTTCATAAAAAGCACCTCACTTATTTATTATTAAAAAACAAAACCTCCTACCCATTCCTCCCCTTAACCCGCTTCAGCGTCGCAACAATAAGAAAGCTGACGATCACGAGTAACAGCCACGAACTCACCTTCCCCAGATGAACGAGACTCCATGCTTCGGTTTGGTACGGATATTTCCAGGCATTAAAATACGTCGCAATATTCTCGGCGACCCATATAAAAAATCCAATAAGCACAAACGAAAGCGCAAGCGGCATTCGGTACCTGGTACCACCAACCTTGTAGGAGACCCAGGATTTCCAAAAGACGATAATTACGAGCGCGGATAGCCACCAGCGTATATCGATCCAGAAATGGTGGATGAAAAAATTTAAATAAATCGCTGCCGCAAGCGGGACCACTACCAGAAACGGCGGCCACTTAATCAGTTCTACGTCCATCCTTCTCCATGCCTGGCACAGATAACTCGCGACACTTGCGTACATGAATCCGCTGTACAACGGGACGCCAAGAATCTTGGAGTAACCTTCCCCGGGATACGACCACGAACCCATATGTACTTTGAAAAGTTCAAGCGCAAGACCAATCAAGTGGAACAAGGTGATCACCCTGACCTCGTCGCTTGTTTCAAGCCCAGTCCGAACCATCAGAACCTGCATCAGCAAGCAGATAATGAGCAGCCAGTCATACCTCGGCAGGAAAGGAAGCGGCACAACCTCTGTTATGGCCAAAGAGGCAAAAATAACGACAGGAAACAAGCACGATAACGCCTGCTGCCAGCCAAAACGAACGAGCTGATTCAGAGCACTCCTGTTTTGTGACTTCCTGTTTTCCCCCAGAACATAAACAGTCCGAGCGTCATTAATCTTCCTCACCTCGGTATTCTAAAAGGTCTCCAGGCTGACATTCCAGCGCCTTGCAAATCGCCTCAAGCGTCGACAATCGAACCGCTTTTGCCTTCCCATTTTTCAAAATAGAAAGATTTGCCATCGTAATTCCAACCCGCTCCGACAGTTCGGTTACACTCATTTTCCGTTTCGCCAGCATGACATCTATATTAATTATAATTGGCATGTTCGTCACCTCAGACTGTAAGTTCATTTTCAGATTTTATTTCGATCGCGTTCGTTACCAGCTTCTGCAAAACAGCCGCAAAGACCGCAATCACGAATGAAGCAAAAATAATTACCATTCCGATAACAATAATACCTGGCGCGTCATCTCGCTCCGCCATAAGATACAACAGTGGCATACCCAATACATACAAACCGCTGATGGCAACAGCACAGTACTTAATGACCTTCAATGCACGTACCGATAATTCCGAGAAAGCCTCGTGCCTGTCAATATTGCCTAATAGCTTGAAAGCCTGATACAGCGCAATGTAAAACGGTATCGCCGCACCATACATAACAAGTAAGACGAGATATTTCAGAAAAGCCATATCCGGATACAATTCCGCTGCGAAATTTCCGATCTCTGGAACCACAAATATGCACAAAGCAAGGATTGGGACTCCCATCAGAATGACCGCTATTTTTAAAAATAATGTTGATCCACGTTTCATAACAAGCACCTCATTTAATTAGTAGTAATACGAATCTATACAGATGAATCCTGATTCTCCATGTCCCTTTGAAATGCTAAAATATCTCCTGGCTGACATTCCAATGCCTTGCAAATCGCAACTAAGGTCGATAGCCGAACCGCTTTTGCCTTCCCATTTTTCAATATAGAAAGGTTAGCCATTGTGATTCCCACCCGCTCCGTAAGTTCGGTCACACTCATTTTTCTTTTCGCCAGCATCACGTCAATCGTTATAACCATCGCCAAATTTTTCACCTCAGACCGTTAAATCTACTTCTGATTTTATATCGATAGCACGTTTTAGTAACTTTTGAAGAACAGCAGCAAAGACTGCAATCACAATAGAAGCAAAAATGACAACCATTCCAATTAAGACACCTGGTGCGTCGTCCACCTTGTTAAGAATATATAAAAATGGCAACTCCAAAACGTACAGAACAATGATAGTGACAGCACAATATTTAATTTTCTTCAGCGCCACTACAGCTAAATCCGAGAAAGATTCGTTCTTATCGATATAGCTTAAAAGTTTGAATGTCTGATACAAAGCAACGAAAAACGGAATCATCGCAACGTACATTCCAATCAATAAGGGATATTGCAAATGATCCAGTTCCGGACGCTGCCAATATGGAGAATCAGGGTCAAATCTGGTCAGCCCAATTATACACACAGCAAGAGCCGGAACTCCCATTAGAAAAATAACTGCCTTTAAAAAGAGCGTTTCCCTTTTCAAATCAAACACCTCAATTCGTTATTGCTAAATTTGATTTTATCAGATGTTTTATCGTTTTGCAATAAAACATTATTGTTAAATACTATATTTTTGTTGTTAAGGTTAAATTTAGACAAAATTAAAAGCATTCCTCCTTTAGAGAAATGCTTTGTTTATAAATTATTAACGGAAAAATACCATCACTATTAGCTTGTAAATGATACTAAATGAACGGGGAGAGCCACACGCGATTATCCGACCGTGTGTGCCTAGCAAGAAGTTGGTCAGAATGGAGATACCTATTCAATCTTGAAGGTATACCCTTAGAAATAGAAGGACTAAAATGCTTAGCTCATAGTTTAAAAAGATGTTCTAGAGAGTACCGAATTATTAGAAAAGATTGACAATCATTTTTGCATAACGACTAGCAGTTATGGTACCATAATATTGAATTTAGAATTATTAAATTAATGGGAGGTGAAAGTATTGGGGAAAATGTTGAAAAAAAATGTCGTGAGGGTTGTTGTAGGTTCGATTGCTTTAACCGCCTTAGTTATTGGTCTCGGTGTTAGTACATTTAGTGCATCACCAGAATTAGAGCTGTCACCTAAAGAATTACAAAACGAGAATATGTCTGAGGAAGAAATGGAACGTATGGTGGAAAGAGACAAGAAAAGAGCTGAAAAAGAACTTGAAAGAATGAAAAAGGAAGCTCCTGAGAAATATGAACAAATAATGTCTCAAAACCATTAATAATCCCATAGAAAAAAAGCCTGAAGCCTCCATAGCCATGTTTATAACCCCGTATTTCGTTATCATAAGTCACTAGAATATCTCCGAATATGTTGGGTACTATTGATAAACAAACGACCGACACCCGATTCCGGGACATAGCTGAGTATGCAACGATGGCCATGCTTGTCCAAACGATGCCTGACCTAAAGAAGCAAGGTATCACCGTAACACCAGCCCAGAAATAATAAGTATGAATACATTCCTTTTATTAGCTGTGAAAATTTTATAGACTCCTTTTACATTAATGATGTTCAACCGTTGCCTTTCATTTGAAGCTGAATATACGTTGTTTTAACCTTCACTCTCAAAAAACTGGTTCACACTTTCATCATCCATTAACAGTTCCTTGGTAACACTTTTCAACTCGTCTTCCCCTGCAAACTCCCTAAGATCTTTCCCATAAAAATCCTCTAACGCTGCTCTCGTTATTTTGTACTCCCTGTCTTCAAAATCAAACGCAGCCCATTCCGCATTCTCAATTAAAGCAAACAGGAACGAAGCATTGGAAATCGCCGTTTCTTTATAGTCCTTTTCTGTTATATCCGCACCCATACCTTCATATGTTGCCGTCATTCCATAAGGCTCCGTTCCAGTTTCAAGTTCAACTTCTTTGAATTCCTCACCGTGCTCTAATTGCTTTGATATAGAAATTACCGCACTATTATCACCGGTCACAGAACCCTCATACTCGTATAAATCCTCATTCACCTTATCATCCGAACCGCTTCTACTTAGAAAAAATAACAGCGTTTCCCCCAAGGTAAATATTATTTAAATATATCTTCACGTTTTATCAGCGAGTTCACAACCAGATACACGCCAGCCACCGCTAATAATCCTGCCATCCATAACGGCAACGTTCCTATTTCTCTTAGCGCTGTACCAAAAATTCCATACCTTCCATCCCAGCCTGTATCCCGTAATACTTGAGAATATACCGCTGCAGCAATCAAAGTAGATCCATATATAATGGCACTTATTAGTAGCATAACTAAACCGATATTGGGATTTCTCATTCCCTCATCCTCCTGATATTATTAATCCTAACTATGGCATCATTAGTAAACTAACAACTACTAAAACAACCACGAACCCTGTTCTAAATATAATTTTTTCTTTCTTGGTAACACCTATTTTATTATCTGCAAATCGAATGTAGCCTGCTAGGCACAAATATCCCATAAAAGTGATTGCGTAGCCAAACGAATCATCTAAAACAATTGAGTACCTCAGACCGCCTAAACCTACTAGCAGAAGCCCTGCATATCCTATTACCAGATAAAAGTATTTGTTCCTATTTTCATCGGTCATTTCAAAAACTCCAATCTACTTCCTATCACTCTCTAAATCATTGACTCTCTTTTTCAGATCTGAAATTTCCTCTTTCAACTCATTTTCAGGTTGTTTTACACGTTGAAATAATCCTTGCATAATAGCGATTGCTGCGATTACCACGACTAAAATACCTATTGCAAAAAATATAAATATCTCCAATTTTACACCTCCACTATTTATGCTTTTTCTTCCGATAGACAATCACCGCTACAACGAATCCAGCAATGATACTTATTGTTAAATACATGAATAGATGACCTGTTCCATTTTTTTCCTCAAGAAATTCCTTGAAAAATTCCCTTCTCTCTTCGTTTTCATCCAGCACTTCCCCATTTTTCAGCTGAACTATGCCGTTAGGCCCACCAACTGGTGTGTCGTATCGTGTCTTTCCGCCCTTCTCCAGAAACAACAATAACTTCCCGCCATCCTGTTGAAATTCATCAATCAACGCTGTATCATAACAATCCACACCTGCCGTTATCCGATCTGAAACATCTCCACGATATATTTTTTCAACATCGAACGGAATCCCACAAAAAGGCATGGTGCTTTCACTAGAAATCCGTTCAGCGGAAAAATCATATTTACCAACTACAATTACATCTGCTTGATCCACTACCTCTTGAGGTTCCATATCTACCCAAATCGTTGCTCGTATGTGGTTCCATGAAAGGCTAACTAATAAAACAGTGACTAACAATGAAAATAAGTATTTTTTCACTCTTTCACCTCAATAAAATACTGATCCTTCCGATAAGCAACCGCGTCCATCGTTGCGATCAGATTTTCCTCATGAAAAATATCGATTCGATAAAATCCCGTACGGAAATTTCGTCTGATTTCAGTAGCACTGGCAACGATTGTGTCTCCAGCTTTTGCCGCTGCGATAAACTGGATGGTGGTCGAGAGACCTACAGAAGTTTTTCCGTAAGCATTACAAGCGACCGAAAAGACATGGTCTGCCAGCGCATAGATAATAGCTCCGTGCACCGTTCCATGGGCATTTACCATATGACTTTGGACTTCGATTTTTGCTTCTGCTGATCCAGCTTCAAACCTTGTCAGCTCAATTCCAAGCCATTGCGCGTATGGATCCTTTTTTACTTGCTCGTAAATGGTATCGTAATGTTTTTCGTGAATATGTAATTCATTGACTTTCTGCTTCACTGATTTCGCCACCTTTGATAAAAAAATAACCACCCCATGTCGCATATCCTAGCGAGCAAAGGGTGGTGTATGTTGTGTGCAAGTTCGACAGTACCCGCCTATTATTATTTCATTAACGCTAATGAACCCATCGGATCCCAAGGCTTAAGCGTCTTTGGCTCCTGTTCCCATGCCTGCTTCAGTTCGTCTGACAGGTATTTCTTATGAACGACAACTTGGTAGGTATAGGCATCCATCCATTCATCACTCATCACGAAGTAGCCTTTTTTACCGACTTTCTCGCCCCAGCTGTTTTCGACTTTCCATCTATTAGACTTGCCATCTAGCAGATTCACGCCAGTCAGCACCATCGCATGTGTCAGCAAGCCGTCATTATAATCAAGACGTTCTGACTTTGACATATCCATTGAAAATCCGAACGCCTTGTCATAATCAAACAGCGAAGTGTCCATAATTCCGTCTTTTCGATTGGAGTCCTGACCAACGTCACAGCCAAACCAGACGCTCTCGTTATCCTTGATCTGTTTAGCCGCAAGTTCTTTCAGTGTATCCATCTCGACGTTCAGATACTTGATTGGTGTCCCGCCAACCACATTGCCAAGATGCTGTACTGTATAAGTTTTCCCGTATGGCTTATCTTCCGTTGGCGCATTGATCACACTCACGTAATTATTGAGTTCAAGACCCACATATTTTGCATAAAAAGACTGCGGCGTCATACCTTCCTCACGGTGGAAAACTTTATCTTCGTCCCGGTATTCAAAATCGAACGTCTCTGGCGGCTCGCCTAATGCGTAAGCTAACATGGTATACACTTCAGAAAGCATCCCCTGCTTAACTTCCTGCAAAGCAGCAGCATCTTTACCTTCTCCATGCAATGTACGAAGCGTAATCGCATCTTTACGGAGTTTCGCGTTCAACAGGTTGTTTAGCTCACCGGATTTACTGCTGTGGAACGTTTCCGGCATCACTTGCTTTGGCACGACACCATACTTCTCGATCAGCGAAACAAGCATATCCCATTGCCCGCCATCTTGTTGCGGTGTAGTCAAAATCCAGGAAACCAATCGGCCGTCACGCGGCTCATCGGCAGTTTCCAGGATATTTTCATAAAAGTAATTGGCCTTCTCAAACTTATCCCAGAAATTCATATGGTTTTGCGAAAGCTCAAAGTCCTTCCATTTAAACAGATCATTTACTTTGTGTGTGAACGTATTCAGCCCTGCGAACATCCAGCAGCGCCCGCTTTGCTCTTGATTCGTTACTTTTCCCGTTTGAATTTCTTCAGAAAAAACATGGTTCATCGCAACCGCGGAATCCCTGTTTTCAATTGATGCCTGTATCCCATTTTTCATTATTGCGTTCTTAATCACTTGATTTTGCGGATTCTCAACTATTTTATGAGAAAATTTATCTACCATACCCGCAGCAATTTCTTTTGTCATATGTATCTCTCCTTCATTAACGGTATCTCCTTTATTGTATTCCTAATTAATTGAAAACACAAAAATTTTTGTTTATAAAAGTGAAATTATCCTCAACCTAAATCCATGACCCACTATCCTATTAATGCTACAATATACTAAGGAGTTTAATCATTCTCTTATGTATCATTACTATTAAGGAGTGGATAGCATGACAAATAACCAATTAGACACAATCAAGAACGGAAAAGGATTTATCGCAGCACTTGATCAAAGTGGTGGCAGCACACCAAAAGCATTAGAGCTTTATGGTGTTAAAGAAGATGCTTATTCAAGTGAAGAAGAAATGTACGACCTTGTTCATCAAATGAGAACGCGTATTACGACTTCAGCAAGCTTTGACGCTGAATATATTTTGGGCGCTATTCTGTTTGAACAAACAATGGACAGCAAAATCGAAGGCCAATATACTGCAGATTATTTATGGGATAAGAAAGGCATTGTTCCATTCTTAAAAGTTGATAAAGGACTGGCAGATGAGGAAGACGGCGTTCAGGTAATGAAACCGAATCCTGGTCTTGATGCGTTATTAAAACGTGCGAATGAAAGACATATCTTCGGAACAAAAATGCGTTCTGTCATTAAAGAAGCAAACGCTGAAGGTATTAAAAAAGTTGTTGAACAGCAATTTGAAACAGGTAAACAAATTCTTGCAGCTGGCTTAGTTCCAATCATTGAGCCAGAAGTAGATATTCACAGTAAGGACAAAGAAAAGTCCGAAGCAATTTTAAAAGAAGAAATTCTTAAGCAGCTGGATGCATTGGACGAGAACCAAAACGTAATGTTAAAAGTTACGATTCCAACTGTAGATAACTTCTATAAAGAACTAATTGATCATCCAAAAGTAGTGAGAGTTGTTGCACTTTCTGGTGGATACCCACGCGAGGAAGCTATTGAAAAATTAGCAGCTAATCACGGTTTGATCGCGAGCTTCTCAAGAGCATTATCAGAAGGTCTTAATGCAAATCAATCTGACCATGAATTTAACGCTGTTATCGGAGAGTCTATCAAAAAAATCTACGACGCTTCACTAACGTAAGTTAAATAAAATCATCAGGCACTGCGTAGGGATTCCTACGCAGTGCTTTTTTTGTACCTATATGCTTATGTAGTTGATATCAGTCTGCTTATAAATCGACTGAAAATTACTAAAAAAACATGTTAAACTAAAAAAAGACTTATTAGAAGGAAAGGAAGAACATAAGATGAACAAAAACATATCATTCCATTATTCGGCAAATTTAGCTCAAACTGATTACGCATACGCTAGTCGTGTACCTTCAGGAATGGACTTGCTGTACTTGGCAGGTTCCTGCCCACTTGACAAAGACGGAAAAATTCTTCATCCAAACAATTATAGGCTACAAGCTGAAACCTGTGTTGATAATTTGAAAGAAGCCTTAAGCGTAAGTGGCGCCACATTGAATGATGTTGCATATACTAGAGTTTTGGTCGCATCACAGGATCGTTCAGATCTGGTAGCTGCCTGGGAGACAATTAGAAGTATGTTTGGTGAACACGATGTGCCAAGCACCTTATCTGGCGTGACAGTATTAGGATATCCGGATCAATTAGTGGAAATCGAAGCCGTGGCTGCTATCGAAGCTGTATCTAAGTGAATTTTGGGAACGGAGACTCTATCAAAAAAATCAACGACGCTTCACTAACTTAAGCTCAGCAAATAATTAAGACACTGCGTTATGAATGCATACGCAGTGCCTTTTTTGTGAAATATCCAGTTATTGAATCGGCATAAAGGAAACATTCCAGATTCCGTCTTGATCTTTTGTCATGGAAAAATGGCTCTTCTCTCTTGTTAAACTTTCGTACTCTATCAGGCCAATAAACCCGTCTTTTTCTTCCGGTTCGATAAATGTGCCATTTTGTATTCCTCCAAAAATCTCCATTAGTTGTTCTTTAGTTGGATGGTCCTTACTATTTAGAATTTCTTCTTTGGGGATTTTCACAACATCTTCTCGATCTGTATACAGCTCATATACAACCTCTAACTTCTGATCGAGAGAAGCCTGCACATAAATTTTCGCAATACTGACAGGTGATAAATCTTTAATATACACTTCACTTAATTCTTCTTTTAAATGATTATAAGCAACGGTTTCTTTATCGGTCAGTTCGAATTCTGGGGCAGTTTGTTTTTCAATAGCTTCACCAGCTGGTTCATCTTTTTCCTTTTCTTCATCTACATGTACAGAAGGATTCTTCATCGTTCCATCACGGTATTGCGCGTATTTATCTTCCTCCGATAAATCAACGAATAGTCCCTCATCCGTAACTTGAATAAGTTCGTTTATTTTTTTCACTTCCCCGTCAATGGTAATGGTTACAATACTTCTGACAAGCGGTGGCCCGCCATCGTCACTGCTGACTTTCTTAATCTCAAAATCCGTGACCTGATAATTTATTTGTTTTAAATAGTTTATTTTCTCCATGAATTTTTCTTTCGCTTCTGCTCGTGTCAACGTGGTTCCCCCATCGTAATGTTCATCGTATATAAGTAAATAGTTAAATGCTTCCTCATAATTTTCATTTATTAACGCTGTATAATACTTTTCAACACTTTGTTTAGGATCGTCAAAAGAATACCCACCCAGACTTTCAGTTGAATCGCCTGTTCGCTCTTGTGTCATGTTACTAAATTGGGATAATGACAAGATTGCAAATAGGATACATGCGGCTGCAAAAACAAAATAGTATTTCTTGTGAAAGGAAGCCAGTTTTCGAGTGGAAGTTTTTTGTCCCATTTCACTATTGAGTTTTAGAAGAACCTGTCTATTTTCCTCATCAGTCAACTTAAGCTTATGATTCATTGATATAAATTCATTATCAAATTCATTTGTTTCTTCATATCGTTTCATGACCATACCCCTCCTTTTCCAATTCTTTTCGTAAAGCTTTCATCCCTCTGAATAATGTAATTTTAACTTTGTTTTCTGACCAGCCAAGAATACGAGCGGATTCACTAATCGAAAACTCTTTGATCTTCCTTAGGATAATCACATCTCGATATGTTCGCTTTATGTTCCTTAAAGCGCTATGTATATCTCGTTCAGCTTCATTTAACGCCATTAGTTGCTCTGGATTTTTATCTGTTGCTTTTATCAATGATGGTGAATCAATAAAATAGGCAATCGGCTTTTTCTTTCTGATATAATCAATGGTTAGATTTCGTGCGATTCGAAACAGCCAGCTTCTAGCATTTTCCCCGTCAAAGGACTCCAGTTTGTCATAGGCACGCAGGAAAGTATCCTGTAAAATATCCTTTGCCTGATCACGGTCACCAATCATTAATAAAATATATCTGTATAAATCATTACTGTACGCGTGATACCACTTATTCACTTTCTCTTTCCTTAACCCCTGATCCAAATACCTCAGCTCCTTTCCTGAATTTTTCTTATAACCTAACAACGGATGAAACATATAAAAGTTACACATAAAGTGGAAAAAAGCGCCTCGATGACTAACGGGTTTCGTTACCTATCGCAAAACTTGAAATTACACTGTCAATTGTACTTAAAATTGCATAACGAATTGCACCATATTTTGTAGTAACAATTGTAATTGTAATTGAAAATATCTCAGTTCAGTGAACTGAGATTTTCTCCTATTTATTTTCAATTGCTTATTCAATTAAAGCACCAGTTAGTTGAATAAGATTTTTCTATTTTTATTTATTCAAGCTCATACTTATAGAACTTTTTATCAACCTGTAACACTGGAAAATTCTCAGGCAAATCATTAAGATCTATACTTATAAATCCACTTTTTTCATAAAATCTATGTGCCGCTAAAAATTGCGGAGTAGTTCCAAGAAACACTGCTTTGATTGGACGTTCTTTTACCCATTTAATTGCAGTATTTAATAAAAGACTTGCAGTTTTATATGTTGCTCCTCGATATTCTTTATTTACAAACATCTTCCTTAATGCTACTTGATTATTCCCTATGTCTAATAGACTGATTGTACCAACTACATTTTTATCATAAAGAGCAACCCAAAAGTTACCATTACCCGTCTGATAATACTCTTCTATGGTAAATAAATCGGGCTGGTCATCCTTCGATATCGAAATATTGTATTCCTCTTGTTGAATTTGAAGAATTAAATCTACAACTTGAGCTTGATTCTCATAAGAGTATTCTTTCACAATAGGACTGTTGTTCATAAATTTACACCGCCAAAATAATATTTTTACTAACTGTTTTGTTTTCATTGTACTACAAAAAACCTTTTTAAATTTTGTTCTTAAACTAACCTGCGTCGTTAGTTTAAGTACGATTCTTCACAAACTCTGTATATTCACATCTATATATTTGTATACTATTTTCATGTTATCTATAAGAGTAGGTTAAGGTTTCCTTAATATAATTTATCATCTGTCTTTTGAAAGGGGTAGCGCTAGGAAAATACGGATTTAAAACGTTAAGCATATTTCTAAGACAGTTACCCGATTTGTTACGTTAAGAAAGGTCTTTGAGTAAGAACTAACAATTTCTTTTGTAATCTCTTACTTCAACCCAGTATATGGATTAATCTTTGCTAAGAATCTGGTTGGAATAATCGCCCCTGTGAACCCAATTAAAATTGGAATGAGAGCTGTGACTAACGTAAACAAAAAATCATTTCCTGATAATTTTCCATAAATAAACAAAATTAATAGCAATGACAGGAATATACCTATAATCCCGCCTAATAAACCAATGACCATACCTTCTAGAAGAATCAATCCTTTCAGTGATGAACGCTGCCATCCTAACGCCATTAAAAGTGAAAATTCCTTCTTTCTTTCCACAACATTTTGCCACGTAATCTCTGTTGAAGTCAACGTGGCGATAATACAGGCGATCCCAATTGCAATATAATGGTTATGGCCAATCTTCATTACTAAAAACTCACCTAACCATGTACTGTTCATTACTCCTTGCAATCGAAATGTGATGAACAGGAAAAAGGACATGAGCGCCGTTGGGAAAGCAATCGCTAGGATAGATAGTAAATTTCGCTGAAACTTTCCAAAAACGTGATTTAGCACCATTTTTACGAGGTTGTTTGATTTAAAGAATCGTTTACCTTTTGTTGATGATTCTCCAGTATGAATCGTTTCATAAGGTGTTATCTGTTGTATCATTCTCCTGGAAATTAAAGCGCCAATAAAATGAATGGAAACTACTATCAAGCTTGCTCTTAGCAGTTTGATAAGTGAGACATCATGTCCCATTTCATACGATATTCCAGATGTGCCCCAGATAAGTATTACTGATATCCCACTCAAAATTCCAGCTTCTATTAAGATTAGTAGGAAAAGATCTCTTGTTTTCCATCCTAATGAAAGTAGAATGGCAAATTCCTTTTTCCTTGCTAACGTAGAAACGAGATTTGTAGCTATGATAAAAATGATCGCTACAGCAACTACGGAAGCGATGATACCCGAAAAACCCATTGCCGTTTCTTTAAAAATCGTGTAGGCGGACCCAAAGTGAATCCACGTTTGCTCCATCCATCCCATATCATGCTCATTTCCTTGTACATGGATTAGAACCGGTTGGGGAGAGGATCCTTTTGTAATATCCGTTTCTAACCCTGTCTCCTTCTCAATCTTAGCAGCTACAGCCTTTATTTTTTTCTGGCTGTTCTCATTGATATCTTGTACATCTGCTACTCTAATGCGGATGGCAGATACCGGCTTTTTATCTCCTATTAACGCTGCGGCTTTTATTGTCGTAATCAATGTCGGTGCTTCCGTCAACAAACCCACTGGTGTACCTGATGATGTGATCTTTTCAGGAGGATTGATTGGATTATTTTCTCCGTCCAGTACAAACTTTGCACTGGGTGGGCGATACGTTTCCATTGGCAGTTCGGATAGCGGGTCCTTTGAAATCCGAAGTTGAGAAGAATCAAAGAAGCCGAGAATATTATAATTAATGGTAACCCGCACTTTTACAGGAAGGGCATTAAGCTTACGGAATGTGTTATTCGGAAAATTCCCTTCTGCCTTTCCATTCAGGTGCTGCTCCTTAACTTGAAAACCATATTTCCATCTTTCTTTAAATGGACTCTTCGTATTGTGATAGTTAATTGGGCTTGTCTTATAAAACATCACCGTTTTAGGTACAAATGAACCGATCGTATTGGATAGTTGTTCACCAGAAAAGGGATTAATACCTTCCGTGTCACTGAATACAATGTCTGTCATTTGCTCTCCTGAAGCAGCATATGAAAATACTTGCGTTTTCGGAACCTTCTCGAGATAGGAAGTCCTTTCATCTTTATTCATAGACCGCAGTTTTTGAATTTCTTTAGCAGAGATATTAACTTTCTCTACTTTACTCTGATACTTCATATTGTTAATAGGTTCTGGATTGATAAGCAAAGGGATTGTATACTTTCCATTTGATCCAAAAGCGTCATCTTCGTTAGTGAAGTACTGGTTATCCCCAAATTCAGCTAGTGCTTCATCAAGCCCCACCAACTTTGCTTCCTCGGCAGGATCAACGCCGACAAGTAGTTGGGTGGAATTACTGTATAATCCATTTCTTAATGGGTTTGCATTTAAACGCTTATTGATATAATAATCGTTTCCAACAGTAAAATAAGTATTTGTTTGATAGCTATTGTCTAGGGATTTAATATCTGTTTTTTTATATATACCTGGTTTCGTAACAGCATTTTCAACATTTTTATTATACTGGATGCTCAACCCTGTGTAACCAATCATGGCTATTGGCGCAGCGACGTCTATTCCATCCATTTGTTTAATTTGTTCGTATTGCTCCATGCTGATGCCGCTTTGAATATTGCTCAAGAAATTCGGTTCCAATAGTTCTTTTTCCTTAATTATTGGTGACAGACTATTAGGTGGTCGAACCAGAATATCGTATGTAGTACTCCAGCTTTTTTGCAGGGTATTTACAACCGTTCCTTTATTTGTTTCTGAAATGTTAAAGAGAAAACTGAGTCCGCAGCTCACTGTAAGTACCCCAATTAATAAGAGGATTAATCGTTCTTTTTGACGCAACCATGTTTTTAATATGAACTTTATCATTTAGTAGCACTCCCCGATAAAATGACGCCATCTTTCATTCATTCGATAGGCTCTACTTGCGATACCAACCTCATGCGTCACCAATAATATTCCAACGTAAGCGAGAAAGGATTTCAAAAATTAATATCCTTTTTGGAATGTATATATTTTAACATAAGTATTCAGAATAATTTGTAAATAAGTTAAAATTAATATTCGAATTTCGATTTATTGATAAATTAAGTTTTTTAACGGACATAATTAAAAAGAAATTGTTTGTAGAAAAAATCTCAGTTCAATGAACTGAGATTTTTCTTATATTTATTTTCAACGATTCTTCATTAAAACTACTCTTATGGCATTGAATTTGTAATAAACTCAATTGCAATCGCGAAAATACCTAGGATGATAGACAACAAAGTTGAACTAAATATAAGTCTTTTACTTAAAATAGTAAATTTATCGGCATTAACAAATATACGATATATAAAATAAATCAAAATACCTAAGATTATTGAACCAATCCAACTAAATAAACCTACATCTGTAATCAGTTGTTTCCAATTAAAGACCCAAAAATAAAGAATGAATAGATGAATTATGAACAATGGTACTGTTATAACTGTTAATATTGTTTTTAACACAATCGTTCCCCTTTTCCCCAATATTGTATTTTCCATAATGTTGTAAATCCGCATTTTCCATTTAAGTCGTTAAACCCTATCGTACCAGCGATTTTTCCTTTATATAAGATAGCAAATGACTTTGGACAACCACCATTTTCTACACACCCTTTAGTCTAGCCTTTATGTTGTTATTGACAGAATCTTCAACACTCTCTATATAATCAACCACTCTTTTAAATATGGTTTTGAATCAATTGTTAAATTGTAAAATTCCTCTGCATCATCTTCATTAAATAACATTCATCAATTTTGTGTGTTAGGAAATATTTTCTCCTCCTCGTCATTATCTTTCACTATCCAAACACGTTAGTTCAATATAATTATTTCAAATAGTAATATTTTTACAATGCTTTTATTCAACTATCCTGCTGCGTTAGTTTAAGTACATTTCTTCACAAAGTCTGTAATTATTTTAACACAAATATTCAGAATACCTTGTAAAATCACGCAAATAAATAATTAATGGTTAATTTTCGTCGACAAAATGTACAGGAAATTGCTTTCTAATTTGCCACTAAAAATGTAAGGGCACAATAACCGATGTATCCTTACATTTCAGCCTACAATTTGGTGGTCATTTTAGCTTACATTTTTAATGTTTGCGATAGGTAACGGAACCCTTTACTCGATGACGACCCCATCCCTCCCATTATTTAAGCTGCTTTTTATCAAGTTTACCTAACGCTGTATACGGCAGATCATCAACGAGTTCAATTTCTCTAGGCAGCTGGTATCTGGCGACTCTTGAACGCAACCATTCCATTATCTCATTTTCTGTAAGACTGGCATTTTCCACCGGTACTACAAATGCTTTTAATCGCTGTCCAAACTTTTCATCGTTAATTCCAATAATAGCCACATCTTCAATGAAGGAATGCTTCATTAACACGTTTTCCACTTCTGCCGGATAAACATTTTCCCCACCTGAAATGATCATCTCGTCCGTTCGTCCGCATAAAAAATAATAGCCATTGTTGTCCTGATATCCTAAATCACCGGTTTCCATCCAAGCACTATTACGATCACGCATTGACCAGCTATTTTTAATGCAAAACTGCCCTGCTTCTCCAGTTTCAACCTCATTCATGTCACGATCCAGAACCTTTAATTGCATTCCATTTATCTTTCTGCCAACCGTAGAGGTGGAATACAGCAGATCTTGCGGTGTTGCGATGAAATTCAGACCCGCTTCAGAAGTTCCGTACAAATTGTACAAGACATTTCCTAATTCTTTATACGTTTTTTCTGTAAGTTTTGCAGAAAGCTTCGCACCACCAGATGCGATACAGACGAGTGATTTCAAATCCTGGGCATTCGTTCGCAGCATTTCCTGCAGCATGAGAGGGACAACTGTGACCACTTCCGCTTGATGATCCCGGATTAACCCACATGCCCTTTTTGCATGAAACCCGCTACTAATAACTGCTTTTTTTCCTAGTGGAATGAATAAAAGAAAGACTGCTAATCCATAACCATGATAAATAGGCGTAGCTATGTAGGCAGTCCGATGGTTTAATAGCTTTAATCGCATAACAAATGCGATAAATGGATCTAAGTAGTTAAATAGCGAGGGTTTATGCGCAGCTTTTTTAGAAAAACCTGTCGTGCCGCTTGTTTGGAGGATAATCTTGCTTGCAGATGATCTCGGTAATGGTTGTGTATCCTTGGCAGGTGATAACAGAAAATTATTGATAGCTGGTAATGACTCATGATAACTCAAGATCGTATCATTAGTGTAACTGGATTGTTCCACAAAAGTACTGAGTTCCGCATCGTATATGACTAGGTCAAACTGGTAGCGGTCCACTAATTCATTAAATTGAATTTTGCTCATTTCAGGATTTAACAAATAGACATCTGCGCCTAGTCGCGACACAGCAAAAATTGCTTTGATAAACGACGCATGATTTTTACACAAAAAACCAACATGTTTTCCCGGTTTAAGCCGCTTGTTTTCACGCAGGCATCTAGCGAGCTTGTTGGACTGGGCTAAAAGTTGCTCGTACGTCAATGTTTCGTGGTCATCTACTACCGCTACCTCGGTGGGATATTTCTTTCCAGCAAAATGCAGCAGCACCATCAGGTTAATTCCGCATGTGAACACAGCTTCCATTAATCGATATAGCCCTGCTGGAGAAAGTAATTTTATTTTATATAAGATATAGATAAGCTTGAATACCTTCATGATTACTTCCTCCTGTCAGGTGATATGCCTCCCAAACTTCTGAGAAATACGGATGCCAGCTGGCCAAATAGCAACCACCACGGCTGGTATTTTTTCCTGTGCGTGTACATGGACTTGCAAATAACTCTGGTAACATGTTCAGGTGACATAGCAGGCATGTTGTGATATGCCGCGGTTGGCTGGATCATAGGTGTTTTTACTAACGGCAGATAGAGGGATGTTGTTGCGATTCCTGCCCGCTTTAATTCAGGTGAAATTGATCGGAGCCACACATCAAATGCGGTCTTTGATGCCTGATACGCAGCAAAGTATGGAAGAGGTGCCAGTAATGCATTTATCGTCGATATATTAATGATGTGACCCTGATTCTTTTCTAAAATTGGAATCGTTGATAACAGTAATTGAACAGGAGCAAAATAATTGATAGCCATCGTTCGCGTGAAATCATGATAACGATCAAGCGAATCATAGATAGATCGATTAATGGAAAGACCTGCATTACTGACTACAATATCCAAACCATCTGGTAACGCATGGAGATTTTTTAATAGCTCCTCCATTTCTGCTTCGTTTCTAAGGTCAGCTTGAAAAATAGTTACGTTTGCAGCTTTCCGCTCTATCTCATTTTTTATCTCTACAAGCTTGTCTCCGCTTCTAGCAATTAATATTAAATGGCAATTAATAGTTGCTAACTGAAGAGCTAATTGCGCGCCAATCCCCGAACTTGCACCGGTTATCAGAATCGATTTCCCATTAAGGTGGTCACGTAGCTTTCTTTTATTTAAGTTGGCAGGTAAAAATAAACACGATTCCACAAGACTGTAATTTCGCATGTATACACCTATTTCTTTTCAGATGAATTATGAAGAAGCTTGGTACGTTACGATAAACGGTGTCCAAATCCTTGATAGTATGGATTCGTCTTCTACCATAAATTATTCTTATCTAATATTTTAAAGTGGATGCCCAGATTAGCAGGTAAAGTGGAGCAATTAAACAAATACTTAAAAGAACAATACCAACAGAAAACAGCAAACTTGTCTCCATTCCAACAGAACTTCTAAGAAACGCTTCATTAAGAAAAATAAAAGTTATGGAGCCAAGGTATTGAATTACTAAAAGAACTTTTTTAACCTTTAAAAATTGTATTTTTTTATTCTTCTCTGTTAGATTAATATAGTTCAACTTTTCAGGTTTTCTGACAAGCAGTTGAACCAGAAGCCAAATTAAAATACTTATTATCGGCATTACAAACAAAAAGTATTTGGATCCACAATTATCAGCCTCTCCATTACTAAAATGAATAGCAATTTGACTTGGTATATCTGGCCAAAGATAAAATAAATGGAAGCCATGATAAAAAATAATAGAAGCTGAGATTAGTATAAGCGTTAATTTTAAAGGCTTAATTTTCATATTAACTTTTTACACTACCCTTCTTTCTATTTTATAGGTATGTTATCACGAACAGTTAACGTATCGATCAGTTCATCCATTTTGATTGCAGCTTGCAGATTCTTTGTACGTTACAAAAAACGGTATCATCAAAAACCCAACGAATAATATTAAAAGTCCTATACCGAGAGTCACAATACTGCTAGAGAAAGGTGAAAGAAAGTTTAAAAATATTGACATTGGTAAAATAGTAAGCGAACCAACTGTAATCCTGCCAAGGAACGTTATCCTATGTGTTGTACCACAATTTTCACAAGTAATCGGTTTGTATTTCCACCATACGGATTTATAGATTTTATTTCGGCTAAATTGAACATTGCATTCCTCGCATGTTTGCAAAAAAATACCCCTTTGCAGTTTGTTTTCGATTACAACTGAAATTACTGATTTATTTCTTATCCCTATTTTTTAGCAAAAAAAAGATTAGTTGATATGCCAGAACTCCACCAACCATCCAAAAGAACCATTGCTGCCATTCAAATTCACCTGTCTTAAAACCTTTTACGATAAATACGATAGTAAACCCCGTTAAAATGCCAAGCAACGTATAGAGTAAAGATTTAAAACTCACCTTCATTAAATTCACACCTTTATGTTGTCATATTAGATTTAGTTTTCACAATGATGGAGGGCTATCTGGAAGTGTGTTTGCAAGAATAATATATATTAGTAAATTAACGGGTATAAAAATAAAGAGCAGTCTCACCCCAAAAGAAGATATTCCAAAGTACTCAGCTATCCCTCCACAAACTCCAGCAATTGACTTATCTTTTGATGATTTCCTTAGTTTCTTATTCACTGCAATTCCCCATTTCAATCACAAGTCTAATTTTCAATCACAATTTCACCTTCACCATTTGGGATTTCGAATCCATTCAAGTAAGAAGTTAAAAGTTCTTCGGTTATAGGAAAGGCATTCGCATCAAACCGCTTGTTTCGTATTCGAAGCCGTTCGCGTAAAATATCAGGATTAACTTTCATATAAATAAGTTTCCATTTACCGCCGGACTTTTCAATAAGCTGTTTATACCGGTCCCGTCGTACACGATCCCAAAAACTGAAGTCAATTACTACTTGCCGTTTATCTTGAATCAAACGTATTAATTGGTTGCGCAGCTTATTTTCTGCAATTTCCTTGTATTCCTCCATCTTTTCCATTGGGAAATCAATCCCATAGCGACCATTCGTTGCCCAGATTTCCTCATCGATAGATAGACGCACAAAACCTTCTTCTTCTAATACTTGGGAAAATGTAGTCTTCCCAGCCCCTGCCACCCCACACATCATTACCACTAGAGGAGTGATATCATCACGCTCACGGTAAATTAAGTCAAAGTTGAAGTCTTTGAACATTGGACACTCCCCCATTTTTAATTCAATTTCCCTCATTAGAAGTAGCTATTCTTTTTTTTACAAAATAAGCAATAGCCATCGATACTGGCGGAACAAATGGAGCAAGCCGCAGCCAACCAAGGAAGTAAAATAAGGCTGTTAAAAAGGCGATTCCAGAGAAAAACAGTACCATTTGAGAATTCTTCTTCCATCCATACACATAAACTATTATTGAGATTACTAGTATAATTAAAGCGAATACTTCCCAGTCCAACTTCTTCACCTCCAGTGAAACGAATATGATAATGTTCTGCTCTGTTTAAGTTGAATACATAAAACTCATTCTCAATTTTCGACTTTTGAAACAGTCACTACACGAAACACAAAGAAGGCAAATCCGCCCAGTCCAATAATTCCTAAAAGCATCAGAATTTCATATTCCTCTGAAAAAACCATTCCAGTTATAAATAAACCAAAAAATATAATTGCCAAAACAAAGTTTAATAAGATGTTATTTTTCATTTACAATAACTCCTTTTTCAATTAATCCGTTAGTTATGACAATTTCATAATCTCTTTCATATTTTAACACATATTGATCTGAATATTTCATGAATTTTCAATCACTCGTAGGTATACTATCTCACGACCATTAAAAATGCTCATAGCAAAAAAAGCTTGGAAATAATCTGAGCTCTTTTGACGATGTAACTAATTAACTTTTTTGGCTAACGCACCCGTTCATTCAAGGTTATTTCTCCGCCCATATATTTACATATAAGTTTGTAACTGTCACTTCAATTTTTCTTTCTTCTTCAGAATCGAGCAAAGGATCGTCTGCGAACTCCAAATTAAAGCCAAACTCTTCGGCATCACTTGAATCTTCGGAAGGACTTAATTGATACGTGTCACCACTATACACAGCTTTTGCTCTGGCTTGGAATTCACTTATTAAACTATCCTTACTATATTTGTATTCCAAACCCGAGACTAATGTTGCACCACCTAAACTATAATCTCCCTTTGACGTAAACAATAATTCATATTCATTTGTATTATGCTCGATTACCTTCGACACGTAAATTTGGTTTTCTCCATCATTAAAAAGCACTTTTTCTTTGTTGCTTTTCAAATTATTTAAATCAATCTCAATTGTATGTTCTCCATCAACAGGCTGAGCATTATTGTAATAATCTTCAATATTAGTGGTAAAATAATTTATTCCCTGTGTCCGTAGATTGTATGATTCCACTGCTAGAGGTACAAGTACAGCACCAAGAACTATTATTGTCGCTGCAATATATACCGTGTTTAGATTTAATAATCGTTTCATTAAATCCCTCCGATTTAAATTGTATGGTTAACATATCAGCTTATAATCATCGATATCCATAAGTATCTCCCTCATCTAAATTTAGGATATTATTATTTATGGACAGTTCACTATTATTTTCCCAACACTATTTCTCAATTATCTCGATTACTTCAGCCAAACTTTTTTCCGCCATTGAGTTAAGACGTAATTCATAACTTTCAAATGCTAAAAATTCTGTTACTGGGTTTGGCACAATCACACACTTTATCCCAGCAGTTACCGCGGCTTTGCATCCATTTAAAGAATCTTCGAAAGCTAGTGCTTCTGAAGGACTGATATGTAAGTCACTAATTGCTTTTAAATACAAGTCAGGTGCTGGTTTTACTCTACTATCATCTTGTGTGATAATTACTTGAAAATAATGAAGCAAATCCAGGGTTTCTAAATAAGTAGTAACCCACTCTCTACGTGAGCTTGAAGCTATAGCAATTTTATATCCAGCATTCCTAGATTCTTCCAAATAATTCCTAACCCCTTCCCGCGCCTGAGGTTTTTCATCTTTATCGTATGTAAACTTTTTGTCCTAGCTTCAATTTCTCCAAGATCGCAATCTTCACCAAGTTTCTCTTTAAAAATTTCATGAAGTACAGTATCATCTGTCCCAATGCATGCAGCAAATTGTTCGAGTGTTAAATCAGCCTTATAAAAGCTCATTGTTTCCTTATAAGCTTCATACCAAACCGTCTCCGTATCTATAATTAAACCATCAAAGTCAAAAATTATTGCTTTTATCAAAACTTTTACACCCTCTTTTCCCTTGAACTATACATATAGAACAGGAGATTATTAAAGCATCTCAATAATTTTTTCAACCATCTCAGGATGTTTTTCTGTGGACATTAATCGCAATTTCAGTTCATGATCACCTGCACCAGAGTAAACGATTTGCCCATCCGGTAATAAAGCTAAATAATAAACGGATTTTGTCGTTTGGTTATCTAAATCCTGTTGGGTAAAGAATGATAATATATATGAACCTTCTTCCCCTAATTTTAATTCGATTTCATTTGTCTGCTGGCCATTAGGAGCTTTCACCGGAACAGAATTAAGTAAATCAATGATTTTGTTTATCTTCTCCTCATCCCATATCTTTTTTAATTCGACCTCTCCTTCATTATTACCTATTCTCTTTTTTACAAATATCTGCGAATACGTATTATCAGGAATTAAATTATCGGAACCCCCAAAATTACAGCCACTACAAAGTAAGATTACTATGATTATGCATATGAATTGTTTAATCTTGTTATTAATTTTTTCCCCTCCTGAATTGATTACCTTTTTTTTTTTCGTGTTAGATTTCAATATGTTGCAGGAACCGCCCTCTCGGTACCAATACAATCAGGTTACTTAAAATGAGCTGAATAATTTTGGGAAAACAAAAATGAGAAATAGGATACTCATAAGAGTTATGTATTTATCTCGATCAACACCTTGTCTCAATTCCCATATACCAAGCGTAACTAAATAAAGACCAGCCATTAGAAAAACTAAAAATATTAATTCGATGATGCATCCCTCCTTTTACAACTTTGTGGAGTCCCATTTATCTATTTGGCTTTAAAAGTCTTAAAACCATATCTGTCCCAAAGAAGACTACTAAACCAGAAAGTAACAAAAGCAAGGAATGAGAAATGAAAGTATTGTTGGAAAGCAACTCATAAATTGAACTAAATAAAAGAACTCCACTCCAGAAAATGAAAACACATTTACAAGCAATGTTTGCATTTTTTTGACTGTCAGCATGGTTATCACTTTTAAAAAACATGGATTTATCGCTCCTCTCTTACATCTACAACTACTTAAATCAGCTCAAAGCCTTTCCAGACACTATGTGCCAATGAAGGTGTTTTGAATCCGGATATTCACCCGGGTTCTAAACTCTTGCACCCTTTAGATTAATAATCAGGAAATAAAATTCAAAGAATATGTAACACAGTTCCAATGTTTTGAACCAATTTTTCTTTTACCCTTCCATCCTTTTTTCTGTAATTCTTTTGCAATCAGTATATTAAAGAATCCGTGTCCCACTAATACCACTGAATGATAGTTACCAGCGTAATCAATTAATTCTTGAGATGCTTGTTGGGCCCTTAATTTAGAGTTGCTCCAGGACTCACAACCTTTAGAATATCCACTAAACCACAGGATCCGTAAAATAAATGCCCAATTACTCGGTTTTGCTTTCACGTCCAATAACTTTATTGACCCAGTAGGCAATTCAACTTCTCGGAATACCGGATTACTAACTGCTTTTACTTTTGGATTTAACAATTTCGCTGAATCAATAGACCTTCTTAAATCACTGGTAATCACAATTTTAGCTGCTGCTATTTTTTCAAGCGTTTCGGGAGGATATAAAGATTCTTCAAACACACCATAACGATTATATTTTTCAGTCCACTGCTTAAACTCTGAACTAGTTAATTTCTTGTTTTCAATTAGTTGTGATTTTCCATGTCTGATCAATGATATTTCCATTGCAATCTCCTTGAGTTAAGTTTTACTCTAATGTCTTATACTATAAAGCTACCTATTATTTTGGCAGGTCTCGCCTTCTATCTGCACCTTTAATGATCTCATCAATCCTATTTATGACTTCTTAAAAATTGCATTTGAACAACGCTTTTTTAATTCTGCCAGAAATAAAGATTTATCTTTAGGCGATATTTTCACAACTCCAAAACCAGTTTTATAGGTTATTATTATCCCGTCTTTAGACGACAAGATTCTATATCCAGCCAATAATCCTCCAATTGTTAAGGTTAGTGACTCCACTTGTGTAATTGCTTCGTATCGGATCCGGCTTCGAAATACCCCTCCTCTAATATACAAATAATCGTTACGTAATTCATATTTGATATAGAACGTAGCCCAAATAATTATCCCTACTGTAATGAACAAAAGAAAGAACGATAAAATCAGATCAAAAAAAGAACGCGATTCATAAGAGAAAATTACAGGAATTAAAAATACAGCCATTACTATTAAGATAGAAAATAAGATGATAGTCATAAAAGTCTTGTCTCTCTTAACTCCAAATGACATCTAATAACACCTCAATTTTTGAAATTGTAAATTGTAATGTGAATGAGTCATTTTTCTGAAACTCCTTAAATTTTAATATACATTACTATTTTTCTTCGCCAAACCCACTATCTGCAAGGCATTTTTCACATGACCACTTTCATATTTTAACACAAATTGCTCTGAATATTTTATTAATTTACTGAACAATTACGAAAATCGTGTTAAAATTTAAAGTAATTCACGTGAAAGGAAAAAGATAACTTGAGACCAATTCAACTTAATGAAATCCCATTTGAAATAAGAGAATATCTCGGCACCATCCATTCCATCCAATTTCCCATTCAAGGAGATACTTCTGATGTAGGTATTATGGAGAGCAGCGAAGGCACATATGCACTTAAAAGAACCAAGGAGGAATTGTTTAACTCATGGCTGAGTAAAGAAGTTTCGGTACTAAACGTTCTTACAGCGCAAACAGATCTCCCTGTTCCAAAGGTAAATAAATTTGTTGAACAAACCGACAAAAAAGAAAATTGGGCTTTGTTTGATTATATAGAAGGAGAAACAATTAAATCCGCGTTAGAAACCGAAGAAAATCAAGAAAAAAGAATGGAAATCATCTTTAATTTCGGGAAAATCCTTGCTGAGATTCATTCGACACCACCTCCAAAAAGTTTGATGCATAACCAATCCTGGATTGATGATATGTTACAAGAGGCGGAATACAATTTAATCAATTACACAGTGGACGGATCACGAGATTTATTACATGATATAAAGATAAATAAACCAAAAGCACACAAACAAACGCTCATTCATGGTGATTATACGATAGATAATGTATTAGTACATAACGGAAAAATATCTGGGGTAATTGACTGGGGCAGCGGAGCGTTCGGTGACCCGCGGTATGATGTATCGTTAGCAATTCGTCCGAAACCGGGAGCATTCGAAAATGAAGCAGATACACAAACTTTTTTTGAAGGCTATGGAAGAAAGATAATTAGTAAAAAAGACTATGATTACTTTGTCCATGGCATATATGAATTTTTTTAGGAGGATAGCTAGCATGAAAAAATACGTAGCTTTTTTTGTATTATCCATCATCGTGCTTACCGGCTGTACAGATAGCAACGCGGAAGAAAAACAACTTACCATTACAAATAATGTGGTTTCTATTGGAGCTGTAAAAACGCAGCAAAAAGATACTCAAAAATTAACCTATGAAGTTACCATAGGAAATACTGGTGATCTTCAAGTAGTTGGTGAAGCAGATGTCTTACTTACCAAATTGATTAAAGATAGAATTATCGAACGCGAGAATCAAGGAATTAGTTACAGTGGAGATTCTATCACTCTTACAGGAGAAGTGGTCTTTGATACAAAGGGACTAACAAAAAAAGAGTTGGATGAATTTCATCCGTTTGTAAAAGGAGTTCAATTTATCGGTGACAATAACACGGAATATCTTATTGAAGCCTCGGACGGATGATGATAGCTGCATAAAAGTGGTTGTAGGAATCTTAGTAAATTTATCAACGTTTTCTGGGGGAAGGCTATGAACCTAGTAAAATTAATTATCTATTATTTCCTGGGATTCCTGGGCATATGTTGTATTAGCGTGTTTTCGAAGTTTTTGGCGATGGAAGGATTTTCTAATCCGCTCCAGTATTTTGAGTATCTAGGATCATTCTTTATAGACTTATTTAAAAGCGATTCGTGGGTTTATCGTATTATGAGTGACCCCTCGCCATCTGGAGATACGAAAATTATTGCGGAATATCCTCTTTTCGATACACTTTGGGGTGCATTTATCTATTCGATGCAAATTTTTCTTGGCGCGATCATTCTAGGATTTGCGCTTGCACTTTTACTAGCTTTGTTATCTAATTTTTTGCCAAAGCGTCTTTCTGTATTCTTAAAAAAATCGTTAGACATTTTGGAAGCAATTCCTGATGTAGTCATTGCTGTGTCACTGCAAGCGCTCAGCATTTTCATCTTTCAATCATATGGTTTAGATTTGTTTCGTGTTGCAGGTTATGCGGATACTAAGATCTATTTCGCTCCCATTCTCACGTTGTCCATCATCCCTATGATTTCCTTATTTAAAGTTCTGCTTTTTCATATCGAAGAGGAATTTCTAAAAGAATATGTACTTTTTTTGCGAAGTAAAGGCATTAAAAAACTAATAATCCTTCTACGCCACATGTTGAAAAACGTATTAATTACATCCTTTCAACATACAAAGGTGATTATCTGGGCGACGTTATCCAGTCAGTTTATTATTGAATATTTGTTCAATATTCCAGGAATTACTGATGCCATTATTGATAGTTTTACCCCTATGACAATTGCTGTATCACTTACGCTACTATTTACGCCATTTTTTTTCTTTTTTCATCTGATGGAAATGTGGTTATATGATACAGAATTAGTTAACGAAGGAATAGTTGTTCAGGACAAGCGCTCATTAAATTTAGTTGCATTTTTTAAAACGACTCGTTTTACTTTACGGTTAAAGCAACGTGTAAGACCTTTGAAAATCACCCGCTACTTATGGTCTGTGTTGATAGTACATATGAAAAACATTAAATTTGCAATTGGAATATTGTTCTTTGTAACAGCTATCAGTGCAAGTTTTATTTATTCGCTTTCGACGAATGACCATGTAGATGAGGTTTTAACGATTTATGAGGAAGATGGCACAACGATTAAAAGTACACCTATACATCCGCCAAGTAAATTACTTCTGCTCGGCTCCGACTTTTACGGTTATGATCTATTAGACATGCTACTAATTGGAGCAAAGTATACATTATTGTTCGGGTTATTAATCGCTTTTTTACGTGTGTTTATTGGATTCTTGGGTGGGGTTGCATTTGCGTTTTCGCTTAAAACACGACAACAGATTTGGCTGGATAAAATGGCGGACTCTATTCATTTTCTTCCTTTAACCCTAATCGCATATATTTTATTAAAACCTGTTTTACCAATTGGAGCAGGTGATTATTCTACAGCTGACCGGATTATAATTGAGGTTGTTATATTAACTATACTTGTTTTACCTTTAACTACCGTTTTAATTGGGAACGACATCAAGCAGCATCTTCTAAACAAAGAATTTATTATGAGCGCTACGGTATTAGGTGGAAAAAAGCTGCACATCTTATTCCGGCACATTTTACCCCATATTGGACCAAGATTGACTATTCTTTTTGGTCAGCAGTTTATTCAGGTCTTGCTGCTTTTTATTCACTTAGGAGTTGTTGAGCTTTTTTTCGGTGGGACGATCGTTTTAAGCAATGATCCGCTTGGTCCACCTGATAGGTCCGTTACCAGCGAATGGGCAGGACTAGTCGCAGCTTCTAAAGAAGAAATTCAGGGTGGAATGCATATCTGGGCTTTATTATTTCCTTTAATCGCTTTCATGCTAGGCATATTCGCAATGCAACTAATCATAAATGGGGTTAAAGAAGTTCAACAAAGGAAGGTTGGAGTATTGCACAAATTTCCAATGAGAAAAAACTCTAAAATTGTTGAACCTAACTATACTGTTACGAAAGAAAGTTTTGAAAAAATGAGGAGGTTTTAATATCTACCATAGCGCCTCCTCTTCATTGCTTAATTCACACAAGAAAGGAGCCACTGCTAGCACTATTATGAATGTCAAAAACATAAGTCCTGTAATTACGGAAAAGTGAACATTAAATCCTCCAAGAAGAATTAATAGTCCAATTGGTGCACCTAATAACGAATTACGTTTTCTGGTTTTCGCAGAAATATATTGAAGTTCCATACAATTGGTACACTTCTTTTTATTTTTAAAAAGTATTTTAAACGTTTCTTTCCAACTCCATTTATAACTACAATTTTGACAAGTTCGCATTTATAACTTTCCTCTCGTATGTTTACCTGGTTTCGCCCAGATAAGATATAAATACCCTCCCATCGCCCGCTCGCAGCGAGTAATATCCAGGTCGGACTTCTTTACAATCTCAAGAATGTTACGGTCAAAATGACAACCATATTTTTTCAGGTGCCACCTGTTTAATCTCTTTTGAAACCATGCAAGTGCCTGGTTAGCAAATAACCCATGTTCATACAGTAAAATTCCCCCATCCTTCTGGCACCACTTGTTCATCTGGTTTAATACGTAGAGCGGATTGTCATACACACACAATGAACCAGACGATACGATCGAATCAAACGTATTCTCTTCAAAATCTAAACTCTCTACATCAGACAAAACGAAACTTGACTTAATATGTTGCTCTTTAGCAGCTTCCTTCGCTTCTTCCAACATCCTTGGACTAAAATCCACGCCAGTGTAATCAATTGATTTAGGATAAAAGGCAAAATTCATTCCTGCACCAACAGCGATTTCAAGTGTCCTCCCTCGAACATTTGAAAATATCTTTTCCCTCCATTTTTTATCCCTTAAGTTTTCCCTCTGTTTTGTATGTTTTAAGGCTTCTTTATTAAACTTTTTTATTAAATCTTCCTTCTTCAAAAATACACCTCCTAGTTTCGTGAACTATTCAGCTAACATTCATTACACTAATTAGTATGTATTTTTATAAAGGAATAGAAGAAATTTGAACTATACCAGGAAGAAGCAAAATACCAGAATCTTCTCGTATATTTTTAAATGGATAAATGTTTTCGAATTCTGATCAACCAACTCCTATCTTGTTATCCTCAGCAGAACTATTTCTCAATAGTAAAAACATAGATATTCCAAAGATCGTAATTAGTCCGAAAGATAAATACATGTTATAAATACCGAAATGATCGTAAAGAAAGCCACCTATTATGGTGAAGGTGAAATTCCCTAAACCATATGCAACTGTGGAATAAAGAGCTACTGCCGAATTCTTTACTTCTTTTCCCGAGATTTCTACGACATAATGCAGACTTGCCGTTACGCAAAGCGCAAAGGCAAAACCTTGAATAATTGTGCTTAAAAAGACGACAGTTAGTGATGGCGCGAAATAGTAAAGAATGTAACGCAGGGATGATGCTACAGCTGCAATGATCATTACGTTTAACGCCCCAAATTTCCGTATGAAAAAACCGGAAAACTTCATAAATGGAACTTCAAAACCAGCAATCAGAAACCAAGCTAATCCCACGCTAGCCACCGTTCCTCCTAAGTCTATGATATAAAGTCCAAAGTAGGTGTTATTTGCATCCATTGGGCCAAAGGTAAAGAACGTGGCTATTAGGAAAAACGAAAATTTTGGATACACAAGCAGCCTTCTAATACTTTGTTTATCCAGTTTATTTCTTGCTTCTTCTTCTCTTTCTGCTGGCAGTCTGAAAGAAATAATGGCAGAGATTAGTATAGATAGAATGAAGCTATAAAATATAATAGAGAAACTCGACCATTCAACTAGTCTCCCTATAATTACAGCCGCTAATGCATACCCAAGCGCTCCCCATAGACGAAAATCACCAAAATGAGCATTCAATTTTTTTGAATAACTAACGGCAATACTATCGCTTAAAGGATTTATTGCACTAAACGGAATAAATAATAAAACTGCAGCGCCCAGGACTAAGGTATAGCTGGATGAAAAGCTATAAATTAATCCCATCAAAGAAGAAATAAAAAGTGTACACGTCAGGATCAGCTTAGGATTCTGTTTATAATCAGCTGCAATCCCCCACACAGGCTGCATTAAGATACCAACAATTGGACCTACAGCCATTACCATTCCAATTTGTGTCCCACTTAAATTGATTTCATCTTGCAGATAAACGCTTAATAACGGAAACAGTGAACCTGGACCAAAGAATATAAAAAAATAGTAAAATTTAAGAAAATTAGTTTGACTCTTCTGGGTTGTCAACGTGAACTCTCCTTTTCTCTGCAGGTATGTAAAAACTGTTAATTAATGAAATCAGCAATATCAACAATTCTTTGCATAACCGTATCAACTTCCTCGTTATTATTAATAACACATAAATGATCTGCTTCATCTCTTGTTGGTGCTGACACTACATCCGATTCCTGTCGAACAAGTACCTCCTCAAAGTTTAAAGAAGCATTCCTAAATATATTCGTGCTGCGTTGACTTTGGGTAACTCGGTTTTGAAGCACAGTATATGGAATATCAAAATGTACAAGAATACGGATGAAGTTATTTTTATTAAAGAACTCATCGAGCAGATACAAACGGTCTTTCCTGTGTCGGTTAGAGTTGGAAATAATAATATGGAAATCAGTGTTATCCGCAGCATAATTGACGATTAGTTTTGAAATATCGTGCTTTAAGGTATTCGGCCCCTGTTTCGGTGCTAAGTTATTGTAATACGTATTTAAAAATTCAGCATGGTTATCTTGATCCACCACAATAGAATTTTTCAGTTTTTTCTCTAAAGCTCTCGCAAACGTAGTTTTACCGCTATGGGTTTTTCCCACTGTAATAATTGCTAACCTCTTCATAATACAACTCCTTTATAAGAAGGATGGAATTTTTTTAGCACGTCAACTCACTTATTTAAATACAGCTTTAAGTTCATCCGGAACAATTGTTATATCCTGTATGTCATATTTTCCATTCGGAGTTAACGTAAGCAGCACCATTTCGCCATTATCAAATTCCAATAACTCATATGTATGAAAACTTGTACCACCACTCATAATTTCATTTACCTTTTTTAACGTTTCATCTGTAATGTATTGGTTTCTACCCTCCGCGAAAAGTGTTTTGGCCAGTTCATAATTATCAACCCGAACCGCTTCTTTAAAGGCTAATCCCACATCAACAGGACCTTCATTGCCAGCTTCATTAAAAAGAAGAAAACATAATGCTATATTCAAACAAACGGATAATGCGATGACTAAATTTTTGACTTTCATAATTCCTCCCATTATTAATCGGTTTCCCTCACAAATTCAGACCGCAGAATTGCATACTGATACTCATCAACCCATTGGCCTTTTGACCTATAATTTTGTAATAAATGCCCTTCCCGCCTCATACTCAGACGTTCCAATACAGCAATGGACTTGGTGTTTCTAACGTCTGTGAATGCAATTACTTTGTGTTTTTCTAATTTGTAAAATATGTACTCCAATAACGCATGAATTGCCTCAGTCACATAACCGTTCCCCTGATACTCTGGAGCAAGCGTGAATCCGATCTCTACGATACGCGGTTCGTCTAAAAGCGTATGTAGTGCACAATCTCCGATAAGCTGATTCGTCTCAGCTAATGCAATGGCAAACTGAAACCAGGTGCCAGGCTGATTTGGGTTATTTTTCATTTGATTATTAACGAACGTTTCTGCTTGATGATACTGATAATTCTCCCATGATTGAAATCTAGCAACCTCTGGATTAGCCCGATAGGAATGGAAGCTTTCCGTGTCCTTACCATTGAATCTTCTTAACGTTAGACGGGCAGTTCTTTCAAAAACTTGATTGTTTATCTTCATATTAGTCACTTCCTACAGATATTCTTTTATTAAATAAGGTTTATAACCACCACATTGATTCTTCATTATCACTTAATTTGAAAAAGAAAGGAAAAAATAGAAGAAGAAGTATCGTTACAGTGCCACTTATAGCTGCTAATCCCATTAGTAAATTTCTATCTTTAAATGAAATATATTGCGTGGTATTACAGTTTGGACAAGCTTTACCCTTTTTTGAAAAACCAAGCTGCCAAACGTTCTTTCTTTTCCACTTATACTTACAATTCGTGCAATGAGCTGCCACAAAATCCCCCCTGAAGTTTATATAATTATTTTTAGAACGTATCGCTTATCCATAGAATCTTTAAGATTTCTGCACTAACATAAATCAATACAAATGAAAAACACATGATTGCATACTTATAATCAGCAGATTTAACAGATTCAATTCCCCTAACCAAGAACGTAAGAAACGCTACAAACAACACAATTTCCCCATAAATTAAAAAGTGTTGCCGGTCCAGATACACTAAAACAGTACTTATAATTCCAATTATAATAAGGCAAATGTAAAATATAGATAAAGGCTTACTATTAGCGAACTTCAAAAAAACACTCCTTCGTTTTATATTAGCTAGTTGATTTCCCAGCTATACTAACTGCTATACAAATAAGTGTAATACCTAGTATACCCCCAACAAATTCAGCAATAGAAAAATCAGAATCTCTCACAAAACGAATAAGAAATCCTCCGCCAAAAATGATTGTCATCAGTGTTCCTACAGAAAATAATAACCTCTTCATCGTTTCGCTCCTTTGAATAAGATATCTTTAACATCATTTTAATAGAATAAAGAAACTAATAGATTATACATAGAATGAATAATAATTACTGACCAAAGAGAATTCGTTTTCTTATAAATAAACCCAAATATAATACCCAAAACAAAAGTTGTTAGTATGGCATTTAGGATATATGGAAATTCAAACAAACCTTTATACAACCAAATAGGAATATGTATGGATGCAAAGAGTAAAGATGTAATACTATTTGCTTTCCAGAAACTAAAGGACGCCATAAACTTTCTTAACAAAAACCCCTGAAAACAATTTCTTCAATAAGGCCAACCATAATAATGGTATTAAGCCACTCACTAAATCCTATATTAAAATCGACATCATTTCTTAAGACTACAAGATTTAAAACAGCAAAGTAGGTTATTAATGCTAAAGTTAACCAAACCGCCCATTTCAAGCCTTTCTTTACGTTATGATTTAATCCTAAATAAGATAACGGGTTACGCTTTTCCACCATTATGATTATCAAAACCACAGGGATAACCCAAATGATTATTTTAATACTAGCGGAAGTAATTGCTTGGGGAACAGGTTCCATTAAACCTATGTACTGAACCAACCATAATTCTCTGATAGACCAGAAAGCATAGAATAATATAAAATAAATCCAAACATAATATTTAGTGAGTCTTATTAGGGACGCCCCCTTTTTAAATATTTCCTAATAGGCTAATACTAATGTTAACTTCAAAACACCCTTCTTTAATAATAACACAAATATTCAGATTAAATGTTTCAATTCACACAAATGACCGCCAACTCATCAAACAAGTTAGCGGTCATTGAAGTGAATACCTAATGCGGTGCCAATGGTCTTCCAACACTATTTACTTTAAAAGGAATTTTTTCATACTGTTAATAATTCCAACATGAAGATTCTCATGATTCATGTGAAAAACAGCCATATCCCCTAACGTTTCCATAGCTAAAAATGATTCCTTTAAAGGGTCATTCAAGTGACCCTTGCATGCTTGCACAGTATGATTCGGTTGTTCTTCTAACTGCTTAATTATTTCCTCCATTGTAGGCGACTGCTCCGTCCAATCCTGTGGTTTAGTCCCTCTTGCAAACATCTTGTTATAAGATGATGGCGTTTGTATATCCTTATTAACAGCAGGAAGCATCGTGTAGTCCCAACTAACTAAAATATGACCTGCATTCCAGCGGATATTGTTAGTATGGCCGTGCGGAATTTTATCAGCAACTTCCTCGGGAATCGTTTTCAGCATCTCCACTGTCCAGCTGCGCCACATTTTCATCTGTTCAAATATTTGTTCTTCCTTCATCATTTTCCACTCCTTCAATTCAAACATATGAAAAATAGTAAACTTGGATATATATTTCTACCTCTATTAATTAATTTCGACACTTAACCCAGTTTTCCCTCTATAAATAGCTGACGCCTATAATTCAAAAAAATATTTTCAGTAACTTTAAACTTTCATATAGTTTTATTTAGGTCTGATTAATCTTATTAATAAACTTTTCAACCATACGATTGTATATATCAGGTTGGTCAATGTTTGCTGTGTGACTAGCATTTGGGATAATACCAATCTCAATTTCGCTATCGATCTTTAATGTACGTTGCTGCTTCCACCTCGTGTATGTCGTTGCTCCCGTTTAATACTAATGTTGGAGGTTTCAGTCTGCCCAATTCTTTATCGCTAACTGAAGGATAATAAAATGTCATCGTGTATAATACTTTCTTTAACGTATCAAACCATTTTTCCCCATGAAGATCTTGAAAATGTGCAGAAATTTCTTTATCATTCTTTTCAATATTTATGAAGTAATTATATTGATTTTCCATAATGGCTTTTAATTTGTCTGGTATATGCGGTGAATATCCGGTTAGTATAATACCTTTTACCAATTCTGGTTCTCTCTGGGCAATGTGAATGGCTAAGGAAGCTCCTAATGAAAGCCCTAGAATATAACCTTTCCCGTTAATCTTTATTTGCGTTATTAGCCACTCAAGCGTATCCTCAAAATAATTTTCAGATGCGCTTTCTTTGGAGTTGCCATGCCCTGGCAAGTCAAGTAAAATCAACTCGAAATTTGAATCAAAATATTTAATTTGATCTATAAAATGAACTTCAGATGTCCCCATAAATCCGTGTAGCATATAAATTTTATTAATTGCAATCTCCTCCTGTTTCTATTAATCTTTATCACTATTTTAATTTTATATCACTGACTCAATCTTATTATCAGTCTGGAGACTTATTATAAATTGACCAAATGTCTTATTTTGTTTCATAATTTCTCTGCTTAAAGTAAAAAACCGCTAACTTATCAAACAAGTTAGCAGTCACAAATACTCATTACTATAAATTTTTCTTCCCAACAGAAATCTTCAATTCTATAATATATTCTCGCTCAGTAAGGTCTTCCCCGTATTTTCATGCATTCACAAAATCTTTACACGCAGTTTTTCAACCATTTATTTACTAGTCAACGTGAATGACTCCGATTTTCCATCCCATTCAATGGTAGCTTTTATCTGATCGTCTTTACTTGTAACCGCACATTCTGAACAACCTCCACCTGGCCTGGTCATCGGGAATTTGTCAACGCTAGTATTCGTTCTATTATTAACACTAGTACTCCCAATTTGATAGTCGACATATTTAGGAGTTGGGGCATCTCCTATATACTGAATGGTGTATTCCGATAACTCGCTGGTTTTGCTATAAAGATAGGAGTTATATGTAACAGACCAATGTTTACTTTTTCCAGTAAAGGTGAGCTGGGTTGCGAAAAATCGCTTCATTTTCTTTATGTTAGTTGTCTGGAACGCCAATTCTTCCTTGTTAAAAATCAACATAGCAGGATATTTAGTTATATCGAAAATGCTTTCGTACTCATGTGGATTGTCTTCTTTTATAAATTCAGTGGAAATAGAATTAGGATTCGTTCTCCAAATGGATTTCTCGTCTGTGATATCTTCTTTAACAAATTCTGTAATTTGTTCTGGCGCTTCCTCATCCAAAAACACCACAATATTAAAATCGTACTCGTCGGTTGGCTTTAATTTTTCAACAGCTTTTTCTTTTTTTGTCGAACATCCACTACAAAGAAGAAGCAGGATACAGATCGTTAGTATAGATTTTTTCATATTCCCCTCCTAACTATATAACTTCTATATTCCTATAATAAATTCCTTCTTTTCCCAATAAAAAACGACCTCCGCATATAAAGGTCGTTCCCAGTAAGACATTCGTATTCAATTAATTCTTCTCCAGTTTAAACCCAATATCGTTTAAAGCACTTTCCAGGCTAGCTGAAACTTTAATTTTAGAAAATAATACATTGTAACCATTTGCCTGCAGTGCAGTCTCTGGTCGCATGCCAGTAATAATCGGACAAACGCCTAATAACGTAAGCATCTCTGCAAATTGAGAGAGCGACTTGATCACCCATTCATTCATTTGCGTTATAGTGGATAAATCCAGAACGATGTAATCTAATGACATTTCCTGGCTCTTTTTTAATGTTTTTTCAATGATGCTGTTTATACGAACTTCATTTACACTGCCGATTATCGGAAGAATCGCAATGCCTTCTGTAAGTGGAACAATTGGTGCTGATAAATTTTCTATTTCCTGGTCAGCATTATCTAGTTCCAGAACATAGGAAAGCAGTGATGCCATTGTTTCAAACAATGCTTTATCTTCTTCAGAGAAATGAACCAACTCATTATCTAGTCCGCAGATTGTTCCATAATTTTCTCCATTTTCATAGTAGATTGGCATTCCAATGAAACTTCCACCGCCAAGCTCCTTCGTAACATTGAGAAAATTTGAACGCTCATCGGCCTTTATATCCTGAATAACCAAAGCTTCGTTACCATGATCTACACTCAATTTGCAAAACGTGTCATCGAATGGAAGTTCATCTCCCACTTCAAGCAACGAGTCTTTTTTATTAACTACTTTTACAATCTCGTTTGTCGTTTGGTCGTTTTTGGCAATAAATACTGTATTTACATTTAACGATTTAGCAAATAAACTTAAAATTGTATTTGCCGCCTCATCGAAATTCTTCAATCGCTTAATTTGCTGCAGGTTAGTAGCATTACTCATAAAATTAAATTCTCCTCAAGTTGGAATTCGGACAAAACTCGATATCATTCTCTTTAAGTTTAATACATTATACTAATATTAACAATCAATCACTAATAAATGGAAATACTGGTTTGGTATAATCTGATAAACTAGATCATAAGTACTTTAACGTGAAAGGAGTTTTTTCTATTGAAGAAACTATCTATGTCTCAAAAAAATGCTGTAACCTATATCGAAAATCATGCTAAAGCAAATAAAAAAGAAGCTAACGAAACCATAAATCATATCCTGAAAATGTCTAATATTGATGATAAAACATATAAAGGTGCTATAGCGAAATTAAAACAAAATGCCAGGATCGCTCTGCACTTTCATCCAGACCGACCTGATTCGTCTATGAAATCTGTTGCTAAATCCCTACTAGAACAAGGGACATATAAGAGTCAATTTGAAACGCTGCTATCTAATGGCAGTGTATCCGCTTTGCCAGGTGGAGACCGGGACCGCTTTGAAGAGAAAATTTTTGGTGGAGCCTATCAGATAAAGGAGGCAACAAATAATCAAAGACCAAAATACGGCGCACTCCATTTGATGCTTCATCCTGATGGACCTTCACCTCGTTTTGGATCTTGTTATTTTCTACTCTACCCGAATGTTTCAAAGCGTTGCACCTTCACGTATTTGGATTCGTTTGATGATCCTAATGAAAAAGGAACCTACGAAGAATTTGATTCGATTATGGCTGCTCTTTTGACAGAAACATTCACAAGAGATTTTGCATTAGGTGAAAAAAATCTGACGCCATCAAAATTAATCCATCATTTACTGGATAATCTTGAGAAACCATTCGTGGATCCGTCAAACAAAAAGTCTGCCCGCAACCTTAATCATTATATTGAAGCACAGGTACATGGAGATATTTCACTGAAAGAAGATGTGGAAATCCTCGTTGCAGACCCTTCCTTTCAGGGCACAAGTATTGGACAAATCCTTGAGGAATTATGCTCACAGTATTCCATTAAACTATACTGGCATGGCGGATTTGCGCTTCGTTCAGACGAAGTGCCTGTCGATTTCAGAGGACCCTCGATGCCTTCTCTAGCAAAACGCATTGCCCAAAAAGATCTGTTAACCACGAAGATGATAGGATCTGCAGCAATGGACTTGAAACGTAATCCAGACTCTTGGAGCGACCGCGGAACGTATAAAGAAGTACTTCAAGAATTAAAACTGTTGTGGCACGTTTTAGTTAAGTATGGCAAGCCAATGCGCAACTATACTATAAACGGTAAAGTTTAATCATCTTTTAAAAGCTTATATATCAAGCGCTCATTGGCAAGAAGATGCTGCATAAAAAGTTACCATCAGATCTATTTACTTTCTCCTGAAATCACTTGGAATCGTAGCAATCTGATTGTTCGTGACAGTCCAGGAAATGATAGTCGTACTGTCCCGGACGTTCTTTTGCTGAATCTCACGTAATAGATCATGAACTCCAACGCTATTCTGTACTCCGTCAAACATACTAAAAATTTCTTCAGGAGAATCAAATTTAGTATTTGGACATTCTACTAGCCCGTCTGTTGTTAATAAAATATGATTTTCGCCTGTTCGCAATTCTTTTATCCCTGCACTATAACAGGGTACACGCTTATTAAACGTGCTCTCCTGCCCCACCCATTCATAGAAACTTCGATGGTTTTGCTGATACTCACCTAATGCAGCAAGCTCAGGATGATTCAGGTAAAGAATACAGTCCCCAATGGAAAACCACCAAAGATAATTTTCTTTTCTTATCACAAACAGACATGCCGTTTCACCCTGAACGTGTTGACACCTATCTTTGAATGTTTGACTGCAAAGCTTATCTAGTAACATCTCATGTACTTGCCGAAAAGCTTCACCTGTATTCAACTTCAAGCTAATTTGAATGGAGTCCTTCATACTTTCTAGTGCAGCAAGTACAAGTTCAGCACTTTCAGCTGTATTATGTGCATCCAAGATACACGCAAACTCCCAGTCATTCTCCTGGTCACTCCAGATCAGGCACCCATCTTCGTTTTTATGTTGACCGGCTGAAGCGTTTCCCCCGAATCGCCCTAAAATCATGTTGTTTAATTGGACCGTGCTAATCTCATCCACAAAATCCTTTTGACTGCCTACCCATCGATATTCTTTCATATTGGGTCACTCTCCAATCTACTAATTCCAATAAAAGGGGGATAGAATAGAATAAACGTTCTCATTACAAGGAGGAATTATTTTGACATCTGTTCTATTAATAATCGATGTACAAAAAGGTATGTTTACAATGGATACATCAGTTTCAAAAGGAAATCTGCTGCTGGAAAATATAACTAGGATGATTACTTTTGCCAGAGAGCATAACCTGCCCTTGATATACATACAACATAACGGTCCTGCTAATAGCCCTCTCGAAAAAAATACGCCTGGTTGGGAAATTCATGAAGTAATAAAGCCGCAAAATGGTGATATCGTAATCGAGAAACATACACCGGACAGCTTTTATGAAACGGACCTAAAAAATATACTGAACAATATGGAAGTTAACCATTTAATCGTAACTGGTATCCAAACAGAGGCATGCATCGATTCTACATGCCGCAGTGGCTTCAGCTTAAACTATGATGTAACCCTAGCAATTGATTGTCACAGTACCTTTGATAAAGAAGAAATCTCTGCTCGACAAATTATTAACCATCACAACGAAGTTTTACGCTGGTTCGCTGAAACCAAAACGCTTCAGGAAATAACTTCAGCATAATTCATTGATAGATCGTTTTTTCAGCACTTATTTTCACCTTACTTTTCCATATATTTGATTACTGCCATTTCTTTACCGAATCGGTCTCCCTTATCGATAAAGCCTAGACTAGCGTAAAGGTTATGCGCACCCGTATTTTCTGGATGATAGCCTACTACAATTATATTGGCATCTGGTAATTTAGACATCTCGGCAAGCATTAACTTAGTAGCAGCTTTACCTATCCCCATTCCTTGCAATTTTTTGTCTATCATAATTCGGTAGACCCAATACCCATCAAGCTCTTCTTTGACTGAATTGAACATGACAAACCCGACGACCTGTTCATCCAGGTATATCGCAAACGTTTGTAATGTTGGTTCAAACTTCGATTGAGCTATTGAAACAGCATTCGATTCCATGTATGCCGCTTGTTCATCCGACAATTCTAATTCACAGCAATCATACCAATTTTCATTTGTTAATTGTTTGATTTTTACATTTTCCAAGTTCATTTCCTCCTTGTATTGTCTTGGTGCCCCACGATAAAACGATAATTTCAGTATAATCATTGATAGATAATTTTTCCAGTAGCTGATAATATGCATACAAGTAAATGAAAGGACAAGCATAATTTACTGGTAACAAATGCCAATTACTAGTAAACTAATAGATGTATCAATCTTATACTTATGACAACTATTTGAACAATAACTAATTAATTCTGGTCAAGTTAACATTGATGGTAAAATTGATTTATTAAACGATAAAGAGGTGCTTTAATGAAACGAAATAGTTCACCATTTAAAATTGCTGTGATTGTAACGTTAGTGATTGTTGCATTACTAACGGCTTTAGTTGTTTTGAGCAATAATAATTCTGAATCAAGCGATGGAAATACGAGTAATAAACAACCCTCCATTAGCGGACAACCTACAGTAGGGGATTCCGATGCACCCGTAACTGTTGTCGAATTCGGTGACTTTAAGTGTCCTGCTTGTAAGGTTTGGGGAACCGATATCTATCCTAAATTGATAAATGACTACGTTGATACTGGTAAGGTGAAGTTCTCATTCGTTAATGTGCAATTTCACGGTAAAGAGTCCACATTAGCATCACTAGCAGCGGAATCAGTTTATAAGCAAAGCCCGGATGCCTACTGGGAATTTCATAAGGCACTTTTTAATGCGCAGCCAAGCAATCATGACAGTAAATGGGTTACAACTGAAAAAATACTCGAAGTAGCGAGTGGCATACCTAGTATTGATACCAGTAAATTAAAATCAGCTATTGAAAATCAGGAAGCAATGGATGCATTGAATAAAGATGAGGAAATGGTGACTGAATTCGGTGTCGAACTTACTCCAACAATTATGGTAGGTGGAACCATGATTGAAGACCCTTTTGATTACGAGGCAATTAAGCAGGTCATAGAAGAAAAGTTAGAGGATCAATAGTATGAAAACAGCTAATAAACAGCTTTTCTTATACTTTGCTTGGTTGGTTGCTTTAATAGCAACATTCGGAAGTTTATATTTCAGTGAAATTAAAGATTTTATTCCGTGTGAACTGTGCTGGTACCAACGGATCGCCATGTACCCATTAACACTTCTTCTAGGAATAGCTACATTTCGAAGTGATTTGTCTGTTAAAAAATATGTACTTCCCATAAGTGTTATTGGTGCTGCTATTTCCCTATTTCATTATTTAGAGCAGAAGGTTCCAGGGTTTGCCGAAATAAAGCCATGCGTAAATGGCGTGCCATGCACCATGGAATATATCAATTGGCTTGGATTTATTACTATCCCTTTCCTTGCGCTAATTGCGTTTACCTTAATTACAATTTTAATGATCTCCCTGAAATCTCGTGATTAAATACGAAAGATGTGCCGTTCCTAATGAACAGCACATCTTTTTATTTTTACGTAATTAAGTTAGAAAACTATCCCCAGCAGACTACCTGATGCCAACCATTATTCCCAGATAGATGGCGAGAATCATTAACAAGGAGGCAAAGGTTGAAACAAAGACAGATTTTCTAATAGTAGCTGCAAAAAGGGTCACTGCAAGAAATATAATAGCTAAACCAAATAAGACAAAACTATCCACACCTAATGTCATGGTTACATTCAATACTGTGTTGCTTTCTGCTTGCTGATATCTATTAAGTATCTCTCCATCATAAACTGCTTTAAAAAGTGGAGAAGCTCCCTCTGTCTTTAGTAAGCTGTAAATTTGGTGCGGTGGCCATGATTGTCCCATAAAGGCCGTCAATCCAAAAACGATTAATGCATATACACTCTCAAGCCGCGCCCACTTCAAGGGGTTGTAGGATTCCTGTCCATACTTCCTTCTGAAAAGAAATCCGTTCGTAAGTGCAAATAGCACCAAAGAAAGGATGAAAATGTGTTTTACTAATAGAGATTGTCCATAATTGACGAGGAGGCTGTTTTGGTAGTCTTGAACAATTGACGCATCAGGAGCATCATACGAATTTATGTCAAATTTCATGATGAAATACCCAGCCACAATCGTTATGGTAAGACAAGTCAATGCTACAGGTGTAAACCATCTCAGAAATGCCAGCCAGTTCGTTTTATTTTTTGCAAACCAACTTACGATAAAAAGAATACCAATCCAAACGACAACAGAAAGAAAATGCAGTGTTTGAAAAATAAATCCTTGCCACTCGGTAATCGTTGCAGCATGGCTGGAACGCGTATAACCAACAAGCATCAGCAGGCTAAGAACCAACGCCCATACAAGTAAATGCCGCTTCTCTGTACTGTTTTTACGTAACAATACAATCATTAGAATGACGGAAACAATGGTTATAAACAACCATGATTTTCCGATTTCAAATGTGAAGATAACATTTTTTAAAACAAAAGCTAAGTCCATATTAGCAGCGAGGATACTGGCCGTTTGAAACACTGGGAAAAATGCTGCGACAGGAATTAAACCAACAGCTAGAACCAATATTTTTTTGGGTATAAGTATGAGCGGTTTTTTATCCTCAGGAACAATAAATAAAATTAAAGAGCCTATGAGCACAGAAAAACAAATGTATAAGATAAATTCAGCAAATACGACATAAAGCATTAAAATTCCTCCTACTTTTTACGTTTACTGAAGACCAGCCAAGCTACCAGCACTAGTGTTGCACCTACTAAAAAGATGATTATTCCATTTATAAAAGGTTCATTATTATCTGTACTGCTTCGCTCCTCAGATGCATTTTGTTTGTCAGGGCTGCTTTGGTCTTCATCAGTTGTTGTTTGTTCATCTTGATTTGAAGTATCATCTTTTTTTGAACCTGTAACGGTGAAGGAATACGTACCTTCAATCGGATGTCCGTCCGCCCCAACTATATTCCAATTGACTTTATAGGTACCTGGATTAATTGAATCTTGAAAGGTACCTTTTATAACATCGTCATTGATCTCGAGAATTTTTGGTTCGAATTTGGTCCCTTCATCATTTATCAAGAATAAGGAACTGCCATTTTCAACCTTCGTATTAAAATCTAATTCTACCGTTTTTATCTCTTCTTTGATAGTCGAACCTGCCTCTGGAGTTGCATTCTCCAATCCGGAATGCGCATTTGCAACGGCAGGGATAATTAGTGTCAATACCATAGCAGCGCATAATAAAAAGCTCATTTTAATCTTAACCATGTAATCTTCCTTTCATTTTCTTCTAGTTACCTGCAATCATAACAGTATTTCAGTATCATGACTTTCTCTTTCCGCAACTGTTCGGAATTTGTCAAAATAAGTATGTATAAAAGCCCCCGTCTTTTTGACAGTGGCCATTTTTTATCTCACATAAAATACTCACTTCTTTATCTGCATATATTATCATATGCTCATATTATGTACGACCTTAAGTGCAAGTCAAGTTGTACTAGATTATTTTCACGATAATATACATAACTAAGACATTACTGAAGGAGCGATATCATGAGTTCAGCATGGGTAATTGGCGCGTTCGCTTCTGCACTTGGTATTGGTGTCGGCGGTATACTTGCATGGATACTGAAGGGGATGCAACAGAGATTTGCCTTTATTTATGCGATATGCGCAGGAATGATAATGGGATTACTATTTTTAGAAATGATTCCTGAAAGCATTGAATTAGGCGGATGGGTTGTTCTGGCTATAGGAATAACAGCAGGAATCGTATTATTTCTGCTGATTCATCGCCTTATGGATAACATTATTATTATTACTAATAGTGCCCAAAAGGATGTATTTGTTCGTTCTGGCGTCCTCCTCACCATTAGTATTGCGATTCATAATTTTCCTGTTGGCATGGCGCTTGGTCCAACAATCGGAACAGAAATTGGAAGCATGATGGTGACGACACTTATTTTACACAATATACCAGAAGGGATAATAATCTTTACCCCTTTGTTTCTAGCCGGATTTGGCATCCTAACCTGGTTATTGTTTACTGCTATACTAGCAGTTCCGATTGCTGCAGGTGCCTTAATCGGACAACAATTTACCATCGGCATTCCTTCCATAACTGCTTTTTTGATAAACCTTGCGATCGCTATTATATTCCTGGTAGCCATAAAAGAAATCGGAAGTCAGGCCATCAAAAACTCCTCGATTTTTTACGCAATTGGCGTTGGAATGATTGGGTTTGGTTCTATTTATATTTATCTATATCTAGTAAGTTAAGCCATACTAACTGACCAGGTTTCAGGCTACAGTAGAAAATGTAAAAAAAACTATTTATCAGTCGAATTCACTTCTCGCTTAGCAATTTTCACATTTTCAGTATGTACACTTTTTATTCCTTCAAAAAAGGTGAACCGTTTCCGCAAATAGTTCTCTAAGTCATTGTCTTCTTGCACTAATTCATTTAAATAATGTTTTGATACATGCAATCTGTTATTTATTTCCTCCAGCTTTTCTGTAGTGGATCCATGACCAGGAACATGCACGTGTATATCATGCTTCACTAAAATTTGCTCAGCTGTCTTCATCGTAGTTACATAGTCTTTGTAACTACTGAATATAAATGGGAACTCTACATCTGATAAATAATCACCTGATAGAAAAATGCCATATGGTTCAATAACTGTAAATAAACCATCATTGGTATGACCTGTTGCATGGTAAAACGTTAAGGTTAGTGGACCTATTTCTAACTTTTCTCCTTCATCTGAAACGATAATATCAACGGCAGGATATGTTGGTGTATAGTTTCGCTGTATATAATTTCCACTATCAAACTTATGTATTTTCTGCACCTTTTCTTCCTTGTGAGGATTGGGATTGTTAACGAATTGTTTTGACGCAATAACTTTTGCATCCGGGAATGCCCCCGCACCAATGATGTGATCAAAATCACTATGCGTATAAATAATATACAATTGCTTGTCACCTAAATTTTCATTTATATAGTTCTTTATTTCTTCCACTTCATTTGGCAACCAGTTCGGATCTGTCATAATAATCGCTTCTTCGGAATTAATAATTGCCGAGGTGGTCATATATAATGAACTTTGAAAAACAGTTATATTCTCTCTCTCAAATTGAATCATATTAATCTTCTCCTCTATTACATATTTTTTTCTAAATAGGACTTCGCCATGAAATAAGCGTTTACTGAGCTATATTTGTTCTACTTCAACCTTCCACCATTTCTCCGACCATCTCTTCCTTGAAACTCTATCTTTATATTTATCTAGCATATTCTCTTTTACAAAATGAGGCGTTGGTCTTACTTTCATATGTAAAGCATCATCCAGGCCATGTGGTGCCACGAGTTTCAAACTGCCATTTTGGTCTAATTTCAGTCCAAGCGAAGTAGCTGTTTCTGGAAATTTCGATATCGCATCCACAGAAGATGTGTAAGGCGCTACTCCATTCACGGTGTGCATTCTCGCCTGGTTTTTTACGGACCAGGGAACAGCCTCACGTATTTGCTTCAATAATTTTTCCAACTTCAGGTCTTCCATTTCACTTTGATTCTCTCCATCAAAATAAATAACGTCTACATCGGGTAACTGAGTTGGTGCTGAAAATCCATGTTGGATATCCCAGATTTTCGATCGAACGAATCCAGCACAGACCCACCAGTCAGGCAAATCTAATGATTCGACAATTCTCAACACAGACATCATTTCGCGGTCCTGGCTCACTAGTTCCAGAAATTCTTCTTCCGTATTTATAATCATGGCCGCTCCCCTCCTTGTTTCCTATCGCGTTATTGCCCAGGAAATTATTGCCTTTTTATTGACTTTATTTTACCAATCTATAATTTTCAATTTAATTAGTCTTTTTTAAATATACCATAAATTACATTCCCAAGCCTTGTAATTTTCTGTTTATTTATATGGACAAAATTGTTCCTATTGGTATATATTTATACTACAACACTGAACGGCAAAAAAGATCGTTAAAAGGAGGAAAAAGAATGGATTCCAAGGAAATGACAGTAAAGGTGGATGGACCTGATTTGATTATGGAGCGCACGTTTGATGCACCACGAGATGTCTTGTTTAAGATGTTTTCAGATTCTGAACACTTGGCCGCCTGGTGGGGGCCAAAGGGATGGGATACGGAAAATCAAAGGTTTGAATTTTATCCTGAAGGCGTTTGGCATTATTGTATGACATGCAACGATGAAAGCCAGGGAGAATTTTACGGTCAGCAGTCTTGGGGAAAGGCAATTTATAAAAACATCACGGTTCCTGAGAAGATTGAATATCTGGATGTATTCTCTGATGAAGAAGGCAATACATCTGATATGATGCCACCAATTGACATTACCATGACCTTTCACGAAGAAGATGGAAAAACAAACATTGTTTTCATCTCTAAATTTCCTTCTGAAGAAGAGTTGAACAAAATCATGGAAATGGGAATGATCGAAGGATTTTCTTCTCAAAACGAGTGTTTGGATGAATACTTGAAGAGTCAAGTTTAATCCGTAGCATGCAAAAAACGCTTGGTTACTAATCCAAGCGTTTTTTGATACGAATGTAAGATTCTCATTCACCCCTATTAAAGTGGTGGATTTTCCACACCTAAATGAATCCAATCTTCTTTTGGCGGTCCATAAACTCCAAAAGGTTTGATTCCAGCCTGACGCATAAGAATAGTAACTTGTCCGCGATGATGAATAATGTGCTTGATTAATCCCATTAAAATTTGAGCGTTTGTTTCTTCCCTGCCAAATGCAGTTTGCACTTCCTTCAGCGTTCCATCTGTCCATTGTTCTTCAATGACTTGGGTTGCATAAGTACTTATTCCTTTAAAGGCTTCAGCAATTTCTTTAGCAGAGTTCGGGACATTATCTGTATGTTCTACTGCATCTACTTTCAACCCGAAATGAGCTAGATATTCTGGGATATTTGTTGTAAAATGCCAGACAATTCTTCCTAGCGTACGCCCTCCTGGGTATACTTGCTGCTTTAACGATTCATCTGTCAAACCCTCTAAAACATTTTGTGTTAATAAGGATTCCTTGTTCCATTCTTTAATGAAGTCTGAAACTGTTACATACATCTATTTTCCCTCCTTACTTCCGCCAAAAGGTTGAACAGTCTTCTTTATCCTGAATATTAAACTCAACTATTTTCTGCAGCAATTCATAATTCACCGTTTGATTCCACTTAATCCGAAACAAGCCTTTGGTAGAACTGTATCCTGCTTCTGCTATATCATCAGCAAAGCGCTCCATGGCTGCATATTCCGGCGCCACGCTTACATGCTGTTTCGCCATATCAATACCAAGGATAAATGTGCCGTGATCAGTAAACATTGGTGTATTCCATTTGATTTCCGTTTCTAAATTCGGGAATTGTTTCGCAATCCAAGTAAAAATTTCCTCTAAGCGTTCTCGGTGGTCGGGGTTATCAATACCAGCTAGGTATTCTGGAAAAACTTTCATGTTATACCCACTCCTTTATTATAGATTACCTTCTACAATAGAGTTTACCATAGTTTAATAAACAAAAGAGGCACTTCCATTTCGAAGCACCTCTTTCACATTTATTTATCTATACTATTTATCATTTTTATTATACTTTCGCTCACTCTGGGAGGCGTCTTTTGATTTCGACTTTTTCTTTTCGTCATCCTGTTCAATCTTCAAATCTTCCATCGGAATATCATCCACGAAAAGCTGTTCTTTATCTTTGTCCAGCTTGTTTTGTTTTTCAATATGATCATTATTATTTTCTGATGACTTTTTATCATTATTTTGCATTGTTTATTCCTCCTTTGGCCGTTTAGAGCCTTTATCCTTAATCACTCTATTGTAAACATTGGAGGCATAAAGTATTAAGCAGCGGCATTCCTTTTAACAACCCACGTAACAGCAATCAAGTACCCTATTATCGGCGATGTTCCGTATCCCATGACTGGCATGGGAAAGTTCCCAATGAAGGTTACCGCCATCATCATTAGAAAATAAACGCCTAACGATTGCGAGGCGATCGATACATTACCCAAAACAAAGAACGGAATTACTAACAGTACGAGAGACAGAGTCCCCAAGATCAACATGCCCGCTCCCATATCTGCAACTAAAAAGATAATGTCTTCTACATAAGCGACAGGTGCTAGATTATCGAGGAAAATCCATGAGAGGATAACCGCAATGGCTGAAAGTGATAGAATCAATACCTTTAGCGTCTTGTTAGTACCTTGCTTCCACAGGATTATTGCAGCAGCACATGCAAACGCGGTTACTTGCCCAGCATCTGGCTGAAGCAGCAGTATTACCAATACGATAACGGTTAGACTTACTACATAACGTTCATGGTGTTTTACTGATAATTTCCATAAATAGATAAGTAATAGAGGCAAAAAGATACTTGCTACATAAAGATTTATTGGTCCAACAGCTAACCACCGATGAATGCCTTCTATACCACTAAACCCAAAAGGGAACAGTAATAAAGCTAGTATGATAATAGCCGGAATGAAATCATTTTTACTGCCATGTTTTTTTCGGCTCCGAATTAAAAATGCACAGCTAACAGCAGTGCCTAGAATCCAAATCAGTATATTTTGAATCCAAATACTTGACGAAACACCATACGAAATCATTGCTAGTGTCCCAATAAGGATGGAAGGCAGCATCAATGCATATGGCATGAAATCTTTTAATCTAATTTTATGCATGATTATTAGTCCTTTAATTGATGTAGTTTGTATAGCGTATCTACTAATTTACGTTAGGTAATCTTGAGCGTACTCAACATTAAAAATTTCACTTTCCTGCAAGAACTGATTTAACAAGTAAAGGTGCCCTGCACCATACAGCACAAAAATTCTTTCATGATCCGATGTTACCAAATCCACTAAGTTTTTATAGATAACCATATTACGAAAATACCAATACTGCGCAGTCCACATTGCTCCTATATGCATATTTTCATTCCCTATAAGGGCAAGTTTCATATACATACTATGGTTAGATTGTACATTGTTCCGGTCGTTAAGCCAACGTAAATATTCTTTCATGGTATGACTGTTAAAATATCTCTCGGACTCTACTTTCATCGCTTGTCCTTTAGCCGCTACCTCATCAAATCGCTTAGAATTATTTTCACTAACCCACTCGTCAACTTGAGGTACATCTCCGTTCTTATCGTTCCAATCGACAGCAAATAACTCTTTATGGCCAGATTCCTTAGCTAGTTGAAATCCAAATTGATGTCTTTCGTTTGCTATAAGTTGAAATTCTCCTGCTAGATAAGCCTTATACTCCTGATTAAGTTGAGTTTGATTTTCTGTTAATACTTCTAATGCTACTTTTGTAGGATTATATTTTAGCAGACAATTTATTGCATGTTTAATTTCCTTCTGCCTCTTTATTGTATGGATATTTTTAGTTTGAGGCATAACCAAATCACCATTATCAGGGTTATGTAAATGGTCTGTACCAAGAATTATTATTGTTGGTTTACCCTTAATAGTAATCTCCCCCCATTTAAATCAATTTCTACCTCATAACAACTGAACTGGTTTTTCTATCTAAATTATGCTTTTCTCGTTTTTCTCCAAGTAATAATAGCTAACACAACGATAAGTATCGGAATTAATGCAATCAGCCTGAACCCGTTATTGGCACCGTTGAAATAATAAGCTATCGGCAGGAATGTTACAGTGCTGATCAATAAACAGACCCATGAACCCTTAAATATTCCATACAGGAAAGTGATAATGGAAACTATAAATGAAACCTGCCACAGAAAAACAATCCAATTAAATGTATCCATACTATCCCCCCTACCCTGTTAATTTGCCTGCCCTTATTACGCTAACGGTAGTGAAAAACATTGCCGCGATAGAAAATACAACCCAGTATTCGTTATCAAAACTTGCTGCTAGTATTGCGATTGCTCCGAGTATGAAAGATATAATAAAACCAAGCATCGACTTTACATCTTTTAATACGTTCCAATTCATTCTATGGTCCTCCATTGTCACTCGCTTTTTTTCGACAATAGTTCATCCAACTTTTCTTCCACTCTTTCCAATCGCTTTTGTTTTTTGTTACTTTTGACTGTAAACGAAATCACGCCTATAACTGTTGTTATAATCATTAATAGAAAAACTAATTGGATAATAATGTCGCCTATATAAATTCCTCCTATTGCTGATAACATTTTTAACCCCCTTCATTATTAAATAAACTCTCGATTCCTGGAAATATTAATTCAGTTTACATCCCAGCGTAACTTCTCCAAAATCACATAATCTTTGGATTTAGATACGGAGACATCATGCTTTTCAGCAAATCTAATTAGATTTTCATGGACTGTTTCCGGTTTAAAATCGATGACCCGGATACCTAATCCTTTTTTTAGTTGGATTGCGGCCATTTTTTGAGACCATCCCGTTCTTTTAAATTTCATTTGAACAATTTGGTCAGGAGAAATTTCTTTCTTATAGATACATATATGGAAGAACATAATTCTATATTCTAAATGATCATTTATTTTGAAAGTAAATCGAATAATAGCTAGAAACAGCATTATGAGAGTTAAAGAGACAAAGTATAAGGAAAATCTGGAACTTTCATTGATGGCATTCAGTAGAATTACAAAGAAAAACAAATATAATGGATTTTTTGACATAGAATGATAAACCATTTCTTGCCCCCCCTTATTCTTTATTTCTTGCAGTGTATTTAATCCCTAAAACAATGCCTGCACCGATTATTCCAGCTATACTCAGAAAGACAACTTGATCCCAATCTACTTCTTCATTCTTCCATAAACTCATTATGAATCCCGCTATTATTACTCCTACAATCCAGCCTGCCACGGTCTTAAAAAATCGTTTAATCATTCTCTCACTCCTAAACATAAATGTTGTATTGCTTAGACGGATTACTTCTTCTCTTCTGCGATTTTTCTTAATTCTTTTGCACGGGAAGCTAAAAATGCTGTCATGTATCGCTCTAAAAACAGTTTGTCAGCGATCACTCCAAGCGGACCGAATGGTGACTTATATTCAAATATATCAATCATAAGCGTCGCACCATTATCATCCAGGAATTGATGTGTATGGGTAAAAGATTTGAAGGCACCCTTCAGCATAATATCAACAAACTCGTTTGGCCGATCCATATGTGTCACTTTAGCAGTCAGCCTTTGTTTAACGCCTAAGTGAGTGGCTTCCCACGTAACGGTGTCTCCTTCCTCCATTACTCCTTTTGTCACACCACCAACAGCTTTTTCCTTCGTTTCACTCGTGGTTATTGTATGTATATCAACATCTCTTGCAAGATCAAAGCATACTTCTAAAGATGCATGTACGCGTTCCTTATGTGTAATAATAGGCATGGATTGTCTCCTTTTATATATAAATCTCAGTTCAGGTTAATTATTTTCGCTTTTGGAAGACGGTGAAAATCAAAAAGGTAAATAGGATAAAAAAGACAATCCCTACACCAATAAGAATATCTATAATCGTGCTCATAGAACCCCTCCAATTTCAATTCTTGGTGTTAGGAAACTTTCTTTAGCTTCCCTAGAGCAGTATTTACTCCCTCGTCTCTAACGATTTCACAAACTTCACTAGACTTTCTTCATTATCTGTTTTGTATATAATTTCTTTATCGTCAGTAACGATATACGTTGGAGAGTCTTCGTATAACCCCAGCAATTCTTTTGTATTCTTGACTTTGCTACCCGTCGAAGGAACGGTATGTATCACTTGGAAATGGGCATCCGTAACAGCTTCAGGAAAGTCTCCAATTTTTCCTTTCTCGTTAGGTTCAAGGTTATAAATAAACAATCCATAATTCCCTTCGTCCACAGTCATTTCTTTGACAATTTCTTGTTTGGTATAGGGTATCACCGTTATTTTTTCTGGTTTATAATCCGGAAGTTTCGATTGATTTTCATAGAGTGTATGAGGCGTTACGAGTTCCTTTTCATATTCACCCTTAATTTCAACTTTTACTTTTTGACCAATTGTAAGATCGCTAATACTTTCTACCTCGCCATCAATAACCGTACTCTTATCCATTTGCACAAGAAATGCTTCGATGTATTTTTCATATTCATCAAAATCAAAATTATTTCTTTGTTTTTCCGTTAATGTATCCCCTACATAAATAACTGCAGTCTTCTCTTTAGGATTTATAACTTCTATTTTTCCTTCAACAATAGTTTCATTGTTTGTACATGCTGATAGAATCGCACATAATATAATGATCAACCCTACTTTTAACCTCATAAAACCATCCTTTATTTTGACATGCAATGTGTATCTATTTTATAAATGAATCTGTATGGAACTCCTGTATCGATAATCTGTTTTCACCATATCGTTCTGTGACATTTCCATCTGTAAGTTTAAAGATTAAACTTCTCCAGAACGCCTGGGCTCGATAATTTTTTTCAATTTGCGTTAGTTTCCATTTCCCTGGGAACCATTTAAAAATTTGATGTGCTGCTTCCTTTCCAAATCCTTTGCCTTCGTACTTAGCTATAATAAAAAATTCATGGATCGTATTAGGGCATTCTTCAGCTTCACTCTCAACAAGTACAAAACCGATTAATTCTTCACCCAGCTTAATCAAATACGCATGAAAGTTTGGTTCCTCGCAGTACTTTTCCAAATTAAAGGGATCGTAAGCACCGTTTTCTTCTAACTTGATTTCAGTTATGTATCTACTAAACTCGTATATATAATACTGCATAAGATTCTGGAGTACTTTTTCATCATCTTTTGAAATTTTTTCTAAGGTGATCAACATGTGAACCTCCTATTTGTAACGGTCGCGACCCTTAATGGATAAAAATTTCAGTACTTTTAAACTCATTTTCCTTCGACTAAAGAAAATTCGACAACAATCCAACTATTCCTACTCCTATGTATGCAGAACCTAGTATTTTGTCTTTTTCTTTCTTACTTAATTCTTCTAATCCACTAATGAAAAACACATAGCCTGTAATCGGAAAATATAAATACTCAGGTATCAAGTTCCTTCCAGTAATCAAATAATAACCAAATACACTTACAATCAGAATAAATAAAACTAAATTCACTTTCCTCAATACCTTCAAAGTAACCCACCTATCTTTATTTAGAAAGTGTTAGTACAAAAGAAGTTGTGCACATAAAAACGATAGAGATTGAAAGGATTATCCAATATTTTTCTTTACCTAACCCTTTTTTTAATGACAAGAAAAACATAAGCAGACCAAAAATAATTCCGGAAACATTTATTATCTGGCTTATAGTTTCGTTCACAGAGATTCCTCCACATTTTTATACAATTTCTGTATTTATGTAACTATTTTAACACAAATATTCAGAATGCATTGTGAAATAACAAGAAACTAAAAAAATGGCCAGTCCATTTGAACTGTGCCATTTCTTCATAAAGTTGCTAAATAAGTCCGGATTTCTTTCTTGCTCTTTAGGGTAATAATTTTTTTATGAGAACCAATCTCCTGAAGGCTTTGAAAACGAGCAGTTGTATTTTTCTTTCGTGGGTAGTACGTCGTAATAATAAACTTTATAAATGCGAAATCCATTTTTTCTGTACAGCCATCTCCCATATCAGGTCTGTTTGTACCTAAGTTCGTAATCCACCGCTTCAGGACCCGGTACAGACAAACACGCAGCGGTAGCTCTAAATAAATTATGGTATCGGCCATTTCTGCGCGAATCTCAGTTGTATTGCTGTAATTCCCTTCCATAATCCACTTGTCTTTCTTAACAATTTCCTGCTGACCTGCTGCAAACTCTTCAAGAGAAGCCTGTACCCAACCAGGTTTCCAGAACAACGTATCCAAATGGCAAACGCTAATGCCAAGTTTTTTCCCGAGTTCACGTGCAAAGGTTGATTTCCCAACACCCGCTGATACTCCCATAACCATAATACGATCCATTGCCCATACCAGCCCCTTGTTAATTTGTAGTATTCTATTATATATCTTTTTTATGAAAAGTCTAATTTTTATTAATAGTTTTCAGGCTCTTTACTGCTTAGATGACTTTCTTGAAAAATTGCCATATAAGTAATTCCTTGCCATTTTCCATTTCTAAATAACTGTTCTCTTTGTTCTCCTTCCTTCACAAAGCCCATCCGTTCATATAATTTAATGGCTCTTTGATTAAATGAAAAGACTCTTAAATAGAGCTTATGTAAGTTCATTTCTGAAAAACTATAATCTAGTAGCAGATCCATCGCTTCTTTTCCGTAACCATTCCCCCAATATTTCTGATTACCAATATCAATAATACATTCCGCATTACGATTCTTGAAATCAATGTTAATAAGCGAAACAACACCTATTGAATCATTATTTTCGTTTAGTTCAATCATGTAACTTTTGGATGAAGCAGAATTACAGATACTCTTTATAAAATCTTCCGTATCACCTATTGTATTAACATCTAGATCCGGTAAGGTGTTCTCCATTACTTCCATGTTATTTCTCCAATTATGATACGTTTCTGTGTCACTCATCTCAACTTTCCTTAAATGAATACGGTTACTTTTAAACATTCTTTCACTCCTAGTTTATAGACTCTTTTTATTCTTACAAATAGCTATTTAAAGTATTATTTTAACAGAAAACTTTATGTAAATCGTTCACTTCTCTTTAAAACGTTTTAAGCGGAATCCTTTTAACTATTTACAACAAACTTAAAGGGAATGCGTTATATTTTGTCGAATAAGAATATATATAGAATTTAAGGGAGGATTATGCATGAAACAGCGCCAAGAGATTTTTTTTAACCAATTGGAAAGCTTTAGGGACTACCTGCTAAAAGTAGCAGACGTCACAGAAACGGAAGCTGAAGCGATACCTAAAGGTTTCAGAAACAATATTCGATGGAATTTAGGACACGTTTATACGGAACAATATATGTGGATTAAAACATTAATTAACGAAGAAGTAGATGTACCTGAGCAATTCGAGGAATGGTTTGGATGGGACACCTCTCCAGAAAAATTCACATCCGAAACACCGTCGCTTTTAGAGTTAAGAGCATTACTTAAAGGACAGCTTCCAAAAATTAAACAAGCGTATGGTGATCGATTGGAAGAAGCGTTTCCACCAACGGAAATACGGGGGATGACTACGATTGAGCAAGTTCTGCTTTGGACAAGTTTCCATGAAGGCATGCACCTCCAGGCTATCCAGGATATTAAGAAATGTTTGCATGCAGAATGAGTTTTCATAATTTTCCGTTCAAGACCCTGGTGGGTATATAATGAAGTCATTGAAAAAGTGGTAGCTAGCAATACTCTATCTTTTCACCCTCACTTAGCATCTTCGAATATACGAGACTCCTGCGGGAACAGCACGAGTCTGAAGGCCCCGCAGAGTGGTTTTCTCGAGGAGATTGAAGCCGTGCCCGCGGAAAGCGAAGTGTATTCGAAGATGCGATCGCAGATCCACTTGATTCGTACAACAAGTAAATTTTTCAGTGGAGTATTGAAACAGCCCAGAAAAATTAGTAAAAAAATTCATGCTGTAAGGACTTTCGTGATACCTCACAGCTTTTTTTACTCCACTTTTACAGCAAACGCATAGCTCCCGTCACCCTGCTTCCAGTTGGCACGGATCAGATAAACATACACACCGCTTTCCGCCGGGGCAGTGATTGTATTGTTTTTCATTTCAATCTTAATAACCTCTTCTTCGTCCGTCCACTTTTCTACAAAGAGACTATTTTCAAGTGGTTCCTTGTCAAATTCAACGTTTATTTTTTCATTTGGTGATACCTTGACCGGTTCATGTTCCATTCCCATATCCCATCCTGATGTATAAACCATATCGACACATTTTGCAGAAAAAAGTCCATCCCAGCAATAAGAACCTTGTGTGGTCGGAATTTCTGTATCACCAACGGTTACATTTGGGGTTGGTGGCTCTGTGCTCCCGAGTGACTGGAAAAGAAAGACGCCTAATCCAATAATCCCAAGCGTAAGCAATAGTGCATTTACTTTTTTCATTTCATTGCCCCCTTTCCTTCTATCTATTAAATGGACGTTTCGAGTCAAGAAAGGTTGCAATAATACCTAAACAAATCTCCTACATTTGTTTAGGTACACCAACCCCTAATAGACGCAATCCCTCTTTTAAAACGATCATTGTTGCTTGCACTAACTGTAAGCGAGAAGTCAGTTCGGCATCCTCATTTACTATTCTCACTGCACCATAATATTTATTGAAAGCCTGTGCCAAATCTATTGTATATTTCGCTATATGCGATGGATCGAAATGGAGATAAGCATAATGAACAACTTCCTCAAACTTCATTAATAGCGAAATGACTGTCCATGCTTTTTCATTCTCGAAAGCTTTCGTCGACTCGTTCATAATCGCTTTTTGTTGTCCCTTTTCTACTATTGAGTTTGCCCGCGAATACGTATATTGAATGTAAGGACCCGTCTCTCCCTCAAAAGTAAGCATATCTTCAAGAGAAAATTCGATATCATTTAACCGATAGTTTTTGAGATCATGAAATATTACTGCCCCAACACCAACTGTTTTTGCAACTTCTTTTTTATCAACAAGGTTTGGATTCCGGTTTTCAATTTTTTCAAGTGCCAGCTTAATTGCTTCTTGAAGCGTCTCCTCTAAAAGTACCGTTTTTCCTTTGCGGGTCGACATTTTTTTCCCATCTTTAAGTAACATACCAAATGGAATATGATGCATTTCCTTCGCCCATGAATAGCCCATTTTTTCTAAGACTTTAAAAACCTGCTGGAAATGGAGCGATTGTTCAGATCCAACTACATATAACGCTTTAGCAAAATCATACTCCTTTTTTCTATAGAAAGCTGCAGCTAAATCTCTGGTCGCATACAGTGTGGCGCCATCTGATTTTTTGATAAGACAAGGTGGTTTACTGTCTTCTTCTAATGTTACCACCTTTGCTCCTTTTGACTCTGATAACAAGTTTTTCTCTTCTAGTTCGGTTACTACAGCATCCATCTTATTATTATAAAAGGATTCACCGTTTAATGAATCGAATTCAATACCCATTAGGCTGTAAATACGATCAAATTCTTCTAATGACTCTTCCCGAAACCATTTCCATAAAGAAACTGCTTCTTCATCACCTTCCTCCAGTTTTTTAAACCAACGTCTTCCTTCTTCCACTAGCTCTGGATTTACTTCTGCCTCCTGATGAAAACGGATATATAAAGCCAGTAATTCCTTAATGGGTTCTGCTCTTACGTTTTCTTCATTGCCCCACTTTTTATATGCAGTAATCAACCTTCCGAATTGGGTACCCCAATCTCCTAGATGATTAATTTTAATAGGCGAGTAGCCACATTTCTCCATAATATTTGCAAGTGCATTTCCAATAACTGTTGAGCGCAAATGCCCCATGGAAAATGGCTTGGCAATATTAGGTGATGAAAGATCTATCGTGACATGTTCACCTTTTCCGATTGAAATTTCTCCATACTTCTCTTGCTTTTCAAGTACGGTATTGATGACTTCCTGACCAATAAATTGTTTTTCAAAAAAGAAATTCAAATAGGCTCCAACTGGATCAACCTTTCTAAGGTAATCATGGTTTAGGATTGGAGATAGTTCTTCTGCAATCTGATGAGGAGCTTTTTTTAACTCCTTCGCTAATAAATAACAAGGAAACGCATAATCTCCCATCTCCTCTTTTGGTGGGATCTCGAGAGCATTTTCAATTTGTGCTTTTGAGAGTGAATCAACATTTTTTTCACTTAATCCTTCATAAATTGTTGAAATTACAATCTCTTTGTATTCCATAACAATTCCTCCTTTTTTGACTTTTACTCCATTAAAAAACCCCCGTCTCTAATAAATAATTAGAGACGAAGGTTAACTCGCGGTACCACTCTACTTGCTTAAAAAAATAAGCCAGCTCAAAAATGTAACGGATTCTACCCCGAGTTTATCTACTAATTTCAATAAACTTTCTCAGAGGTGCGGTTCGCAATTGATTTCGTACCAGGCTTTCACCATTCCTAGCTCGCTAACAAACGAAAATACAATTACTACTCTCCTCTTCTCAGAATTCACTTTATTTAATTGTTGTTGAACGTAGTATATACATTTCGATGGGGAAATGCAATCCTATTTTAATTTATTTTAATCAATATAAACATCTAGCACATTTTCAAGCGAAATCTCTTTTTCTCCCACACGCAAATAACCGCTTCGCGCATTAATTTTCAGCAGCTTCCCGCGTGCCACAGCGAAATGAGGTTCGTCGTAATGTTTAATTTCGACTGTTAAGTTATTATGAAGCGCGCACTGGAGTTTCGTTTCCATCTCCATTAGCTGCTGCTCGTCAAGAATTGGTTTCTCTTTATATTCTTCCTCCTGCCACATTTTCTTCAATAACTCGATGTGCTCCGGAAGCATCATCGCCGTCCACTTTTTTGTACCTCGATCATTTACACTCATATCTATGCACCCATCCTTTTGCGAACTTGCCCTACTGACAGTATATTCTCCAGCTTAAATGTTCGGATTGTTCGCTTCGTATAACAATAGGCCATTATCATGTCATCATTTAGTTTAAGAACCCGCACCACCCGCTGTGAAACACAGTTGTCACTGGACAGGTAAATCATTTCAAGCTTCTCTTTATTCTGGATCGACCTCATAATCATGTTTTTCATGATGTAACCTCCATAATAAGAACGTTTGTTCCCATTATAGCATATTTTTTCCGAAAGGGTACTAATTTATGCAAAAAAAATAAGGCAAGAAGAATGATGAATTCTCCTGCCTTATCGTTTTCATCCTACATCTTATTTCCTTCTGCAGGGATGGGGTTTTTACTGAAAATATTCGCCAAATGCATGGTATTGTACGCAAGCATCTGGATATGATTTTGTGTAAATTCGTTTTTAATACCTTCTGCTTCAATAAATGATTTACCCGGTCCAGCTTCTCCAACCCAATACGTATCAACGTTCGGTGGAATAACAAAGCCAATGTGTGATAGGCCATATAAAATAGAAGCTGCTGCATTCTTTGCACCATCTTCGTTACCGGTTATCACAACGCCGCCTACTTTATTGTAGAAAACGGACTGTCCTTTATCATTTGTTTCACTGCTGCTGCCATATAATCTTTCGATAGCAACGGTCGCCAAGCTGCTTTTCTCACCAAGCCAAATCGGCGTACCAATAAGTACAATATTAGCTTCTTTTACTTTTTCAAAAATCTCTGGCCATTGATCGCCGTCACCAAGATCTGGACTAATCCCATAAGGAATATGGTAATCAGCTAAGCGAACACTTTCCGTTTCTACATCGTTCTCTTTATAAATGGCCTGCACATGTTCATACAGCGCCTCTGTATTGGATTCATCTGAACTTCCTTTTAACGTTGCATTTAAAAATAATACTTTTAATTTATTCATTTAATAACCTCCCTCTTCCTGCTTTACCCGATAAGGTTGAAAAGTAATCAGAGAAGGAAGCAAGATTTCGAAATGAAATTACCACCAAAGTCTGCCATAATAAGAATGGAGAAGGAGGCAGATCATGCTGCGATTGTATGGAGCCTTAATCGGGCTTAGTTTAATTTGGGGTTTATCGTTTGTTTTTATGAAATGGTTACTTCCTTCAGCAGGTGTATGGGGAATTGTATTTCTTCGCTGTATAACAGGTGCGATCATCCTGCTTCCACTCTTATTGTGGAAACGCAGAGAAATTAATGGAAAACTGCCTTGGAAAGCACTAATTGTTGTTGGCATCTGTAACTGTGGATTGGCATGGGGTTTGATTTCTTTAAGTGAGACGGTGATAAACAGTTCAACCGCTTCGATTCTGAACGCAACTACTCCGATCTGGACAGGTCTAATTGGATTTATACTTTTTTCTTATCGACTTGTCAGTCGCCAGTGGATTGGCATTTTTATTGGCTTCTTCGGGATACTTGTGCTGATGGATTTTCAGTTCGGCAAGCTTTTTGGTGAAAAATTCATCGGAATTGGAACAATGCTTGCTGCCACTATCTGCTACGGGCTTGCCGGGCAATTAACAAAACGGTATTTGTCGCAGGTGGGGGTGCTGGTTATAACAACTTTCGCCTTATTTACGAGTAGTATTGTCGGTTTCATCGGGATGTTGTTTACTGAGCCGTTCAAACTGGAATTGCTGCTTCATCCGCTTCCGATATTTGCAATCATCGGTCTTGGTTGTTTCGGTTCAGGTCTTGGACAATTGATCTATTTCTATATCAATAAAAAAGGCAGTCCTGAGTTAGCAGCCACTGTCACTTACCTGATTCCCGTCTCTGCTATGGTCTGGGGCTATTTACTTCTGGGAGAAACAATCACACAAAATATTGTTGTCGGACTGCTAATTATTTTTGCCGGCGTCTATCTTTCATCAAGAAAACCCAAAATGAAGAGAACTAATCTTGTTGCTGATCAACAACAAGATTAGTTCATTCGCTCGTACACCATGGATCTCTGGGGATATCTCAAAGATCTTTTTATATGACTGCTTGAATCGAAATCTCTATCCAAATTCAGATCAATCCCATTATTTATTTTCAAATGAATGTAACGAAACACGATATGGATGCACCTCTGCGTTCATTAGTCCTGCCAATACAGATGGATCTTTTTCCATAATAGCACGAGCTGTATCTAGAGATTCTGACAGAAAAATAACGATGCCAAATGCACCATCAAGACAAGGCCCAGCCAAAATTAGCTTCTTTTCAGCCTGAAGTTCCTGAAGATACTGAAAGTGCCGCTCCATTATTTGGTTCTCTTCTTCCGTCATCGTATCGATAAAATTATTTTTTACTGGCCGGATGATATATACAAATTCGTCCACATTCCGTCTCCTTTCACGCTGCTAATGAATCAATGAAGCCCTCATATCATGAACGCCATGTTCCACGTAAGCCTTTAAACAGGAAAGCGTATATACCCAGCCTTCTTTTTGCCCCATCATTTTGTTGACGATTTCTGGGTCATCTTCCTTTAAGCCCGATTCGTTCACTTCAATAATGGTGTGCTTGTCCTGTTCTTTTAATGAAATAGTAACGACAGTCCCCGCGTCATGTTCACTTCCCCACGAAAACTTGATTCGTTTATTTTTCTCGACTTCTAATACGTCAATGACCCCTTCAGCCTTATATTCATCATACCGCAGCGTCACCGCTTTACCCTGTTCCCATCTTTCCGAACTGGATGAGAACCAGAAGTTCCCTATCTTCACTGGATCTACGATGGCTTCGAACACTTCCTCAGCTGATGAACGTATTTCAAATTTCGTTGTTACGTTTGTATTCATTTTGACTCAACTCGCTTTCAATTGGTTTATGTATGTATCGGCAGATTTCCGACATCGATAAAGTATAGGTGATGCCAGCAATGCTTGTGCTCTCTCATTCTATTTTTAAAATAGCAGGATGTTTATTCAGCCTTTAGCCAAAATGAGTTAATAAATATTGTTGAAAATCCTACTTTCAACATATTATCATGACTGATTGAACCGAATTCTACATCCGTATACAATTTTTTTAATTCCATTTCTTTTACAGCTTGCAGTCTAAAGTGAGTAATGCTTTTTGAACTCCTTTTCCTCTAAATGAAGGAAAGGTAAAATCGTTTGCAATATATCCTTCATCTCCTTTTACAAACAAGGAACCCATCCCTGCCACTTCTCCATCCATATACGCTATATAGTTATGAAAGTTTGCCTGAGTATAGTATGCAGCTTTTTTGATAGCCATCACCAGACTGATTTCCTTATTATTCGAGCGAGAGATCAGCTCTAGAAATTCTAATACATTTTTTTCGTTTACATTCACTATTTTTATTTCATCATTACTATAACTGCTAAGATAAGGCTCTATCGATAAAAAGACTAGTTGTTCCGCGCATACAAATCCTCTGTTGCTAAGTGCCTGAGTTGTCTCCATATTTGTATGATTCGGAGTCTTATCAAAACAAGGCGTTATTTCTTTCGAATAATACATATCTAACATGTCATCTATTTTATCAATATCCTTTATTCCAAACCCTTTAATACGGTTATAGTAAATGGAATCTTTTGCAGTTTCATCAGTAAGCAGGGTACATTCTCCTACCCTTTTAACTTCTAGATCTGCATTATCTTGATACACGGATCTCTTTGCATTGAATGCAGTTAACTCCACTTCCATTTCATTAATTCTTTCTGTTTCTGATACTATTTTTCCGTTGTAATGCTCCATTTAATCACTCCGTTATGCTTTTTATTCTTTGTTGGAAACAGAATCCCCTATGACTTCTTAAAAAGCTTCCTCTGTTTCATATAATCGACGGCTTTCGTTTTGTTGGTTTGTTTAAAGACGTACGCTGTCTCGTTTTTTTCTTTGTAATAGCTATTAAATCTTTCTTCTGAAAGCAAGCCATCCATAATTGCTTTTTTCACTGCGCAGTCATTCTCGGTTGTATGAGTGCAGTTCGTGTACTTGCAGCTCTTGGACAATTCTGCAATATCTTGAAATCCTTCATCAAGCAGTTCTGCAGAATCAATGATTTCAATCACCTTTTTATATGATGTCATTTGCCACTTCCTTTTTAGATATATTTAACCAGACAGGATGGTTACCACTATTTATTCTTCCACTTCAACCACTATACTTTCATAGAATTCATCTTCTATATAAACGAGAACTTTCCATACACCTGCTGAGGGGAAATGCAGGTGTGTAGGCATATTAACACTGTCTGGGCTTACTTCAGCAGATTCATAAAATGTTCCCTCAAATATATCGACCATTTCCTCGGTTCCTTTTTTTAAGGCTTTTACCTGAACTGGCTTATCATAAATATTTTCCTTCCCAAAATAAAACCAAAAATATTTCTGCGTTTTTCCGGCTAAAATCGGGAAAGGTCCAGAATATCCAAATGTTTTCTCGTTTCCTACGACGGTATAAGAACCCTCTTTCCCACTTTCATAAACCACCGTATGTTCAAACGTTGGTGACAAGTCCCAGTTTTTATTCTGGATCGCGTCATTGTTACTTACTTGAGTTGTATCTTCCTGCTTTGTTTTACCTGAGGCATCTTTATTTTCATCAGAAGTACAAGCAACGAGCGTACTTGCCATGATCAACAATGATAGAGTTAGTATTTTCATAGGCTCACTCCCTTACATAAATTTTATCCTCCTACCCTTTTTTTATCACTTTTCATCATTAATAGATTGATAGAAAAAACCATTGTATTTGATAGTATGCTAACAAATTGTAACGATGTGAAACACGGCATTCCACCTAGGTCTTTAGTGGGTTTTTTCAGGTGGGACCCATTTAAAACCATTTATATATATGTCCAATCAGTCATAGTAGAACATGCATAAATTAGTGTAGTAATAGAGGAGGTGACATAGATGCGAGTAACAATGATAAACTCTTCAGGCAGCGGTTCTCTTGGGTGCTGTCCACTTTATTCAATTCCTAAGAAACAATGTAAATGCCCACCAGGACCTCGTGGACCACGCGGACCTCAAGGACCTACTGGTGCTACTGGACCTCAGGGACCTCCTGGAACACCTGGGGCAGCTGGGGCTACAGGTGCTACTGGACCTCAAGGACCTGCTGGCGCTACCGGACCTCAAGGACCTGCCGGCGCTACAGGGGCGGCTGGTGCAACTGGGGCTACCGGACCTCAAGGACCTGCCGGTGCTACGGGTTCGGCTGGGGCTACTGGTGCTACCGGACCTCAAGGACCTGCCGGCGCTACAGGTGCGGCTGGGGCTACAGGTGCAGCAGGCGGGATAGCAGACTTTGCGGATTTCTTTGCTTTAATGCCTCCTGATAACGCTGCGACAGTAGCTCCTGGAACGGATGTAAGCTTCCCTCAAGATGGTCCAACTAGCGGAACGGCCATTTCTCGAGTTAACGCTACTACATTCAACCTGGAAGAAATCGGGGTATACCAGGTTTTATTTCAGGTAAGTGTAACGGAAGCTGGTCAGCTCATATTAACAATTAATGGAGCCGATTTAGCCTATACGGTGGTCGGACGTGCAACAGGAACTTCTCAGATAATAGGCATGGCACTAGTAGAAACATCCGTAATTAATTCCTTGCTGACTGTACGAAATCCTGCTGGTAACGCGACTGCATTAACCATCACTCCATTAGCAGGTGGAACACGACCAGTATCCGCACACTTAGTAATAACACGTTTACAATAGTGTTTTGATATATATTGCGGTTAGCCCAAATTATGAGGCTAACCTTTATTTTTGAAATTAAATCAAAGTAAAGTTAGTTTAAAAGATCACGCTCACTATTATTCGTTCACTACTTGTGTTGACATCCACCATATATTTCCAGACGGATCCAGAACTCCACCACGCTGATCAGGTTCGCCTTCCTTTTTGACAGGTTCCTGGACAGACTCCCCTCCAGCTTCAAGAGCTCGTTGATACGTCTTCATAGCATCTTGAACATACATATGTACGTGTGATGGCGCAGCACTTCCAGCTTCAGATGACCCGCCAATCATAACAACCGTGTCATCCAACTTCACTTCGGCGTGCATAATCGTCCCATCAGGCCGTTCGTAACAGCGCAATTCCTTTCCATCAAAAGCTTTTTGCAAAAAGGTGATGACAGCGCGTGCGTCTTTTGCTATTAAATACGGTGATACGGAATTATATCCTTCCGGTTTCCAGTTCATATCACTCGACCTCCTCCATGTATTTTCTCCTTATTTATTAGCTTACCATAAGTTATGTATAATTATCTAAAATTTCCAACATTAATTAAACCGATAAAAAAACACCCCGTTGTCCTGCTGCTTTGCATGGATAACTGGGATGTTTTTTATATGAATATGAATGAGCCGTACTGGATTTGAACCAGTGACCCCTTGCCTGTCAAGCAAGTATTCTCCCGCTGAACTAACGGCTCGTAAAATAAGATTACTATTTTACTATAAAGCATATTTTCATACTACGTCAATAGGTTTGTGATTAATGTGAAGAAAAGAATCATACCGGTAAGAATATATAAGTATCCAACAACCTTTTTACCTTTTAACACATTTTCCAGCCCAAACGATGTAAGTACAACAATCCAAAACGGAAGTGTAACAAACAATGGTGGACGGAAACTATCATCAATTAAATAGTAGAAACCAAATCCAATCGCCAGTATGGCAATAACTATATTTATTCTGCGTAGTAGTTTCAAAATTTCACCTCCATTTTACTGGGACAATGGAGGGACGAGGGGACGGTTCTTCTGTCCCATTTGTTGGGACAGAAGAACCGTCCCCTTGTCCCTTTTAAATATATAAGGTTGGTTTGCTGCTTTTTTTCTTATCGTCTTCTATAACCAGAGACGAGCAGTGATCCGGGAATTCATACGGAATAAATTGACGGTTCAAATCTGGTAGAATCTGCGCATCTTTATAGTTTCTAAAAGATGTATCGATTTCGCTGTATTTTTTCAGATACCTTACAATTACCCTTCCAATATATCTTCCTAGTTCAATTCCTTCATCGTTATCTGCTGGAAAATGAACTCCTGCATATAAGCGGCTGACAGCGTCACTCTCTGCTATCTGTTTTAATTTTTTTGCCTCTTTTGGAAAATAATAGCTCAGTAACACTTCAGCGCATCCTGATAGTGTTGCATGACCAGATGGATACGTAGGAAAGCGCGGTGTACACAACAACGTTCGCATCGTCTGATCATATTGATCAGGTCTTGCTACGTCCCAACGATATTTCAAGTCCCACACTACAACCATTGTATCATTTAAAGCTGCCTGCACAGTTGCCATGATTCTTGCTGCAAGCGTTGGGGTGACTCCGTACGTATCGATCAGTCGATCAATAACAGGTGTCCATTGTTTCGTTGGAGCTCCCGTACCATAGTATATAGCAACAGCTTTTTGATGCGGAGTAAGTTTCTTTAGTGCTTTTTGAACAATAATTAACTGTTGTTCAAAATCGATCCTGTTTGGATCTTTGATTGGCAGTTGCAAACTATTGCCAGACGGAGATAAAAAATCCCCTTTTCTGTCTCGCTTCAGATAAAATAGCGGCCATGATCCAGCAAGCGGCGTCACAGGGTCATTCGGTGGTTTTTTCTCACCTGCATAAGGGACTTTTGACCATCTTAAATAATCGTAATTCAACTCTTTCACACCTCCAGTTCTTTCTTTTTCATACTATGTAAGAACTGAAGATGTGATTGGATTACATAACTCATTTGTTGCTATTTATTTTCAGGAAACCACTTGTCTGTTTTCGTTGAATTCTTCACCGCGCGATAAAATTGGTATATACACTTCCACCTCTTCGCCAATTTCGACCGGGTGGTATGTCTCAACGATATAGTCATTCTGGTTAATTATATAACCTTGCTCTTCAGCCCATGCTAAAAGTTCTGAGTAAAGATCGCTTACATTCGTCATTTTACCTCTAATTGTCACAAATTCATCCTCGACCTCAAGGTACTCCATATGTTCAGGAGCAATCTCGACAGGTTCAGAAACTAGGACTCCAACATAATAAATCCCTTCCACATGCGTTTCATCCTTCTTAGGTTCAAACAATGAAACTTCTATTCCAGTGTGATTTTGAATACGAGTGGCTTCTTCCATGAAATTCTGTGCATGCTTCGGAACTTCACTAGCGTAATCTCCAAAAGCACAACTGTGTTTCTTTCCAATGATTTTAAACGCCTTCGTTACCTTCTGACAGCTCACTAGAAACACCCCCTGAATGTAGTCGTGTGACGGGCGGGACAGCGGGACGGTTCTGTTGTCCCTACCGGGACACAAGAACCGTCCCGCTGTCCCGCTTTAAAACCATTCGTACTGTTTGTAGAATATGTCCATCAAAGTCGTCATCAAATTCTGATACAGTTTCAAAACCTTTTGCTTCATAAAAGGTACGGCCGCTCTTGTTTTCTTTTTCCACATTAATGTAAATTTCTGCTGCACCTTTTAGTTTACTTATACCCAGTTTCAGCAATTTTGTACCAATACCTGCACCTTGAAAAGCTGGCAATAAATAAATCGCACCAAGTTCAGCACTTCCATCTTTTTTAATAGGAGAAAAATTTGCAAACCCAACAACTTCTCCGTTAACTTCTGCAAGGAACAAGTACGAAGTTTCCAGCCGTTTTTTCATCATTTCCGAACTGTAAGCCGAAGCTATAAACCGTTCCTGGATATCAATGGGTATTAGACCTTTGTAGGTGTGCTTCCAGCTGGCTTTTGCGACGTGTTGGACATGTGGTATATATTCAACGTTCATTTCGCGAGTCGTGTATTTCATTATTTATCGACCTTTCCGGGACAAAGGGACGGTTCTGTTGTCCCAGCTTTTTTTCAATCCGATTAACTTTCTTAAATAAAATGACAATTACGATGATGATCCCTAGCGGTATACCCCATACAATTACGATACCAAGTATCATGGATAATACTGCCATAGAACTCATAGGAACAACTCCTTTTTAGCGGGTTAGCAGGACGGTTTTCACGTCCCGGCCACTGGCCAAATTAATCGAAAATAGCGTTAAGAACAATATAAATTATTATCAGAGCAAATACAGATCCTCTCCCGATATGTTTGTTATTTTCACCCAATATTCTTCTGAATAACTTCACTAATAATTTGTGGATTACAGCGACACCTAGCATGAAAGGAATAAATAATAAGAAAATATAAATGATATTATTAGCTGGTATCAAATCCGTGAATAATACTATAAAAGTAATCGCTACAATAGTTGAAAGGAATACTGATAAATCATTATCATAGCTTGGAAATAGCCATTTTAAGAACTTTTTCATGAATGATCACCTTTTCGTTGAATTATCTGTCTGAATTTTTATGTCTGAACTAACTGGGACAGAAGAACCGTCCCTCAAGTCCCGGTCAAACTCCAGTCAATTTCCGTTTTTTCATTACAGTAAAAACCTTCCAAGCCACATGATTCCACAATTTTCCTTGTAGTAGATTTGTCTGAACATAACATAGAAAAATGGTTATCCCAGTGAGTAGTTAACAAGATTTCATTATTATGCGTAAATACGTTTATTGGGTTGTTTAGAAACTCGATTTTGCCGGCGATTAGATCTTCAACATATTCAAGCTTTCTTTCCGTACAAAATTCATCTCCGCACCACAGCCAGTCGTAACCCTCTTCTTTTAAATACTGGAGTATATCCTTCATTTCAAAAGCAGGAAAAGAACCTACAACAGGAGGTACAATCTTCTTTTCATTACATACGTCATCAATTTGTTTTGCCAGTTTCTCATTTGCATACTTATTCAAACTAGCTATTAGAGTTCTTAAACCAATATCCAGTTGACGGTAATCTTTAATTCCAGATATTTTTAAAAACTCCTTCCATTTTATCCTGTCACAATGTTCGATAATGGCATTTCCATCTGGAAACGTATCTGGTATAAACAGTTCAAAATCTATGGTTTTCGGTTTAATAAACGGATGGAAAATGATAAATACTTCTTCAAATTCATCTTTGTAGAACTCCTTAATCGGCATCCCTACTTCAGCACAAACCGCATACCGATGGGGCGCAGGTATAGCCTTGGTTTCTGACATGAACATCACCTCCTGGGACAGAAGAACCGTCCCCTTGTCCCGGGGACAGCGGGACGGTTCTTGTGTCCCTCATAATCGATTTTTGTTTTCCAGCCGATAAGCGAACATAGCCATTATTCCTATTGGCACTCCTCCAACAATATAAATAACCAAAACCGGAAGCAGCCCTTTAAAAGTCATGGAATTATTGAATAAAATTAAGCAAGCAAGATACACCGTAACGATAGTATAAAATAAAGCCATGATTTTTCTTTTTTTACGAAATGCTGACACTCCCGCGAGTAACATTGTTGCTGTTACAAAACCTAAGATACCTTGAATTGCGGGTAGTAATAATATGTCCTGGTTATTTGTCAGCAAGGGGTAACCGGTTAAAGCGACGGTGATAATGCCTATAGCAATTTTTATTGAATTATTTTGTAACAATTGCCCACCACCTTTTTCGAAATATAAATCTCTTTATTTTTATCTATCTAAATGTTCATTTTAACTAATAGATTTTAATATCTTTATAAATACCCTCAATAATTAAGTTAACTAAAATCTCATATCCTTCTTCGCCAAAGTGAAGTCCATCATTTTTTGACCCTTTAAGGATTTCTGTATAATTTTTCATTGAAATCATGTGTTTGAAAAAATCGATTACTGGACTTTCAGTATGATAAGCAACTTCCCTCACCACTTGAGCATAAATATTTAGCTCTTCGTTAGTTCTTGCAAACTGAAGCTCCTCATCTACAGGTGGTGGGGTTATTAATATTGATTTATTTGGTTTAATCAAATCTGTAATTTTATAAAGGTTAGTTCTATAGGTATCTATATCTATCTTTTTATGGAATGCAGCATCATTAGAACCAAATAAAACCGTGACTAAATCCGGATTATGTTTAATGACATCTTCTTCTATTCTACCTAATGCCATATTTGTGTTATCACCTGCTACTCCAGCATTTATTATGTCAAAACCGTCTAATTTTTTAGCAAGTTTTAACGTTAGCATTGGTTGCCTTAAACCTTCATTTCTAGCAGTTATACTATCTCCGAAACAAACGAGTTTCATCTTATCTCACCTCACTTTTGAGCCGGGACAGTAGAACCGTCCCTCTGTCCCGCTAACTCCAGCGCTTTTGTTAGGTCGATATCTTCATTTATGTGTTCTGGGGTCCAGGGGATATAGATGTCAGGTTGGATACCGATTCCACTCATTCCTTTGCCTTCATCTACTTTCGATAACTTGGAAGTTGGATACCATAGTTCGAATTTGTTCTCCCAATCCATAACTGCTATATTCGCATAATCATTTAAGCCTAAAGTAGGTCTTCCGATAACAGTGACTTTTGATGAATTTTTGCAAATCTCGACAAACGAGTCACCTGAACTTCCACAATAAACGTCTGTTAAAATAATGACGTTTTTGGGACCAGGTTTCGTCTTCATAATTAAACTCTCTATCATTTCTGCAAAGTCGAGTTCGACAAAACCTTTCCCCTTATTTTCTTCCAGGACTTCTATCAGCATATCTATTTGATTTCTTGTTGTTGGATCTTCTATAGAAGAAAATGCACGCTTCAGCAGTTTTTTTCTTAATTCTACGTTTCTGCCAGTACAATTCGTCAACATTATTCCATCATCAAAACTGTTTATATCCACTGATTCCCCTTCAAAAAGATAAGGCAGCAAGTCAAAATAGGCTAAGTCACTTCCTCCCTTATTGACTCGAACATCGATGATTAATTTTTCAGCATTCGTTAAAAGGGTATTATTTTCTTTTATGAGCGCTGCAATTGCGTTATGATCCATGAAATCTGTTAACGTCAAAAGTAGCGAATCTTCCTCTAAAACTTTTAAGGAATGTTCAGGATCGGTACTTTCTTTTTCAAACTTGCTTATATCCAATGTATACAAAATACCATTCTTTCCTTTTACCTTTGCCTGTTTATAGCAGAGGATGATCGGAATCCAGTTCTCCCTTTCCGCTTCTTTCTCCATTAATTCTCTCGCATGAACCTCAACCAATTCAGGAACCGTTATTCCGTCTAAAGACAATATCGCTTCACCTGGTTCAACGCGTTTCTCTATACCACTTGCAGTAATATATAATAAATCATTGTATCTTCTAACAGAAAACCCCACGTCAACCCTCTCGTTCGCATGAGCCTGTTTAAAATTCATATGTAAATCCTTAAAATCCAGTAAATAGTCCTGAACAATTTTTACAAATTCAGCGTCATTTATATCATTCTTCAATTTAATTTGGTCCCTATAAAAACCAGGAAAATCCCAGCCTTTTTTATCCAAACAACCAGCATAATCGTTATGTAAAATATCCACCACTTCGTCAAAAATATTTTGGTACATATACACCCTCCTAAAGGGACAGAGGGACGGTTCTTCTGTCCCGCTCCCTCTATAATTGAAATTCGATTTTAATTTTCTCGGCGACTTCTTCAGCGGATAAATTCGTATTGTTAATCCTGATATAATTTTCTTTGTTTATTTCACCAGGCTTTGAATTCAACCTCAGCTTTTTCATGGAAGATAGCAATTCTTTTTCAGACTGATCAACGTTGCGTTTAGTTGGCTTGTGTTCCAGCCTATTTGCGGTTTTGTTTCGCTGTACTCTTTCTTCAACATCCGCTTCCAGCTCAACAAAATAAATTTCCGCGCCTGCAGCAGTGAAAATTTCACACACGTTTTCAACGCTTTTCCAATCTTCATCCTTATTAAATGCCCACACGTAGGTGAAAATCATTCCTTCCCCATCGCTCTTTGCGACAGCCTTAAAAATTTCTTCACGAAAAAGACCAGATAACCTCCACATTTCAGGACTAAAGCCGAAAAATGGTTCTAATAAATCTATTGTCATGTGATTATGTAAAAGTTTTAAGCCAGTGGTTTTCGATAATTCCTGTCCAACAGTCATTTTGCCAACAGCCTGCGGACCAAACAATAATACAAATTTCATGGTTTCCCTCCTTTGGGACAGAAGAACCGTCCCTGTGTCCCGCTCTTAAAGCTCAGGTTTTCAAATTTAAAAATCTATTAATATCACTTACTATACTTTTTAAAACATCTATAGACTTATAAATGTCATCATCAAAATCGAGATTGTGATTTATACCTGGAATTAGTTTCGAAGTAAGGGACACAGGGACGGTTCTTCTGTCCCGCTATTCCGAATAGGACTCTCCTTCGGCTAAGTTAAGCGTTCGCCCATTTATGGTGACAGTATCTTCGTTCTCCCATTTAACCCGTGCCTCCATCCGGTTTGTTTGAATATAAATTCGTTTCTTAAACCAAAGTGGACCATCTAACTCGCCAATCACTGCGAATGACGATCCTGCCCCTCCGTTAGTACGATACAAATCAACTGTATAGTCATGATCTGGCGAATGGGTTGTTTTAATCAAGTTTTTTGCACCTGAAAAGAGTGATGTAAACAACACGGAAACAAAAAGAAGAAAAATCAGCAGCGAAGAAACCACGACGGTCAGCCAGCTCCTTAATTTCGCTATCCTATTCGTTTTATCCTTAAATCCAGCAATACTAAGAATAAAAGCTAGAATAGTCACTAGTAAAAGTATGTAATTTGGAGGTGTGATCACCCAAACCTGGGAAATTGTTGAGTAAAAAGCATATAATGAAGCAATTACGCAAAATAAACACAAGTAGAATTCGACCCTATTATATTTTCTAGCCAAGACCTCTCCCCCTCTTGCCGGGACAGAAGAACCGTCCCCATGTCCCACTATTCATATTTTCTTAATTCTATCACAAATTCACATTATTCAGTATAGGGTTTTTATATTTATTGAAATCTCCAGAATAGATAATCCGCTTCATTCCTTATATAATAGAAGCACTACATACGAGCGGGACAAAAGAACCGTCCCTCTGTCCCTAAGGAGGTTTGACTGGCTGTGAGAACTGTTTTTTCTTTTTTGAGATCTTATAAAATCCCGATTTGGGTTGCATATACGTTAACGCTGATTGAGCTTGCGACTGAGCTGCTTCTTCCTTTTTTCCTTGGAATTATGATAAATGAAGGCGTGATGAAAGAGGACGTTGGCAGTATTGTGATGTGGGGCAGTATTATGGTTGGACTGGCTTTCTCGGCATTTTTTGCTGGTATTATTAATTCCTTTTACGCCTCACATGTCAGTTATGGTTTTGGTTATGATATTCGTGAGAAATTGTTTAAAAAGGTTCAGGCATTTTCGTTTAAAAATCTCAACCAATATCCAACATCCGTACTCATGACCCGATTCACCAACGACGTTCGGCAGCTGCAGAATACCATTCACATGGGATTGCGCATCATGGTAAAAGCACCATTGATTGTTCTCGGTGGCGTGGTTATGGCGTTTATTGTCAATGCCAAGCTTGCCCTGATCTTCCTTATAACTGTTCCATTGCTGATTTTCTTTTTACTTTGGGTGCTGAAGCGCGCGAGTGTCCTCTTCCGCAGCGTGCAGCAGCGGGTTGACAGTGTAAACCGGGTTATGCAGGAAAATCTTGCAGGAATGCGGTTAATTAAAGCATTTTTGCGCCGTAATCATGAGGAAAACCGTTTTATGAAAGCGAATGAAGATTTAGCATCGGAAACACGCTATACCTTCCGCTTCGTCGAGGCATCGATGCCTGTGCTCTTATTTGTCATGAACATGAGCTTGATCTCAATTCTGTGGTTCGGAAATAATCAGGTGGTTGCTGGTGACTCGTCGGTTGGTGATATTGTAGCGATTGTCAATTACGCGCTGCGTGTCTCGATGGCAATCTCCATGTTCACCTTTATTACGATGGCTTTCTCGAGAGCAAAAGCATCTGCCACCCGCCTTGGTGAAGTACTTGATGTGGATATCGATTTACATGAGTCCAAGGACGCACAAGCAGACACTGTCGTAGAAAATGGAAAAATAAATATGCAGGACGTTACGTTCGCCTACCATACAACGAACGAGAAGGTTCTCAGAGGGATATCTTTTTCCGTTAATGCTGGCGATTCGGTTGCGATTATTGGTGCTACCGGATCAGGGAAGACTTCCCTCTTCCAGCTGTTGCCACGTTTGTACGATGTGAACAGCGGAGTGATTTCGATTGACGATAAACCGATTACCACCTATACCCTGGAGCATTTACGCCGCGCTATCGGTTATGTGCCGCAGAATCCATTGCTTTTCAGTGGTTCTATTTTTGAAAATATCGCCTGGGGTAAGGAACATGCTACGGAAGAAGACGTAATTCAGGCGGCAAAAGATGCGCAAATCCATTCCACGATTATGGACTTGCCAGATCAATACCAGACTAGAATTGGTCAAAAAGGGGTTAACCTTTCCGGTGGTCAAAAGCAGCGTCTTTCGATCGCACGCGCGCTGATTCGCCGGCCGAAAATTTTAATGCTCGACGATTGTACCAGTGCGCTTGATTTAGAAACAGAGTCGAAGCTGCTTCAAGCAATTGAATCGTATGCCTGTACGAATCTGATGATTACACAAAAGGTCACCACCGCCATGGACGCTGACCAGATCCTTCTAATGGATCACGGACAGATTCTGGCGAACGGAACCCATCACGAACTGCTGGAACAATCAGCGCTCTACCGCAAGATTGTCGAGTCGCAGTTTGGAAAGGAGTATCTCCATGCCAATTAGTCAATTCAAAGAACCTTTCCAGGAAAAACGTATTCCGCTTGACGAAGTTTCAGCTAAAAAATCAAGAAAAGCGCGTAATACTGCCGGAACCATAAGGCGCATTTGGGCATATTTACTCCGGGACAAACTCACCTTAACACTGGTCATTCTAGCAGTAGTGGTCAGTTCCGGACTTGCACTTCTTGGTCCCTACCTCGTAGGAATGGCAATCGATGATTATATCGTTACAAAGAATAGCGCTGGACTTGGCGTGCTACTGATCTGGCTGGTTATTATTTATTTATTTCATTCGGTCGCCATCTTCCTGCAAAATTATTGGATGGTGGGAATTGCACAGAATACCGTTTATTCACTGCGGGAAAACCTGTTTAAACAATTTCACCGGCTTCCTATCTCTTATTTTGATAAGCGGCAGCACGGAGAACTGATGAGCAGAGTCACAAATGACATCGATAATATTAACAATACACTCAACCAATCCGTGATACAGATTTTTTCCAGTATCCTGACACTTGTAGGAACAGTAGTTGTTATGCTGATCTTAAGTCCGCTGCTTACACTTGTGACAATGTCAATTATTCCATTAATGTTCTTCGGAATGAAGTGGATCACGAAACGAACCGGTCCCTTATATAAGCTGCAGCAGCGGGATCTGGGCGAATTAAATGGTTATGTGGAAGAGACCGTTTCCGGACAGCACGTGGTCAAAACATTTTCCCAGGAAGATCGTGTTATTGGCGAATTTAAGGAACGCAATAAAAAACTGCGCCACACCGGTTTCTGGGCGATGACGATTTCTGGATTCATCCCAAAAGTAATGAACATGCTGAACTATCTCAGCTTTGCTTTGGTTGCGCTTGTCGGGGGAATTCTCGCTGTTAATGGCATGATCACGGTCGGCGTTATCGTTATTTTCACCGAATATGCGCGGCAGTTCACCCGCCCACTGAATGAATTATCCAACCAGTTTAATATCTTGCTATCGGCGGTTGCTGGTGCGGAACGCGTCTTTAACGTAATGGATGAAAGTCAGGAAGAAACAGATGAGGCATCTGCGGAAGTCTTGCCAGAAACAACTGGGCATGTGCAGTTTGAGGATGTGTCATTTGCGTACGAAGATACAACTATTTTGAATCATATTACATTTGAAGCGAATCCTGGTGAGACAGTCGCGTTTGTCGGCCATACCGGTGCTGGGAAAACAACGATTATCAACTTGATCGCCCGCTTCTACAACTATGACGAAGGTAAGATCACGCTCGACGATGTCGATATTAAAGATATTAAGCGTTCCAGTCTCCGTCAGCATATGGCGTTTGTTTTACAGGATTCCTTTCTATTTAAAGGAACGATTATGGAAAATATCCGGTACGGGCGATTGGACGCGACCGACGAAGAAGTAATCGCTGCTGCGAAAAACGCCAATGCACATGGTTTTATCGAAAGCTTATCGAATACGTATGAAACCGTATTAGACCAGGAAGGCAGCGGAATCAGCCAGGGACAGAAGCAGTTAATCACGATTGCCCGGGCATTGCTTGCTGACCCTTCTATCCTGATTTTAGATGAAGCGACAAGTAATATTGATACCATTACCGAGGTGACGATTCAGGACGCATTGAAACGATTGATGCGCGGCCGGACTAGTTTCGTAATCGCCCACCGGTTAAACACCATTCAGGAAGCAGATAAAATCATCATGCTCGAGCATGGAAACATTATCGAAAAAGGCAGCCACACGGAATTAATCCGGAATAAAAGTCATTACTATAATCTGTTCCAGGGTCAGTTGACACAAGTTTAGCAGATCAAGCGTTTCTCAATGCTGAAAAATACGAAAGTCCATGATAAAATGTAGCTGAACCACAGAAAAAAACATTCGACAATAAATGACAAATGTCGGGCCGTACCTGGTACCGCCCGAATAATAGTGAGGTGTTCAGCAATGGGAAGAAAAGGTACGATGGTGGAAGAACAAATCGACAGTAAACATCTGGACGAGGTTATGACACTGAAAATATATCAGCCAGAGTCATTCTCGCCGTTATATAAATACCATGTCTGCATCATGCAGGACGGTGATGATTATTATCAGCTTGGACGTGCTGCAACGCTCAGTGATCGGCTGCATGATAAAGAAGAAATTGACAATACCGTATTTGTTGGAATTCATTATAACGATAAGTACGATCGCAAGGAAAAATATCATCCGAGTGGTGAAAAACAAGAAGCGTACATCCGCTTTCTCGTGTACGAAGTAGTTCCGCTACTCGATGATTTACTGCCAACTTATCATATGAGCGGCGCACGTGCATTAATGGGCGATTCGCTGGCCGGAACGCTTGCGTTAATGACTGCACTACGCTATCCATATACGTTCGGCAAGGTCATCATGCAATCACCATATGTCGACGAAAAAGTGATGGATGCTGTCCGGAGCGCGAAGGATATTCATTCCATAGATATTTATCACACAATTGGACTCGAAGAAACCGAAGTTGATACAACCGCCGGTACGAAAGAAGATTTCCTTGTACCTAACAGAGAATTAAACAAACTTCTGGAGGAAATCGGAGTCAGCTATATTTATCACGAAGTTGAGGGCGAACATACGTGGAAAGCCTGGCAAAAAGACTTAAAACGAGCTTTAACATCCATGTTTCATTAATTTTTTAGAAAACTGTAACAAATTACCCACCTTTTTTTGTAAAATATTTGTTATAATAGAGTGTAAAGCCTATACCAATTTATTCATCAATGAACTAGCTGGTACTTCATATAGTAATAGTCGCACAAAAATAATTAGGAGGTTTTACTATGAAATACGGAATTGCAATATTTCCATCAAAGCCAGTCCAGGACAAAGCGAACGCGTTACGTAAGCGTTATGACCCGCATTATGCGTTAATTCCGCCACACATTACATTGAAGGAAGCTTTCGAAGCGGACGATGATACCATTCATAAGCTTGTATCTGAGCTTCGCGCAATCGCTAAAGAAACTGCACCAATTAAAATAAATATTAATAAAGTCAGCACCTTCGCACCAGTGACCAACACCATCTACATGAAAGTAGAAGCAACAAAGGAAATCGTTGACTTGTTTGAAAAAATGCAGTCCGGCCGCTTCCCTGCCAATAAAGAATATTCATTTGTGCCGCATATTACGGTTGCACAAAAGCTATCTGACCAGGAATATGCCGATGTGTATGGCAGCCTGACGATGAAAGATATTCAATTGGAAGATAAAGTGGATCGTTTCCAGCTGCTGTATCAACTGGAGAATGGTTCATGGACGGTTTATGAATCATTTGTATTTGGGAAAGACGAATAGTGGATATAAAAATCGTCGAATCAAATGCCGAACTTGAACAAGCCTACCATGTTCGAACCACAGTATTTGTCGAAGAACAAAAAGTACCTCCTGAAATGGAGCTGGACCAATTCGACGAGACAGCGATCCATCTCGTTGGCACGAAAAACGGTGTGCCGATCGCTGCTGCCCGTTTACGGTTTGTCGATACCTATGGAAAACTTGAACGTATTTGTGTATTGGATACGGAACGGGGAAAATCCTACGGGAAATTAATGATTCAGCGTATGGAACTGGAAATAAAAAATAATGATTATAATAAAGCTAAGTTAAACGCGCAAACACATGCAGAAGCGTTCTATGAACGACTCGGGTACGAAACGGTATCTGGCGAATTCATGGATGCCGGTATTCCACATGTGACAATGGTAAAAGAGTTATAGAAAAAGTCAGTTTGCTGGACCTCAGACGTCGGCATTCTGGCTTTTTTTGTTTTTTACACAGTCTTGTATGCAACCCTGTAATTGGGATAACCTAAGCATTGAATACATATTAGAAAACTTGGCTTACCGCTAGTCCTTATGGCAAAAGCTATAGTTTGTGCTTATACAGTAAGAAAGGATGGATACTTTCTTATCTGCGTAGAAAGGGGTTGTCTTACATGGAGCATTTACTATCTATTTTACTGGAGTCCATATTCGGTTTTGCAGCTTTGTTTATCCTTACAAAAGTACTAGGTAAAACACAAATTACACAGCTCACCCCATTTGATTTTATTGCAGCATTAGTACTTGGAGAATTGGTAGGAAACGCTCTGTTTGACGACCAGTACGGTATTCTGGAAATTGCATTCGCAATAGGATTATGGGGAATCATTCTATTTATAACAGAAAAAATAACCCAAAAGTACAAAGGTACTCGTGGATTATTAGAAGGCCAGCCGTCTATTATTATCAGAAAAGGTAAATTGATGCGGGAAGAAATGAAAAAAAGCAATCTCGATATTAACCAGCTCCAGCATATGCTGCGGTCAAAGGATGTCTTTACAATCCGGGAAGTGGAATATGCTATTTTAGAAACAGACGGAACAGTTTCGGTATTAAAAAAATCGGCATACCAAATCCCTACTCGCTACGATCTGAATCTAAAGCCAGAAGCACTTAGCCTTGCCGTCACACTGATCAATGACGGTGAAATTATTTGGGATAATCTCAAGGAAAATAACCTGAGCGAAAAATGGCTCACCGATGAATTACAAAAGCAGGAAATCACTACCGTATGTGACGTGTTCTATGCCGAATGGACAGAAGGCCACGAACTCTTCGTACTCCCATTCACAGATCGGGAAACTTAATACTTCCGCATGCTTAATCAGCCCTGTGCGGTACAAAATAAGTGGATAATTGATCGCTTCGTATATTCGAAGATGCGATCATAGATCCACTTTTTTGTACGACAAGTAACTTTTTCAGCGCCATCACATAATAGATGTTAAATTCACCGGCCAAGCGCATGATATCCAAGCTTTTTCAGCTGCATAATCATATCCTCTTTCTCATCTGTGCTTAGTCCGCCCATTATATCGTTCATCGCATCGACGTGTTTTGGGAAAATTTGTTTCATGATCTTTTCTCCGTCCATTGTAAGAGCTGCATACTTAATTCGGCGATCGTTCGGACTGTCTTTCCTTTCAAGAAGTTGCTTTCCCTCTAATTTATCTACTACATATGTTGTACTGCTGCTCGCAAGCAAGATTTTTTTACCGATTTTTTGGATGGGCTGCTGTCCTTTGTTGTACAGCAGTTCCATCACGGAAAACTCCGTCAGACTTAGTCCATGGCTTTTTATGTCCTTAACTACTTCATTCTCAATAGCCTGCAGCGCGCGGGTGAGCACGACGAATAATTTCAATGAGCTGCTGCTTTGGCGTTCTAAATTATCAGGTTCTTTCATATAATCAGCCCTTTAGTTGCTATTCTTTTGTAAACGTAATTGTACTTCTGACGGTATCAATCGGACGAACTACTTTTTCGATCTCTTCACGTTTCGGTTCCAGCATTGGCGGCAGAGACAGGCTTTCACCAAGTGTTTCATACGTTTCATCGTCCATAAAACCTGGTCCGTCGGTAGCAAACTCGAATAAAATCTGTGGTGCAACATTTACATATAGAGAACCGAAGAAATGTCGGTCAACAAACCCGGAAGTTCTGAACCCGAAGCTCTCCATGTGACCAATCCATTCTTCCAATACCGAGCGATCTTCTACGCGGAATGCGGCATGATGCACCGTCCCAAAACCTTGTCTTGCTGGTGGTAAATCAGCATCATGTTCCACCACTACCTGTGCACCATTTCCGCCTTCTCCCACTTCAAATAAGTGAAAAGCCCCTTCATCCGCAATCTCCTTAAACTGCAGCACTTTTTCCATCATTTCTTTAAAATACTTGTAGTCTGCAATGCGAACAAACAACGGTCCAAGTCCAGTAATGGCATGAGCTAGCGGAACGGGTCCATTCTTCCAAGGTGTCCCTGCAGCAACTCCCTGATTGTTTTCATCTGAAATTAGCTGGTATTTCTGATCATCAAAATCAACGAATGGCAGCACTTTTTTGCCGAATTGTTCCTGAATTCCTTCGTGTTTAACATCCAATCGGTCAAAACGTTTAACCCAATACTCGATGGCAGCGTCGTCTGGTACACGGAACGAGGTTTTAGCAATTTCATTTGTACCGTGGACCCCTTTTGGAATCCCCTGAAAATCAAAAAATGTCATATCTGTACCCGCGCTTCCCGTATCATCTGCAAAAAATAAATGATAGGTCTGGATATCATCCTGGTTTACTGTTTTCTTTACTAACCGCATTCCTAATATATATGTGAAAAATTCATAGTTTTTTTCTGCACTGCTTGTTATTGCTGTAACGTGGTGAATTCCTTTTAATTCATTCATTTTATTACCTCCAAATTGTCTCAGTTTCTATTATCTTCAATTCGAGATAATTTTACTACTCCTTCTATCTCTTGTCAATTTGATTGCTTCTATTGAATTTTTTTTACAAAAGCGTATACTGTGAATATAAATACATTATATTCACATATTCATATATGGAGGTAAACGCAATGCCAAAGGGATTTAGCGAACACGAAAAACAACGGATTATCACTGCACTTGTTGATCAAGGAAAGCTGTTGTTCAGTAAATACGGATTACAAAAAACCAGCATTACCGAATTAACCAAACAGGTTGGTATTGCACAAGGAACTTTTTATAAATTTTACAATTCGAAAGAAGCATTGTATTTCGAAATTCTTGAACAAGAAGAGGAAAAGATAAAGAAACAATTTGCAGGGATAGATATTCAAGCGAAGAATCAGCCAAAACAGGCAATCAAACAACTGCTCCTGCAGACGATTAACACCATTGAAACAAATCCATTCATTCGTCAATTGTACGTTGAAAACACGATAGAATCTTTACTCAGAAAGTTACCACCAGAACGACTTGAAGAACATTTCAATAATGACTCTGCTGCATTGCTGCCTTTGATTAGAAAATGGCAAAATCAAGGCGTGTTGATTGAACAAAATCCAGAAGTTATTGCAGGGGTATTGCGGTCTTTATTTATACTTACACTCCATCAGAAGGAAATTGGACAACTGGTATACAAGAAAACGATGGAATTACACATTGACCTAATAGTGGAAGGTCTTGTAACAGAGGAGAATTAGTTATGGAGACAATTATTCAGACGACTCACTTATCCAAGTCATACAAAGGCTTTCAAGCAGTTGATGATGTTTCTATCCAAATTAATAAAGGGGAAATATATGGTTTCATCGGTCTAAACGGAGCTGGTAAAACAACGACCATCCGGATGTTGCTTGGTTTGATTCGTCCTACAAGCGGCTCTTGTTTTATTATGGGTGAAAAGGTCAGTCTCACCAATCATTTCATTTGGAAAAATGTTGGGTATATGGTCGAATCCCCTTCCGCCTATCCTGAACTCACTGTGAAGGAAAACTTAGATATTTTCCTGAAATTTCGTTTGATTTCTGACCTGCATGCTGTTGAGCGTATGATTGATAAACTGAACCTGACAGCGTACACGCACAAAAAAGCTCGAGATCTTTCCTTAGGGAATAAGCAGCGATTAGGCATAGCGAAAGCTCTCTTGCACAATCCTGAAATACTGATTTTAGATGAGCCCGTTAATGGTTTGGATCCTGCTGGCATAGTAGAAATTAGAGAACTGCTGCACGATTTAGCGTTCAACAAAGGTGTAACAATTTTCATTTCCAGTCACCTCCTTGGTGAAATTGCCAAAATCGCAACCAACATAGCCATTATTCATGATGGCCAGTTGATTCAGGAAATTGGAGCCAACAGCTTACGGACGTTGCTGAATCAACGCCTACTACTTGATATGCATGATAAAAACGAAGCGCTAGCAATCCTGAAAACAGCTGGATACGCAACTGCCCTTAATGAAAACGGACTTATTGAGACGTATGATAAAGAAGCAATTCGCAATCCGGATCACATAGCTAGTCTTATCGTTCACAATGGTGTACCTCCTACCATGCTGAAAGTAGAATCCGAAAATCTGGAGTCCTATTTTTTAAGGGTGATTGGTAAGAAAGGAGCCGAAAATCAATGAATTCGTTCCGTGTCGTCTTATATGCTGAAGTACTGAAAATTCGCAAATCAAAAATCCTTTGGTTTACCCTTGCCGCTTTTTCTATCGCTCCTTTAATGGGTGGGTTCTTTATGTTCGTTCTTAAAAACCCGGAACTTGCCGAGAGTGCTGGGTTACTAGGAGCGAAAGCTCAAATTGTTGGAGAAGCGAATTGGCCCTCCTATTTAAGCTTACTCGCTCAAACGATCGCAGTAGGAGGAATTTTGACTTTTGGATTTATCACAAGCTGGGTGTTTGGCAGGGAATATACCGATCGGACCGCTAAGGATCTATTGGCCCTTCCTTACTCCAGAGCAATTATTGTAAATGCTAAGTTTGTAACTATCCTGCTAACGAATATACTTTTAAGCCTGCATGTCATTATAGTCGGGATCATTATCGGGTTAGTAATTGGACTCCCCATGTGGACATTATCGGTAGTGATACATGGACTTTATGTATTGATGATTACAACACTTTTAACTGTTGCACTTGGCACCCCAGTTGCTTTTTTTGCTATTTACGGCCGAGGGTATTTAGGTCCGCTTGGTTTCGTGGTGTTAATGGTTGTCTTCTCGCAAATTATTGCTGCTGCCGGTTATGGTGCATATTTCCCGTGGGCTGTACCTGCCTTGTATAGTGGCGTAACGGGAACTGCACAAATTCTCCCTATCAGCAGTGTCTCTATTGTTCTTTTGGTGAGTTTGCTTGGTTTCATCAGCACCCATTTATTATGGCTTTTTGCTGATCAGCATTAGATCTATCTCTGAATAAAAAAACTGATTGGCAGGCACCAATCAGTTTTTCCTGTTTATTTTTTTGCTGGTTTCTTCCTTCTTATCTCGTTTCTCATAATAAGCTGCTTCTGGATTATACAAGCGATTTTCATCGACTTTATCTTTCCCTTTTTTCATGGCATTCACCTCTCTTCCTCTTAACTTTCCGCTTAGCGTTATTATTATTCTACATAAAAAAATCCCCGAATAGTTTAGTCCGCCATCCAGGGTATAATCATGTTTCTATTCTAATTTTTAGGAAAGAGTCCTCGCCAGAAGAATTCAATAATTTGTTCAGCGGCTTCTTCTGTATTAGAAAAAATCGACTTGTTATCCGTTGTTTTATAGTTACCTACTCGCACAAGCGATAAATATGCCTGTGCTGCAAAAGCAGGGTTAATTTCTGGAATCTCGCCATCATTTACGGCATCGACAAATGACGTTTCAATCGCTTGATGCATATCTTTTTTTGCATTGTGCATTTTTTTAGTCTGTTCCGTCGTTAATGCATCCTTTAGGCCTTTCGTAATTCCCTCTATATCAATGTTAACGGTTGCCCTTAAATGTGCTCGCGTAACGTTCAGGAGTCGCTCGCGTAACGGCAGATCCTCCTGCAGCAAAACATGCATTCTTTTTCTGATCCGCTCCATCATCTGCACCATGGTTTCGGTAAATAATTCTGCTTTACTGTCATAATAATAGTATACGGTTGCTTTTGTTACGTTACATACTTTTGCAACATCATCGACCGATACATTGGGATAACTGTTTTCTAAAAAAAGTCGGGATGCAGCCATTAGAATGCTATCTTTCGTTGGCAGTTCCAAATCCTTCGAACGTGGTCTGCCTGGTGAACGATTCTGTTTGCTTTTCACACGTGCTCTCTCCCTGTCCTTTATTTATTTTTGTATTATAACATCTATCGAATAAATAGTGTTAATTGTTGTAAATTAACCATCTGGTATATATAATTAATCTAATTAACTCATCTTTCACAGAATGAAATAAGTTGATGTTTCCTGCAATAATTAAATAGACTCTTATAGTTGACGAAAAAAAATAAAATTTGATGTAACTTTAGCTTTATTTCCAAAGTGATGTTCACTAGCTGCCGTACAGGATCGCTGCGGGCGGATGCTTTCCGCGGGCACGGCTTCAGTCTCCTCGAGAAACCCACTCTGCGGGGCCTTCAGACTCGTGCTGTTCCCGCAGGAGTCACCACCCTCCGCTCACCTGTACTGATAAAGTTATTTAATTCTTTATTATTTCTTTCTACTAATTCATTCTGATATAAGCACAACTATTATACCAGTAGCTAATATACATGAAGACTCCTGTGGAAGGAAAGGTGAAGTAACTGAAAAAGTGTGGATTTTGAAAATTAGTATTACACTTTAACTTAGCATCTTCGAATTCACGAGACTCCTGCGGGAACAGCGAGTGCTGAAGATCCCGCAGGAAAGCGGTCTTTGCTTATCCGAGGAAGCTGAAGCCGTGCCCTAAGGTGCGCGAAGTGTATTCGAAGATGCGATCGCAGATTCACTAAATTCGTCTCCCATGTGATTTTTTCAGTGTCTGGAAGCTCACCAGCCGCCCACGGAAATCTCGTTGTTGATACTCGCAATTTTTTTAAGTTAGGTAGTATGTTATATCATTAAGCAAATAAAACGCGAACCTATTCGAACATAATAGGTTAACTATCAGGAGAGGAAGATTTGATGTACAACTTTTTAATGAAATGGGGAAAATTGGTTTCTGGCTCAAAAAGCCGCTTCGCAACGCTTGTCATTTGGATTTTGGTAATTGGAATATTAACGTCGATTTGGCCACAAGTAAATGACGAAGAAACCACCTCCACTAACCTGCTGCCAGAAGATGCCATGTCAGTTGAGGCAGCTAAAATTGCGGACGAACAATTTCCTAATAATACCGGCGTCCCTCTCCTGCTCGTATGGTATCGGGACGGAGGATTAACGGATACGGATTACCAGGCGGTTCAATCACTCTATAAAGAGTTAAATCAGGATCCACTGGAAAACCAGTCACTTGTCCCGGATTTCGGAAGCATTCCTGCAGAAGCATTAAAAGCCTCCGCTTCGAGTGACGGCGCTGCACTTTCAACACCGGTATTTTTTGAAAAAGGTACTGCTACAGAAGCATTGCAGAAGTCACTAGATACACTTGAAGATCGCGTCACAAGTATAACATCTGACAACCCTTTCAAAACAAAAATTACTGAAGACGGACTCCATCTCCGATTTACTGGACCGGTTGGCATTCAAACTGATGCGACGGAACTGTTCAGTCAGGCAGACGTTACACTACTGATTTCTACTGTATTACTTGTATTAGTTTTGTTAATCGTACTCTATCGCTCCCCTATTCTGGCAGTCGTTCCCTTAATCAGTGTAGGAATCGCGTATGGATTAATCAGCCCATTACTCGGCTTCATGGCAAGTCAGGGCTGGATTGAGGTAGATGCACAGGCAATTTCGATTATGACTGTTCTGTTGTTTGGAGCAGGTACGGATTACTGTCTGTTCTTAATTTCACGCTACCGCGATGAATTGCAGCTGGAAGTTAATAAATATACAGCACTTCAGAAGGCAATCGGTCATTCTGGCGGCGCAATTATGATGAGCGCTCTAACAACTGTACTTGGTCTATTAACGCTTTCGTTAGCGCAATATGCATCCTACGATCGTTTTGCTGTACCGTTCAGTTTAGCAATATTCGTGATGGGGATTGCGGTTCTGACGTTCTTGCCGTCCATTCTTTCTTTGCTTGGTAGAGTAGCCTTTTTCCCATTTATTCCGCGTACTGAAAAAATGACACAGGAACTTGAGAAAAAGAAAGGCAAACGTGTTCGACGACCGAATACAAGAAGCCGCTTCAGTAAGTCTGTCGGCCATCTTGTAACTACAAAACCGTGGACGATTATTATTATTTGTACTGTTTTTCTCGGAGGCCTTGCGCTATTTGTTCCTAAAATAGAGTATACGTATGGCGTACTTGATTCGTTTCCGGAAGATATGCCGTCACGTGAAGGTTTTGAAATTATTGCCGAACACTATCCTCCTGGAACGATAGCGCCTGTACAGGTAATTGTCGATACTGGGAGTGAAGATGTTTCGTTGAAAGAAGATCTTGCTTCACTTGACGTGGTGGAGTCTGTAAGCGATCCGAAAACCGGCGAGACCGATCCAGGTTATCAGGCGTATGAACTTACCTTAGCAATTGATCCTTATTCGAATCAGGCAGTAAATCAGATTCCTGAGATAAAAGAATCGGTAGAAAACTTCCTCACTGATGCAGGTGTAAAACCTGCTGATGAAAATGTCTGGCTAGGTGGAGAAACGGCAGGACTCTATGATACCGAGCAGGTTACCAGCCGGGATCAAAACTTGATTATACCTGTCGTTCTTGTGATTATTGCAGCATTACTGCTCGCGTATTTGCGCTCGATTGTAGCGATGATTTATTTACTGCTGACCGTAGTGCTCTCCTATTTCTCTGCTTTAGGTCTGGGCTGGATCTTAATTCATTATGGTATGGATGCACCTGCCATGCAAGGTTTAATTCCACTGTATGCGTTCGTATTCTTAGTCGCGCTTGGGGAGGATTACAATATATTTATGGTCTCAAGTATTTGGAAAAATCGATTGACGATGCCAATGAAAGAAGCCATTGCTGAAGGAGTTGGCCAGACAAGTGGTGTAATCAGTTCAGCAGGATTGATATTAGCCGGTACGTTTTCTGTATTGGCAGTTCTGCCGCTTCAGGTACTCGTTCAATTTGGAACCGTCACAGCAATTGGTGTTTTACTCGATACATTTATTGTTCGACCATTACTTGTGCCAGCCATCACCACGGTCCTTGGAAGGTTCGCTTTCTGGCCAGGTAAGCTTTGGAAGAAAAAAGATTAGTGGATACGTTTTGTTTAATTTTAACTGCACGTGGAATAATACAGATATAACCAAAAGAGGAGTGTATTAGTTTGACTCAACAAGAAACGAAAGCAAGTATCGAAAAAATACTTAACAATAGTATGGTAGGCACAATGGCAACCGTACAGAAGAATAAACCACATTCAAGGTACATGACTTTTTCTCACGAAGCGTTAAAGCTCTATACCGTCACAAATAAAGAAACACACAAAACTGACGAAATAAAAACCAATCCGTATACCCATATTCTTTTAGGTTACGATGGTGATGGATTTGGCGATGATTATGTAGAGTATGAAGGTAAAGTTACCATCAATGATTCGGCAGAACTGAAAAAAAAGATGTGGAATGATCATATGAAAAGCTGGTTTGATGGTCCAGAAGATCCAAACTTTATAGTTCTGGAAATCGAACCAATCCAAATTAATCTGATGAACAAAAAAGGTGAATCACCTAAACGCTTAGAATTAGCATAAAAAGATAAACCGGGCTGCAGGAGCCCGGTTTTAATTTTTTTATAAAAGCTATATCAGCCAGCCAACCTCTATCACCACTTAAGATTAATGCTTCGGCTGCTGCCATTGCTCCATACAATCCTGGACAAGGGTGACGCCCTGACTCATTGCTGCACCGCCACCTAAGGCAGTAGAAACGCCAATTGCTTCAAATATTTCCTTTTCTGAACACCCTTGATCGAGACAACCCTTCGTGTGATAAATAATGCAGTATTCATCCTGCGAGTAAACACTTATGCCAAGAGCAATCAATTGTTTATTTTTTGGCGATATTTCCCCATCGCGAAAACAGTGCTTGGTAAATTCGTTATACGTTTGCACCAGTTCGGGCATTCCGTTACTGAATTTATTTAGCCCTTCCTTATAATTAAGTAGATGCTTATCCATCGACTGATTGGTGTTTGTTCCTTCGTGCTCCATTCCTTTCACTCCTTCATTGATTTTTTAAACCATTAAGCCACGCAGGATACGTGGCTTAATGAGCATCAAAACTATTTATCTGTATCTTCCTTAGTTGTTCGTGGGATGTCGGTATCTTCACCAAATTCTGTGCGATAATCAAAATTTCTTTTTCTGATAGTACCTCGATCCGGGCTCTTTTCTTGCATCCACTCATACAGCATGATAATTGAGTATACACCACTTATTCCAACCAGTGTATAGATTACTCGAGATAAACCAGCGTCCTGTCCACCAAATATTCCAGCAACTAAATCATATTGAAAAAACCCAATTAATCCCCAGTTCAAAGCGCCAATAATTATTAATGTTAAGGCTATACGTTTTATCGTTGTCATGTAACTACACCTCCTTTATTATCTCAACTAGTCTAAACGGACTCGTGTTATCTTTTGCCGTAATGTCATTTTTCATACAATCACACTCGAATAAAAAATACATGACATTTGAACTATGCCTAAAGAACTTATCGCAAGATGCCGATAATAGACATACATATTGAATGAGGAGGAACCTATTTGGCATCCGGATGTGATATTTGTTTACCACAGCGTAAAGGCTACACCGTTTATTTCGAAGGCGGACAGACAACAGAACTATTGACACCTTATTTTGAAACCTATTTAGAAGAAGATTGGATCGAACTTGATGCATCCACATTTTGGGCAGAGGAATCCATTGTATTTGATCTGTTGGATTATCTTGTGACCCACTTTGATGGTTCACAAATCTTTATTACTGAATCTAAAAAAAGTAAACCATTTGTTGCCATACATGACAAGAAGCCAATTGAAACACTGCATATACTGAAAGAAGCAAGCTGGATTGATCGATTAATTGAAACCCAATCCATTCAAACACACTACCAGCCGATTGTGCGTATCAACCAGAACCAGGTGGATATTATTGGCTATGAACTGCTATCTAGAGGCATTGATCAGGAAGGTAACCTGATCCCTCCTTTTAAAATGTTTGAAGCAGCTCGTACGCGAAACAGGTTATTTGCATTAGACCGAGCGTGCAGAATGGTTTCCGTTCGAAATGCCGCGCGTATAAAAGATAAAATGGTGTTCATCAATTTTATCCCAACAGCTATTTATGTACCGGAACATTGTTTATCCACAACGTTCGCACTTATTAATCAAATGGACTTAAAACCTGAACAAGTAGTTTTTGAAGTAGTAGAAACAGACGAAGTTCAGGATATTAATCACCTTAAGAAAATACTAAATTACTACAAAACGCACGGTGTGAAATATGCGCTGGACGATGTAGGAACTGGCCATAATGGTTTAAAAAAACTTTCTGACCTGAAACCACATTTCGTGAAATTAGCTCGCGAATTTGCGGATGGTGTAAGTGAGGATCCAAGTAAACAGCAGGTTGCAAAGTCTGTCATTAAAGTCGCAAAAGAAATTCATTCGCAAACACTTGCAGAAGGTGTAGAACGAAAAGAAGATATCGATTACCTCACGTCAATCGGATATGAACTATTCCAAGGTTATTTTTTCGCAAAACCACAGGAAAACCCGATTACGGAGACTGAGTTAAATCAAAATGTCAGCATATAAACATAGCGCTCCCGGAGTCCTGTTCATCTTCAAACTGTTTCAGACAAAATTATCTGGTATATCATCTACTTGTTATTCGCAGCGTTACTAATTATAGACAGCTTTTAACTTGTGCAGTTCCCTTATCCTGTTATGGTAATGTGGTTTTTTGTACTACTAGGGCTTTGGATTTTGATTGAAGTGGCAACTTTCATACCATTAGTCATTATGCACCAGGACTCATGTGGAGGGAAAGACTAACTGAAAAAGTGATTGATAATAAAACTTATTTTCCTCACCTTTACCTAGCTTCTTCGAATATACGAAGACTCCTGTGGGAACAGCACGAGCTGAAGATCTAAGCAGGAAAGCGGTCTTTGCTTATCCGAGGAAGCTGAAGCCGTGCCCACGGAAAGCGTAGTATATTCGAAGAGGCGATCGCAGATCCACTTTATTTTGTACCACATGTAACTTTTTCAGTAGCCACAATTAGCCTCACCAGCCATCCAAACGATCTATTCGAGATCGTTTGGTTTTTTGCTGTGGAAAAACATTTCTATCCTCGCTCCTTCATAATACTTCGCGTATAAAAGCAACTTTTTTTCTCTTCATTTACCAACATAAATCTATCCTATTTAGGAATAACTAAAAGATAAACAAAAGAAAGGCGAGGTGAAAAAAATGGAGATAAATCAGCAGTACCAGCCAGGCGAGATCGTCTATATTATTCTCCGTAATCCACATGCACAAGATGTAGCCCAAATTCAACAGGCGGCAGTTGTACAGAATCCAAAGAACCATTCTGAATTAGCACTTTTCGCGCATGAAAACTATTTCCCTTTTTCTGATGAATTTGCTGTTTTCAAAACAGAGGAATCAGCCGAACAGGCATACACAGAAGCATTTGGAACACCGGAAACAGGTGAGTTCCATGGTTAAACCATTTGTTCCGCAGCTTGTTTACATTGAGCCTAAAGCGCTTGACTATGCACTGGGAAAGGAACTCAAATCGAAATTCGAAAATATGGGAGTTGAAATTAGGGAAACAACTTCTCACAATCAAATTCGCAATCTTCCGGGTGATAACCATTTTCAAAAATACCGAACCGCTAAGTCCACGCTCGTAATTGGTATTCGAAAGACATTAACATTTGATACGTCCAAGCCCTCAGCAGAATACGCAATTCCTTTTGCGACAGGATGTATGGGCCATTGTCATTACTGTTACCTGCAGACAACCATGGGCAGCAAGCCGTATATCCGGACGTACGTAAATATAGACGAAATTTTTGATGCTGCAGATAATTATATGCGCGAGCGTGCTCCCGAGGAGACTCGATTTGAAGCTTCCTGTACGTCCGACATTGTTGGTGTTGATCACTTAACACATACATTAAAAAAAGCTATTGAACATTTTGGCAGGTCTGATCATGGGCGACTTCGGTTCGTTACTAAATTTGCGCATGTAGATCATCTTCTGGATGCAGCACATAATGGTCGAACTCGATTTCGTTTCAGTATAAACAATGACTATATCATTAAATTCTTTGAACCCGGTACATCCAGACTATCTGAACGAGTCGAAGCAGCAGTAAAAGTTGCCGAAGCAGGTTATCCTCTTGGTTTTATCATTGCTCCAATATATTTACACGAAAACTGGAAAGAAGGATACCTTGAAATGTTTGAGAAGCTTGATGCCGCCTTACCTGCTTTTGCACGGAAAGATTTAACCTTTGAAATGATCCAGCACCGTTTCACAAAACCTGCAAAGCGCGTTATTCAGGAGAACTATCCAATGACGAAGCTTGAACTTGATGAATCAAAGCGAAAATGGAAATGGGGACGCTACGGCATCGGTAAATATGTATACCAGAACGAAGAGCAAGAGGATATTAAAGTTACATTGGGGAAATATATTGCACAGTACTTTCCGCAAGCAAAAATAGAATATTTCACTTAAACAAAATGACACTGCTGGAAGAATAGGATGTGAACAAGATGGACTTCCACTTAGCACAGGAGTCGCTGACCATTTTAGAATGGATCATGCGAGCAACTGTCGGATTCATATTTTTATTAATAGCGGCTAAAATTATGGGGCAGCGCTCCATTTCTCAGCTGCGCTTTCTCGACTTTGTTATCGCTTTATTACTTGGAAATATTATTGCTCACCCTTTATCGGATGAAGGTTTAGGGTTAAGGGGTTCCATGATAACGATGACCGTTATCGTTACATTATACGTTCTGGGAGTATGGGGGAGCCTGAAGTCCACTGCATTCAGAGGATTATTTAACCCCCCTCCAATTCCGCTAATTGAAGGTGGGGAAATCAACTACAAGAACCTGAAAAAAGCCAGAATTTCAATAGAAGTCTTATTAAGTGAACTTCGGAAAGAACAAACAGAAGACATCCAAAAAGTTGCTCTCGCGTTATGGGAGGCCGGCGGGTTTATTTCCATATTTTTATATCCTAAATTTCTGCCCCTCACCCCCTCTAATCCCACGGCAAAAATAGAACCATTTAATTTTCCCAGATCCATTATTATTGAAGGGAAAATAGATTACAAAGAGTTACAGCAAATTGGAGAAAATCAGCAATGGCTAATCGACCAATTAGCAGCACAAAACGTAATACCAAACGATGTGCTACTTGCAACCATTGATATAAACGATAAACTTAAACTTTATTTATTTAAGTAACAGTTACTTTGAGTCGTTAGTTTTAGGTCAAAAAAAAAGAACCTGCAATAAAGCAAGTTCATCTTTAATAATCCTAATCTTCCAATGCCCTTAAGTCGAAGGACGGTTTGGTCCGTTTAACTTTTTGTCTCCTTTTTGTGGTCCACCCTTTGACGACGAATGGGCTTTTTTACCTTTACCTTTTTTATTTTCTTTCTGCTCCATCTGACACCCTCCTTTCTTTTTTACAACTTTAGCGAAAATAAATTACACCCCTTCTAATCTACCTCTCGCTCAGGCTCCGTTACTTTTGCCACTCCAATTGCAAAATGCTCCCATAAAATATCCTCCACAATATCTGCCTGTATTATTTCACAATTAACAATTAAGATAACCTCTGTATTCTTCCCTTTAAGATTACTTTTCTGTTTTTTATCTGGGTTTTCCTTGAATAGCCTAATAGCTACTCCTATTGCAAAACCAGCAAATGCACTGATCAACCCCCAAACTATCGGTCCCCAATTCAATTTAAACCCTATACTGACCCCGATTACGGAGAAGGCAGTGGCCAGTCCCATACCGATGTCGATAAGAGAAGTTCCATCTGAACGGTGAAGGTTGTCAAATAACACTCTGCTTTCCATTCGGTTATCCAAAGGGACAGCGTAAATACATTCTTTATGAATACCTCTCTTTTCTAACGTTGAGATTGCCATTTCCAAAAACATGTTGTTTTCGAACGTAGAAAATAACTGCATAATAATCACTTCTCTTTTTCATTTTTAAATAAATTAAAATTTGGCTGTTGATAGTTATCCAATAAAAAACGCCGCTGTACTTTTTCGAAAAGCTTATTATTTTCCACTGTATTCATGTAAGAATCATATATAGCAAAACCATAAACGGAAGGAATGAATAAAAGCCACTTCACCTGATCCTTCAACACCTCGGTTGATTGTTGTATATTCCCCTGCAATAAATATGTAATTCCTTCAAAAACACGTGAATAATAGAAAAACACGACTGCCCAGATAATTACAAAAAATGCGGTCATTATTCTGTGAATATACAATTGTCCTAGACCAGGAACAAATACTGACCACATTGCAGCAACTAACGGATTACGTTTATCCAAATAGTTAATTTCAAGTGCACCAATACTAAAGGAATTAAAATAATGTTCCTCGTCGGAAGCAAGTATATAAACCTTATTTAAATCAACTGTCGTTCGATAACTGTCCCAGATAGCAAATAAATATACAGGCATATACAGTAATAACCATCTTGCATCCAGCACCTCAATTGCTTTATCGAAATTACCCTGAAACGAATATACGATACCCTGATTTAGATTAGCTTGAAGGTTGACAATAACTTCCCAGATAAACAATAAATAGCCACGGAGGTATTTCGATAGAAGCAAGTGACCACATCCAGGAAAAGCAGCGCTCCACCAGGCAATTACAAATGGATTTCTCAAATGAATTTGGGTGGTGCCAAATACACTGACATGCGCAACATAACGCTTTGCAGTGTTGTCAGTTATGTGATTATCCATGTGACTCCTCCTGATGCAAGCAATTATTGTTTCCCTTAGACTTTCCCAAAAGCTTTAATTTAATCCCATAGTATATATGTTTGTCTAACCACAAATCCTATGAAACACAACTATGAAATGAAAGAGGATGCTATTCGATGACCTTTAAAGATATAATAAAAGCACGTGAAGCGCATGCCCAACTAAAAAAAGATTACTTTTTTGAATTTGTACTATTTTCCTATCAATGGTGGTTTCTGCTTGTCCTGACAATCGGGCTGTGGATCGGCTGGCTTGTGATTCTCGATAAGAAACGTTTAACTCCCATTTTGTATGTAGGACTAATTTCCAGCCTGATTGCTACAATCTCAGATGACATTGGAGTTACTTCTGGTTTGTGGACTTACCCATATAAGCTTACTTATTTCTCAAATCAATTATACCCAGTCGACTTTGCAATCATTCCAGTCGGTTATATGCTGCTTTATCAATTCTTTCATATATGGAAGCATTATTTGATTGCACTCCTTGTATTAAGTGTCTTCGCAACCTTCGTGGTTGAATCCGTGTTTGTGCGAATGGATATTTATCTCTTGCTGAAATGGAAGCATTGGTACTCCTCGCCTTTTTATTTTTTAATCGGAGCGCTCGTTAAATACTCTGTTGACAAACTGTGCATAAAACAATCGAAGCTAGTTGATAATAAAACGAATCATTTTTAAAGGAGGTTATATTATTGGGTATTTTAAGCGGAAATCCGAAAGATGAACCAATGCACTATGGTGAAGTTTATGCAGTGTGGAGTGCTTACACAGTCGCCAAATCACAGGTTGCATCGTATGAAATATATCACAACCATGCTGGAGACAGCGATCTCAAGAAATTCATTGCTGATATTCTACAAAACCTGGTTAGACCAGCGATTGAAGAAACCGAGCGTTTACTAAAAGAAAATGGCGTTGGACTACCACCAACTCCTCCAGAACGTCCAAAGGCTAATCGCGAAGAAATTCCTGCAGGAGCTCGCATCATGGATCCAGAAATAGCTGCAGCAATTTCAAAGGATATCGGCCAAGGTCTTGTAGCTGACAGCACAGCAATGGGTCAGTGCATTAGAGAAGATATCGCCCTCATGTTTGGTCAGTACCACATGAAAAAAGCACAGCTTGGAGCGAAAATGTTACAAATGACCAAAGACAAAGGCTGGTTAATCCCACCACCACTCCATATAGAAACGTTAACAGAAGAAAAAGTAAAATAACAAAGGTACAAGGTCATAAATATAGCATAAAGCAAATAATCCGAACGAAAGAATTCAACTTTGTTCGGATTATTTGCTGTCGAGAAACTATTCTTATCATCGATTCTTCAAAATACTAGTGGATCTATCATCACATCTTCGAAAACCATCATTCAGCAGGAACAAAACCTTAAGACTTACGTGGAAGAACGAACAATCCGAGCCTCCTAATGAACACACACAAGGTCACTGAAAAAGTGGTAGATCTATAATTTTATTTTTCCACTTCAACCTAGCATCTTCGAACATACGAAGACTCCTATGGGAACAGCGCGAGCTAAAGATCCCGGAGGAATAGCGGTCTTTGCATTCCGAGGAAGCTGAAGCCGTGCCCCCGGAAAGCGAAGTATGTTCGAAGATGCGATTGCAGATCGACTTAATTTGTACAATATATAACCTTTTCAGTGGCCAAGACACCCCTACTAGTTTTATCGATCGTTAATAAATCCTCGATACTGCACACCGCCAATCTCATCTGAATGATACAAGTATAAAAGGATATCCTACAGATAAACAAACAAATGGAGGTAAAAAATATGAAACACCTTAAAGTACTCCTACTAAAATCCATCCTGCTTACACTTGTATTATGGCTTATCTTAGGCTTCGTTTACGAAGTATCCTCTACAAATATTATTATTACAAGCCTAATCCTAACCATCACATCATTCATTATAGGAGACCTATACGCATTACCGAAAATCGGAAACGTCGGTGCATCCATGATTGATTTTATAACGGCAGTAACAGGCATTTATATAATGGGAACTATCTTAATTGATGAAGTCATACCGCTAGCATCAGCATCCATTCTTGCAGCAATTGGGGTAACGCTAAGTGAAATTTTAGTTCACTGGTATAGAAAAAAACTATTCGTAAATAAAAACACTGACATCCCTGGCTATTATGACCGCAAGCTGCAAACAGAATTCGCTGATGAAACATGCCCCGAAATAAAAGCAGACGAGGTTAAAGACCCACAAGAGTAATTCAAGTTCCAACAAACAGGAGCGAAAGGTTTAATTAACCTTTCGCTCAATCTGCAATATTTAAATTAGTTTACAATTCCATGCTGGACAATCTCAACTTTAACATTTGAATTTATATCAATTGTCTGGTAGAGTTTTTTCCATTCTTTCTTATCCCAATGCTTAGGATGGTAAGCAATGATTTGTCTGCCTATTCCAAATAAATCTGAATTTGCCTCTTGTATTTTTTTTATGACCAGCTTTGATTTCTTCGTTAAATTTTCACTCATAGCTTTATTTAATTTAGCAAGTTCTTTACTGGAATTCAGCTTATCGTGCGGATACTCTATAACCGTTACTTTTAATTTCATATCAATGTTCACTACTGGTTTGTTTACTTTATATTTGGTTTTTATTTTTCGCTTCACTTTTTCCACGTCAACAGTTATATAATTCAGATAATCAGGACTCTTATCGTCGAATACTTTAATTGAAAGGCGGGCAGTTCTCCCCTTCTTACCAGCCATTAGCAGATATAATGTCGTTTGCTGGGGAGTTAAGTATTCGCCAGTATATTTATCACCATTAAAGAGGGCGAATCCCTTCACCATCAAATTCGTTCCAGTATTATCAATTGTGACTAATGGCAATCCAAAATCCTGACCAGAATCCAATAAAGCGGATCCGATCATTTCGATTGTTGATTCCGGAATAATAGTAGATACCTTTGAGCTGTGCATTAAATCAGTTATATATTCGCTGACTCTCGGCTGATTGGGAAGCTTTAATTTCAAAATCTCTGAGGCTTCCTCTTCCGTAACAATTAAATTAGCACTTAAATTGCTTCTTGGATCTCTATAATATACATCAAGCAGCGGAAAAATATTTTCTTTAATAAGCTCTCCACCAAGTACAACCGTCAGCATTTTTGCCGCGTTAAAAGATCGGGCAATTTTGCGATCTATTTGCATTCTGGACTGTCTAGGCGTTTTCCCTACACCTGAGACTATTTGAATTCCACCACTTGATACACCTGCCTGACCTGGTTCAACAATCGGAATCGTCGCCGTCGTAAGAATTTTGTCATTTTCAATTTTATCAAATGCCACTCCCATTATTAGTCTTTCATCTTTAAAAAGCACTTGATCCCAGCAGCCAGTCAGGAACGTTAGGATAGTGACTAAAATTAATAAAGTTTTAATCCTCTTCATAATTGCTTGGCTCCTCTTTTTTCCGAAATAACAAAGAAATTAATAATAAAATTACAGGTAGTCCCATGGCAAAAACGAACCCAGATTGTGTGACGATCTTACTGTATTGTTGAATAATAAGCAGATTTTCACCTGGTATCATGGAAACTGTAAAACTTATCAGTCCAATAAAATACGCACTGTATTTCCACTTCTTTTTAGTTATTTTTTGCACACCATGGTTAGCTAGGAATAAATACATCATATAACTTGTAGCAACTGAAATAACCCAAATGGACAGAAACAATAAATCTAATCTGGATAAAACTTTAAAATCTAATGTTTTTAATGCATAAAGAACGGGTTCCGGTATAAATTTCAATTCAGCCGGGGAAAAGAGCAGCAGACACACAACTACAATAAACAGGTAAAATAGAAATATCACTATATTTGCAATTGATATCTTCTTTAGTTTTTTGATAGAACCTCCTTGGACATAGGGAAATAATACTAGTAATATTTCAAATCCAAGAAGTGCCAGAAGTCCTTCCCTCGCCCCTTTTACAATTGCTAAAATGCCCGCCCCACCTATAGGGAATATATAAGTATAGTTAAAACCGTTAAAAAGGACAGCAATCATTAAAAAGAGAAGAACTAAATAGAAAACGGATACTACTGTAAAGAAACGGGCAATTACCCTTAAATCACTTAAAACAATGTATACTCCCGTAACTACCATTAACAAAATGACAATCCAAAAAGGAGTCTGAGGCAATATCCAAATTCTAATTAATAAACTGAACAAAACCAGAATTAATGAAGAGACAGCAATAAAGTAGCAAATATAAAAAACCGAAATAATCTTCCCCAAAAATTTCCCAAGCAGTATATCGCAAATCTCAAAAACGGTCCGTTCAGGAAATCGAGTACCCAGTTTCCAAATCACGAATATGAAGACCTGAATAAAAATACCAGCAATTATAAGTGATATCCAGCTATCCTGCTTTGCAACAACATATAAAGAATAGGGCAGTGATAATATGCCAACACCAATTTGCGTTTGCAAGACCACGAAAAATAATTGATTAGGTGTAATTTTTTTCATTTCCATCACTCACTAGTTTTAGATTGTCGTTTAGCAGCTTGTGGCTGAGCATCCTTTGGTCTAGAGTTAAACATCCATAAAGGTAAACGGACGAACGTATCCTTTAAATCCTTAAAATGCAGTGGAGCGACTGGTGCTAGATATGGCGTTCCGAATGACTCGAGCTTACACAAATGTATTATCATAATCATAAAACCGAATGTAACTCCAACAAAACCAAACGTCGTGGCCATAATCATCATCGGATACGTCAGAATACGCAAGGATGTACTCATTTCATTAGAAGGTACTACAAAAGATGAAATTGCTGTCAATGCAACAATAATTACCATTAGATTTGAAATCAGACCTGCCTGGACCACTGCATCTCCAATTACGAGACCTCCAACAATTCCGATAGTTTGACCAATCGGGGTCGGAAGCCGTATCCCCGCTTCTCTAATTAATTCAATCGTTAATACCATTACGAGCGCTTCTTCGATAGGGGAATATGCAATGTTTGTAACTGAACCTTTGATTGGCAAAATTAAATCATCCGGAATTACTTCAAAATGAAATCCAATAATTGATATATAGTAGGAAGGTAATCCAACTGCAATTATAAAACTGATAATACGAATTAACCGTACATACGTTCCTGAAATCCAACAGCTGTTATAGTCGTCCGGCGATTGGTAAAAAGCAAAAAATGTAATGGGAATAATCAAAACTGTAGGACTTCCCTCTGTAACTAATGCAACTCTTCCCTCCATAAGATGTGCCATCACACGGTCTGGTCGTTCCGTATTAAGCATTTGCGGAAAAGGGGAAAGCGCTGATTGTTCCACAAACTCTTCGATAAATCCCGGACTCATCACCATGTCTATGGATATATCTGCTAATCTTTTATTGATTCGGGCGACCACATCCGGATCAGCTAAGCCATCCATATATACTACTGCTAATTTTGTTTTACTCTTTTCACCGAGAGTGGAATAACGAACGGTTAGGCTGGGATGCTCAATCCGTTTTCGAATCAGATTTATATTAATCATTAAGCTTTCCACAAAGCCTTCATGAGATCCACGGATAACTTTTTCATTTTCCGGTTCTTCCACCGTACGATCATAAGATTTGGTAACTTCCATCGAATATATTTTTTTCGCATTATTTATATCAAACCAAATAAATGCACCTGACAGCAATTTTTTGACGGCTTGATCAATCGTTTCCAACTCTCCCGCACTATCGTATATAACTGGTTTTATATCGGGCTTTTCTGCGAGTAAATAAGGCAGTATGTGTTTTCGTATCTGTTGGCGATCTACAAGTGACTCTATATAAAACGTGACATAATCGCCACTTTCTTTTATGATTAAATCACTTGAACCATGGAGTGCTTTTTTAATAGCACTTTTATTTGTGTCCGCAGATTTATGTAAACGTTCTGACGTGCTGGAACCCTCTTTTTTTATCTTCCGTCTCTTCATGAATGACCACCTACTGAACAGTTTCGACTTGTTAAATTAGTATTAGCTTTATTAATGGATGTATACATAACCCATTGCCTAATAAAAACAAAAAGAGCCTGTTAAAAAGCAGGCTCTTACATTGGGTGATTTCCGGAAATCCTGATATATTCGCTGAATTCCTAATATAACTCGGAAAACCCTGATAAAATTCATAGAATCCCGATAAACGCTGATAAATCCTGATAAACCAACCGGCGGCGACGTACCAATATCAGGATATTACCATTCTTGAATAATATTTTCTACTTCTTTTATGATGGAGATTGGTCCAGACTGTTTATTAGAACAAACAATTAGCTTAATATCTTTATCAGGATAAACCGATGCATGAAAACTGACCCCTGGATCATACCCCATTAAATAATACTTAAAGACATGATTCTTAACTCTGTTAATCCATAACCCATATCCATAATAGTGGTCATTTTTATCTTTTATATGAGGAGTCAATAGCTTCCCAGTAGATGCTAAGCTTAAAATTGAATGGTCGAATAAACAATCCCACAGTCTCATCATGTCAGGTGCCGATACAAATGCTCCTCCATCAGAACCTCCTATACTTGGAATGGAAAATACATTTGTTCTGAATGATCCATCTGCTTTGTCTATGTAACCATGCGCTGTATTTGCCGGGAGGTTATCCAAAGAAAAGTAACCAGAACTCTTCATGCTGCACCTTTGAAAGATCTCTCTTTCCACATAATCGCTGAACAATACTCCTGTTTGCTGTTCGACTACTAATCCAAGGACAATATATCCAGCATTATTATAGTGAAATGTATTACCCGGTTTAAATTTCATCTTTTCGTTTTGAAACAGTGGAAGGAAATCACGCAGATTTTTCAATGTGTATGCAGGCTGAATCTTCCAAAGATCCTCGTAATCGCTCATTTCGTCTTCATCAAAATAATCCGGAATACCCGAACTATGTGTAAGCAAGTGATGAATCGTTATCCACTCATCAAAGGAAGGGAAATCAATGTCAACACAGTCTATTAATCGAGTTTGAAAAGACAGTTTGCCCTGTTCGACCAATTGACAGATGGCTATTGCTGTGAATAATTTGCATCCCGAGGCAATACCAAATCGTGTATCTACTTTATTTGTTCGTTCTTCAGCCCTGTCTGCGAATCCAAATGCTGATTCATAGATAACTTCATTTTTTTGTTTTATATAGACTGAACCAGCAAAATCTATATCTTTCACCACTTTTTCTACCCTTTTTATTAATTTGTTTCGCTGCATGGTTAGCACCCCTTTTGATATTCGGCTTTCAGAATCCCCATAATAATGGAGTCATGAAACGCACCATTGTAAAATAGTTCATCTCTTACTCTTCCTTCTTGCTTGAATCCCAATTTCTCATAAGCTTTGATAGCCCGTTCATTATAGGCAAATACATCAAGACCAATTCTATGCTGATTTAAAATATTGAACCCAAAATCCAGCAGTAATTCTAATGCTTCTGTACCATAGCCATTACCCCAGTACGCTTTATCAAATAAAGAAATTCGGATTACACTATTTTGATTAAGATGATTTATATCGATCATTGCAAGATCACCAATAGGCTGATTGTTCTCCTGCAGGCAAATCATTAAATCAATTCTGCTGTCATCTGTTGAATTCCGTTCAAACCAGTTTTCCAGAACTTGCCGGCTGAAAACAGTTTGTGTGCCCGTCAGTCGACGAACTTCTTTATCCCAAAGGGCGTTCGCATAGAATAGATCCAGATCACTATTTTCTATCGGTCTCAGATACACTCTTTTTCCATTTAAGAATTTTATTAGTTGTTCCATTCTTTAACAGTCCCCTTCACAGCAATATAGTGTAATAGTAATGTATTGTTGGTTTTTAATATAGAGAAAAAATAAATAAGAATCAATTTAACCATATTGAAAAGCACCAATCATCTCTTCTCGAAGATAATTGGTGCTAGTATTTTAACTCAACTTTCACACATACAAAAGAAAGTGGATCTGCGATCGCATCTTCGAATATACTTCGCTTTCCGTGGGCACGGCTTCAGCTTCCTCGGATAAGCAAAGACCGCTTTCCTGCGGGATCTTCAGCTCGCGCTGTTCCCACAGGAGTCTTCGTATATTCGAAGATGCTAAGTTAAAGGTGAGAAATTAAATTTTAAAAATCTACTACCTTTTCAGTTGCCAAGCCTCTCCCAGCAGGAATCGACTGCCACCCGCTCCGATCTCTAGACAAGAGATGGATGTCACAGATTTATTAAATGCACAATTGATAGCAACGTCTATTTCAGAATGCACTAAATAATAAACAATTTTTTAGTAAATAGCTTTACCAGTCCTGATGAGCGGAGGGCGGTGACTCCTGCGGGAACAGCACGAGTCTGAAGGCCCCGCAGAGTGCTCTTCTCGAGGAGACTGAAGCCGTGCCCGCGGAAAGCATCCGCCCGCAGTGATCCTGGACGGCAGCTTTAGAGCATATTAGATAATAAACCTAAAAGTTACTTCGCAGTTTATAGTTTTGTGTCGGCATAATAATGAATTTCAGGCTTATTTAACTATTTCTGGTAGCACCAACTTATTTTATTCTGTGAAAGTTGATTTAGTAATCTCTGGAATAACAAATTTTTTTTATAGTTTCTGCCGAAAGAAAATATTTTCCCGCAAGCTCATCAATCGACTTGCCGTCGCTAAAGTCTGTTTTTATAATGGCATTACGCTGATCAATAGCTTTTCTACCACCAGAACGTGCTCCCCACTTTTCATAATTACTTTTTGCTTTAGGAATATATATGGTTTCCCCTTGTACATACTTTTGCAATTCTAAAATTAGTTCATCAGGTAGTACATTACTTGCTTTTACATAACTCATTTCTGCCAGCCCCTTATTTATTTTTCAACAATTCAATAAGGTGCAAAGCCGTTTTCCAGTTAGACGATTGTATAAAATGATACCACCTCACGCAAAGTTATCGCCATCTGATACTAGGCTCTGCATGAGACGCTGCCGATTTTACACACGACATAATTTTCATCATTTTCCAAACCTCCTTTGTCTTATATGTTAATCGATTACCGTTTCCATGTCCGGTTTTTTCAAGTAATCAAAAAGCATCGCAATCTGCACTTCTGTATTCCTGCCAGTAGACAGTCTGGGTAAATTATTTTCAGAGAAAAATGTAACTCCACTTGTTTCTAACCCAACAGTTGCCTCACCACCAACGATATCGCAATGGATAAACAATTTATAATAATGATAAGGAAGTGGTGGATGATTCCTTTTCGTAGTATCCAAAAGTGCAATAAGCTTTCTATGAATAACATCGTACCCGGACTCTTCTTTGATCTCTTTTACAATATTTTCAGTTGGTGATAAGCCAACATCGCAAAACCCTCCCGGAAGCGACCATCTGTCATCGATTTTTTCCTTAACCATTAAAATTTTATCATCTTTGAATACTGCTCCACGAACATCGACTTTAGGCGTTTGATACCCAGTTTCGTTTGCGAATAAATTCATGACTTTTTCCATTTCAAGATCGGTATGTTCTTCCATAATTTCAGCGCTTATCGAACGTAATTCTTCATACCTTTCTCTATCATACATGTCTTTGGAAAAAGCTAATCCTGCTTGCGACAGTGATTGAATTCGTTTCGCCCATTCCAGCCATTTATGACTCATAGGCTATATCCGTTTTTAAAAAATTCATGAAATCAGCTATGCTGCTGTAACTGGAGTCAGGGATGGTAGTAAACTCATTCGCTTGAAACGCAGGCAGCCAGTTCACTCCTATCGTATAAACGTCTGCTCGTTTACCAGCCAGGATATCTGCCTCGCTGTCGCCAATAAACATTGCCTTATTGTTTTCTATACCTAAAATGGATAAGGCTTTTAATACGCCCTCTTGATGTGGTTTTGGATGAGTAACATCATCACCGGTAATGCTGACATCAAACCATCCTTCCATGTTAAGTGCTTGGACTGAGATGTCCAGGCTTCTTCTTGCTTTGCCTGTAACAATACCTAATTTCATTCCTTTTGCTTTAATAAATCGCAACAGATCATCCATATGTTGGTTAAATTCAACTAGTTCTGTGTGTTTTTCTTTATAGTTTGTATAGTATAACTCAATAGCTTGTTCTATGTTCGGATGAAGCAGGTTTTCTCTAATGATTCCAGTTTCGGATGGACCAAACATGGATTTAATCTCGTCCGACGAAAGCTCTCTATTATCAAATTCTTTGAAGACTTGCTGAAATGCGTAAAAACAAATGGGTAATGTATTTGCTAACGTACCATCAAAATCAAAAATAACAGCTTTAATAGAAAACACCCCTCTAAATTTATTCATTATTCTAATTCTACCATTTTCTCTCAGTTATTTGTATAACTCCCGTATTCTTTGAACCACCTTTTTGTTATCTCTATGAATTCCTTTAAGGGTGTTGTCAGCTGTTTATCCTTGTGCCACGTAATTTGTGTATGAATTGGGGTAGTGAATTTTTGCCATGGAAGTTGCTCCATTTTCCCTGTTTTGAGATCTGCCTCAACCGCCATAGCTGGTAATATAGCTATACCAAGTCCAGCGATAACGCATTGCTTTATCGCTTCTATACTAACAAATTCTATCTTATTAGATGGAAATACATCTGAGGAGCGAAAAGATTCTTCCAATATCGTTCGATACGAACAGCCCGTTTCCGTGAGCAAAAGTGTTTCATTTTCTAGATCCGCTGGAGTAACCTCATGTTTAGAAAGTATTGGATGGTTTGCAGCAGCAACCATTATGATAGATTCCTTTGCAAGATGTACGGATTCAAACGTATCACTACTGTCAGATAAATCTGTTACAAAAGCAAGATCAAGCAGCCCCTCTTTCAATTGTTTTTTTGCTATTTCGTCAGAATGAGCGGGCTTGAAAATCAGTTTCACGCGAGGGAACTGCACCTTAAATTCTTTTAATATTGGTGGCAGTCGATAGGTACACTGACTCTCCTGTGCGCCAATTATGAGCGTCCCGGCAGGCTCCTCTCCACCGTTTACATTGCCTTTCGCATCTTCTTCGAGCAGAATCATTCTTTCAGCATATACCTTAAATCGTTCCCCTGCTTCGGTTAACAACAAACGCTTTCCAAGTCGTTCGAATAACGGCGTTCCGAGTTCCAGTTCTAGCGCCTTTATTTGAGCTGTCACACTGGATTGTGCGAAGTTTACTATTTTCGCAGTTCTTGTGAAATTCAAATTTTCACTTGCGACTTTAAACGTTCGAAGCTGCTTCGTCTCCATTTTTCACATCCTCTTCAATCGTTTTTTTCGATTGGTTTAATCGAAATGTTCATCTTTATTGATCATAAAATTCATTATATGATACTTGTATAGAGATGGAAAGGAGCAAATAACTTATGTCAATTGCTGTTATAGATGGAGGGACCCGTGAGAGCGGGAATACCGAAATACTTACTGAGAAAGTTATCCAGAATTTAGCTGTGGAGAAGATTCAATTAAGCAATTATGAAATTCTTCCTGTTAAAGACCTGCGTCATACAGAAGATGGATTTAGTACTGTCGAGGACGATTATAATTCAATAATAGATCGAATGTTACCGCATGATGTCTTAATCTTTTCTACACCGATTTATTGGTACAGTACGTCCGGAACGATGAAGAATTTTATCGATCGCTGGTCACAGACCTTTAGAGATGCAGATTATCCAGATTTCAAAGAAGTAATGGCTGCAAAAAAAGCATACGTAATTTCTGTAGGTGGAGACAACGCCAATCTAAAGGGACTTCCTATGATTCAGCAATTTAACTATATTTTCGACTTTGCAGGTATCACTTTCGAAGACTACATACTAGGAAATGGCAACAAACCTGGAGATATCGCAGCGGATAAAGCGGCAATACAAAAAGCAGAAATTTTGCATGAAAAATTAAGTTACAGATAAATAATCTTTTCATTTTTAGAGCAGAAATCTGTTAGAGCTAATGGATTTCTGCTTTTACTTTGTGATTATTTCGTAACAAGCACATTTTTAAATACTTTTAATCTATTATTGTAATATTTACAAAAAAGTAGTAATATTACTTATTATCTAACAAATACTGACAATAAAATAATAACTATAAGTAATTCAGAGAAGATATATAACCTAGGGGGTTAATTCGTGCGCTTCATCAAATTATTTACCTTTTATTTACTTGGGATATTTGGAATTGTATGTTTCAGTCTTGTACCACAAGCAGTATTAACAAAAACAACTAGCCCTGCAGCATTATTTGACATGTTACTTGATCTTATTAAGCAGTTATTTAATCCTGGTGCGTGGGTTTATAATGTTACGTGGGTACAAGAACCAGTAGACGTGCCATTAATGGAGGTATTGTGGGAACCGTACCTATATTCATTGCAAATCTTATTGGCTGCTGTATTCATTGGACTATCCGTTGCGTTTTTATTAGCTTTAGTCACCAATTTTCTTCCGAGATTACTTCTAAATCCCATTAAACGGTTATTGGATTTTTTGGAGTCAGTACCTGATCTTGTGATTGCAGTCCTGCTGCAAATGTTTTCAATCTATATATACAAAACGTTTGCGGTTGATATCTTTCGCGTCGCATCATACAGGGAAGAACGGGCATACTTAGGTCCGATTCTAACCCTTTCGGTATTACCGGCGGTCTCCATGTACAAAATTCTATTATTAATGATCGAACAGGAACTCCTGAAAGATTATGTATCTTTTTTACAAAGCAAAGGGCTGATGAAGGTACGAATTATAACGAAGCATGTTATGAAAAATATTATGCCAAGCTCTTTTCATCATATGAAGGTTATCATTTGGGCCACATTATCCAGTCAGTTTGTAATCGAAGCAGTCTATAACATAAAGGGATTTACTAGTGTATTAGCTAGTAACCTTTCTCCAATCACCATCACTGTCGCACTAGCAATGATCTTTACACCTTTTTATTTTTTCTTTCAGATTGTCGATCTTTTGATTACCACTGAAGAAATACATACCTATTCGATAGATAATAGACGTTTTTGGGACAAATGGCGGCCGACTGCTATAGCTGATGGGATAAAAAGATCCTTGAGCAATTTACTATATGGAATCAGAGGAATAAAACTAAAAAAAATGAAACCATGGCGGCCGCTAATAGCCATAACAATCATTTTTTTCCAGCATATGAAAAATTGGAAGTTTGCGTTAGGTTTTCTATTCTTTGTTTTCGTAATAAGTTATAGCTTGATTTATTCTGTTACCACTAATGATCATATTGACCAATTGATGTTTGCATACGAAGAGGATGGGACTACCCTAAAAAGTATACGACCGCATGAGCCGCCAGAGCCTTTTCTGCTTGGATCTGATAAATTTGGATACAGTCTTTTAGATCAACTTGTTATTGGTGCAAAGTACACATTATTTTTCGGACTGCTAATCGCTGTACTCCGTGTTCTATTCGGATTAATATTTGGTATCTTCTATGCATTTAAACTAAAATCGCGAACACGGGAATGGATCAGCAAGATGGTTGATTCGATTCACTTTATTCCCTTAAGTGTTATTGCTTACATCCTGCTAAGTGTGATCATTTTTGGGTCGAGAAGCGGATTTGCACATAGTACTGCAGAACTAATAATGATGGAAGTTATTGTGCTCACCGTTTTAGTTATCCCATTGACCACCGTGTTAATTGGAAAAGATATTAATCATGTATTACAAAATGAATTTATTTTAAGTGCTAAGGTACTTGGTGGTGGCAGTTTTCATGTTTTTTGGCGTCACGTCATGCCCCATATAGGTCCTAAAATGACCGTTTTGTTTGGTCAGCAGTTTATTCAGGTTCTCGTTATTTTTATCCACTTAGGCTTTTTTCATATTTTTCTTGGTGGAACAATAATTGAAACTGGACTCCTGCAAGGTCCGCCAAGGTCTACAACAAATGAATGGTCTGGTTTAATTGGCGCTAACAAATACGCTTTTAAGGAAGGCAGATATTATTTATTAGGGTTTGTTTTACTAGCATTTATGCTGTCAATCTTTGCTATGCAATTTATTATTCAAGGTGTTAAAGAAGTACAACAGGTGAAAATAGGGATTATTTATAAGTTCAGCAAATTAAAACGAAGGAAAAAGTTTAAAAATAAAGAAATAACAGAAGTATCAAAGGAAAAGCTGCAGTTTAAAGAATGCCTTAAAGAACAACAGAGAGATCTACTGTAATTTTCTTGATACATAACTTTGCATACTCCTCACATACTAAATTTATAATGGCTAAGGAGGATTGTATGATGACAAATCAAAATGCTAAACCAGATGATCGTTCTGACAACGCGGAAAAAATTGAGAATACCATCGGCCACACAATGCAAAACAGGAACGAAGCCGGAGACTACGTGAAGGCTCACTCAGAGGAGATAAGTGAAGAAGAAAAGCGTCAGATAAAGGGAAAGAACCAGCGCCGAGAAGAAAGTATAGAGAGTTTGCGTGCAGAAATAAAAGACGAAGTAAACGACAGACTGCAACAGTAAAAGACAGGCATGGACTTCCATGCCTGTCTTTTACTAATCATTTGATGTTCTGTTATGTCCGGTTTTTCTCGTTTGTTCTGCTTTTTTATTTTTCAGATCATTTATTTCTTGTTTGCTCTTGTTTTTCGTTTTTGTTTTATCTCGCATATTCTGACCTCCTTCATAACTAGTTTGCTTAACTTCTTAAAAAAAATGTCAGCAACTTTCAGATCAGCTATGCTTTTTTAAATTTCCAAATGTTTTTTTCAATATAATGTTCAATCTTCTTCTGTTTTATGAGTCCCACTAAATACGCTGTAACTGCTGTTCGATACAGCAGCCACGAGGAAAGCATGGAATTGCTAACTTCAAAGTGTTCGCACATATCTGATACAACTGTCTCGTGCGACACACCACTATCTGACTGTTGAATATAATTCTCCAGCCACTGCAGTAAACGCTCGTGGCATTCGATATTTTTTTCAACAGTAGTGATAAATTCCTCTTCATACACTCCGTGCCCTGGAACCGCTCCCGAACAAGCAATTTCCTTCAGTTTATGTAAGCTTTCTAGGGTTTGACCAGCATCTGTAATATAAGGAATTTTGTGTTTGTCTAATTGCTCTTCACTAAAATAGCTGTCTCCTGCAAAAAGAACACCATCGATCTCGAGCGCTAACTGATGATAGCTATGGCCAGGCAAAAGATGGGTGGTAAATGAGAAACCATCTATATTGTGTTCACCAGCTTCTATTTCCTTATTTACCTGAATAGGTTTTCCTTCGAGAAATTTATTGTGAAGCTCTGGTAATGGATCGTTTCCTTGAAATAAATAGAGTGGCTCTAAGGTGGGGTTTTGTAGGATTGCAGACTCCAACTTCGGGGCAATCGTCATGATATCATGTCTTTTTTGTAAAAAATAAGCACCGCCGTAGTGATCAGCATGTGCATGCGTAATGTATAGATGTGTAATTGGCAATTCGTTTGCCTTTAATTCTTTAAGTACTTTTCGCATCACGGAATCATCTATTCCAGCGTCGATTAACATTCCTTTTCCATTTTGATGTACATATCCGATATTTACAACGGCATCAAAGTAATAACATGTTTCATTTAATCTGGTGAATTCCAAAAAATCTACCCCTTACGTCGCTTTTCTATTCTGTCCAGCTACTGCTCCTAGCGACTAGCAAATAGTTAGTCCTGATGAATGTACGGAAAGTTCACCGCACTTTCACAGGCCTATCTATTTGTACGTCGCTGAACAGTCGCTTCCGCCTTTCTTTTCTGTCCAGCTGCAGCTCCTAGAAGCTGTCGTCATAAGCAAGTGACACTCCAACCGCCAACACCAGGCGGTTTGCGGTCACTTGCTTATGCGTCCGCTTCTGAACAGTCGCTTCCGCCTTTCTTTTTCTATATACTCTCGCTGAAGTGTTGGCCTTTTCCTGTTATTTTTGAAATTACTTTTTCATTTTTATTATTGTCTGTGTTCATTGGTTTATAGAAGAAGTTGGATTTGGAGGACTGGTCGTCTTTCTGGGTATGATCTTCGTCTTCCATTTCTCTTGACTTGGTATCCAGTATTACTTTATATGGTTTTTCAATGTGATATGGGTCCTGTTCTTTTTGGGTAACACGATTTTGATAATCCTGATACTGATAATGTGTGATTGGAAGTATATATCCCATTTCCATGCCCTCCTTTATTTTAGTCAAATTTGTTACTGTATGCACGTTCATGACATTCATTCAATTCATTAACTACTTTACTAATACCCGTTATTTTGAAAAATATGCCTTTCCTATGTAAAAAAGACAGCTTTTTTTGCTGCCTTTGTTATGAAATGGTTATTAAAACCAAAATGGTCTCCGTTGTCTTCTTTTTTTATGTCCCTCATCTTCTGCTTCCACTTCTTCATCCCTGTGCTCTTTTTCTTCATGGATGTCGCGTTCACTTTCTACATCGTGACGTTCGTTCCTTCTTCCGAATAGTTGATCACGGCGGTGATGCTTCTCGTCTTCTCTTTCAATAAATACATTGTCTGCTTTGATAATAAGGTCTTTCACATGGTAGACGCGTTTGTTTTCAGACATGACATTCATTCCTCCTCTATTCTTTGTCGTTATTAGACTATGTTGAAAAGTAATTCTGGGTATAGTCATTCGCCCGGTTTTACAAGGAATTAATTAATTATTATTCTCCCTGTAGCGCCCACACCAAGTAGTCGATTGTACATATTCTAGTATAGACAATAAGTCAATAACTTTTAGGAAGGGGATTTATTCATGGGTTGTTGTGGAAAAGATTTTGATACAGGAAACTGTGTTTGCGATATTTTAAAAGAAATTGCTGATGCACAGAATGATGTCATTGAAAATTGTTGTGATACCAGCTGCGAACGCTCAATTAGTGATTTACTTGGCGAAACCGATAACGGAAATGGATTAGATACAGTTCCAGTACTTCTATACTGCAAAGGAAACTGTAAGCCATTCAAAGGTTACGGTGCACATCCAGATAACATCGGTCGTGTTGTAGGAAGTTTTTACTTCAGAGTTAAGCGGGTAGATGATGATTGTTGTGCTACTTTAGAATTATTACGTGATCCAGGAGATGAGTGTGATAATCCTGATAATCCAGTAGAGCAGGAAACTGATCCATTGCGCGCTACCGGAATTTGCATTACAGTTGATTTGGACTGCTTCTGTCATGTAACTTGCTTACCAGCAATTAATGCTATTAACTAATACAGTTAAATGCTACCTGAGAAAGCACAGAAGATTGGAGTTAACTTCCTCTTCTGTGCTTTTTTATGCATTAAAATCCAATTAATCTAATTTCTTGTATGGAACCAATTTCAATTTTCGTATGCGTTGTGCGTCGTCCTATTTGCATAAACACCTGATCTGCTTCTACAGCTTGAATGGTACCTCGATATGTCCGTTCCTCTGTTTTCACTTCACACTTCATTTTAGGAATGTGCACCGGCTTCGCTAGAAAATAATCAATTTTCTCTTGTATTGTCAATTCGCTAAACTTCTTATTGGATGAAGGTTTCTCGTTTTCCTCATTTTTTTCAGTTATAGGTTCTTTCTCTTCATTCACTTTTTCAAAAAAATTAGTACGTTTAACATATCGTGCTTTAGGTGTTTTAGTTTCTGCTGGTTTCGTGCTTTTATCTCTTGAAGTAATGTAGTTTGATTGCATAGGAGCTTTTGGATTCGACAGATTGGACTGATGTATATAAAGCAGTGGGGTTTTAGCAAACTTCTTTTGATTACTCATTACAAACGCGTCTCCTTTCGATTGTCATGGTCACCACAGTATATGAATGACTGGGCGAAACGTGAACTAAGAACCAAAAGGCCAAATTTCTTATACGGTAAAACGTGCTCTTTGCATTTATTTATGGCGTAAATCCGTCCCAAAATGCTCAGCAATTAAAAATGACTATCATATTAAGCTTAATTTGATAGTCATTTTTTAACCTATTATTTATTCTGCAGTGAACGGTTCTTCTTATCTCTATTTCTAATGAATAGTTGTACTTAAATTAAAAATCTCATAAAGGCAGTTGCCATTCCAAAATAGATTAATATAGAGATAATATCATTAATTGTTGTAATAAACGGGCCTGATGCTACTGCTGGGTCAATATTAAACCGATCCATTAAAATTGGAATTAGCGAGCCTGCTATTGTGGCGACGATTAAAGTTGCCATAATCGAAAATCCGACTAGCAGCCCAAGAAAAATATCGCCTTTCCAGACGTAAATGATCGCCGTAATTGAAATACCACAAACGGTACCAGTAATTAAACCGGTGGTTGCCTCACGCATAATAAGTCTGGCTTTACCTTTTTTGCCATACTCACCAGTAGCTAAACCACGAACAGCTACAGCTAATGCCTGTGTGCCTGTGTTACCGGCCATACCAGCAATCAATGGAATAAATATTGCTAACACTGTAACTTTGTTTAAGGTGGTCTCAAATCGGCCAATCAGGTTTGCTGTGAACATCCCAAGGAAAAGCAGGATAATCAGCCATGGCAACCGTTTTTTTGCTGAAACAAATGCACTTTCATCCGGACGGTCAACATCGGAGATCGCAGCAAATTTAGAATAATCGTCACTTGCTTCTTCTTCCATTACGTCCATAATATCATCTACTGTAATAATCCCAAGTAAGTGTGATTGGAAGTCAACTACAGGTACCGCCAGAAAGTCGTAGTCTCGCATCATTTGTGCGATATCTTCCTGATCTTTTGCAACAGATACAGAGACAATCTTCTCACTCATGATATCCTCAATCAGTGTATCTTCCTCTGAAATGATTAAATCTCGCAATGAAATCACTCCAACCAAGCGTTTGTCTTCATCCACTACATATATGTAGTAAATTGTTTCCGCTTCTGGACCTTCTTTTTTCAGCTGGAGCATCGTATCTTTAACAGATTGTGTTTTATAAATGGAAATAAACTCTGTTGTCATAATACTACCAGCTGTTTTTTCTTCATAATGAAGCAGCTGTTTTATTTCGTCTGACGCTTCCTTTTCCATAATGGTCAAGAAACTTGCGACTTTGTCCTTGCTTAATTCATTTAAAATATCTACGGCATCATCGGTAGACATTTCCGCCAAAACCATAGCGGCGAAGCGCGGATCCATTTCCGTAAAGTATGGCTCTATATCTTCACTTTCAATATTTTCCGTAATTTCCGCTATCTCATCTGGAGACAGGTATGCATAGATCATGGTTCGTTCTGCTTTTTCCTGTTCAATGAAAAATTGCGCCTGATCATACGGATGAATACCCAAAAACTCTGTACGAAATGCATCTATATCTTCTCTCGCTAAAAATTCATGTAAGAGGTCCCATTGACGCTGCGTTTCAACTGTTCTTTCCATAAGGAACACTTCCTTTCCATACCATTATAAGGGTACACGGAACCCCACAGCTATAACAATAACCGTGGGGCAAGTTTATTTTATCTGCCGAACATATAACCTTCGCTATTCATAATCTCTTCGCTTACCCGATATACAATTCCGAAGCCAATAAGCGTCGCCAGAACGGAACTGCCACCGTAACTTATAAGCAACAGAGGTATTCCCGTTATCGGCATAATCCCGATCGACATGCCTATGTTCTGAAATGTATGAACTGCGATCATTCCCATATAACCAAAGCAAAACAAAGCACCGAACATATTTGTGTTACTTATCTTCATGCCTATACTGACTAATTTATAAGCCAGAATAAAATAGAGGAAAATTACAAAGCTGCTCCCAACAAAACCAAAACTTTCCCCAATAATGGCAAAGATGAAATCAGTTTGTGATTCAGGAATATCTACTTGAATTTCTCCAAGTCCTTTTCCAAATAATTGTCCCGATCCAATAGCTAAAAACGATTTAGTGACTTGCCAGTTCTTGTCATTTACTTCTTCATCAGGACCAAACCACGATTCAATTCGGTTAATTTGATATGGATCAACATGCAATACTTCTTCAGAAAGTTCAGGGTACTGCACGATAAGTGCTAAAGCTCCTGCCCCAATTATAGCCCCGATAGCTACCACTGAAAAAATCAGCTTCCAATTAATACCTGATAATAAAACCATAAAGCTTAATATTACAAGGTATACCATTGATGTACCAAAATCCGGCTGCAGCAGAATTAAAAATACTGGAACAGCCACAAGCGCTATCAGCTTTAAAAGCAACAAAAAGTCACTCTGGAAACTCTTATTTACGTGCTTCTCTTTATGCTTAGTAATTGCATACGCCAAGCCAAGTATCGTTGTAATCTTTGTGAATTCTGCCGGCTGCAGCGTACCGATTCCTGGAATTGCAAACCAGCTGTGTGTACCATTAATTAAAGGTGCAATACTTTCCGGGCTGACTAATAATATTGCAAGGACAAGCACACCGAAAATGTAAATATATATACTTAATTGGTAAATTTGATTTAAGTCGAGCATACGAATAAAGAAAATTAAAATTGCTCCCAAGGTATACCAGACAACTTGCTGCATCATAAAGTTATCATTATCCAGGGAAAACTGCTGCATGTTATAAAGTGCTATTAAACTTGTTCCCATAAACAGCAAAAAAATTAAAATTAAATCGTATTGCAATCCCCCTGATTTTTCTTTTCCCATTAAAAATCACCTTTGCTCTTTTATTGAATAAAATAAATTCTGCACAAAAAGGCTGAATTATTTTTCATTTATGTTTACACTATATATAAGAAAAACATACACGAATTATTGTCGTCGAAATATAGGATTACATATTTTTTGTCGGAATTTGTATGTGTACTACCATTACTCAATCTTACCACAAATTATTTTGACTCACCATCATTAATCGGGTGATCACTTAGAGGCGATACATATTAAATAGATCAGGGTGGAAATCGAAATGAAAATAGATGTAATTGGTGATGTCCATGGTTGTATTGACGAGTTAATTGAACTGTTTTACGTAATGGGTTATGAAAAAAAAGCAGGTATTTTTGTGCATCCAAAAAATCGGGTGCCAGTATTTGTTGGTGATATTACAGATCGCGGACCAGATTCACTGGCGGTAGTGGAACTGGTTTATAATATGGTGGTAAAGCACCGTGCAGCTCGCTATGTACCTGGTAATCACTGTAATAAGCTTTATCGGTATCTCTTGGGTAATGACATTCAAATTCGTTACGGTTTAGAAACAACCGTAGAAGAATATCTAGCGCTTACCGAACGCGATCAGAAAAAAATAAAGCACATGTTTATGACGCTATATGAAGAAGCACCACTCTACCTGCACTTAACAGAAATAGACACGCTAATTGCACACGCTGGTATTAAAGAATCATTTATTGGACGAACAGACAAACGAGTTCGCACATTTGTATTGTACGGAGATATTACTGGCACATTTCACGAAGACGGTCGCCCAATCAGGCGGGATTGGGCTCAGAATTACCATGGTAAGACTTGGATTATATATGGACATACGCCGGTGCTTGAACCTCGTCAGGTTAACAACACAATTAATATTGATACGGGGTGTGTTTTTGGCAACAAGCTTACAGCTTTTCGGTTTCCTGAACAGAAAACAATATCTGTTCAGTCACGAATGCCTTTTGTATCAGAAAAATTTAGCAATCTTTAACAAATTGGATCCATTCAGCTGGTGGTGCAGAGGTAAACTGCATCACTTTTTTTGTGAACGGATGGTGAAAGGTTAATTCCTTACAATGTAACGCCTGCCTGTGAAAATCCAAAGTAGACCCACCATACAAATCATCCCCTGCTAAAGAATGACCAATGTGGGCAAAATGAACTCTTATTTGATGGGTTCTTCCTGTATCCAGTTTGATGTCCACTAAACTATGCGAATTCGATTGTTGTTCAACTTTATAGTGTGTTATCGCTTTTTTTCCTGTTTCTGTAACGGTTCGTTCGATAATAGAACCGTCTTTTCGGCCAATATTCGCATCGATCATGCCCGTATTGTTATTGAGGTTCCCCTCCACCACAGCACAATATTTTCGGCTAATCGCACCAGCGATTTGTTCCTTTGACAGGAGCGAATGGCTATACTGATGCTTTGCCACTAACATCAGACCAGAGGTATCGCGGTCCAGTCTTGTTACAACGTGCACCGTATAAGAAATTCCCTGTTTCTGATAATGTCCCAAAATTGCGTTTGCTACCGTTCCACTCAAATGTTTAAAGGAAGGTATTGTCGCGATTCCTGCCGGCTTATCTACCACCAGCACCGCATCATCCTCATAGACGATATTCAAGGGGATATCCTCCGGCTTTAGCCCTTCCCCAATCGTTTCCTCGGGAAAAATAACTTCAAGCTCATCAGCCGTGCTCAATAAATACCTGACTGTCTGATGTGCTCCGTTCACACATATTTGTCCACTGTCTTTCACATTTTTTATCAGACGTCTTGAGAAGCTGTGAACGGTACGAAGATAGTCACGTATGGTCATGCTGCTTTGTTCTTCGGAAATAATCCATTTCATAACCCTTCACCTGCTCCTGCTCAACTGCTTAGTCTGATACGAATGAATCCCTTACTCGATTCCAGAATGGAAATGGTCGGAATCGCGCAAAACGAACCTTTTCTTTTGCTACTCGGCACTGAATTGATTTTACGTTTGTATACGTCTCGGTAAAATGATCGATCGCAATTAAAAAGCTTCGGTCCGCGAGAGGTTTTAACAGGCACGTATGGTGCTTCGGCAAAATTAATGGAGAACCGATTGTTCGGAAGACCCGGTTATTAATGGAGGCCATCTCTGTTAACTGAAACGCTTCAAGTGACGGATGCAAAATTCCACCACCTAGCGCTTTATTATATGCTGTACTTCCAGAAGGTGTGGATAGACAAAGTCCGTCACCCCGGAATGTTTCAAAATGTTCTCCTTTTATTTCCACATCAAAAACTACCGATCCATCGGCTGTCTTTATCGTTGCTTCGTTCAAGGCTAGGAACCGATCTTCTTTTCCACCCGACTTTGCCCGGATAATTACCTCAAGCAGTGGGTATTCCACCACCTGAAAAGGTGTCTTCGCAATTTCAATAATCAGCTTTTCAACTTCTTCCGGCACCCAGTCTGCATAGAATCCAAGATGCCCCGTATGAACACCAATAAACGCCGTGTCATTTAAACGGTGTATGTAGCGGTGGAATGCTTCAAGTAACGTTCCATCCCCACCGATGGAGATGACAAGTTCAGGATTCTCACTGTCATAAGTCAAATTAAATTCTGTTAAATACTGTCGCATCGTTGCCATAATATTATTCGAACGATCATCGCCCTTCGAAACAATCGCAAACTTCATAAATATTCATCTCCCTCATTACCAATAATTGTAAAAAGTACCAGGTACCTATTATTTCCGATGGAAAATTCGCTGTGCTTCTTGTACTTCATTCTTTATTTTTGACATTTCCTCGTCAAGTTTAAACGCGGCTTCTGCAGCTCGCTGCAGCCGGGTTTTAATTTCCTCAGGTATACTACCTTTGTATTTATAATTAAGTGAGTGTTCGTTTGTCGCCCAAAAGTTCATTGCCAGTGTACGAATCTGGATTTCTGCTATCAGTTTCTTTTCTCCATGTATCGTTTCCACTGGATATTCAATAACTATGTGATAAGAGCGGTATCCGCTGTCTTTCTTCTCAGATATATAGTCTTTCTCTTCAATTATTGTAAAGTCTTTTCGTGTACGAAGCATCGCTACAATTTTATAGATATCATCCACAAACTGACACACTACTCTTACGCCAGCAATATCCTGCATTTCCTGCTCAATTCGTTCAAGCGAGATATGTCTTGTTTCAGCTTTATCCAAAATACTTGTCACGGGCTTTACCCGACCTGTAATAAATTCAATTGGGGAATGCCTTGATTCAAATTCAAATTGCGATCGCATTCCTTTAAGTTTCACCTTTAATTCATCAACTACTTGTGAATAAGGAGCAAGTAATGCCTTCCAATTCATTAGTATATACCACCTTTAATAAAACTCGGTATTTAAGAATAACTTTTTAATTTGCTAGTCGCCTTTTCCATCCTATCATAACACAACTAAAAGGATAATCTTTGCAAAAGTGTCGCTGATTCGCGATAATCATAGGATAAATCAACCTCAGAGAAAGCAGGCGAATTTGTGGTGCAGGAAATTGAAATAGAGTATAAAAATTTATTAACAGAAGAAGAATTTAAGCAATTGTTAACTATATTCCCATTCCCTGAATCAGGTATATGGCAAACCAATCATTATTTTGAAACTAAGAATTTCGCATTGAAGGAAAAAGGTGCCGCACTTAGAATTCGCGAGAAAAATGGTGCCTATGTTTTAACATTAAAGGAACCTCATCCAGAAGGACTTCTCGAATCCCATGATGCATTATCGGAAGAGGAAGCACAGCAATGGCTAGCGGGTACGCCGGTTGCGAAAAGCCAGGTAGTAGAACAGCTTCATTCACTTAATGTGAATCTGGAGGACCTTGTTTATTATGGCAAGCTTGCTACAGAGCGCTACGAATTAAACTATCAGGACACACTATTGGTATTAGACTACAGTGTATATAACGGCATATACGATTACGAATTAGAAATTGAAGCACAATCAAAAGAAGCCGGACAAAACATGCTTTATTCACTCTTACATCAACACGGAATTGTAAAGAAAGAGACACCCAATAAAATTAAACGATTTTTCGCATCATTTACGGTTGAATAATTCTTATGATTTGCCGAAGTATTATTACGTTGCTACAATGAATACAAACCTATTAGGAGAGAAAAAAATGACAAGACCCAGTACAATGTTTGAAGCTATAGGTGGCTTCGATACAATAGATAGGCTAGTTAATGCTTTCTATAAGCGCGTTGGTGCATGTCCAGAACTCATTGAGATCTTTCCGGACGATCTAACGGAAACGGCAAGAAAGCAGCGATTGTTTCTTACGCAATTTTTCGGTGGACCAATGATTTATTCAGAAGAACGCGGCAACCCGATGATGCGTCGCCGACACCTTCCATTTGAAATAACACCGACTAGAAGAAGCGCATGGCTTGCATGTATGAGCGAAGCACTCGACGAAGCTGAAATCGAAGAACCCTATCGAACAGCAATTTTCGAAAAACTTACTATGACAGCAAATCATATGATGAATACACCGGAATAATCGTAAAAAAGCATACCCGCCAAAGCAGCAGTAGCATCCAACCGGACGTGAAAGCTTTGACAGTAATAGAAAGGAGAATCGATGTGAGTTGGCAAAACGCTGAGCTGAAAGGCTTTAAACATACAAACACATCGGCGAGATCTGGCTTTACTGACTCTGTACAAAAACCGATTGAGATTTATGTTTTTGTGGATCCTCTTTGCCCAGAGTGCTGGTCCTTGGAGCCCTATATCAAAAAGCTTTCCATAGAATATGGACGCTTTTTTACCATTCGACCTATTATTAGCGGACATTTAAACAATTTAAATAAAGATAAATTCGATAAACCAAAAAAGCTTAAAGATATATGGGACAGAACAGCAAAACGAACAGGCATGAGCTGTGACGGAGATTTATGGGTTGATAATCCCGTTTCCTCTCCATGGATTGCATCCCTTGCAATTAAAGCAGCCGAACTGCAAGGAAAAAAAGCCGGTAAGCTGTTTCTGCGTAAAGTACAGGAAAGTTTATTTTTACAAAAAAGAAATATCTCAGACGAAGAAGTATTAATGGATATAGCGAATGAAGCAAATCTTGACTTACATGAATTCAAAGATGACCTATATTCCACTTCAGCAAAGAAAGCATTTCAATGCGATCTTAGACTGACAAAGGAAATGGAAGTTGATTACATTCCAACTATCGTCTTTTTTAATCAGGTAGCTGAAGAACAAGGCATTAAAATTTCCGGACTTTATCCATATGATATTTATGTAAAAGTGTTAAAACAGATGCTTCAAAAAGATCCGACGCCTGAAGAAACACCATCCTTGGAGGATTTCATGAAGTACTACGGTATTGTGGGGAGCAAAGAAATTTCAGTCGTCTATGACTGGACCCTCGTGCAAACCGATAAGGAAATGAAAAAATTACAATTAAAACAAACAGTAGAAAAGATCCCAGTTAAATATGGATCTTTCTGGAAATATATTAAATCCTGATACAAAAGCGACTACCCAGTGGGTGGTCGCTTTTTTATGGAATTGATGCGTGGTTTGGGCTTGGTTGGGCTCAAGACCGATATTATTGCGCTCGAGATGGATATAATTTTTCTCCCGATGGATATAAATTTTCTCAAGATCGATATCTCTGACAACGACCATGATTTCTCTGCCTCGGGATCGATATCTTGCCGCTCGAACCCGATATCCTCAGCCACCACACTGCCTAACTTGATCAAGACCACATAACAGTCTAAAAAACAACGTAAAAAGGATATACGGGGCAGCGTATATCCTTTAGGTCTTTTAGAAACTTATATTTTATAAAAGGGGTTGGAAGAAAGTTCAAACAAAGGGGTTTGTTTGCTTCTTTCTTTTGTTCAGATTTACTATAGCAACTTCTTGTCTGTTATTCAATAACTAACTAGTTCATTTCACAAAAATGTCATACTTCTAATTAAAGTTATCTATCATATACTTAACTAAAAACAAGGAGGTGGCATCTTTCATGCAAAACTATATGCCCTACCTATTTCTCGGGTTAACCATTTTTGCATTCTTTTTAAATATTCTTGGCTTTATGCAATTAATTCCTTTATATATCACTCTGCCACTGCTATTCATCTCAATTTACCTGACTATTTTTTCGTTTACGCATCGCCGTGTTTTTCGTAGATTACGTTAGAAAACTAGCCTTATCACCAAGTCTTAGTTGCTCTTATGCAGGAGGAAAGGAATTATACTTTCTTACCTGCATAAAAAGTAAGAGGATGAGCCCAAACAGGCGCATCCTCTTACTTATGGAGCTTTATTTTAATAACAGCTTTTCCATTTCGCCAAGCTTTTCTTCGAACACGTCAAGCGCTTCTAAAATCGGCTGTTTTGACGTCATATCAACACCAGCTTTTTTCAATACCTCAATTGGGAAGTCACTGCTTCCTGCTTTAAGGAAGTTTAAATAGCGCTCAACAGCTTCGCCTGACTCGTCTGATTGAATCTGGCTTGCAAGAGCAGTTGCTGCTGAATAACCAGTAGCATACTGGAATACATAGTAATTGTAGTAGAAATGTGGAATTCGTGACCATTCAAGACCAATTTCCTCGTCTGATACTACTTCATCACCAAAATACTTCTTATTTAATGCATAGTAGATCTCCGTAAGCTTTTCAGCAGTCAGTGCCTCACCATCCTGCATACGCTTATGGATATCGTGTTCGAATTCAGCAAACATTGTTTGACGGAATACCGTGCCACGGAACCCTTCCAGGAAATGATTTAACAAATAAAGTTTTTCTTTCTCGTCTTCCAAATTGTTCAGCATATATTCGTTCAACAATGCTTCGTTGCACGTTGACGCTACTTCCGCTACAAAAATCGAATAGTTTCCATATCGGTACGGCTGTGATTTTCTTGTGTAATAGCTGTGAACCGAATGTCCAAGCTCATGAGCTAATGTAAATAGATCGTTAACATTGTCCTGCCAGTTCAACAGAATATACGGATTTGTGCCATATGCACCTGAAGAATATGCACCGCTGCGCTTCCCTTTGTTTTCCTCGACGTCTATCCAGCGATTTTTATAACCTTCTTTTACAATGTTTACATACTCTTCGCCGAGTGGTGCAAGGCTTTCCACTACATATTCCTGGGCTTTTTCATACGGGATTTTCATATCCACGTTTTTCACAAGCGGTGTGTACATGTCATACATATGCAATTCATCAAGCTCTAGTACCTTCTTGCGTAATGCAGAATATCGATGCAATAAATGAATTTTATCATTAACTGCTTCAACCAGGTTTTCGTAAACCTGCTCTGGAATATTATTTCCGTCTAGTGCTGCATGCCTTGCTGAATCGTAATTGCGAATCTTAGCGTAGAAATTATCTTTTTTAATCGTACCGGTTAATGTAGAAGAAAACGTATTTTTAAAACTGCCATACGTCTTGTACATCGCTTTAAATGCATCCTCACGTACACGACGGTCCTTTGACTCCAAAAAGCCTATATAACGTCCGTGCGTAAGGTCTATTTCCTCGCCTTCTTCATTCTTAATAGCCGGGAATGTCAGATCAGCATTATTCAACATACCAAATGTTTGCGATGCGTTCTCGATTGGCTCTGACGCCTCGGCAAGCAGCGCTTCTTCTTTTTGTGATAAAATATGCGCGCGTTGACGGGCAATTTCGTCTAATGTTTGTTTATATAATGATAGTTCTTCTTTTTCAGCTTGAAATTTCGTTAACTTTTCATCATCGATTGTCAAAATTTCTGGAACAATATAGCTCATCGAACTGGAAGCAAGCGTTAAAACGTTCTCAGCTTTCGCGTTCAATTCCTGATAGAAGGAATTCGCTGTATCTTCATCGTTACGCATATGCGCGTATGTAAACAGTTTTCCTAAACGCTGTGATAGTTCATCCTGGAGCTTGAACATGTCAAATAGTGCCTGCGCTGACTCGGATAACTTGCCCTCATAAGCTTCAATTTTAGGAATATCCTGCTTCAAGCTTTTTAATTCTTTTTCCCATTCATCCTCTGTTGCAAAAATATCTTCTAAGTCCCATGTTAACTCTTTAGGTAGTTCACTTCTTTTCGGTAATTCTTTTGTTGCTTTCGCCAATTGAAAAGCCTCCTTTAAAATATCACTTTCTTAAACTATATTCGTTGCAAATCACAAAATACCTTCATCAGAAAACAACTTCCTTTAGTATGTTATTTTCTGCTAAATTCATTCATAATCCTATTGTACTATATTGAATTAACTGATTCATCAAACGTGCATCAGCTTTCACTGATTCTTCAATATTTTTGTGAAATACGATCTCTTTCATTTTCACAAATACTGTCGTTTGGTACTGATCAATAACGCCGATTTCTTTAAGAATAAGCAAATAGCTGAGAATGGGATGGTCCGTGCCTTTAAGAAGAATGGATTGTTGGGGTTTATAACGCAAAAGCCGCTCGCAGTCTTTTATTGAAAATCGCGCACCAATTTTCAGTGGTATCAGCAGATCAATGCACAACCTGCTTTGCCAGTTGTAAAGCGGCAATTTCATTTGATGCTGACCAGGAACAGGAAGATGGACAATGGAAGGAAGTCGTTCTTTGTGTGTTCCATTCTCATATAACCATTTATGCCAGACTAGTTCTGCACCAAACATTCGGTTATTTCGACTCAACCTGAACTGTTTCTTTTCATTTAACCATAATTGGTAAAATCCGTTTTGATTAAAAAGAGGCTGTTTAAACATATGGTGAAAAGTCATTTCGTTTAACTTGGAAAATGAAAAAGAACCAATTGCATTACGGGAATTAGATAAATGAATATGTTGGGCGGATACAAACTGAAGTGTGCTTGGGCAGAAGAAATACAGGGATATCGGGAAGCTTGGTGTAAACTGATGTAAGAAGGAAAGAATGAATTGATCTACTTTGAAGTGATGTTTTCGTAGTCGATGGAAGTGCTTTGCACCCAGGATCCAGATTGGTGTAATACCAGCTGTTCTGTATCCTTCATTGCGCTGTCTAACTACTTCCAGAGGAATTCGTGCACATTGGTACTCGATTGCTATTTTCTTGTTCCTGATGGTTACAAGCAGATCAGGACGCTGGTTGATTTCCGGTATATATTTTTCAAGTTCGGTTTTGAAAGTTTGCTGTTTTAACCAATTATATAATTCCAGTTTACCTCGTGCGTGGTATGATCCCTCCCCATAATCACTCGAAATACAGTTCTTTACCGAAAGATGTGCAAAATGCGCAATCGTCCTTTCCCCCGCTTTTACGATAACTGACTCATTACATACGGGGCAGAAATACTCATGGTGTCTTGCATTTTCCACTTCTTGTTTTGTCAGATTTATAAGCGTTATCAGGTCACCAGTTTTAATTTTTGCTTGAAGCATAGTTGGCGTCACCTCCATTCCTAATTAATTCGGCGGCGACGCGGTATTTCCTGCTTTTTGCAAAAAAAAAGACATCCGATTTGGACGTCTTATAGCTGTGCAGGAAAATATTTTCTTACTTGTTCGAATGTGTCATTCGTAAAAATGGTTTTTCCATATTCTTCTAAATAATGAATGGTTACATCGGTATCCTTACCAAATTCGAAAACCTTACTGATTACATCTTCTTGTTTGTCATCATCCATTGACTCATCAATAAATTCTAGGTAAAAGTAGTAGTTATCGTTGAAGTAAAATAAACTGTCCTGGAAAGCATCAGTATCCCCTTGGAAATAATGACTTAGCTGAATAACATCTTCAAAATCACTAAATTGCAATACAAATGACAATTTGCCATCATCTTCAATTTCATCTTCTTCATCTTTTTGTTTGTCAGCTGATTTACCAAATTTATTTTCCAGCATATTTTCAATATCCTCGTCAACAGATAAATCTATTGTTTTTCCATTCTCAGTGGACAACTCAATATTCTCACCGTTTTTAGATACCTGTGCTTTCGTTACAATGATCTCAAGACCTTTATCCATTGCTTGCACCTGTATCCACAACGGCCCATCCACATTAAAGTCTTCTTTATAGTTTACTTCGTCCATCATTTGCCAAAATAATTGCTCACTTCGTTCCCGATTGTACCAGATCTCCTCACGTTCAAAACCACGGTCTTCAATATCTATATAAGATATATAAAATTTAACGGTATTATCATTAATGCGTTCTATTTCCATGGTATTTCTCTCCCTTCTATTAAATAGTTAGGTGGAAGAGACTATCTCACCCATATCTATCTATACTGTCCGGATCTTCTTCCGCATGACCATTTCCATGTACAAAGAAGTTCCCTGTCTATTGATTCTTTATTTATCTATTACCCGTTTCCCTGCTTGTTTAACCATTCATTGGCTGTATTTAATTTTCTATAATTCCATTGTATGCTACATCGCCACCAATTGAAAATTAAAATGCCTATATATAGAGAATTTAATAATATATTTTAGAGGATAAAGTATTATTTGTCACGTGCTGTATTAAAATTCGACTAAAAACTTGGCATATCCCCAGATTTAATGGTGAAATCCTTAGTTGCACTTATGCAGCAAGAAAATACTTATACTTTCTTGCCTGCCAAAAGATAATAAAAACGCAGCCCCATATCTGGTTCTGCGTTTTTACTTTTATCATTAAGCATTTTCAATTAAGAAAATTAGTTGACCATTCGTTGGGCCTCACGTAATTGGAACGTACGAACAGTTCTAGGTAAGAACCGGCGTATCTCGTCTTCGTTATAACCAACCTGCAGACGCTTTTCATCAAGTATAATTGGTCGTCTTAACAGTCCTGGGTTCTGTTGAATCAAGTGAAATAAATCTTTTAAAGGTAATTGATCTATATTTACGTCTAACTTTTGGAAAACCTTAGAACGAGTTGAAATTATCTCATCCGTTCCATCTTCTGTCATGCGTAAAATTTCCTTGATTTCGTCTAAAGATAATGGTTCAGAAAAAATATTTCGTTCAGTGAACGGTATATCATGTTCTTCTAACCACGCTTTTGCTTTTCTGCACGAAGTACAGCTTGGTGAGGTATAAAGTGTTACCATGAAACTTCACTCCTCATTCTAAGATTGGGTTATCTCATGAACTTTATATAACTTATCAGTTTAAAATAAGTTTAAATAACCTATATGTATCATTATACTACAATTGTCAAGCGAAAGGTAGAGTATTTGCAAAAAAAGTAGGTTTTTATATAATGTTCATAAAATGTTGTTGTTGTTAATTATATATAACATTCCCCAAACAACTTTTAATAAACCAAATTCACAAAAAAAAAGTAAAAATTCCTCTTTTGAACAATGTGAAGGACTTTCCCAAGCCCACCATCCATTTGTTGTAGTTGATACTCAATATCTCTATACTGCGACGTAACATCTTTTTGTTTTCCACACCAGAAATAGACCACGAAGTTACAGCAACGTGATTTCCACGGATGGCAGTCGCGCACCTTAGGCCGGCTGGTGAGTCTCCTCGTGCTACCGCACTCCGGGGTCTCACCGATGCCTTTCCTCCCGCAAGAGTCGACTGCCATCCGTTCCAATCTCTAGACAATAAATAGCTGTCGTGGATCTAATAACTGCACAACTCCGTCTGTTTTAGGATGCATTAGTTGAAAGAAACAACAAAGACATAAACAACTTAACCAGTCCCGCATCGTTCCGGGCGGTGACTCCTGCGGGAACAGCACGAGTCTGAAGGCCCCGCAGAGTGCTCTTCTCGAGGAGACTGAAGCCGTGCCCGCGGAAAGCATCCGCCCGCAACGATCCTGGACGGCAGCTATGGAAGCAAACTAAAAAGTACGTCACATTATACATCAACTACGACAAAAATAACGCGCACATGCTTTGGGATTAGACATGTGTAAATCGTATGAATTGCCATGTTTTACATGCTACGTTTATTACAATCGACATGATTGACTATATACGAAAGTTAAAATAAACAAAAACAGCCCCAATAAAGTTGAGGCTGCTTCCTATTACGCTTTTTCAGTTTTCTTTAGATTCTCTAAGATATCTTCAGAATCACGGTCGGTATCATAGCTCAATACTTCATCAACTGGCTGATACGATTTCCCGTATAACTCTTTATCTTTGTACGTATGAATATTATCATACATATGCTTCATTTTTTCGTAAATTACGTCCTCGGAGTCTTCTTCTGGTGACCAAAATAATATTTCCATTGTGGTCTCTTCATTAGTAGCAAGGGAACGGCGATTGTATCCAATAGATGTTGCGTGGGTGAATCCTTCTCTTTGGTAAAAACGAAGTCGTTTTTCAGTATCTGTATCGTCATAGTCAACAGGCTCTACTTCCAAAATAATTGGTTTTCCTTTTTTCTTAAGTTTCTCCATTATTTTGTGACCAGTTCCCTGGCCTCTTGATTCAGTTGAAACCCATACATAGTCAATAAATATAAATGTGTCAAATTCAGCGAACATTAAAACATGATTTGGGCTTTCGTCCTTATAATAAACGTCGCCTTTTTCCTTTAAAAGCATGTCCATATGTTCCTTCGATTTCATTTCCTCTACAGGGAAATATTTGTTTAACTTTTCATACCAATTCATTGATCTACTCCTTTGAGTTTTTATAGTAGTCTTTATTAGTATAACGGACATTTCGCGTTTTGTTAAATTACACTTTTTCGTTTCACTATTATTTGTTTACCCCATTCACCTGTTTTTAAACATAATCATGCTGCACAAATACAAAACACAGGTTCCAATTGGAACCTGTGTTTCTCTTTTCTTTATGGCGTGTAGTCCACATTTTTTGTATAATCATTACCTGCATTCCAGAGTAAGAATTCATTGATTCCGTGTTCCTGCAGTGCTTTAATTTGCGCTTCTACTTCTGCTTTTCCATATTGTTTTGTAGCTCCACTGTATAACCAAGGTGCTTCAAAATCCTGAATCCACGGTCTCGATGTCGGTGGATCCTCAAGCTTGCCTAATACTTCGTTTTCAACCTTAGCATATTCAGTAACTAACTTATACGGTTCCATGTCTGGTTTCTTAATTCCGAAATAAGATGTCCAGTGACTTGGATAAATCATAGATGAAATGACATCAACGTTTTTCGAAATCTTACTAAAGTTTTGTCCAATACCTGGTGCTTCAGGGATTGTAGCGGAGTAACCAAATATATCTACCGCAACATCTACACCGTAATTCTCTAACTCACCTTTAGCATATGAGACAAAGTCTGTTACAGCATCAACTCGACGCTGTACTTTATCTTTACTGGAGTCAGCATAATCGCCTAAATCATACTCAAGTTCATCTTGATAGCGTTCGAATCCTTCAGGGAAACGTACATAATCAAACTGGATTTCCTGGAAGCCCAATTCAGCAGCCATTTTTGCGATTTCAACGTTATATTCCCAAACTTCTTTTTTGAAAGGACTTACAAAAGCTTCACCCTTACCATTTCTCCAAACCTTACCGTTTTCTTGAAAGGACCACTCAGGATGCTTTTCAGCAAGCACTGAGTCTTTAAACACTACAACTCTTGCAATTGGATAAATCCCTTTTTCTTCCAGCGTTTTTAACATATTGCGAGGATCGTTAATGAAATTCAAAGCAATATCTTCATATGGTGAACCTTCTTTAGGTTTAAAGGTTAAGTTACCATGATCTTCTTTAATATCAATTACCATAGCGTTTAAATCAGTAGTTCCGACTAAGTTTAACAGTTTATCAAACCGCTGTCCCCCAGCAGATGGTCCTGTTACATATATTCCGCGAACAGCGTCTGGATATTTAAAATCAAGTCCAGAATCATATGTGAAACGCTGCATTTGATTACTTGCATCTATTGGTTTTATACTTGTTTGTTTTAAAGAGTGACTATGTGCAATATGTACTTCTTCCTCATTGCTCGCGAACGTGTTACTCGGTAAGCATAAACTTAAAAGGAGAATCCCTATAAGTGTTACAATTCCCAACTGTGTTTTCCCCATAAATTATCAATCTCCTATTATAATTTTCATTATTTCTAGTATATAGCAAATGCGTGGAAAAATGAACGCAAATTATAGAAATAATGTCGAAAAACAGCGATTATTTTTCGTTGAATAGGGTTGTTTTTTTAAATAAAACATGTATTGTTGTCGACTGAATTTTCAGAGTCTATTTTAGATTAAATTATTAAAACACTAAATTTTACTTGCATTTTTTTCAGGTTACTATATAATCAAATAAATGAAATAGTTAGCGATGAATAAGGTGTAGTACAATTACCCGCTGGTAACATTAGAGAGCTTGTGTTTGGTGAGAACAAGCACCATGGTAATTGGAATTGGACTTGGGAGCTATACATGCATGACAAAGTGATCCTACATTACGTGTAGGATAATTAGGGTGGCACCGCGGTTCATTCGTCCCTTGCCGAGGGATAGATGAGCTTTTTTTGATGCTCTGACATTCCTCAAACATTCTATCTTAGTGGAGGAAAATCAAATGAAAACAATTTTTTCAGGCATTCAACCAAGCGGTACGTTAACAATTGGAAATTACATTGGGGCAATGAAGCACTTTGTTGACCTGCAAAATGACCACAACTGTTATTTTTGCATAGTCGATGAACATGCAATAACGGTTCCACAGGATCGGTTAAAGCTCCGCAAGCAAACACGTTCACTTGCAGCGTTGTATCTTGCAGCTGGGATAGACCACAATAAAGCAACTTTGTTTATTCAATCAGAAGTTTCCGCGCACACACAGCTTGGCTGGATTATGCAGACGATAAGCTATACAGGTGAGCTCGAACGCATGACACAATATAAGGATAAATCAAAGGGTAAGGAAGCTGTTTCAGCCGCTCTTTTAACATATCCGCCTTTAATGGCTGCAGATATTTTATTATATAATACAGATATCGTGCCAGTTGGCGATGATCAAAAGCAGCATTTAGAGCTTTCCAGAGACCTGGCACAACGATTTAACAACAGATTTAATGACATTTTCACAATTCCTGACATCAGCATGCCTAAGGTTGGAGCCCGCATCATGTCACTGCAGGATCCTACAAAGAAAATGAGTAAATCTGACGAAAATGAAAAATCATTTATTTCGATGCTCGATGAACCAAAGAGAATCGAAAAGAAGATTAAAAGTGCTGTAACCGACTCAGAAGGTATTGTAAAATTCGATAAGGAAAACAAACCTGGCATCTCTAATCTGATGACTATTTTAGCAAGCTGCTCTGACAAAAGCATCAAGGATATTGAATCCGAATTTGAAGGTAAAGGGTATGGAGACTTTAAAGCAGCAGTGGTTGAAGCGGTCACAAATGTACTCGCACCTATTCAGGAGCGTTATTATGAATTGCTGAATTCAGAGAAACTGGATGATATATTAGATGATGGAGCAGAACGTGCTTCACAGGTTGCGAATAAAAATCTGGCTAAAGCGAAGAAAGCAGTCGGACTTGGCAGAGTGAAAAAGTAAATATTGCTCGGTGTATATAATTTATAATAACAAGCTAATGAAAGGTCCAAGTCGAAATTGATTTGGACCTTTATATTTTTTTACCGTTATTATGTCCAGACAGAATTAGACATTATCAGACTAAAAGAATGAGGTGATAACATTTTGCTATTAAATAACAGCAGAAAAGCAATTTATTTATTAGGATCTGTATGTTTTATTTTCTTCCTTACTGGATGCAATAGTAATGATAAAATGATTGAAAATAATTATTATCTCTCGTTATCTGGTGAGAGTGAAAATTGGAAAGTGAATACTTACGAAATTATTATAAAACCAGATATGTTTAAAGTTGGGGATGCAAAATTAACTATGAAAAACAAAACAGAATATAGTACCACTTCTTTTAACATTAGAGTTCATGCTGTTATAGGTAATCAAGATATGGTTGTCCAAGGTAAGACTGTTACTGGAAGTGAGACAGATATAACTCAAACTACTTCAGGTGCAACGAAAAGCGGCGCTTATTTTAACAAAAGTGGAGAACCTATTTCAATTAAAGACATTAGCGATGTTTATATGATTATAGAATGGCAGGATGAAAATAAACGAATGAAAGAAAAAGTCGATCTATTTAATCAAGAAGAGATATTTGAAACTAAGGATTAGTTGAATAGAAGATCATCACAACGCACAGCAAATAATCCGAACGAAGTCGAATCCTCCGTTCGGATTATTTTATTTATACTATTTTTAAAAAACTGCACTTAATTCTGCTTCGACGGTCGACCTTTCGGAACTTGCTCTAATTCCCATAATCTCTCAAGAAAAGGTTGTCCTTTAATTAACTTTCTGCACAAATTCTCATGTTCAGCACTCCACCCTATACGGACCCCATCATAGAGAACCTGCCATACTTTATTCGGATCCATAAAGCGAATGTACCCGTATTTTTTAGGATCCCATTCTGTTAACCAGTACCGCAGTTCTTCATGGTTGTTTGTCGTTCTTAATTGATCAAGAGCCATCATAAGTAACTGTTTAAGCTGCCGCTCCTTGCGAGTCAATCCATAGATTAGCTCTGGTTCCATTGAAAGAATGTGATATTCTTTCTTAGTCAAAGATTCTTCAAGCTTAAACCGGTGTTGTTTAGCACCAGAAATCATATCAAAAACTTGTTGCTCCTGCCTTGGAATTAACCTGCTTTTTCTTATAGGAATCTCGTACCCGATTGTATCAAATGCAATTACGTCATTACCATCTGTCACAACACAGGCGTAGTCCAGCACGATTCGCTCTTGTCCTTTTCGGATATATGCACGTTTACATATGAGGTCCAGTAATTCCTTAGGCAAGTCATTCATGTTATTCTCGATGTAACGGTATAGTTCGGTGTTTATGTATACTAATGGGACTTGATCAAGCAACTCTATACCGTCTTCTTTACGCCATTCATGGAAGAAACATACACTGTATCCGTTCTCTTCCCCTTCAAACCAATTCACCCAGACATCATGTAAATATAACATGGAAAAACCTCACTTTGTATGCCACCTTTTAAAATACATTATGACCATGATAGTTGAAAAATATTCGATACAAACTATATTTTTCCTTTTTTATGGATAGCGATATAAAGCGATTGCAATTAAAATAAATCCAAGTGGGAGAAAATAACATTCCGGTCTTCCAATTATGAAAGATAAAAAGTCTCCCCAGGCCAACCCTGCTGGTATAAAATTCAAATAGGTAATAATTACAACTCCGCCAGCAACAGCTAGTCCAAACCCCAGCAAAAACAAAAAAATTGTTCCAACCATCGTATCCCCACCTATACTTGTCCACTTTTTATACTGTATGCGAAACTATCATCATACATGTATAGAAATAGATTGAATAAAAAAATAGAGACCAACCAGTTAAGGTTAGCCTCTATTTACAACTTAATTATTTCGTATACTTTTTGAAAATAAGTGAAGCATTATGTCCGCCAAATCCAAGTGAATTGCTCATTACAACATTGAGTTCTTGTTTTCTAGCTTCATTTGGAACATAATCTAAATCACACTCTTCATCTGGTGTTTCATAGTTTATTGTAGGCGGAATTATACTATCTGTAATTGCTTTCACAGAGATAACAGATTCGATTCCTCCTGCAGCACCTAACAGATGGCCCGTCATCGATTTTGTCGATGATATCGCAAGCTTCGTAGCATGATCTTCAAATACAGTCTTAATTGCCATTGTTTCAAACTTATCATTTAAATCCGTGCTCGTTCCATGTGCATTAATGTAATCGACGTCAGAAAACGTGAGGTTTGCATCGTCAATAGCTTGCTTCATAGCACGGGCAGCTCCTTCACCCTGTGGAGCAGGTGCTGTAACATGGTGTGAGTCACCGGTAGATCCATAACCTACAATTTCAGCGTAAATATGCGCACCACGTGCTTCAGCAGATTCCAGTGATTCAAGAATTAATATCCCTGCACCCTCACCCATTACGAATCCGTCACGATTTTTATCAAACGGACGGCTGGCAGTTTTCGGGTCTTGGTTTGTAGACAATGCTTTCATCGAACTGAACCCGGCAAAAGACATATTTGTGATTGGTGCCTCTGTACCACCTGTTATCATATAATCTGCATCACCGCGCTGGATAACTTTAAACGCATCTCCGATAGAGTTTGTTCCTGAAGCACATGCTGTAACTGTACAGGAATTGATACCTTTAGCTCCTAATTGAATGGACACCTGTCCCGCAGCCATATCAGGAATCAGCATTGGAACAAAAAATGGGCTGACACGCTTGTAGCCTCGCGCTAAAAACTTGTTATGCTGTTCTTCATACGTATCCATTCCACCAATACCTGAACCGATCCAAACACCAACACGATTAGCAATTTCTTCGTTAATTGTCAGTTTTGCATCTTCAACAGCCATTCTGGAGGCGGCTACGGCATATTGAGTGAATCGATCCATTTTACGGGCATCTTTTTTGTCCATAAAAACGGATGCATCAAATTCTTTTAATTCTGCAGCCACCGTAGCTGGAAAATCGTCTTTGTTGACTCTTGTAACTGTATCGATACCTGAGTTCCCTGCTACAATATTGTCCCACATTGAAGATACTTCATTGCCTAATGGACTTATCGCACCTAGTCCTGTAACTACTACTCTTCTCGCTTCCATTAATTTCTCCTCCTATTACAAGTACAATCTATGTTATTTTCCCCAGCGTAATGCAACTGCGCCCCATGTTAATCCGCCACCGAATCCAACCATTACTACTAAATCATTGTCTTTAATTTTTCCGCTTTTTACTTCTTCCGACAATGCAATTGGTATGGAAGCTGATGATGTATTACCATATTTTTTAACAGAAGTTGCCATCTTATCCTCAGGAATACCTAATCGCTCACGGGCAGCATTCATAATTCGAATGTTTGCCTGATGTGGAATCAGATAATCTACATCTTCTTTAGTATAACCGATTTTTTCAATCACATTTATGGAGGACTCTGGCATTTGTCTTACTGCAAACTTAAACACTTCTCTTCCATTCATAATAAGATGATCTTTTTCATCCTGGTATAAATGCTTGCCACCAGTGCCATCTGACCCGAGTTCAAAGGAAAGGATACCTTTACCTTCCGATACTTCACCGAGAACAGCCGCTCCAGCACCATCCCCAAAAAGGACACACGTGTTTCGGTCTTCCCAGTCAGTAATCTTAGAAAGCTTTTCGACTCCAACAACTAATGCGTTCTTGTACGTCTTGGTCTCGATAAATTGCTTTGCAGTAATTAATCCATACATAAATCCGGAACATGCTGCACCAATGTCCATTGAAGCAACTGTACCAACGTCCAATCTTTCCTGCAGCCGGTTTGCCACAGATGGAAATGGTGTATCCGGCGTTACCGTAGCAACGATTATAAGTTCTATATCTCTTGGGTTAATATTTGCTTCTTCAATAGCCTGTTTTGCAGCAAAATAGGCCATATCTGATGTATCAATATCATCTCCGGCAATACGCCTTTCTTCTATACCTGTTCTCGTTCTGATCCATTCATCACTTGTATCGACTATTTTTTCCATATCTTTATTTGTAACAACATTGGTGGGAACATAATGACCTGTACCTAATACGCCAACGTTCATTCTTTCATCCCCTTAAAAAATATTATTATCAATTATTATGACTTGGTACTAATTTTAATGCATTTTTTAAAGACTTGCAAGTTAAAACGAGCATAGCAGTCATCAGCTTTTATTCATTTGGCAGAAGCAGCGTGTCCTTATACTCTTTTATCGTATCTTCCAATTTTTCCCTGAAATCATCGGGTACCATCGGGCTGAATTCACCAAGTGTTATGACATCATCCTGAAAATCATAAACGAGGATATCACCCTTAAGCTCCCCTTTATTAAACTTCTTCGCTGCTAACAAGTACAACTCGTCAACATGTTGAACAGTACTCGTCAAAACAGTTTCTTCAGCAATATAAGACTGATCACGTACATACCCAATTGCATACAAACCGTCTTTCTTCGCCTGTTCGATAACCTCAATGCTATACGAATCACCAGTTGGATAAAAAACATCCACACCCGTATCCTTCATTCGTTCATACATTTTGAGGGCAGTCTCTTTATCTGTCCAATCTTTAACGTAATCAATATGTACAGTTGCTTCAGGATTCTGATATTTAACACCTTCGTAAAAGCCCTCTATTTCGGGCTGCCATTCATACGCTGCAACCACTCCAACTTGATTGGTTTCCGTCATCTTGCCCGCAACCATTCCACCAAAAAAGCCCATTGCATGCGAATTAAAATTCAAGCTTGTCACATTTTCAGCATGATACCCGCCATTGAAATAAACAAATTGTACATTTGGATATGATTCAGAAAGATTTACAAAGAATTTCCCATAACTGTTACTGTGCCCAAAGATTAAATTCACTCCATTATCAACAAGTTCTTGTACTGCATCGGAAACTTGCTGATAATTTTTGATTCCTTCTTTATAGAATACATTTACATCATACTTTTTCCCTATTGCCTGCAAACCATCGTAACCCTTTTTTCCCCACACCTTGTCATCAATGGAGTCTTCTACCAGCATGCCTACATTTTGAATTTTTCCGGTCTCTTTGTTTTCACTGCATCCTGTTAGCAATATAAAGACTGATAGGACAACGAAAATCGCGTATAATTTCTTCAAAGTCTGCACTCCTATCTTAGAAAACTCAGCGCTAGTCCCAGTTTCACAGGTGGTTGGCCAAGTTTTGATCACACATTTAATTCCTCAAAATTTTACACAACATACACTTCGATTCACTACTCTCTTAGCTAATTATATCGCGATGGAGCTTGGCAGTAAATGAATTATTCATCTGTCATCTCCATCTTTCATCACTTTTTATTTTTTTATAATGGTTAATAACTTGTGACAACTGGATATCTATAGGTCTATTCTCCCTAATATACATTTGTTTTTCAAGTGAATCTTTTTCACTCAGGAAATTTCTATCCTTGGTCAACGATATTTTTTCAGGTAAATTTGTTATGGTTAACCATTGCATAAAACAGTTTGTAAAATCATCAATATACACAGCTTCATCCTGAAATCGTTTTGAGCAGAACTCGATATACTGGTCACCAGTATACATACCCTTTTCATCCATCGGCATCCATTCTCCAAATAATAAAGGAAGTTCAATATTTATACATGCTGACCGATCAGCTTCTTTTTCAACATTAAATGTCTTTGACGCGTTAATCGATTTGAGTTTAGGGTTATCCACTAAAATAAGAGCTGAATAACTTTTGTCCTTCACTTCATTCTCATGCTGATATAAAGAAAACAAACTATTCCTTCCCAGCATTAATTCAAACTCCTCTTCTCTTTCTGTAGATATCTTTGCAATTCCATCAACCCGATGATCGTTTTCAGTTAGTCTTGATACAAGGTTAAACCCAACCCAGTGCAGACAATTTGCAACACAGACCGCCATTCGTAACTGCCTCCTTAAAAATATTTGATATAACTTGATACAGGATAATCCATAATGTGTTATTAATTGCTTTTCATTTCATCAAGTATTTGGTAAACTAGCTAAAGAATGTAGAAAAATGAGGTGTTATCTATGAGGTTCATCTGGACATTTATTTGGTCATTACTTCTTAGTGGTGTTCTTTCCTATATTTTAACAAGTATGGGCGGAAGTACCTTTAATCTTATGCATACACTCGTACTTGCTTTAATCCTTACATTAGCTGTATTTGCATTGTCAGGGGCACTTAAAAGCAATAACGAAGCATAAGGAATATGTTTGTTTAAACATACAGTAGTCTTAATAAACCCTCGCCTTAAAAATTGGCAAGGGTTTTGTTTTTTATTACTATGTTTACAAATACGTCGCTAGACATACGGCCAAGCTGCTGCTCCTAGAAGCTGCCGTCATAAGCAATTGACACGTAAACGCCAACACCAGGCGTTTTCGGTCTCTTGCTTATGCGTCTGCTTCTGAACAGTCGCCTTCGCTTTTCTATTCTGTCTAGCTGCAGCTCCTAGAAGCTGCCGTCATAAGCAATTGACACGTAAACGCCAACACCAGGCGTTTTCGGTCTCTTGCTTATGCGTCTGCTTCTGAACAGTCGCCTTCGCTTTTCTATTAATACCAAGGTAGTACGCTTAGGGCTGTTAGTGCTGCTAGTGGGAGAATTAGTCGGTTAAATCTTCGTCTTGGATAACCATAGCCGTAACCGTAGCCATGACCATAACCTGGATATCCATACCCCGGGTAACCACCGCCGTACCCAAATCCAAACTGCCGGTCTTCTTGCATACCGTGTCCTTCCTGGTTGTCAGTTGGAACAGCAAAATATACAAACTCGTCGTCCAGTCCCGTAATTATCCCGTCAAATTTGTTTCCATCGTGCGTCTCAGCTAGGACATAAGCATGCATGTGGTTTTTACACATGTCATATATATGATTATTGTTTTTCATATTCAACCTCCTCACAAACTAGACTATTCAACTAGTGTCTTAGGCGTGAAGGATGTTCTTAAAAAATATTCAGCTAAAAAGTGGAGGTTTATAAAATGGAAGGTATTACAGAAATTTGGCTATTAATTAAATATTTATTTTTAGGCTTGCTCCAGGGATTTACGGAACCTATTCCGATTTCCTCGAGCGGTCATTTGGTTATTTTACAAGAATTATTTGAAATTGAAATTGAAGGATTATCTTTTGAGATCCTGGTAAACTTTGGCTCGTTACTTGCTGTTTTAGTTATATACAGGAAAGACATTATTCGTTTGATTCAGAACAGTATAAACTACATACTTACAAAAAACCAGGATACAAAAAGTGATTTTCAATTTGTTCTTTATCTTGTTATAGCTACTATTCCAACTGGAATTCTTGGACTTCTATTTGAGAATTACATTACTTCCAAGCTAAGCACAGTTGCTGTTGTTGGGGTCACACTATTGATTACTGGTGTCGCGCTTTGGGTTATTCGAAATCTTCGCGGAAGAAAAGGTGAAGGTGAAATTAAAGTTAAAGATGCCATTATTGTTGGACTTGCTCAGTCTGTCGCGTTAATTCCCGGCATCAGTCGTTCTGGCGCTACTATTGTGGCAGCCATGTTAATGGGCATGAAGATTGAAACTGCTTTACGGTTCTCTTTCTTACTTTATATTCCAGTAAGTCTTGGTATCACTATGATGTCAATTGATGAGATCATACACGATGAAAATATAAATGCCTTAGCAATACCGTATGTGCTGGCATTTGCTGCATCGATCATAGCCACTTACTTTTCACTTAAATGGTTTATGAATATTATGGCTCGCGGGAATTTAAAGTACTTCTCCTTCTATTGCTTTGTTGTCGGAATACTCGTCATCATATTCCTATAATCCCTACTTTCCTTCTGTTTAACTTCATTCTAATTAAGGGTATGGAAAACTAGTAAGAGAATGGAGGATTTCGAATGGCGAATATTAAAGATGAAAAAAATTTCCTGGATTTTCAGATGGGTACCTATGAAGTTTCATTCAATAAAAAATATCGGTTTTTAGCCTTACTAAATGACTTCACACTTGGTTTAGAGTTTCTGATAGGAAGTGTTCTATTTTTATTTGAATCAACTCAAACAGCAGGTACGATTCTGTTTATCCTCGGAAGTGCGCAATTACTTGCTCGTCCTATTATTAAAATAGTACATGCTTTTTACTTTTCACGAGTTTCAGATCAATCGATACACCAAAAAAATTCTAGCGAATGAGCTAGAATTTTTATTTTATCCACCGCTGACAGGTGGTATAAATGCTACAATATCACCGCTTTTAACAACACTGTTTTCATCTGCATATTCTTCGTTAATTGCAGTCATTGCCTGATCAATGTTTTCTAACTGATACGAACGTAAGTGTATAGCTTTTAACTCATTAATTGTAATGTTATCCGCGTCTACTGTAATTTTTTCTTTTCCAGCAGATTCCTGGAGTTCAGCAAAAAATAATACCTCAATCATTAAGCATATCCTCCTCATTCGGCATATTTTCTTTATAAGAAGTATTTTCTTTTTGATCACCCATCCACAATGTTCCATCTTCCCAATGTTCTTTTTTCCAGATCGGTACGATTTCTTTAATTCGTTCGATCGCATAACGACTTGCTTCAAACGCATCGTTACGATGTGGAGTTGAAACTGCAATTACTACGGCGATATCCGAAATTTCAAGTCGGCCAATCCTATGTATAATGGCAGTTTCTGTATTTTCCCATTTATCACCGATTTCATCACCAATTTGCTGGAGCTTTTTTTCAGCCATTGCGGTGTAGGCTTGATATTCTAAATATAATGTTCGCTTCCCTTTTGTAAATTCACGAACCGTTCCAATAAACGTATTGATGGCACCCGCTTCGGCACGTGTCACCTGACTTACACAGTTGTTTATATCTATTGGGTCATTTGTAATTTGATACTTCTTGTTCATTATATCACCCTCAATTGTTTGCTATGTAGGACGCTATTCTTTTAATTTCACTATCCACTGTTCTGCTGTTAAACGTAGGGTAATCTGTCTCTATAAAAAAATCATCCGTGCCCACTGCAATTATATTGGAAAGTTGCTGTAAAAGCGATATTTCCTCGTTATTTTTCAATAGCACTATTTTCGGATAATTTGCATGCTTGTAACCTTCAATAAGCAAAAGGTCCACAGAAAGATATGTATAAAGATCGATTAATTCTTCAAAAGGGATATTATCTAAAGTTAGCTGGGTTATGGATTCACCCTCTACTCCACTAATAGAAGATCCCGCTTCAAAATTTGATGTGCTGTCAGTTTCCTGAATCAGCTCAATTTCACCACCATGCCCATGATGCTTCAAGCTTCCGACCTTCATTTCCTGTGAAAAATGCTGGATAAGCAAATTCATAAGCGTTGTTTTCCCCGAATCCTTATAACCAACTATCTGAATAACCTTAGTCATACACAACCCCCAATTCACTATATTAAAGAAAAACCCGTTCGCTAAATGAATGCTTAACACAATAACAGAAACGATACACCCTTTCCCACTCCGGACACAAGTGCGATACCCACACTTACTCACTTTTAAATATTGTCTAGTAAAACCCAAAGCGGCAACTGAAAAAGTGATTGATTTTAAATATGTATCTTTTCACCTAAACTTAGTATTGTCGAATATACGAAGACTCCTGCGGGAACAGCGCGAGCTGAAGATCTAAGCAGGAAAGCGTTCTTTGGAGGAGGGCCAACTAAAACCGTCCTTTGCGGACAACGTTGGCATACCCCTTGCCGGGGCAAGGAAGTTGAAGCCGTGCCCTAAGGTGCGCGAAGTAGATCCGACAATGCGATCGTAGATCCGCCTAATTAATACTACAAGTAACTTTACCGCGACCAAAAAATCGTCACGTTTTAAAAAAAAAGGCTGATTCGTATTGAATCAACCCTTTTCACTCATCAATCAGGAATTCCTAATGCAATTTTAGCATAACGGGACATTTTATCCTTACCCCATGGCGGACTCCAAACAATCTCAACTTTCACTTCTTTAACCTCTGGAATATCTGATAATGCAGACTTAACATCTTGTTCAATATGCGCAGCAAGTGGGCATCCCATTGCTGTTAATGTCATCGTAACCAAACACACACCATCATCTTCCAAATCTACATTATATATTAATCCAAGATTAACTATATCTATCCCTAGCTCAGGGTCAATTACGTTCTCAAGTGCGCCAATCATATTATCTTTTAATGCTTCATCCATGACTTTAACCTCCCTATTAGTTCCTATTATTATTTAAACACATTTCCATCATTTTTTAAATAATAAGCTTACAAATGCTTTTCAAACCAGTTGACCGTTTCAAGAATTGCGTATCGGCTAACTTTGTGCCCTTGGTTTTGCTGGCTCAGAAATTGAATGTCATCCTTATTCGAATATAATTGCTGCGCTTTTTCATAAAATGTATACGAATGATCAAAAGGTACAACCGCATCTTCTTCCCCGTGCCAAAAAAGCAGTGGTCGATTATTTAATTTATCCATTTGCTCTGATAAATCGTATTGCTTTAATGATTCAAATAAGTAATTAATCATTTCATCGGTAACAGGAAGATCTCCCATTCGTTTAAAGCTATTAACTAACGTCTTTGCATACGTTGTTATCTTAGGAGAACCCATCAAAACAGCTGCAGCTTTTATCCATGGATACTGGGTTAATGCAGCAGATGTAGTAATGCCACCCATGCTTGTTCCGGCAACGCCAAAACGATCATCCAGCAGCAATTTTTCTTTCTGCAGTACATCATAAATATATTTTGTTTCATGAACATTTTGCATAACAATATCCCAAAAAGAAATTTGCTTCTTAAGCGCTGGAACTTCCATTTCACGTTCTCCATGGTATTCGCTGTCCGGTAAAACTACACGAAACCCTTTTTCAGCAAGCAAAAATGCCAATGGTAAATTGTGCTCTTTCGCACTGGTAAAGCCATGATGAAACAATACAACAGGCAATGGTTCCTTTTCTTTGTCTGCCTTTACAACGACTAACGCAGGTATTTGGTTAAACTTACGGTTTATAACTCCAATCATCGCACAATTCTCCTTATTAAGAATTACTTTATATCATCATATTACTGAATAAGGATTTTAAGCAAGTAAAAAACAATTTAATGCTTTACATACAAGTCTTTCCTATATAAACTTATGTAATATGAGGTGAATATTATGGAAAATAAACGACATTTAATAGCACTTGACCTGGATGGCACGCTATTAACAGACAATAAGGAAATAAGTGAACGGACAAAACGCACAGTACTTAAGGCTATGGACGCAGGTCACATCGTCGTCATTGCTACTGGCAGACCACACCGTGCAAGTATTAATTACTATCACAAGTTAGGGTTAGATACGCCAATGGTTAATTTTAATGGAGCATTAATTCATCACCCTACTGATCACAAATGGGATGCATTACACAACCCAATGCCAATTCGAACAGCACTCAAAATTATTGATGCCTGTTACGATATGAATGTGCATAACATATTGGCAGAAGTGAAAGATGATGTTTACCTTGATCAGTATAATGAAAAAATCATTAACATTTTTCAATCCACTCAAAATGATCCACCATTCACAATCGGCAGTTTGAAAAACCAATTAAAAGAAGATCCTACATCTTTATTGATCCATCCTAAAGAAGAAAACATCCAAGAAATCAGAGACCATTTGAATGAATTTCACGCTGAGTTGATTGAGCATCGCAAATGGGGTGCGCCATGGAATATCATCGAAATTGTTAAAAAAGGGATGAACAAAGCAGTTGGACTGCAAAAAGTAGCACATTACTTTGATATCCCACAAGACCGAATAATTGCGTTCGGTGATGAAGATAATGATTTAGAAATGATTGAATATGCTGGTGTTGGCGTAGCTATGGGTAACGCAATTGATGAATTAAAGTCTGTTGCGAAACATGTTACGCATACAAATGAAGAAGATGGAATCGGAATTTTTCTTGAAGAATATTTGAAGCTTCAAATTAAAACGGGTTAGCATTTCCCTGATATTTACCATTTATATAAAAAAAATAAACGACCATACTATAAGTGAGCGCTAATAAGCGTTCACTTTCTTATTTTGCCTGGGGGGATTTACTTTGAGCAAACAAAGCAAATCAAAACGTTTTACACATCAAGGTGCGACTTCGGTTAAGCAGCATGCCGAACGTTTTCCTTACAAATCACGTTTCAGTGATAAAGAGCGAAAACGTGAGGAAGCTGATAACCACACAATAGGAGGGTTTTAGATGGAAAATAATTTTTTTCAACAAGCAAAAAAAGCTGTTTCTAATCTAAAGAATACGCAGGGAAACACCAGCGATCAAGAAAAACAAGCAGCCCACAACGCTATTCAATCTGCCTATGCGGACTGTTCTCCTGAAGAAAAGCAACAGCTGCAGCAGTTAGAACAGGAATTGCAAACCAAAAACCAATCTAATTAATCATCTAGGTTCTTGTTCTTTCACTGTCTATGCGTACGATTTCCTAATTAATTTTTATGTTATTCCGGGAATTAATGCAGCAGTGATCCGTTATTAAAAATTTTTATTAACCTATATTCCTTTTTCATACAGGGAATGTAGGTTTTTTACAGTTTCACGACCTTATTTCGTAATGAAACTTTTGTTTTAAGACATGTATCGATTTTTTTGTCACAATTTCCGTACCAAAACCGACTTCTGAATTAATTTTAAATTCATCCATTAACCTTTTAACGCCAGGTAGTCCTGCGCCCAATCCACCTGAAGTGCTGAACCCAACTTCCATTACTTTTTTAATATCCTCAATTCCTGGACCCTGATCCTTGGCAGTTATAACCACAGTTTTTATGTGACCAGAATCTATTGGTTCAATCTGAATATAACCATCCGCACTGTACAAATAAATATTTCTTGCGAGTTCTGAAACAACTGTGGTAATTCTATTTTCATCAAGTTTATTAAAACCTAGATCTCTCGCCACATTTCGAGTTGCTGATCTCGCTTGAACAATATGCTGTTCATTTTCTATTTTGACTATCAACTTGTTGTTCGTTTGCATTACTCACTCTCCAGTATTCAGTTATTCAACATCCCTTCATTATTAATGTAACGACGAAGTTTGGTAATAATTTTTAGAAAACTTGGCTTTTCGCCAAGTCTTGATGGCGAAAGCCTTAGTTGCACTTATGCAGTAAGAAAAGATTTATATTTTCTTAGCTGTTAAGTAAATTTATCTTCTTTTTCATTTGACCTTATAGTATAATTATAATTCATTAACTTGATTTGGGAAGAACGTACTTTCAAGTTAGTTGGTTACGTTTAAGTAACTAATGGGGGGAATATGATGAAACATCCAGTGAGAATAGCATTAGACGCCGTTTGCGGAAAATGGAAAGCTCTAATTTTGTGGTATTTGCACGATGAAACATTGCGATTTGGCGAATTAAGAAGATTATTGCCGGACGTCAGTCAAAAAGTATTAACACAGCAATTAAGAGAACTGGAAGAGGATGGATTAGTTGAACGTACTGCTCATCCGGAAGTTCCTCCCCGTGTCGAATATACACTTAGCCCTTATGGTAAAGAATTAGAACCAACCCTTCAATTACTGTATCAATGGGGTAAAGATCATACTGGTATCCTTACCAAGAATAATGCTAAGAATAATGCAGATAAAGACAAGGAACCGACCGCTAATTAATTTACTTACGAATCCACCACATAAAGTATGTATCCAAACACTACTTTATTTTTCTGGTGGAGTTTTTTGTGCTAATATAGACCTAGAAACAGATTTATAGGAGGTACAGTCAATGGGAGTAAGAGCAGAATCAACACCGAATCCGAATGCTTTGAAATTCACAACAGATAAGCTGATTTTCGAAGGAACCAACAGTATTTCAGTCATGCCTGGTGATACGAGTGAGCACGCAATATTAAATGATTTAATGAAGCTTGAAGGTGTCGATAACGTTTTTGGTTATCAGAACTTTATTACTGTGAACAAGCAATTTGACGCGGAGTGGGAAAACCTTTCTCCTCGTGTTCAAGAAGTTATTAATCAATACGGATACTAAGTTAAGAGACAGCATTTAATTGCTGTCTTTTTCTATGCTCATGTGTAAATTTTGTAGACATAAAAAAAATCGTTCCCCTCAAAGGAACGATTTTTATTTTATACATGATCGCGTCTAAAGAATCCGAAAATGCCTGTAGTTTGAACAATATTGGTAAATGCGTTCGGATCTATTTCACCGATTATTCTTTCTAAATCATATAACTCATAACGAGTAATAACAAGGTACATCATATTCTTATCTTCTTTTGTATATGCACCTTTAGCCGGAATAATCGTAATTCCACGCACCATTTTATTATGAATAGCACGCTGCAGTTCGTCCGCTTTGTGCGTGATGATCATCGCGGTAATCTTCTCGTGACGTGTATGAATCGCGTCGATTACGCGTGTTGTAACATATAGTGTAAGCATCGTATATAAAGCGTTTTCTGGTTCATATAAGACACCTGCCATCGCAATGATTAACGTATTTAATAATAGAAAATAAGTTCCAATTGGTTTGTCTTTCATTCGAGAAAGTACCATTGCCACGATATCCATTCCCCCTGTGGAAGCACCAAGCTTAAGTGTAATACCTACACCAGCACCACCGATAACTCCCCCGAACACGGCGTTTAGAATAATGTCTTGTGACAATTCGACTACAGGTAAAACAGTTAAAAATATGGTCATAAACAGCACCGATATTCCACTATAAACCGTAAATCCTTTGCCAACTTTAAACCAGCCTAATACTGCAACTGGAATGTTTAAGAGAAATAAGAGTAAACCAGTGCTTACGCCAATACCGAGAATATCATTAAAAACACTGGAGGCAAGTTGTGCAAACCCGGTAAAACCACTTGCATATACATTTGCTCCAATGAGAAAGAAATTTAGCGAAATTGCATTAAGCAGTGAACCGAATATAACAATAAATATACGTTTAGTTTCAAATAAAAACATTAGGTACCTCCTTCAAGAGAAATTTTGTAATTGTACATTTACTTCATTATTGTTAATAATATTTGGTAAATATACTTTGACTATCCTCCATTCTAGCCTTAAACTAAAAAGAAATAGAAAATTTAAGAAATGAAGGTGGTCAAATGACTGTAAAAATAGTCGCTGATTCAGCATGTGATTTGTCAAAATCCCATTATAACGAATTTGATATTGAAATGGTACCATTAACTGTTCAACTTGACGAAAAAGAATATGAAGATGGTTTAACCATAACACCAAAAATGCTATATGACACTATGCGAGACGGTAAAAGTCCAAAAACGGCACAAGCATCGCAACAAGCATTCAAATCTATTTTCACAAAATGTGTTGAAACAAATCAACCATTCGTTTATATTGCACTTTCATCAGATCTTTCGGGCACCTATCAGGCAGCTAAAATTGTCGAACAGGAAATTAAAGAAGAACACCCTGACGCCCCACTCCATATAATAGATACGAAATGCGTTTCACTTGGTCTTGGATTAGTCGTCCTTCGTGCTGCACAACTTGCGAAAAATGGCGCAGCACTCGAAGAAATCCTGGATATTGCCACTTACCATGCTGCACATATGGAACATGTTTTCACCGTGGACGACCTCGAGTACTTATATCGTGGTGGACGAGTTAGTAAGACGCAGGCATTTGTCGGTACATTGCTAAAAATCAAACCCATTTTGCATGTGGAGAATGGTAAATTAGTTCCACTGGAAAAAATTCGCGGAAGCAAAAAATTGTTGAACCGTCTTATTGAAATTATGAATGAACGCGGGACCGACCTCACCAATCAAACTGTCGGAATCAGCCACGGCGATGATTTGGAGAATGCCAACGCTCTCGCTGAAATAATTAAGGAAAAATTTAATCCTAAGGACATTCAGATTGAAATGGTAGGATCTGCGATCGGCGCGCATGCTGGACCTGGATCGCTGGCAATTTTCTTTTTAAACAACGACAACAAATAAAGGACTAATGTACTGGATTACCATAGGTAGTCCAGTTTTTATTTGGCAGTTGAAAAAGTATAAATATTTTTCACTGCTTACGTGCAACTATTGTTTTCGCCATTAAGGCTTACGATAAACCAAGTTTTCTAAGTTTTTACTGTAACAAATGTCAATAAGGTTCGTCTAGTTTAAAAAGAAAGGATGGTGAATTGAAATGAAAAAAATACTACTTATAAGTGGACTTGCGGTAATTGCTGCAATCTGTGTCTTTATGGTAGTAAAGGAAGAACCACGGAACCTGACCTCATCAACTAACAATGAATCTATGGAGGAATTACCTGCTATCTCGGACCGAAACCAACTAATTGCTTTACTGCAGGAACGCGCTGCGAACAGATCGCTTGCTTCCGGAAACACTGCTTCTGCTGAACTTTCAACTACAAACCAACAAGCATCTTCTACCAACGTACAGGTACAGGGAATAGACGAAGGTGACCGTATTAAAACAAATGGGAAACACATCTTTTTTGCCCGGAATACGGATATCGTAATTGCTTCTGCCGATGAAAAGGAAAGCAATGTAAAAAGTCTTATCAACGAGAAAAAATTTCGGCCGACTGAATTATTTCTCGAAGAAGATATATTAATAGCAATTGGCACGTCATACAGTAAGCCCGTTTCTTCACCAACGGACAGTCCTGCTCCTCGGGCAGAATTAGCGATTATGCCCACTGGACTAACAACCGTTTATTTCTATGACATTTCAACTATTGAAAACCCTAAAAAACTTCGGGAAATTTCTTTTGATGGATCTCTATCTGCTTCACGAAAATCAAATAGCCATGTTTACTTAATTGCAAATAGCTATCCACCAGTCCATATTTTAAATAAAGAACAAAATAAAAATGAAGAACTGCGACCAACAGTAAAAGATACTGCAGTCGGGAAATCCTTTAAATCAGTTGAATACAAAGATATGTATTATTTACCGGATTCGTACGAAAATAGCTTTTTACTTACCGCTTCCATCGACTTAAAACAAATGAGCGAGCCTGCAAAGGTTGAAGCATTCCTTGGCGCAACCAATCATTTATATATGTCCGAGAAACATATGTACTTGGCCGTTAATAAGCTTGAAAAACCTACGCAGCAAGCTAAGGATAATTCATCGACGATAATGCCTCGGCCAGTTGGAGATATAGATACGCAAATTTTCCAATTTGACCTACAAGATGGGAGCATTAGCTTTAATGCATCCACCGAAGTAAACGGCCGAATGTTAAATCAGTTTTCGATGGATGAATATCAGGATACATTTCGCGTTGCCACAACCAGCGGTAATCCCGGTCAGAAAGAACCTACCACTAATAATGTATATACATTTGACCAATCAATGAAATCTCTCGGAAAAATAGAAAATCTCGCTGAAGGTGAGCAAATTTACAGTATTCGCTTCATGAATGAAATAGCATATATGGTTACTTTTAAACAAGTCGACCCACTGTTTGTAATAGATTTAAAAAATCCAAAAATACCAGAAGTATTGGGGAAACTGAAAATACCTGGATTTAGTAATTATCTGCATCCACTTAACGAAGATTACCTAATTGGATTCGGCCAGGAAACGGAAATCGTTAAATCAAAATTATCAAACGAACCTCAAGTTCAAGTAAATGGTTTAAAGATTTCCTTATTTGATGTTAGTAATTTATCACATCCTGTTGAAATAGATAATGAAATAATTGGCGATGCCGGTTCGTATTCGGAAGTAACGCATAATCACCATGCTTTATACAAACATCCTTCCGCGAACTTATTCGGGTTCCCTGCGACGCTTTATGACTCTAAGACTTTACAGCAGGGTGATGTCGTTATGCGAGATCAATCATTTAGTTATGAAGGTGCTTTTCTATACACAATAACCCCCGAAACAGGTATCGAATTGAAAGATTCCATCACCCATCAGGATGTAAACGTTAAGCAGCCTGACTGGGAGTCAGAAGTAAAGCGTATGGTTTCTGCAGAAGATTATTTGTATACATTCTCTCTTAATCAAATGAGTGTATACAATATAAAGACAGAGGAAGTTGTGGAAACAATTGAATTGCCAACAATAAAAGATTTACATGATTGAATAAAATTTTTCCGGGTATTGTAACACATAACAATTTTGAGGAGGAGAGATAGTATGACGAATCCTAATGAAACGCAAACACCGCCAAAACAGCATCAGAATAGACAACCAGGAAAAGAGTCAGAGATGACACCTGAGCCAACATATATTGATGATAATTACAGACCAGCCAATAAATTAGAAGGAAAAGTTGCAGTAATTACCGGTGGCGATAGTGGAATTGGCCGGGCAATTAGTATTCATTACGCAAAAGAAGGCGCAGATGTTGCAATTGTTTACTTGAATGAACACGACGATGCAAAAGAAACAAAACGATTAGTCGAATCAGAAGGAAGAAAATGTCTCCTCTTAAGTGGTGACGTAGGAAATCAATCATTTTGTGAGACCGTTGCAATCCAAACGATCGAACATTATAAGCAAGTGGATATCTTAATTAATAATGCAGCAGAGCAGCATCCAAAAGGTGACTTTATGGATATAACATCAGAACAGCTGGAGAAAACCTTCCGCACGAACGTCTTTGGCACATTTTTAATGACTAAGGCACTTTTGCCTTATTTAGGCGAAGGCAGCTCGATTATTAACACATCTTCTATAACTGCATATCAGGGTAGCGAAGATTTAATCGACTATTCATCGACTAAAGGTGCTATTACAGGGTTCACCAGGTCACTTTCGCAATCGCTTGTTCAAAAAGGAATTCGGGTTAATGCGGTAGCTCCAGGACCAATCTGGACCCCTCTCATTCCTTCTACTTTTGGCGAAGACAAGGTTGGCTCATTTGGAGGAAATACACCAATGAAACGGCCAGGACAACCAAGCGAACTTGCTCCAGCGTTCGTGTACCTGGCAAGCAGCGACTCCAGCTATGTGACAGGACAAATGATTCATGTCAATGGCGGAATAATCGTAAACGGTTAATAGCGTATTCACCGAATAAATCATCAAAGAACAGTGACAAAAGTATATTGTTTACAGCATAATCCGAACGATCTATATGATCTGTTCGGATTTTTGCTGGCTATGCTATTTCTCTTCTTTAGATCGCTTTATACGTATAACTCAATTATCACAGAATAAAAATTAGGTGATTCTCCCAGAAACAGTTGAATATCTCACAATCCTTTTTCGTAGTGACACAAAATCTCTATACTGTGAAGTAGTTGCCGTAAGAATCATTCCGAAGGAATGCTGAAAAAGTAACATGAAGTACAAAATAAGAGGATCTGCGATCGCATCATCGAATTCACTTCGCTTTCCGTGGGCACGGCTACAGCTTCCTCGGATAAGCAAAAACCGCTTTCCTGCGGGATCTTCAGCTCGCGCTGTTCCCACAGGAGTCTCGTGAATTCGATGATGCTGGATTGATGTGCGAAAGTGAAATTTTTAATATCTATCCTTTTTCAGTTGCTAGTGCCTCGGCATTTTTCCTTCACTGCTGTTGTGTAAACAATAACAAGGGCTTAACAAAAAATAGACATCAACTCTATCTATTAATGAGATTTTTACTGATGTCAGTAGACTCTTGCTAGAAAACACAGTTATAGGTAATGCCCTAGGGTGCGCTAATATGTAACTGAAAAAGTGATAGATTTTTAAAAAAATATTACTCCACTTTAACCTAGCATCTTCGAATATACGAAGACTCCTGTGGGAAGTAAGAGATCGGTGAGACCCCGAAGGACGCCAGTCCAAGGAGGCTCACCACTCGCCCACGGAAAGCGAAGTACATTCGAAGATGCGATTGCAGATCCACAAAGTCCGTATTTCGTGTAACTTTTTCAGTACACTGCCAGCAGCGGAAATCTCGTTTCTATCATTTCGCAGCATTCTCAAGGTGGTAAGTTAGTTCGCAGTTTCCATCAACTACGAAATAAGTAACTAATAGCATGTTTTAGAAAAAGACGTATTTGTATATCTCGTTAAGTAACATATTTCAAGACTCCAAGAACTTAACTTTTTTATGTGCGAAAGTTGAGTTATTAGAAAAATTGACTTATCGCCAAGGCTTGGATTTATACATTCTTATCTATTAAAAAAAGCTTGTAAAAAAACAAATGGTTTCTTTACAAGCTCTGACTGTTACAGGCTCTTGCTTTTTCGTTCTCTTTTTTTCTGCTTATAACTTAAAATCATAATACCGCCAACAAATAAAACAAAGATACTAATAACCATACTAATATAAATCCAATTTAATCCATGATCTTCTTCCACAATATAAATTTCAACGGTTTCACGATCCAGTGCAATTTTATATTCATCCTGCTCATTTTCACGGACAATATTATCACCAAGCAGACCGCTCAATTGCTTGCCCTCAGGCACATCACTTACAGAAATCGCCTTGGTCCCCGTATCATTGTTAAACGCAATAAACATTGTTTCATCCTTGTATGTACGTTTAAATACGCTCATTGCTCCATTAGAATCAACTAAATTAAAATCACCATGAGAAAGTGCTGGAAATTGAGTACGTATTGCTGAGATCTTTTCCAGAAAATCCCGAACTTTCGTATCACCACTATTAAATTGAACTAACTGCAACACCTCTTCAGTGGTCCTTCCATCCATTGGTACTTCAGACCCTTGAAAAACCAATGGTACACCTGGTGACGTATACATATAAGCAAGAGCCAGTTTCCAGGTGGTTTGCGGATTTAATTTACCCTCAACTATCTGACGCGTGAATCGTTCCATGTAAGCATTGTCAACGTAGACAAGTCCTTCACGCTTTCCCGTATTCGCCCATGTCTCATAAAGTTCAGACACTGGAGTTCCAACATTTGTGAACACATTAACGATTGATTCCTGAATTGCAGGATATTCAATTAGCGGTATTCCAGCATTCAGTTGTTCTTCACTTAATTGGTCTTTTTTTAATACCCCACCTAGTAGGTAAGCATCCGGTTTTACCGTTTTAACGTGTTCAGCCAATTCTGTTAAAAACGCCGGGGATGCCTGATCAACCGCATGAAGTTTGTAGCCGTCAATATTTGCTTCCTCAAGCCAGAAAGTTGCTGCATTAAAAAGCATTTCTTTAACTTCAGGGTTCGCTTGATTTAGTGTAAGCGTATTATCTAACCACAGGGTGTCCTCTACAGTCGTTTCCTTTGTCCAATCTGCTTTAGAAGGATCATTTGCCAAAGGGTGGCTAGGTGCCACAAAGTTCGTAACTAGTTCAAGAACTACCTTCATATCCCGTTTATGTGCCTCTTTTACAAGTTTTTTCAAGTCTGCCATTGATCCAAATTGTTCGTCTACTTTAAACAAATCTTCAATCCAGTAACCATGGTATCCACCAGCAGCATTGGCCATTATTGGCGATAAAGAGATGGTAGTAAATCCGTATTTCTTTATTTCGTCAAGTTTATTCGTTATCCCTTGAATGTCGCCGCCATAGTAAGCCTTTGGGTCTTCAAGATTAACCTGCTCATCAAGTGTCTGATTACCATTATTATAACGATCAACCATAATAGAATAAATAATTTCTTCTTTAATCGGCAGTTCCTCTGCCTGGGCAGGGATTGCACTTACTGACATCAGTAAAATCAAAAAAGAAGAAATGATTGCTTTTTTCATACATACGTCCTCCAACTAGTTATTTCACACTATTCATTATTCCGTATTTTGCTTTATAGTCAATCTAATTAGCAGGATTGTTATAAATACTACATATTTATTAATCAAATACGTCCATACTAGTAGAGTATAATTTCTCCAGATTCTGCTCAGGAGAGATGTGCTGTTTCGCACAATTGATTGCAAGCGGCCCTTCGTTAAATCCACCGGCGATCAGTGATAGTTTTGTTGGGGAATTAGCGATATCACCAACCGCATAAATTCCTGGGATGCTCGTCTGCATATTGCCATCGACCGCGATCGTTCCGTCCTTCATTTTCATTCCCCATTCAGCCATATCACCAAGATCAATTTCAAAACCATGGTTAACAATCAGTTCATCCAGTTCAATCGATTTAGCTTTTCCAGACTGGATATTTTTTGCTGTTATCGAAGAAATGTGGTGGTCGTCTCCAATTAATTCAGCAATGACGTAAGGTGTATGAATGGTTACTGTCGAGTTTTTCATCCTGGTAACATTACTTTCCAGACCACTAAATTCCTGTTTCCGATATAGGAGTGTGACACTTTTTGCAATTGACTCCAACTCGTTTGCCCAGTCAATAGCAGAATTTCCTCCACCGGAAATTACGACCTGCTTATCTCTGAAATGTTCCAGTTCCTGAACAAAGTAATGCAAGTTTTTGTTTTTGTACTGCGAAGCGTTTGGTAGTGTAAGCTCAACCGATTTTAATGAACCGAAACCTGTAGCGATTACCACTGTTCTAGTATAATGTCTGTCACCCATATTATCTGTCAGTATGAAGTTTCCGTTGTCAAGCTTTTCTAGCCTCTCGACCTGTCTTTCCAACACAATAGTTGGGTCAAACGTTTTCGCTTGTTCGGTTAGCTGCTCAGTTAATTTAGAACCGGTAATGGCATGAATCCCACCAATATCCCGGATCACTTTATCCGGATAAAAATAAGGTATTTTTCCACCTAAAAAAGGAAGATACTCAATTACTTTTGTTTTCATTTCCCGCATGCCACTATAAAAAGCAGAAAATAATCCTGCTGGTCCTCCGCCAATAATCGTAACATCGTATAACTCAAGTTTATTATCCATATTACTCCCCTGTCTTTTACTTAGTTTTCATTAATAAAAAAACGAAATAAGGTGTACTTAATAGAGCAACTATAATCCCGACAGGAATTTCGGTAGGTGCTAAAATAGTTTTTCCGATTGTATCCGAAATCATCAATAATAATGCACCAATCAAGGTTGATATTGGTATTATCCGCTGATGAGTAGGTCCGACAATTCGACGTGCGATATGCGGAACAACCAGTCCTAAAAAGGCAATCCCTCCTCCTGCAGCAACGCAGGCTCCAGCTAATGCAACGGCTACCAGCAGAAGGAATCTTCTTTCTCGTTCCACACTTGTTCCTAACCCAGCAGCAATATCGTCACCCAGATTTAACACATTTAAACTATTTGCTTTATGTAACGAATATGGTATCAGAATAAGAATCCAGGGTAACAGCGCCCATACAAAGTTCCAGTTCGCGCTCCAGATATCCCCTGCCAGCCAGACAGTCGCCTGACGAAAATCCTGTGGGTCCATTTTCAATTGAAAAATGATTAATGCTGCACTAAACCCAGCATTTACACCAATCCCCACCAGGATTAAGCGAATCGGATTCACCCCGTTTTTCCAAGCCAATAAATAGACAAGAAATGCAGCAAACACGGCACCAATTAGAGCAAATAATGGCATAATAAATGCTGATACAGTACTTGTCATCGAAATCGTATCCTGAAAGAAAAAGATAAATAATACAACTGCTAAGCCAGCTCCAGTATTTATTCCTAAAATCCCTGGGTCCGCCAGGTCATTCTGGGTAACCCCCTGAAGGATTGCACCGGAAACTGCAAGTCCTGCACCAATTAACAATGCAAGGATAATACCGGGTAATCGAAAGTCGAACAATATCAATTCCTGTTTATCCGTCCCCTGTCCAATCAGTGTATTAATCACTTCAAGCGGAGAAAGTTGAATGATACCTGTACTAATACTTACAAAAAACATTCCAATTATTAATAGAATTAATCCAGTTATGATTGCAACAAAGTTCCTCTGTTTTATTTTTTGTTCTGGAGTCATTATTTCCCACCTCCACTACCGCGTGCTAAATAAAGGAAGAACGGAACACCTATCAATGATGTAATAGCGCCAACGGGTGTTTCAAAAGGTGCATTTACTAGTCGTGCAACAACATCAGCTAACACAAGCAGGAGCGCACCAAAAATCGCCGATGAAGGAATAATCCATCGGTAATCAGTTCCCATAATAAAACGGGTGATATGCGGAATAATAAGCCCAATAAATCCAACTGTTCCAGCTATCGAGACGGCTGCACCAGTCAATACCAATACAGATATAATACCGAGAATTTTGATAAGCATGTTATTCTGCCCTAGACCAGATGCAATGTCCTCCCCTAAGCTGAGGATCGTAATGGACCTGGAAATTATAAGTGCGAGGAACAATCCAATACCACCTGAAATAAGCAAAATGTGGATCGATGTCCAGCTTGTCCCAGCCAATCCGCCGGCAAACCAAAAGCTCATTTGTTTCTCGAGCTGAAAGTGGAGTGAGATTATCGATGAGATAGAACTTAGTAAAGTACCGATTGCGACTCCTGCTAATGCTAGCTTCACCGGTGTTAGACCACCACTTGAATAAGAACCGACCAGAAATACAAGTATAACGGCAAAACCTGCTCCAGCAAATGAAGCAAATGTTGTCCCGATATTCGATACACCAGGGAAAAAGGCAAGCATTATAACCAGTGTAAAAGCAGCTCCATTTGTCACACCCATAATGGATGGTGAAGCTAGAGGGTTTCGTGTCATACCCTGCATAATTGCTCCTGAAACTGCTAAAAATGCACCAACCAATGCTGCCCCAAAAGCTCGAGGTAAACGCAGTTCCTGTATTACTTGGTGCGACGTTATATTTGGGTCAAAATTAAAAATAGCTTCCCACACAGTTGATAGTTTAATATCCACTGCACCATAAGCTACCGATGAACCTATTGCGAAAATCAAAGCCACTGTTGCAACTATATTTATTATTGTTCTTAAGATACGTGAATGAGTGATTATCCCGATCATGAGGGTCTCCTGACTTCAACATGTTTATTAATTGATTAAGAATCATTATCATTTAAAGTATAGACGTTATTTGAATACTCTGCAACGATTTAAACGTCCATACTTCTGTCACAAATAGTGAGTTGACATTTTAAATGAAAATGATTATCATTACCAATACAAACTACTATTTAGAAGGAGAATTACATATGAAGATGTTTTCTAAGAAATATCTATTAATGATTAGTTCCATCCTATTTTTGTTAATGATTGTTGCAGCATGCGGAAATGACCCGAAGGATAGCGATACATCAAATACAAACTCTAAAGAATCTGAAAATACGGAAGTAACAGTTGAAGGAAAAAATGGTAAGGTAACTATTCCAGCTGACGTAGAAAAAATTGTTGCCCCCTATCATGAGGATGCATTACTTGCTCTTGGCGTGACACCTTCAGCAAAATGGTCAATTGGTAAGAGTGTGCAGGATTACTTAGAGCCACAACTTAAAGATGTTCCACGAATTGAATGGAATTTACCAAAAGAGCAAGTTCTGGAGCAGAGTCCTGACTTAATCATTTTGGGCAGTGACATGGCAAGCTACGAGGGATCCCTTGAGGACTACCAGCAAATTGCAACAACGTACGTAATGCCGGAAGATGTAAGTAAGGATTGGCGCAAACAAATTGAGGTATTAGGAAAGATGCTTCAAAAAGAAGAGAAAGCAGAAGAAGTACTAGCGGCATACGATGAAAAAGTAGCTGAGGCAAAAGAAAAATTAGCTGATTCAATTGGTGATGAGTCAGTGGCGATGATTTGGGTTGCTGGTGGTCAATTCTACTTATTTGAGCAAGATCGCCACAGTGCTCCAGTGGTCTACTCTCAACTTGGAATTACGGTTCCGCCGTTTGTAGAAAGCTTAGGAAAATCAGAAGCAGCATGGAATCCAATTTCAATGGAAAAACTTTCTGAATTAAAAGCGGATCATGTCTTTCTATTAGGTCTTGAAGGTGAAGAAGGTCTAGAAACATTGAAAAATAGCGATGTGTGGAACAGTATCCCAGCTGCTGAAAACGATCAGGTTTATACGCTAAACGATCCAAGCTACTGGACAAATAAAGGTTTACTTGCTTCCGAAAAAGTCATCGATGCAATGGTGGAGAACTTAGTGAAGTAATAATACTATTATAGAAACCGGGACAAGGCTGATAGCTTGGTTCCGGTTTTTTTGTGTCGTTTTTGGTGCGATCCGACTGTGGCCGTCGGATATGACTTTTTGATCCATAAGAAAAGGGGCTGGGACATAACTAGCCAAAAATAACTTAAAAATGGTTCTGATCATCGGTTTTCGATGGTCAGAACCATTTTTCGTTGGATTGTTTTGATTATCTAGTAGTTGTTTTGTCTTCATGGCGGAGTACTTCCTTAAGTTTACCGCCATGAATGCAAATCCTAATTCATTTTCTACTTTCTCTTTACCTCGTACAGACATACGAGTGAAGCACAAATTAGCCTTCAGAAACCCGAAGACTGGCTCCACATCGATTTTACGATTGCCGTAGATTTCACCAGTTTTCTCTTCCGAAAGCAGTTGCTTAATGTATTCTTTTTGGTTTTCCCATTTTTCGTTGTAATAAATTCTTCGATTATTTCCTTCCTTCGCTTTGGTGCATTGAGAACGCAATGGACAACCCGCACAGCCCTCAGATTCATACACCTTAAACGTTCGTGTCAGTCCGTATTTATCTGTTCGATGGGACACGTGGCTGAACATTAATCGTTTCCCATTTGGACAGGTAAACGTATCGTCATCCTTATTATATTCCCAATTGGCTGTATGGAAAGCGTTATTCTTATGTTTCTTTTTCTTCTCTTTTCGATACTGGTTATATGTAATCAGCGGGGTGCGTTTTCGATTCTCTATGACATCTTCGTAGTTTTGTTCACTTCCATATCCTGCGTCAGCGACGATATGCTCTGGCAGCTTAAAGTAATTATTTTCTATGTTATCCAGAAATGGAATGAAGGTGCGAGTATCTGTCGGATTTGGGAATACATCATAAGCGAGCACATATTGTCCTTCGGTTGCTGCCTGCACATTATACCCAGCTTTCAGCTGGCCGTTCTTCATATAATCATCTTTCATTCGCATAAAAGTGGCATCATGATCGGTCTTCGAGTAACTATTGCGTTCTCCGAAAATCTCCATGTCGTTTTGGTATTTCTGTTTTCGCGCCAAATAATCCTTGAATTGTTTGCGGTATTGTTTCGGTGCTTTACGGTCAAAACGAAGTTTTTTACGTTCGCTTACGTCTTTACTTGCTTCTATTTTCTTGTCATATGCTTCTACCTTGTCATCCAGTTGCTCCACTACTTTTTCGAGTTCTTTCGTGGACAGTTCCTCTAGACTTTCTCGTTCGATTTCTGGAAGAATTTCATTCTCCAATAATTCATCATACATTTGGTTGGACTTTTCCACCAAATTAGCACTGTATCTTTCAACCGACTTACGCCATACAAACGTAAATTTATTGGCATTATCTTCAATCTTGGTTCCGTCAATAAAAATCGCTTCTTCATCAATTTGTTTTTCTTCCACTAGCTGACATCGGAATTGCACGAAACATTGACGTAGTAGCTTTTTGACCTCTGGATGCACGCGAAAACGATTAATTGTACGATAACTTGGCTCATGTCCTTGCGCTAACCACATCATCCGCACACTGTCTTTAAGTAACCCTTCAATTTTCCTTCCAGAAAAAACCGACTGTGTGTAGGCACATAAAATAATTTTCATCATCATTTGTGGGTGATAGGCTGGACATCCGGTTTCACGGGAAAAGATAGCGAACGCTTCCTCCGGAATCTGGGTTACAACATCATTTACTGCATAGGCAATATCATTTTTGTCCAATTTTATTTCTAAATCTAACGGCAACACAACTTGATTTATGTTATAATATTTAAACATAAGAATCCCTCCGATAATTATTGTGTGGTTACTTTAATTCTATCAAAAGGGATTCTTTTTGTTTAGTAAAAATAAACGATTATATAAAAAAAGCGTGGTATGTCACCTACAAGGTGAGAGCCACGCTTTTTTATTTACTGGGTTTTGTCCCAGCCTCTTTCCCTGAAGTTAACCTGCTAGTCCACCCGGCAGACGACCAAATCCTAATACCACTGTAATCAATACAGCAATTATTAATTGAATCCACCAGCTTTTCACAGCTTCGTTTCTTGTCATTTTAATTGAGATCATTTCCATTGCAAAAATGGCCCAAATTCCAGCCAGTCCTTTAAAAATAGCCTCACCCATCAATGGGCTGCTTCCACCGAAATACTCGGCAAGTAATGATCCCCCAGAATATAATATCAATAAATAATCCAGTCTAAGAATCATTTGTACAATTTTTGCACCCTTGGCTTTTCCTGATTTATTCAATATCACTACAACAATAAAGAGAATAAATGCAAGAGCCCAGGCAGTTATATGAAGATGTGTACTCATATGGTTCATCCTTTCTTCTCTATCCTCTATATAATATAACAGATTAAATATGCAAATTCATATGAATTCTTTTTGAACTCTTTCACGTGAAGTAATTTTTTGAAAAAACTGTTATACTAAAAAAGTATTGTAAATTATTAACTGGAAGTAAAAATGTTTCATATATGGTTACTCCAGTACAAGTTCAACTATGGCTTTCATCAATTTGGTGATATGCCAGGTTTTCTAAAAATCGGAGGGATATTATGTCAAAGTCTAGTCAACAAATTATTGATCAAACACAGGAGTATGGTGCGAAGAATTATCATCCCCTACCTGTTGTAATATCCAAGGCAGAGGGTGTTTGGGTCGAGGATCCTGAAGGCAACCGCTACATGGATATGCTAAGCGCATACTCAGCTGTGAACCAAGGACATCGTCATCCGAAAATCATTGCAGCTTTAAAAAAACAGGCTGATGCAGTTACATTAACCTCACGAGCATTCCATAACGACCAGCTAGGTCCATGGTACGAAAAAATCTGTAAATTAACGAATAAAGAAGCCGTATTACCAATGAATACTGGTGCTGAAGCAGTTGAAACAGCAATTAAAACTGCAAGACGCTGGGCATATGATGTAAAAGGTGTTGCCAAAGATCAGGCAGAAATTATCGCTTGTACGGATAATTTTCATGGACGTACAATGACTGCGGTATCTTTATCATCAGAACCAGAAAACCAACGTGGATTCGGTCCATTGCTTCCAGGCATTAAATTAATCCCATACGGTGATATTGATGCACTTAAAGAAGCGATTAATGAAAACACTGCTGGTTTCTTATTCGAACCGATCCAAGGTGAAGCAGGAATCAACATACCACCTGAAGGCTTTCTAAAAGAAGCATTTGATGTTTGTAAAGAAAACAACGTGTTATACATTGCCGATGAAATTCAAGCTGGTCTTGGACGAAGCGGAAAAATGTTTGCATGTGACTGGGAGAATGTTTCGCCAGACATATTAATTCTTGGAAAAGCACTTGGTGGTGGCGTCTTCCCTATTTCGTGTATTGTAGCGAACAAGGATATTCTTGGCGTATTTAACCCGGGATCACATGGATCTACTTTTGGCGGAAATCCACTGGCATGTGCCGTTTCCATTGCATCACTCGATGTTTTGGAAGATGAGCAGCTTGCAGAGCGTTCGCTTGAACTGGGCAATTATATGATGGGCGAACTTCGTAAGATTGATAATCCAGTCATTAAAGAAATTCGTGGTAAAGGACTATTTGTTGGCGTTGAACTGACAGAACCTGCACGTCCTTACTGTGAAAAACTGAAAGAACGCGGATTGCTATGTAAAGAAACACATGAAAACGTTATCCGTTTTGCACCACCGTTAGTCATTAAAAAAGAAGATTTAAAATGGGCAATTGACCATATTAAAGAAGTATTATCATAAGCAAAAAACGGAGCTCAAATCTGAGCTCCGTTTTTATTTTGGCAGATAAGAAAGTATAAATCCTTTTTAACTGCATACGTGCAAATAAGGCTTGTGGTCACTGAAAAAGTTACATGTTGTACAAAATAAAATGGATCTACGATCGCATCTTCGAATATACTTCGCTTTCCGCGGGCACGGCTTCAGCTTCCTCGGATAAGCAAAGAGCGCTTTCCTGCGGGATCTTCAGCTCGCGCTGTTCCCGCAGGAGTCTTCGTATATTCAAAGATGCTAAGTTAAGGATGATAAATTAAATTTTAAAAGATCTACTACTTTTTCAGTGACCTTTTAAAGCTTGAGGAGAAGCCGAGTTTTAAACATTTTCTATACCGACTGCCTTCTTCTCCCCATGTTCACTGTCGCAGTATTTGGTCAAGCAGCTGATTAGAGGTTATTCTCATCTCGCGCATTCTCTATTTTTCTAAAAGGCTGTTTCTTACTGTAAGTGAGTACGCGCCAAATCCATTCCAACGGTCCAAATCTGAACTTTTGAAACCACCATCTGCTCGCAAAAATCTGAAGGGTATAAATGATCAGAACAATGATTACACCTTCCAGTGGACTAATCGTTCCGTAAAGCGCAAACCCTACCCCGTAAAACATGATGAACATTAAAATCGATTGTGATATATAGTTTGTTAAAGACATTCGTCCAACATACGTAAACGGTTTTATCCATTTCATTCCTGATTGTGACCGTGCTAGTAATCCTATAGAAAAAATATAGAACAGTGCTGAAGCTGAACCGCCAATATTATCCTGTACAAAAGAGAACCAGATAGGATTTCCGTATACGTATGGCCCAAGTTTTAATAACAGAAAGAACACCAAACTGATTACCCATCCTATTTTTAAAACCTTCTGGAATCGTTCCACATCATGCAGCCATCTCTTCCTGGCAATAAACATTCCTACTAAGAATAATGGCAATAATGTGCCGGTTAAAAATAAATAGGAGATGTCTCCATTTGCATACGTCCAGTCTCCATAGTTCTGCGACCAGATTGCACTAAAACTGCTGCTCTGATAGTTAACAATAGCCTGATTTATTGCCTCCTGATCAACATAACCAAGGAGATGCCGGTACTGATATAAATAGCTAGTATAGTAGCTTACAGTAATACCCATTAGCAAGATAGCCCAAATTAGCAATGTTTTATTTTTTACTTTTACAAAGAGCAATAGAAACAATCCGATAATTCCGTAAGACAAAAGGATATCTCCGAACCAGATTAAGAATGCATGAATAAATCCAAAGCAGATTAATATCAGCAGTCTTCGGAACAGTACGCCATACACATTGCTTCCTTTTTCCTTCAAACGATCGATCATCATCTGAAATCCAAATCCGAATAAGATAGAAAATAACGTATAAAAGCTAGCTTGAAAAAATACATCTATCATTACTTGAACAAATTGATCCATTTCACCTGGCCATGCCCCTTCTTCCCCGCCATGCATGAAGTATGGCGCTGAAAAAGCTCCAATATTGACCATAAAAATACCAAAAACAGCAAATCCTCTAGCTGCATCGATCCATAGTAACCGATTGCTTTCACTTATTGGCTTAGCGTTCATTTTTTCGACCTACTTCCTTTTCAATGAAATCCCTTATCTACATATTCGAGGCGCGATACAAAACATCCTTCAACGCGCAGGTAATTTTTTCATGACGATACAAACAAGAAAAAGCAGACCGACGTAGCCAAACAATGGATAAAGCACAGCGAGCAACTTGCCATACCCTACCTGACTTACTAGAAATATAACGAAAAGAATAACTAGAATAGCATGATGATAGCGAAGCTTAAATGCAGACTGTAATTGCCTGGTTATCCCAAACACATTGCCCACCACAGAATTAAAAATTTCTCCAATAATTACAAATAAAAATAAGCCGTGTAGGAGGGCACCGAACCCTTTGACAATTTCAGCCATCGGAATTTCATACGCAAAGCTCCCTGGAAAAGCCGACATGGAAAAGTGGTTCGCCAAAAGGATTAAAAATAATACAATTCCACCAAGAAATCCTCCTGCGCGGAGTATGTGTTCATCTTTAATTTCCTTTCCTAGCGGTACAAGCACAACTTGCGCGGTCATTAAGTTAAAAGCGGCATACGTAAAGGGTGATGCAATCCAAGAGAAACTTCTCGACAACCCATCTGGTATTGTCTGGTCTAAAAGCACATGAGGATATGAACCATATATAGCAACCGCAATAAATAAACTGAAGATAATCATCACAGGAACAATATACGCGTTAATCGCAAAAATCCCCTTTAGTCCCTTTAATAATACAATATATGAAATGATTAGTGTACTTACAATTCCCAGTTGAAACGGTAGACCTATCTGTTCCTGAAAAACCGCCCCCGCTCCAGATAAAAGTACGGAAGTAATCCCTACTACAATGATAAAGATAAAAATATTAATGACATTGCCTATCTTACGTCCGAACAAATACTGATTTAACTCCTGATATGAATAAGCTTGAATGCGAGCTGAAATAACCATAATCTTGGTTCCTGCAAAAATGAACAGGAAACCACTGCAGACGATCCCAATCGTCCCAAATATTCCATTTACACTAAAGAATGTTACTATTTCTTTTCCGGTTGCAAAGCCAGCACCAACAACGGTTCCAACGTATGTGGCCGCAACAATTAAAATAGTTGTCCATTGTTTCATCATCCTTCTTCACCTCACCATTATTTTTATGATTAATGTGGTAAGAAAAGACGAGCTTTCGATTAATATAGAAAAATCGGCATATCGACAAGCCTTTATTGCACTTATGCAGTTAGAAAAGTAGTAAGACTTATCTTTTAACAAACAATTGAAAATATTTTATTGCAATAAGAATACAAGTAACTTATAATAATAACTGATTACTCAATCACTTATAAAAGGAGTTAATTCTATGGCTAAACCACTTTCAGATAAAAAGCGAGATCAAATTTTTCAAGCAGGATTAAAACTGTTTGCCCAAAATGGGTATTCCAATACCACCATTAAAGACATTGCTAAAGAAGCCGGAGTCAGCTTCGGTACGGTTTTTACATATTTTAAAACGAAAGAAGATTTGTTCCACACCTGTGTTGTCGAACCGTTGGCAGATTTCAGGAAGCATATACTCGAAGTACAGGATGACATCGAAAGTTTGACCCTCGAGAAACTTAAAGAATTGATAAGCAAACATGTCGATTTCTTTTTTGAAAAAGAACAGAACTTGCGAATCATTCAATATGTGATTGGTCAGCCCTCCCGCTTTTCAGAAATGGAAGAACTTGATCAATTTGCTGATGATTTTAATTTGTTCATTCAAAAAATCGTTAAGACTGGAATGAAAGAAGGATTTCTTCCTAATAGTGACCCTGAAGAAGTTGGATACAGTTATTTAGCTTATCTAAATGGTATCCGTTTAACCTTTACCGACCATGCTAACGTTACTTTAACCAATGCTTTTAAGAATCAGGCATTACGTTTATTTGGAATAAACAATTAGGGGGAATTGATATGAGTACTTTCCGAAATCTGCACAATTCCATTAAGATTCGTATATATCTGCAATTTGCAACAAACCTGGCAAGTATGATGATTTTTCCGTTTATAGCAGTTTATTTCAGCCAGCAGGTCGGAGCAGCCATAACAGGAGTTCTTATCGTTCTGGTGATTTGCTCTGGAATTGTGGGTGGATTTCTTGGGGGTTATTGGTCTGATCAATTTGGACGCAGAAAACTGCTAATCCTATCTGAACTTGGAATAGGGCTTTCATTCCTGGCAATTGCCAGTGTGAATTCACCTTGGATTGTTTTGCCATATGTTAGCTTTGTTCTTTTTATGATTAATATGTTTTTTAATGGAATTTATATGCCCGTCTCCTATGCAATGATTTACGATTTAGTTAAAAAAGAAACACGAAATTTTGTATTCACTGCCGTCTACTGGGTAGGTAATTTATCCAGTGCGCTTGGCAGCATTATCGGAGCATTTTTATTTGAAGAATATCTTTTTTACTTATTTATATTTGTAGCCATCATCACGTTACTTTCTTCACTCGTTACATATTTATTTATTTCAGAAACATTTATGAAAAAGGAACTTACTGATGATATTCCGCAGAAGAAAAAGTCAATCTGGTCCAGTTATCGAACTGTACTCAGTGATCGCTTGTTTTTGATTTTTTTAATTGGGACTTTGTTCGTGCTTTCACTTGAAAGCCACCTGACAAATTATATAGCAGTCCACTTAGAAAAAACGATGAGCGAAACTGAACTGTTTGGTTCGATTACTATTGATGGTATTAATATGGTTGGTATTCTGCATGCTGAAAACACATTGCTTGTTGTGCTTACAGTAGGCTTGGTCACCTGGATTGTTAAAAATACTTCCGAATATAAAAAACTTATTATTGGAATGAGCATTTATGTTATCGCCTATGCATTATTAAGTTATATCTCCTCCCCTTGGGTGCTAATTATACTAATGGTTTTTATTTCATTAGGAGAGCTGATGTACATACCTGTCCGGCAAAGCCTGCTTGCTGATTTAGCAGATGAATCGTATCGCAGTTCTTATCTGGCACTTAATAGCTTCATAGGCCAAGGGACGATGATTCTAGCAGGTGCAGCAATTACAATCAGCGGAAGCGTTTCTGCAATAATAATGAGTGGCAGCTTCTTCACCATCGGATTGATTGGCGTGTTTATGATGTCGCATGTAATGAAAAAGCAGACTTTTAATTGATTGATCAATCAATTTATAAAACTAAAGAAAGTAGGATTAGCTCAAGCTCTCTTGTTCTAATCTTCCTTTCATTTTACCAAAGTGTAAGTCGTAACCTTCCAGCCAGTTTTTCCATTCAATTTCAAGTGTATTTCCATAAGGTAAGGAAGTGAGAATAATTTTATCATTAAACAGATAAGCAAATGTATGAAGTGTTCCAAATAATCCATTGTAATCTTTATAAAACATTTCTCCGTGCGGATCCTTGAACCATTGATAAACTTCTTTGCCACTAAATTTGTTTACGTTTTTGTTAGTCATAGCAGCTATTCTTTTATGACTATTTATATAATCTATCCTGTTCTTATCTCGCATGCTTGGATGCTGAAAATGATTGGTACACATTAAAGTAGCTGGATCTTCTCTTATATTAACCTCGTGGGGAGTAACTTCAGCAATAGCTGTATGTCCTTCGCCGTCAGCAATTGAGAAATTATAACTCCACGTATGAGGTAACTGTTTTAATAAAATTATTGCTTCATCCGTATTTTTACACGAATCTAAGATTATCCTCACTATAGTGGAAGCAGTAAGTCCTTGTTTTGTCTCTCGGTTATTTACAAAATGAAATGATATAAATAACCCCTTTTCATTAACTCCTTCATGTCTGCCAATAACATGAAGACTATACCCTGCACTTGCGTAACATTCTTTTGGCTGATTTAGAACTAACCGTCTATCATAGATGTCAGGTGTAAAATCATAATTTCTCACAGCGAATTCTTTATTTATGACTGACGAACATCCCATTTCTTTTATCTTTGGAATGTCATACCCGCTAAATAAAGATGCCGCTTTTTCTTGAGTTATATCTAAAGCATCAGCTAAACCATTCAATTCATCCAATAAGTGTGGCGCATATTTCATAAAAATTTCTATTGCTTCAGTGTAATTAAAACTAGCATTCTCTAACTTTGAAAGGTTTTCAATAAGCGATTTTTCAAGGTTCTCCCCTTGCAGATATCCAATTTGATAAGCTGAATCTCTGTACTGTTCAACAGACACTTCGATCGATTTCATTATCATCATCCTTTAACATTTTATTATTCAATGTTATCAACGTTTGATATTCGATTCCTGTCATTTCGTGCTCATATAGGAAAGAATTAAAGCCGAATAACTTCACAAAACCATTAATTTTACGTACAATACATATAAAACACACCGGAAAGGTTGGGATTAAGAATGAGCCAGGAGATCCGCTCGGTTCCACGTCCTTTAGTGCGCTTAAATCAATGGTTTATTGTAGCATCAGTAGTTATTACATGGATAACAGGCCAGGAATGGCTGCTTTTCCTTCCACTAGCTGCTGGACTTATGGGACTATTATTTAGTTTTAATCCCGTGATGCGATTAGGGAGGCTATTTCTAAAGAAAAAACCATCCGAATATATACCAGAAGATCATGCACAGCAGCAATTCAACCAGGTCATTGCAGTTGTTTGTCTAGCAATCTCTTTATTAAGTTTTGCAATAGGATGGACGACTGTAGCATACATTTTTAGTGCAATGGTGGCGCTTGCCGCATTTGTCGCAATACTCGGATTCTGCATCGGATGCTTTATCCGATTTCAATGGAGCCAATATCGTCATAGAAGAACTTCTAAACAATTCTAATAAAAAGCTCTCACATCAACTCTATAATGTGGGAGCTTCCGTATGTTCAGACAGTCCATGATGATTCTAAAGATACTCTTTCAGTGGCGCTGAGTACCTTGAGAACGAAGCATCCGATAACCGTATTGTGCGTTCTGGGCTCTCTGAAAAAGTGGTAGATTGTAAAAAGTTATTTTTCCACCATAACCTAGCATCATCGAATATACGAAGACTCCTGCGGGAACAGCACGAGTCTGAAGGCCCCACAGAGAAGCGGTCTTTTAAAGGATGGCCAACTAAACCCGTCCTTTGCGGACGACGTTGGCATACCCCTTGCCGGGGCAAGGAGACTGAAGCCGTGCCCGCGGAAAGCGTAGTATATTCGATGATGCGGCGATAGATCCACTTATTATGTGCTACATGTAACTTTTTCAACGGCCAATAAGAATTCCTCACAAACTAAAATCCCACATTATCTCTATAATGTGGGATCTTTTTTAAACTATTATTCCCGATCAGGCAGCTTCACCAATAACTCCTTTGAAAAATAATACAAGTAAACAGACGTTACCGGCTTTCTCCAAATCCGTTCAATAGCAGACTGATAGAGTTCCATTTGTGTCTTATATTTATTAGTAAGTTTCTCTAAAACTTTCTCAGTTACTTCATTTTCAATCGAATCTGTCTTGTAATCGAGGATGATTAACCCATCTTCGGTTGGAATTACACAGTCGATTACACCTTGAACCAGTACCTGTTCATCCACATCACTTGACCATGTCGCATAAACCTCTTTCGCTGACAAGGATAAACTGAATGGCACCTCTCGATTCACGTCATTTGACTGCAGCATCTTCTGGCCAATTTCCGTTTGGAAAAATCCTTCGATTACATTTCCATCGATGATTTCTGCTTCATCCGTCGTCAAAATTTCTTTTTCTACTAATTTATCAGCAAAAGCATCCACTTCAGATGCACTCCACTCTTTAGTGAGCGGTAAATGCTGCATAACAGCGTGCATAGCCGTACCTTTTTCTGCAGCAGATATGGTCTTTCCTTTCTGCATGAACAGTGGGCGTTTGGCAATTGGTGCGCTTGATGTCTGCATTAATTGGTCTGAGCTGTATTCATCCTTAAGTTCCCGCTGCCTTTTAATTTCTGTAACGGTTTGTTTTGCACGGGAGGTCGCAGCCTGTGTATATGGATAGATGTACGATAATTTTTCATCTACCTCTCTATCCAATCCCTCGTTACGGAGCTCCATTGGTTTCCACTTTTGTATATAATCCTTTAAATTCACGTCTTCTTCGGTTACAACATCTTCAAGATTAGCTAATTCACTTCCGTGGACAACTGCAATATTCCATTTGGAAGGATCCATTCGAACTTCATTGTTTACCACTTCATTTACATCCTCAGCTCGTAACACTTCACTGGATTGGTGACGTATCAAGGCGGGACCTACCCAATCAAGGTATGACTTTGCTTCGAATCGGAAATGGGTTGGCATTACCCAGTCATGATGGTCGAGTAACTTTTCCCACTTCTTTTGTTTTTTCTCAAAAGAGGCTACATTTCCGATCATAACAAGCTTTTCCTTGGCACGCGTTAACGCTACATAGAGTACACGCATTTCCTCTGCAAGTAACTCACGCTGCATTTCCTTTTGAAACGCATAGAACAGCAGTGTAGGGTACGTAATGCGCTTCACAGGGTCAATATACTTACTGGCGAGCCCTAAATCTTTATGAAGCAAATAGCGCTGCTTTAAGTCCTGCATATTGAATTGTTTGTCCATACCACCTAAAATCACAACTGGAAATTCGAGTCCTTTGCTCTTATGGATCGTCATGATGCGGATAACGTCTTCCTGCTCACTTAACGCTCGCGCTGCACCTAAGTCCTCACCGCGCTCTTCCATTCGTTCGATAAACCTCAAAAATCGGAACAGCCCTCTAAACGAGGTAGTTTCATAGCCGCGTGCCCGGTCATATAGTGCTCGTAAGTTAGCTTGACGCTGCCGCCCTCCAGGCATTCCTCCAACGAAATCATAGTAGCCAGTTTCTCTGTAGATTGACCAGATGAGTTCCGATAATGCTCCTTGTCTGGAGGCAATCCGGAACGATTCCAGCAAGCCTAGAAATCGTGATGCTTTGTCTGCAAGTTCCCCGAAGTTTTGCTTACTATATGTGATTAACGCGTCATAATAGCCATGTTTTTTATCTGCAAGACGAATACTTGCAAGCTCCTCTTCATTCATGCTGACAATTGGTGAATGTAATACAGAGGCAAGTGGAATATCCTGTCTTGGGTTATCAATAACCTTAAGCAGACTGAGCATTATTTTTATTTCGATTGCTTCAAAATATCCTGTTGAAAGTTCAGCATACACGGGAATCCCTTGCTTTTTCAGTTCATCCACAATGGTTGGTGTCCACGTCATGGAACGCATTAAAATTACGACATCGCGATATTGGAAATCCCGCTGTACCCCAGTGGATTTATCAAAAACCTGCAGCGGCTTGTTTCCATCCTGACCCGTCCACACCTTGATTTTTTGTGCGTATGCACGAGCTTCAAGCTGTGCCTTTTCCAGGTCCTGAAAACTTTCTTCATCTGTTTCTTCTTCTTTATCCTCTTCAGTTTCCCGGTCAATAATTAAAAGCTCAGGCTCAGGCGCGTCGTAAGGTAAGGAATCGTAGGATTTATTCGCATAGATTAATTCAGCATCTTTGTCATAATTAATTTCACCCAACGTCTCATCCAATATTTGTTTGAACAAAAAATTTGCGCCGATTAAAACCTGTTCCCGACTTCTGAAATTACTAGATAAGTCAATCCGCTTACCAGGATGATCTTCCGCGTGAAATTGCTTATATTTTTCAATAAATAAACTTGGCTCCGCGTGGCGAAACCTGTAAATACTTTGTTTTACATCGCCTACCATAAACATATTTCCGTTGTCTCTTCGATCACTGATTAGCCGCAATATGGTTTCCTGAACGAGGTTTGTATCCTGATATTCATCTACCATTACTTCGGTAAATTTCTGCTGAAAAGAGCTAGCTACATTCGACGGGAGTGGTTCCTCAGACGTTGAATCTGAATCTACTAACAGAGTTAAGCAGTGATGCTCAAGGTCTGAAAAGTCAACAATTGCTTTCTCTTTTTTCTGCTCCGCAAAGCGGTCTTTAAATTCGATGACGATTTCGGTTAATTGCTTAATTACTGGCGCAAGCTCACGCATATCCTCTATGTGACTTCCAAGGTTACGAGTGAACCAGCCTTCTTTCATATCCTTCCAGCGCTTTTTATAGCTTTCTCTTAATTTCTTAAACTTATCTTTCACTTCTTCTGAACAATCTGCCTTTTTCCTTGATAAAGCTTTAAACGAACTGCCTGCTATGTATGTCTGCAGCTGGTCCCATGTCTCACTGATTGATACTGCCTCGTGAATCATCACAATATCGGCCTCAACCGCTTCACGATAATGATACGGTCCTTCAGGATGATCGGTTAGGTCAAGCGCTGCATTTGCTTCCTGCTCTATTGCAGTCAGTTGACTCTTCACTTCCCGCTTGATAATGGTGAGCCAGCCTAAATCCTTCTCTTCAAACGATTCTGGTACATCGTATACATCTGCTAATTGATTCAGCCATTGTACCGGCCATGGATTTTGCATCGCGAATGTGTATAAATTAAGTACCAGGTTCTCTACTTCCACATCACTTCTATCACTTGAGAAACGGTCAACAACATCGAAAAAGAGTTTCTGTTCTTCGCCTTCTTTTCCATACCAGTCTTCAAATAAATCAGCAATGACATCCTGTTTAATCAAGTCAATTTCCATATCATTAGCAATTCTAAACGCTGGATCAATGTCCAACAGATACGCATACTGCCTTACCACGTCTAAACAAAACGAGTGGAGCGTGGAAATTGATGCGCGCTGCAATAGTGATAACTGCTTTTTTAAATGGTTAGAAGACGGGTCTTCGGCGAGCGCTTTATCAAGAGCTAAACCTACTCTGTTCCGCATTTCCTGTGCTGCTGCATTGGTAAATGTCACGACAAGGAGGGTGTCGATATCAACTGGCGCTTCTTTGTTAATTAGTTTTTGGATAATCCGTTCAACTAGTACAGCTGTTTTACCTGAGCCTGCTGCGGCTGCAACCAGCATGTCACTGCCTGCTGTATATATCGCCTGCTCTTGTTCTTTTGTCCAGTTAACCATTAGTTCCCCTCCCCATTTCGAAGTTTTCCTAAAATAGCATCATCGTCCATGTCTGGTAGCTTACGATAATTATTTTCTTCTAGAATCGGATCAAATTGACAGACAGATTTGAATGAACAAAATGTGCATGCCACTTTTTGTTTGTGCTGGTATGGATTTAGATGTACGCCACCACTCGTCATATCGATTCCGGCCTGCCCCATCAATTGATGAACATGCTGCTGCAGACCGGCAAACGTTTCGTTGTCAGCAATTTTAGAATGGTTATAAAAACCACCACTCTTTTTCACACCTGCTGGCACAATTTGACTCGATCCAGATTCTAACGAACGGTCCATTAATTTAATGATTTCTTCACTCGATAATAATAATCCCTGCATCTTATACTTCTTCAAAATTTCCTTCTCAATTTGGTCATCCTGCATTCTTTGTTTGCCTGCAATCATCGGATTGTGAACGTGAAAATAAAGCACTCCCGCTGGCGTTGCCTTTTTGCCTAGCCACTGTTCTGACTGGGAAAGAACAACGTCAAGGTATGTCAGCATTTGTAACGCCAATCCATAATACACTTCAACCAGGTTTAATCCTTTGGCACTGGACTTATAGTCGATAATGCGTAAAAACAAATCGTTTTGATTTATCGCCTGATCTACCCGGTCAATTCGTCCTCGAAGCATTAATTCAAATCCATTCTCAAGCGGCAGCGTAATCGGTGACAGCGTTTGATCAGGTCCAAAGCCAAGTTCAAGTCCGATTGGTGAAAAGTCACTCTGCCGCGCCTGCTCACTGAGTATAAATGCAGCACGCGCAATAACTTCCTGCAGTTTTTGCTGAATGTATTTATATCTGTTGGAACTGTGTAAAATCTGATGCTGCAAAATCGGTGCCAGATTCGTTACCGCTTTATGTGCGTATCCATCTGTATCAATTTTACTCAGGTCTGCAAAATTTCTTCCTTCTGCCTGCACCCATTCAGTTATTTTCTTTAACGCTTCATGGAAAAGGTTTCCTATATCCGGTGCGTCTAACTTATATGTTTTTCGTTCATCAAGTCCTAGACTGTACTTAGCAAAATGCTGATACGAACAGCGATAGTACATCTCAAGTCTTGAAACACTTGCTTTCACCTGTTTCGGATAAAGTTCATTGACTGTATCAGCAGAAAGCCTTTTCGGTTTGTTTTGATAATACAGACTTTGCAAAGTAGTATAGCTCGTACTGAATTTTTCATGATGGTTTACATACCAGTTGAGCACATGCCACCAGACCGGCTTCAGCGGATAGCCTTTTCGGTTTCGTGCCAATTGTGCGGTTAGTGCAGAGCGCGTTTTCGTTGGTGTTGTAATAAATCGTTCAGCATGAAATAATTCGTCCGGATCCTGCAGGAGCACATGTGCACAGCAGTGCGGAAACAAGTCTTCCACTCGTTTAATCAATTGAGATGGCATTTTTGCTTTGCCTTCCTCGTCACTTAATGGATAACTCATCCAAAGTCTGTCCGTCGACGAAGTAAAAGCAATGTACATATAAAACCAGTCGTCAAGCAGCTTCCGTTTACTGCTTTCAGCCAGCTGCAGCCCTTGACCCGCAAGCATTTCGCGTTCCTGCTCATTGATCATGCCGTCAGAAGGTGGCTTCATCGGCCAAACTCCATCATTTACACCTAATAAAAATGTACATTTAATACCGCTCATTCTCGAACGATCAATCGTACCGACAGTTACATGATCCATACTTGGCGGTACGTGGGCAAATTTAAGTGAGTCGAAACCTGCATCAAGAGTAGAACGAAAAATGGGCAGCGTAATTTTTTCATCACCTGCAATTTCAACCATTTCATCAAATAACTGAATAAGAGCATTCCATACCTGCTCCTGTTCCCGTCCTTTTTCAATTTGTCCATTCTCATCGAATTGGGTCCGCATTTGTTCAAGTTTTCGTGGTACACCAAGTTCTTCTAACCAATTATAGATTACCGAACATCGATCCCGTACCGTGTCACATGCCCGAATTTGTTCGTCAAAGTTCTGTATCGCTTTGACAACCTGATCTCTGTACACATTAATTCGTGTCTGCAGCTCTTTTTCCTTATCTGTTTGTGCAGCTTGATCAAAGCCACGGAAGCGCTGAAAAATCCATTGCTTGTCTCCAAACCACCGCGTCCGTGATCGTATACCATATTCCAGTACGTAATTTTCCAATTCATCAATCGCATCATTTGTAAGCGGATATTTCTCATTGGAAGCTGGAATAAATCCTGTTTTCAGCATGCGGAAAATAGCGTCATAACGCCAGTTTCCATCCACGATTTCAAGAGCGGAACGAATAAATTCAATCAGCGAATGGTTTAACATAGTCCGCTTTTCATCAATGAATACTGGGATGTCATAATCTCCAAAGATGGTAGCAATTAAATCATGATACACATCTGTTTGTCTGATGAAGACAGCCAAATCATTAAAGCGATACCCCTCTTCTCGAACCAGCCGTACAATTTCCTGTGCAGCGCCTTCCACCTCGGCCCGGGGATGGACCGATTCTGCAATCGTAAGCGGAACCTCTCCCCGATAAACTGGTGCCGGGCGCACGTCAAAGTTACTTTCAAGATGGGCAAAATATGGCCGTTCCTTAAACTTGCCTTCCGCAGGATCCATAATAACTGTTTCGTTTATTTCTATTTGGTTTTCATTCGCAAGTGCTGTGATAACCTGATGTGTTTCTGTGGTTTGATAAAACAGATCAAGTTCTGAAAGCTCGTTCTCTTCCGCACCTTTGGTAGTTAACGTAATCGTCAAATTTGAACTCTTTTTCATTAACGCATCGAGCACCTGCAGTTCTTTTGGTGTAAAGCGGTGAAAGCCGTCCAGATATATTTCGGCATCTTCCAAAAAAGAAGCCTCTCGTATTTTTTCAGCAAGCAATTGAAGCTGATCCTCACTATCGACATACTTTCCCTGCAGTGCAATCGTAAGCTCTTCATAAATATAGAATAAATCCTGCAGCTTTTTGGTGAGTGCTTCCTCTCCCTGTTCCTTATGTACAAATTGGTCCAATTGATCAATCTGCATCTGCAGGACTTCTGGCGTAACCTGATAGCGTTTAAATTCGGTAATCATTTTTTCCAGTTGTTCAAGGAATCCTTGCTTTTCCAATGCCTTCTGAAAAATATTCCATTCTGAATCTTTTTCTTCAATTATCTTACGAAGCATCATCTGAATTCCCAGCGAACTTATAAACTGACGGGTTCCTCCACCGGTTTCCTGCAGTACACGCCATGCCAGCCGTGAAAAACTTACAACCTGCGCACGGATACTCCCATGGATGCCTTCTTGTTTAAATAACTCATATTCCTGCTGAAAGGTCATTTGGTCTGGAACCATATAAAAAATAGGCGGTCCTTGTGGATCGGCTATCAGCTTGTCCCTGATTTCATCTACTACACGACCACTCTTACCAGTACCTGATCGTCCCAATATAAATCGTATCCCCATATTAAAACCCCTTTATAAACTTATACTGGCAAACCTTTATCGTATTAACTCAGCTTTCGCAGACTGATAAATGCAGGTGATCCCTAAAATAGTGCAATAAGCTCGCAATCCGTTAGTTGACACAAAATCTATATATTGTGAAGTAACTTTAGGTTTATTTCCATTCTGCCGTCCAGGATCGCTCCGGGCGGATGCTTTCCGCGGGCACGGCTTCAGTCTCCTCGGATAAGCAAAGACCGCTTTCCTGCGGGGCCTTCATCTCGTGCTGTTCCCGCAGGAGTCACCGCCCTCCGCTCACCTGTACTGGTAAAGCTGTTTACATCTATGCAATCTCTCGACTAATGTATTTTTAAATAGACTTAGCTATCGAGTATGCACTTTATAGATCCGTGTCATCCATATTTTGTCTAGAGATTGGAGCGGATGACAGTCGACTCCTGCGGGAGGAAAGGCATCGGTGAGACCCCCGAGTGCGTCAGCACGAGGAGGCTCACCAGCCGCCCGCGGAAAGCGACTGTCAGCTGCGGAAATCTCGTGCTGTTACATCGCAGTTCGAGGAGGTATATCTTGTCGCAGTTTCCATCAATCATTTATAAAACATATTTCAAGTGCTGCAAGAACTATAGTTTATTGCATTCATCAAAAATATCTAGCTGCGAAAGTTGAGATATTAATAAAATCCCTACCTTCATTTTATCAAAGGTAGAGATTTTATTATACATTAAAGACATATACATTTTTTTGCTTATCCGATTGCGGATGGTTATTTTTCAAAGCCCATTTCTGTTTGAGAGATTGGCCAATACTTAATATCAACTTTACCTACTAACTGCTCCTCAGAAACAAAACCGTACGACCTGCTATCTAAGCTATTTGAGCGATTATCACCCATGACGAACAATTTACCTTCCGGGACAGTTGTTTTTCCAGTGACCTCAAGTAATGTGAAGTCCTTGGTAAATGGTCGATTCCTACTGTTTTCTTTGAACGAATCCAGAAAATCCTCTTTTACGTACTCACCGTTAATATATAGTTTGTCATCTTTATACATAACTTCATCGCCAGGCAGTCCAATCGCCCGCTTCACATAGTCTTCCTTTTTATTTGCATGGAAAACCACAATATCCATGCGATTCACGTCCTGTAATTCATATACTAACTTATTTACCATCATCAAGTTTCCGTCGTAAAGCGTTGGCTGCATTGACTTTCCATCCACTACGTAGCTAGTAAACAAAAACGCTTTGAAAACCAATGCTACTACTATTGCTAAGAATACAGCTGGTATAAACCGTTTATAATTAATTTTATTCATTGTTTTCACTCCAAGGTTATAATTCTATCATTACTTTACCCCGGAGATATTTTTTTAACCTTTAATTTTTTTCCAGTTCACGTGCTTCTTTCTCCATTGTTTTCTTTTGAATGCGTTTCTCGACATATTTACCAATTAACCAAAACGCTACAATACATGCTGCTACAACAATTGATTTTGTTGGATTTTGGGTAAATGAAGCGATGCTGGCTCCGACATATGCCATTGTGAAAACCATCACCGATTTCCCAAGAATTACAGCTAGTACAAATTGTTGCGTGCTGATTTTGGATAACCCAGCAACTACATTAATTATGGCGGATGGCGAAAAAGGGAAACACAATAACAAAAATAATGGACCGAATCCATGGCGTTCCAGCCAGGCAGTTACCTTTTTCACCTGTTTATTCCTTCGAATTGCCTTGAATACTCGTTTGTCACCCAGGCTGCGAATAAGCAGGAACACACATACAGCTCCTACACTCGAACCTGCCCAGGAAAGCAGAAACCCTTCCAATAAACCGTATGCAGCTGAATTCGCAATTACAAACACAACTAACGGTAAAAATGGCAGAAATGCTTCGAGGAATGGAAATAACAATCCAGGTACTGGCCCTAAACTTTCATAGTTATTTAACAGTTCTTTGATAAAATCATCTAACCTATCCTGTTCCACTAATAATTTAACGTTCTCTATACTAAAGTCCGATAATTTCATGCAGATGTCCCCTTATCCCGAAACAAGTACTCGTATATGTGTATATTCTAGTGTAACTATTTTTATTGTAATGTAAACTAATCTTTCTGCAAATAGAAAAAAATAATTCAGCTTCAATCTTTTCGTTTTACAAATTCCATAATTTATTAGTGTATTTTTTTGCAGAAGTATCATATAATAAAAATAGAACAAATGTTCGTTTTCGGAAGGAGGAATTCTTATGCGCTATCTTAATGAGGAAGAATTGCAGACAGCAACACGCTTTTTGTTTCTTTCGATGGCAATAGTGGTGATTCAACAGGATATTCAACATGTTCAACAGGGAGCTTTTAAAATTAAAGAACCTTACATTGCTCTTTTGGAAAAAATGATTTCGGAGGCACTTGAGGAGCGAAGAAAATTACGTCAAACTATGCACAAAAACAATATAAAAGTCGTGACATTAAATAAAAATGATTCGTTTTCATCGTTCCTGTTCTTATGTCAAAACCGGGAAGAAAAACGAAATTACTTTAATCCAGCTATCCGAAAAAAAGTGGAATCAATTGTTCAGGAACTCATGCATAAGGCTCTGCCACCATATCAGCACCCTGTCTCCGCAAATACTTAATGCGGTTATCCAGCAGGTAGCGGAACTGTGCGGTTCGCTGTATTTGGTTCAGCATAGAACCATAGGAGACATCGACGGTGATAGATTTACCATTTTTAAATAATATAGTTGTACAATTGCTGTCGTTCATGGAAACCTGATCAATGTGGGAGTGAGCAATCCAGGAGCATTTAGCGTTTACCGGTGAAATTGTTGGGAAGAAATACATGCCGCTGCTTGGATCAACCGCAATAGGTGCCTTATGCGTAATGTTCGAGATATCACGAGTTCCTTCTTGCCTCCCCTTAAGACTGGCACCAAAGGACTTGCAAGCAAAATCAATAAGTTTAGTTGGAGTAGGCTGAACAAAGAATTCTTCCTGCGTCTCAAGCACACAAGTGGGATGTGATTCTAATTTTCCGAGATCAGCCAGGATTGCCATGGTGAATGGAGTAATTTCATATGATGGTGTGTAATAGTTGTTACTCATTTCATCATCCTTTCGTCTGTAGAACGAAAAGAAAGAAGCTTGTATATAATTTACCAAACTTTTTGACAAAAAAATACAATTTTTTGAAAAAAGATACTAATTATTTTTTATTCTTCCTCTATTTTATTCTGGAAATCTCCTGTTTCTTCTATTTCCCCAGTTTCTGCTGAATCATCCGTACCGTTTATAACTTCTTGAAAATGAGGATTCAGGATAGTAAATGTCGGAATTTCTTCACTCTTTTTCTTCATATCTTAACACTCCTTTTAATTATAGTTTGGCGCTAAGGCAGAAGTTTCATACATAACCACTCCATGTACAAGTGAGATATCCTCTCCAAGTCATATTTTCGTAGTGTCTTTTATACTGTCGAACGATCCAAGAAACTCCTCAGTGAAAAACCGTCGTACCAATTGAAAATTAAAATAATCCGAACGAAGTCAAATAGCTCGTTCGGATTATGCTATATCAAATATACTTTTGCTTTTTTCGCTTATTTACTTTTTATTATAGTACGCAGGTTCTTTCGCAGTATTTTTCCAGTTGTATTTTTAGGCAATTCATCCAAAAACTCGATGGATTTAGGTACTTTGTATTTTGCTAAATGACTTTTACAAAACTCGATAAGTATATCCTCTTTTAAGGAAGGATCTTTTGAAACAACAAAACTAATAATTGCTTCCCCCGTATTCGAATCCGGTGTACCGACAACAGCAGCTTCAGAAATACTTGGATGTGTGTAAAGAACTTCTTCCACTTCTCTCGGATATACGTTAAATCCACCGACAATGATCATGTCTTTTTTACGATCCACGATATAGAAATATCCTTCATCATCCATTCGTGCCATGTCCCCGGTATAAAGCCAGCTATCTTTGAGTGCATGCGAAGTTTCTTCAGGCATTTTATAATAGCCTTTCATTATATTAGGACCTCTGACAATCAGTTCACCTACTTCACCAACAGGCACTTCTTCACCAAATTCATCAACTATTTTATTTTCAACATTGGAGATGCTTGTACCAATCGAACCAGGTTTTCTCGGGCGGTCAAGTGGATTAAAGCATGCAACTGGTGATGCTTCAGAAAGACCATATCCTTCTGAAATACTTACCTGGAAAGACTGCTCAAACTGTTTAAGCAATGCTACTGGCATTGATGCACCTCCACTGATGCACAACCGGATCGTGGAAAAACAATCCTCATAACCGTTCATGCTTTGCAGAAGATAATTGTACATCGTAGGCACTCCAGCAAAAACAGTTGCAATTTCTTCTTTAGCTATCCGAAAGACTTCCTGCGGTGAAAATGATGGAACAATCAGGATTGTACCACCATTCATAAGTGGTGCATTTAGTGCGACTGTCAGACAAAACACATGAAACATTGGTAATGCTGCGATTACACGATCATCACTTGATATAGTCAAATAATCTGCAACATCCTTTGCGTTCGAAAAAAGGTTTTTATGTGTAAGCATGGCCCCTTTTGGGTTTCCGGTTGTACCCGATGTATACAAAATAATTGCCACTTCATCTTCTTCAAGAGAAGGTGCATCGAAATTAAGACTTCCCTCCGCAACTAGTTTTGAAAACGATTTCATTTTTGGCAGGATTGAATATTCATCAAATGAAATGTCCTTACCAGACTCACAGGATATATAATGTTCTACGCTTGAAAGTTGTTCCGCCATCGCTTCAAATTTTTCCATCAGAATATCCATTGTAATAACAGCTTTTACATCGCCATTTTTCAAAATATACGTCATTTCACTTGCGGTATACAAAGGATTAATCGGAATAACTACTGCACCTAAACGCAGTGCGCCATATAAACCTATCACGTAATATGGACTATTTCCCACTACCAGTGCAATATGGTCTCCTTTTTCATAACCCAAATCACGCAACCGTGATGCAAATTTTGTGATTGCCCCATCTAACTCCTTATATGTCGTAGATTTCCCCTCAAATACATATGCCGGTTTCTCTGGTGACTGTTTCGTTATCTCTGTTAATTGATTACTTAGATTCACTTTTGTGCCTCCCCGATTCCTAGTCTATATGAATGAATAGTCATTCATTTTTACCTTAAAATTCATATTAATTATAAAATACAGACAAATTAATAGCAAGTCTAAATTATCTGTAAAAGCTACACGGTTTAGTTACAAAAAGAGGCAAAGTGGACATTTTTGCATGTCCACTTTGCCTTTACAATTAAATTCGTAATCCTGAAAAGAATTTATTATTGAGTATTAGTAGATTAAGTTAATGAAATCTTCTTTTGAAATTTTGCCTAGGTAATGTGGAATGTCAACATTTTCAAGTGCATCTTCAATTGCTTTCCGCTCGTGGCGTACTCCAGTTAACTTTTCTTCCACTTCCCCAACATTTCCAAGTCCGAAGAAGTCACCATAAATTTTACAGTTTTCAATGATTCCTTTTTTAACTTCCAGTCGAACATCGACAAGACCAGAATCAAATTTGTGTGAAGCTTTTGTATTGAATTTCGGTGATTTACCAAAGTTCCAATCCCAGTTCTGGTAACGTTCTTTCGATATCTGATGAACATTTTCCCAATCCTGTTCCGTTAACTCATAACGTGGGACATCTTTCACGTCCTCCACGTCGAAGATATATCGAAGAATTAGATCTTTAAATTCCGCCATCTCTACTTTTTCTTCCAGGAATTCAGAAATGTTTGCAACACGGCTGCGAATAGATTTAATACCCTTTGATTCAATTTTTTCTTTCTTTACGTTCAATGCAGCAACAACATGCTCAATTTCCGAGTCAAACATTAGTGTACCATGACTAAACATACGACCTTTCGTAGAAAACTGTGCGTTTCCAGAAATTTTACGTCCATCAGCTAAAAGATCATTTCGTCCCTTCAATTCTGCTGGTACCCCAAGCTTATTCAAAGCTTCTACAACAGGTTTCGTGAACTTCGCAAAATTATGGAAGCTCTCTCCATCATCCTTGGTAATAAAACTAAAATTCAGATTGCCCTCATCGTGATAAACTGCTCCACCACCTGAAAGACGCCGCACTACTTTTATTCCATTTTTATCCACATACTCAGTGTTAATCTCTTCCACTGAGTTCTGATTTCTTCCAATAATAATAGAAGGCTTGTTTATGTAAAACAATAGATATGTATCTGTTTCACCAAAGTTTTGTAACACATACTCTTCAAGTGCTAGATTAATTGCAGGATCTGTGATTCCTTTATTATCAATAAATTTCATACTAATTTGACCTCCCAATCGTTTTTTATCCATCTTTAATTGTAATCGAAAGAGCGCTTTCAATCAAAAGTTATATCCTATTTTTCTCCCATACCCGACCCGTTTCTGCTAGTTCGATTTTCCCCGTAAAATATTTCTGCGCTTCCAGAACTAAATCATTTCTATCACCATATTGCGGAAGATGGCTCAACATCAGTTCACCAACATTTGCTCTGCTGGCTATAGTTGCACCTTCTTTACTGTTCATGTGTCCGGCAGCTGATCCGTCCTGGCTTTCGTAAAAGTTACAATCGGTTATTAATAGGTCTGCTTCTTTTGCAAAATCATTCCACTCTTCTTTATACGAGGTGTCAGCTGTATAAACAATAACATCTTCTCCGTCGGTGATCCTCATTCCGTAACACGGAACAGGATGATTTGTTTTTAAAAATGTGATTACAAATGGCCCTACATGGAGCTCCTTACCCGGATCGTATGAAATTCCTTCTGTACATTGATGGGTTAAGGTCTCAAATTTATCCTTATTTTCCTTATGGCCATAAATAGGCAAGATTTCTTTTTCTTCACGAAGATAACTATGGACAAGCCATGCATACTGCAGCACACCAATGTCAGCAATGTGATCATGGTGGTAGTGTGATAAAACGACTGCATCGATTTCCATTACATGCTTATACTTCTGCACTGTTGATAACGCTCCACTTCCAACATCAATGAGTAGTGAAAAATCATCTTTTTCCAGCAGATACGCTGATGTTGCCCCTCCTTCAGCGGGATAACCACCCCAAAACCCAATTACGGTACACTTCATTAGTTAAACACCTCTTTTTTGAATTTGTTGTAACACACCGTTGACTACTTTCATACTGTTATAGTACAATACACGTATTAAGTTAAAGGAGGATACACATGAAAAACGTCGTTGAATTTTTTAGATCCTTACCAAAGAAAAAGTGCCAAGATTGCGGAAATGACATGCTTGAACTGGCAGATTGTTATGGTAATCTATGTGACGAATGTGATCATCCAGCAAGATAAAACAAGAGAATGATTTCTACACTGTACTATAACATATCCAATTATATTAACTATAAAACAGCTGATTTCTTAGCTGTTTTTTCTTTATATAGAAATATTTAGAAATTAAAACATATCATTCAGAATAGAATTGATTTATACTTATTTTAAAGTTCCGATCTATTATTGGGAGGGGTTACAGGATGAATACAAAAACGAGAAGATTGAAACGAAATGAGGTCCCTAAAGAAAACACATGGGATCTGACTGATCTTTTTGCTTCCAGAAAAGACTGGGAGACCGCACTCAGAGAAGTTCAACAAGAGATCATTAATGTGACACAATATAAAGGTCAGTTAGCAGCAAGTGCTTCTGTTTTATCAGAATGCTTAGCAGCACTTGAAGATTACGAGAAAAAAATCATCCGAGTGGCTACATATGCAAGTTTACGAGCTAATGCTGATGGTTCTGATTCAGAATATCAATCAGACGCCGCTAGAGTATCTGCCGTATTAGCACAAATCGGGGCAAAGCTTTCATTTGTTGAATCAGAGTTATTGACACTTTCAACAGATACCATTCAGCAATTTCTTGATGAAAAAGCGGAATTGCAGCCTTATAAAAAAATGCTCCACGATATCGTTGAGAAAAAAGCGTATACGTTATCCCCTGAAATAGAGGAAACACTAGCAGCACTTGGCGAGGTACATAGCGCTCCATACATGATTTATCAACGCAGCAAATCATCCGACATGGAATTCGCACCGATCACTGCAAATGATGGTGAAGAACTTCCAATGTCAGCTGCACTCTATGAAGATCGTTATGAACTATCGGCAGACACTGAGGTTCGGAGAAAAGCTTATGATTCATTTGTGAAAACATTAAACCAGTACAAACACACATACGCAGCAACCTACGCAACAGAAGTAACAAAGCAGGTAACCATGTCAAGGCTGCGTTCCTACGATTCAGTTACAGATATGTTATTGCATAAACAGCAGGTTACTACTGAAATGTACCATAATCAGCTGGATATTGTTCAAGAAGAGCTAGCACCGCATATGCGCAAATTTGCCGAATTGAAAAGAAATGAACTAGGATTAGAAAGTCTGCATTACTGTGATTTAAAAGCGCCGCTAGACCCAAATTTCAATCCTGAAACCACATATGAAGAAGCAACTTCTACTATTTTAGATGCACTTAGTGTTATGGGAGACGAATACAGTGAAATCATGAAGAAAGGTATCAATGACCGCTGGGTGGATTTGGCGGACAATGTTGGGAAAGCTACCGGTGCTTTCTGCTCCAGTCCTTATGGCGTTCATCCCTACATTCTAGTTACCTGGACAGGTAATATGCGTGGGGCATTTATACTGGCACATGAACTCGGTCATGCAGGACATTTTTATTTAGCAGGTGAAAACCAGTCGCTTGTAAACACACGTCCATCCACTTATTTCGTTGAAGCGCCGTCGACATTAAATGAACTGCTTCTAGCAGAACATCTTATGAATAAAACGAATGATAAGCGAATGAAACGGTGGGTTATTACTCAATTACTGGGAACCTATTATCATAATTTTGTCACGCATTTATTAGAAGGTGAATTCCAGCGCCGCGTCTACAAGCTCGCCGAAGAAGGAACACCATTAACTGCTTCCATATTGAGTCAGCAAAAACGTGAAGCACTGGAAAACTTCTGGGGAGACAGTGTTATATTTGATGAAGGTGCAGGGTTAACATGGATGCGTCAGCCGCATTACTATATGGGCTTATATCCTTACACGTATTCTGCCGGATTGACTGTTTCAACAGCTGTAGCGAAGAAAATACAGGAAGAAGGTCAGCCAGCAGTTGACCGATGGATTGATGTACTGAAAGCTGGCGGTACGATGCCACCACTTGAGCTTGCTAAAATGGCAGATGTCGATATGTCAAAACCAGATGCCATTCGCACCGCTGTAAATTACATTGGTACACTAGTAAATGAGTTGGAAAAGACATACGAGTAGTCCGTTCACTTAAATCAAAAGGAACTCACAAATTGTGAGCTCCTTTTTAATTACGCAAAAATTCCAAGACATTTGCCACAGCTTTTTCCCCTTGATCAATACAGTCCGGTACACCGACACCTTCGTACGAGCTGCCTGCAAGATAAACGCCTGGCAGTGCCTCATCCATCGCGTCCCTTACATTTGCCAACCGCTCCGTATGACCCACTGTATATTGGGGGCGAGCATTTTTCCAGCGGGTTATCACACTGAACTTCGGTTCCTGATCAATCTTCATTATCTTACTTAAGTCTTTTAACACAATTGCTTTGATTTCTTCATCAGAAAGATCCACCACGTCCTGATCAGTAGGACGCCCTAAATAACATCTGAGTAAAACGTTGCCCGCAGGCGTTGTCTCTGGCCACTTCTTGTGTGTCCAGGTACACGCAGTAATACGGAAATCACTATTCTTCGCCACCAAAAATCCAGTTCCATCAATATCTTTCTTTATCGCTGATTGGTCAAATGCCATTGCGACGTTCGCAACAGACGTAGCAGGAACTGAATCAAATTCATGAAAGAAATCATATTGGCTGAAAATTTTAGGTAATGTAAGGTGCTGCGTGGCCATTACAACAGCGTCTGCTTTAAACACTTCACCATTACTTAATAGGAGATGATAGCCATGTTCCTTTTTCTCGATATGATCAACTGCGGTATTTAGTGTTACAGTGTTATCTTCCAGTCTTTGCTCTATTCCGTTTACGAGTGACTCAAACCCACCCTTGAACGAATAAAACATTCCAGGATTTTGCTTTTTCGATCCGGTTGTTTTGGGCAGTGTTTTATCTAGGCCTTTAATAAGACTTCCGTGCTTTTGTTCTAATTGGTAAAAGTTCGGAAATGTCGCCATTAAACTCATATCGTCAATGTCGCCCGAATAGATCCCGGACAACAACGGGTCAATTAAATTATCAACAAGTTCATTGCCAAACCGGTGCCTGAAAAATCCACCTAACGATTGGTCTTCCTTCTTCTTGCTTTTTGGCAGAACATAATCAAGCCCCGTCCGCATCTTTCCTTTTATTGAAAATAATGGCGAAAACAGAAGTGGACGTTTCGTTCTTGGTATACCCATGTGGAATCCACGTGGTATTTTATGTAATTTATTTTTCACTAAAATGTAAGCCTGACCGGTACTGTTTCGCACTAGCTGATCGTCCAGCCCAACTTCTGCTGCCAATTTAACGGCTGGTGTCTTTCTGGATAGAAATGAGTCTGGTCCTCTTTCAATCGTAAATCCATCTTTTTTCTCTGTACGAATGATACCACCTAATCGATCACTTGCTTCAACCAGTTTCACTTGATAAGGAAGGTTTTGTTCGCGAATTTCTTTTTGCAAATAGTAAGCGGCAGATAAACCTGTTATCCCGCCGCCAACAATCACAATATTTTTAGATGTATGCACTAAACATCACGCCTTACCTGTTTTAAAACAACTTCACCTAATGTCGCAATGAAATCAGGATGCACGTTAGGCATTTCTGGGCGATGATAGTTTGCTCCAAGTTCATCGCAAACTACTTTACATTCATAATCATTGTCAAATAAGACTTCCAGATGATCTGCTATAAATCCTACTGGTGCATAGACAAACGAACGGTATCCTTTTTCGTTGTATAAGTCTCTAGTCAGGTCCTGTACATCTGGTCCAATCCATGGATCTGGTGTATTCCCTTCACTCTGCCATCCGATTTCATAGTTTCTAATGCCTGTTGCATTGGAAATTAATCGAGCGGTTTCTTTTAACTGTTCCGGATACGGATCACCATTTTGAAGAATTTTCTCTGGTAAACTATGTGCTGAAACAATGAGTACTGCTTTTTCTTTTTCTTCAGTTGGCATAGCATCGTAAACAGTCTTAATCTGATTTGCCCAATAGTTAATAAATCCAGGCGCATCATACCAGCTTTCGACTGATGTAATAGTAAGATTACCTTGTTTTTCTGCTTCATCGTTCGCACGTTTATTATATGACTTAACGCTGAATGTTGAATAGTGTGGGGCAAGTACGATTGATACTGCTTCTTCTATTCCGTCATTTGCCATTTGTTCCACTGCATCTTCAATAAACGGCTCGATGTGTTTCAGTCCAATATAAACATGAAATTCATAGTCATCCTGTACTTTATTAAGCTCGGATCCTAATGCATTAGCTTGTTCATCTGTGATTCTTGCAAGTGGAGATATTCCTCCAATTGCCTTGTACCGATCAGTCAAATCCTGAAGCATCTCAGGTGATGGCTGACGGCCACGTCTGATATGTGTGTAATATCGTTCAATGTCCTCTTCTTTGTACGGCGTACCATACGCCATAACCAATAATCCCATTTTTTTCTTTCCCATTTTCATACACCTCGGTTTAAAGTTCTTATTTCTTAGAGTAGTTATGGACTAATTCCGTTACCTTTTTGAGTGTAGCCGGATTTATTTCCGGTGTTACACCATGGCCCAAGTTAAATACATATCCTTGCTTGTCCTGCATACCCTGATCCAGCATTGCTTTGGTCCGTTCTTCAATCGTATCCCAGTCTGCCAGAAGAATAGCAGGATCCAAGTTGCCTTGCAGCACTTTTGATACGCCCATCTTTCTTGCTTCCTGAATGGATGTGCGCCAGTCCAGGCCAAGTACATCAACAGGAAGATCGTTCCATTCCATTAATAGGTGTCGCGATCCGATACCGAATAATATTAATGGCACCCCTTCTTTTTGCAGTTCCTTGAAGATATGCTGCATTGCAGGTTTAATAAAGATTCGATAGTCGGATTCGTTTAACGCACCAACCCATGAGTCAAATATCTGAATAGCTTTAGCTCCAGCATGGATCTGTGCTTTTGCATACGTAACAACCATGTCAGAGAGTTTGTCCATTAACGCAAACCAGGATTCAGGCTCTCGATACATGAATGCTTTTGTTTTATGATAATTCTTTGAAGGTCCACCTTCAATCATATAGCTCGCTAATGTGAATGGTGCGCCACTAAATCCAATTAAAGGCACACTTAATTGTTCTTCTGTCAGCAAACGGATGGTCTCAAGTACATATGGTACATCACTCGCTGGATTAATCTTTCCAAGCTTCTCAACATCTTGAAAACTTCTAATTGGATTATGAATAACCGGACCGATGTTTTTCTTGATTTCAACGTCGACACCAAGAGCAGGTAGTGGTGACATTATATCTTTATACAAAATGGCTGCATCCACACCATAGTTTTCAACTGGCAAGCGTGTAACATACGCACACAGCTCAGGCTGATGTGTTATTTCAAACAATGAATATTTCTTTTTAATTTCTCGGTATTCTTCTTGTGAACGCCCTGCCTGTCGCATAAACCATGCAGGGACATGATCTGTTTTTTCACCATTATAGGCTCTAATTATTGTATCATTCATTTGCTTTAACATTTTTTCCACCCTTTTTAACAGCATAAATTCTACTATATACTATATCGATTTCCTATTAGGCTGTATAGCAAAGCAGTTTGATTGTCATGAATTTGTCGATTACAGTTCTATTTTCACTGTATTTGACTTAGCACCTTCCACCTTAGTCAGTGGATTATATGGAACAACATAGTACCTGGTTGTTTTAAATAACGGGAGATCGTCAATGATAAATTCAGATTGACCTTCTACTTCACCTATTCGTTTATCAATTCCTGCCTGTTCTTCATAGATGCGGTACATAACTCGATCATCATCCGATTTGGACCACGTTAGCTTTCCTTTTACGAAAGAAAATCCTCCAAACACGTAGTTTGCTTCGAGCTGCACCATACCTGGCATTTCGACAGGCGCTGGAAGCGGTTCGACATTTTTTGGTTTCGTAAACGTTTTAGACAAATTCTTTTGTTCGTCGACCTCAGATAAAATGGCTTTCGTCAGCATCGTTGGGTATGCACTGCCATCAGTCAGGAAATGGTCTTTGTCTGAACGGTCAAAGCCCATCCACGTTGCACTTACATATTCAGGCGTATATCCAACGAACCAGGCGTCCTTATACTCCCCATTAACAAGCGGGTGTTGCGTTGACCCTGTTTTTCCGGCCAGTGCTTTCTCGAACTCCCCCGCTTCGGCAGTACCATTCTCCACCACATTAATTAGCATTTCAGTCATGTTCCATGCGACTTGATTGCTGAATACCTGTTTTTCCTTTTGTTCTTCAGTAGTTATCTCTTTATTCTGTTTGTCATAGATACGGTTGATTGTATGTGACTCCATAAACTTTCCGCCATGCACAAATGGACGATAGCTTTCCATCATGTTGATCGGGGTTATGCCATTTGATAAACCACCAAGCGCAATAGCAAGTCCTTTATCCTGAATATCAATATTCATTTTTTCTAAAAATGACTTAGAATAACTGATTCCAATGGCATCCAGTAACCACACTGCTGGAGCATTTTTTGAAACACGCAAAGCTTCAAAAACCGAAACAGCTCCGTCGTATTTATCTACAACATTTTCAGCAGTGTACCCCTCGTAGCTGACCTTCTGATCCGGTATAAGCGAATACGGACTATACTCTTCCTTCATTAATGCTGGACCATAAACAGCTACCGGCTTAATCGTTGAACCAGGCTGGCGCTGAACAGTAATTCTGTTCAGATTTCCTAATTCGTACGCCCGTCCACCAATTGCAGCAACAATCGCCCCCTCAGACTCATTCATCATCACAAAAGCACCTTGTGCACCTGCCGTATTGCCCGGAAAGTACGTATCATTCTTAAACTGGTTATACGCTATTTGTTGAATATTCGTATCTATCCCGACAACAATGCGGTAACCACCACGCTGTAATTCATCCACCGAAAGCTGATAGACTTCAGAAGCTTCTTTCATTACTAAATCAACGTAACTATCAACCCACGGATTTTCTTTTTCTTTTTGAATGTTCAAGCCAAGTGTTTTACCTTTCGTCTGGACAAGCGTTTCTGCGGAAATCTTATCAGTCTGCCGCATCGCGTTCAGGACCACATTACGTCTCGTTAAAGCCTTCTTCGGATGATTAATTGGTGAGTAGCCGTTCGGAGCTTTTGCCAAACCTGCAAGGAGCGCACCTTCGCTAAGTGTTAAATCTTCAACCGATTTAGAGAAAAACAACTGTGATGCTTCTTCTATTCCGTACACACCGGCTCCGAAATAAATTTCATTCAAATACATTTCAAGAATGTGTTCTTTCGTGAATTCTCTTTCCAAATAAATAGCGGCCATAACTTCTTTCGTTTTTCTCATCCAGGTTTTATCATTGTGCAGAAAAAGATTTTTCGCTAACTGCTGTGTAATTGTACTTGCACCTTCCACCTTGGCAAAAGCGATAATATCTTTGTATACCGCTCTTGCAACTGATTGAAAATCGATGCCGGAATGGCTGTAAAACCGACGATCTTCAATAGCCACAAATGCTTCCTGCACATGCTCTGGGATCTGTTCAATCGAGACAATCGTTCTATTTTCATTATATAATTCAGCTATTACTTCACCGTCCGTTGTTTCAATTGTGGTCGTTGCATCCAGTATTAACGCTTCTTCGTTAACTACCAGCTTTCCACCAAAAATAATAACTAAATATCCAGCGATTCCTAAACATATACTAAGTATAATCAGCAAAATAATTTGTTTTATCGTTAAGACGGGATTTCGTGCTTTCTTCTTCTTATTCATTATCTGCTTGTTCACCTCTGCACATGATCGTAAAAATCCAATCACACATACAGTATACGACAGTTTTCAACAATCTGAAAGTGATACAGTTTATATCAATTATCGTTTATTTTTGATTAATATTGGATGAAACGGTAATATGAAAGAGACATTGTGAAAGGGGATACAAATATGGATGCATATATGACAAACGGCACATTAGAATTTATAAAAAAACTGGTCGCTAAACATCCGCAGATTGACTTCCATCTCATGAGTAGTGGAAATGGCACACTAGCCTATTATGAAAACAACAGTGAAAACGTTTTTGCTTCAGGAAGAGGCTTCGAGGTGATAATGGATAATGGGAAAATCGAAGAAAAGGGCTTCGTCGTAATGAACAATATAACTGTTACGGATGATGGGAGAACTGTTTTTGAAGATCGTTTTAAACAACGAAACGCATCAGTAGATTCTTCACCTGGATTTCAGGCATTCCGGTTACTTCGTCCTAAAAGCGGAAACACATACATTGTATTAACACAGTGGGCAACGGTCGAAGACTTTGATAATTGGAAGAAGTCCGATGCCTTTAAAAAACAACATCCAAATGGAGTAGGCGACACAAAGCCACCTGCTTTTTTTGCAGATAAGCCATTTTTAACAATGTACAATATGGTAAATCCTGATTAATGATTACAAATTAGAAAAACTCGTCATTCGCCTCGTCTTTAATAGCGAATGACGAGTTTTTACTTATTCCTCAATTATCGCAGAATAAAATAAGGTGATTCTCCCAGGAATAGTTGAATATCTCGCAATCCATTTTCGTAGTGACACAAAATCTCTATACTGCGAAGTAAATTTATTACCAAGAAATGTTCTAAAGCCGTCGTCCAGGATCGCTGCGGGCGGATGCTTTCCGCGGGCACGGCTTCAGTCTCCTCGAGAACCTGAAGTGACCCCGAAAAGTTGGACAGATTTTTCGTTAAGCTGCTTGTTGGGAAAGAGTTCGGTATTGAATCGGACTCTTTCCTTTTAATTTTGTTTTTATTCGTTTGTTATTATAGTAATCCATATATTCTACTAGCTCTTGTTTGAAGTGATCTATGCTTTCAAATTGGTTGAGATAAAGAAATTCAGATTTCATAATTCCGAAGAAATTTTCAATAACGGCGTTGTCATAACAGTTTCCTTTTCGTGACATACTTTGTGTGATGCCACGTTCCTCTAGAGCTTGGCGGTATTTTTTCATCTGGTAGTGCCACCCCTGATCCGAGTGGATAATCAGTTCATCATTATCCGTGATGCGCTCCAAAGACGCTTCTAACATGTCGGAGACTAGGGAGTAGGTTGGTCTAGAACCAATCGTGTAGGAGATAATTTCGCCATTAAATAAATCAAGAACAGGAGATAAGTAAAGTTTCTCTCCGAATAATTTAAATTCTGTAATGTCGGTCACCCATTTTTCATTTGGTTTTTCCGCCTTGAAATCGCGATTTAAGATATTGGGAGCAGTCTTACCAACTTTGCCCTTATACGAACGGTATTTCTTTATGCGAACAAGGCTTTTCAAGCCTAACGCCTTCATTAATCGCTGCACTTTTTTGTGATTCACTAGGTATCCCTTATTTGCTAATTCTAATTGAATGCGACGATAGCCATACCGTCCATCATGTTCATGATAAATCGATTGGATCAATGACTTTAATGTGGTATCTTTGTCAGCTCGATTAAATGTTTTTACCCAGTAGTAGTAGGTACTCCGCGGAATACCTGCCAACTTTATAAGTTTTTTTACCGCGAATTCGACCCTTAGTTCATAGACTACTTTCGCTTTGTCTTGTTTGGTGATTTTTCCTTGTTTTGAACTAAGGCTCTCAACTTTTTTAGATAGGCATTCTCCATACGCAAGTGTTCCAGTTCTTTTTGCATTTCCTCTATAGGATCCTTAGCAGGTTTTTCATTCTTCGAATTTTTCTTTTGATGTGCTGTCATATGGGGATTCCCCTTCCGTGTTGGTTTAAGGGCATCGAATCCACCAGTCTCCCACTTTTTCTTCCACTTCCGAACCATAGCAGGATCAGGAATGTGGAAGATCGCCGATGCCTCTCGAAGAGAGAAATTCTTCTCTTCAATAAACGTAATTATATCTAGCTTAAAGGCTGGCGTATAGTTTGTATAGGGAAATTGAAAAGCTTGATTTCCATGATACTCATATAATTTTACCCAATAGCGTAATACAGATTCGTCAATCCCGCTTTCTTTCGCTAAGCCCCGATAACTATAACTCTCTTTTATATAACGTTGCACAACATCGTGTTTTTCCTTCTCTGTCATCTTTCTCATCCAGGCACCTCCTATTGTTAATTGGGTGTCCAACTATAGGGGTGCACTGCAACCCCACTCTGCGGGGCCTTCAGACTCGTGCTGTTCCCGCTGGAGTCACCGCCCTCCGCTCACCAGGACTGGTAAAGCTGTTTATGTCTTTGTTTTTTTAAACTAGAACATGTAGAAATAGCATAGCCGTGCTATCAGGGTAGCAGTTAATAAATCTGCGACATCCATATTTTGTCTAGAGATTGGAGCGGATGGCAGTCGACTCCTGCGGGAGGACAGGCATCGGTGAGACCCCGGAGTGCGATAGCACGAGGAGGCTCACCAGCCGCCCTAAGGTGCGCGACTGCCATCTGCGGAAATCTCGTTGCTGTCATATCGTAGCATTCTCAAAGTGGTAAGTTATTTCGCAGTTTCCATCTACTACGACAAAAGTAACTAATAGCTTATACATTCTTATCTTTTAAAAAACCGAGCACTCTGCCCGGTTTTTTAAGTTCTTATTCCGCTAAGCCATTTTCTTTGAAAAATGCCCGCAGTGTTTCTTTAGTTTGTCCGCCGCTGATACGTGCTTGTTCTTCTCCGTTTTCAAAATGGATAAGAGTTGGAGTGCCATCAATATTGTACGTATTCCATGCATCTTTAAACTCTAATACGTTAAGTTTCTTTACATCAATCCCAAGCTCGTCCGCTAAAGGAACAAGTTCAGGTGTTGTACGCTGACAGTGTGGACACGTAGGATCGTAAAAATAGACCGTTACAGCCTCTCCGCTTTCAATCTTTTCACTTAGTTCATCTGGTAAAATCTGATTTTGGTAATTCGGGTCATCCAGCTGATCAATCGTCGCCTGATGCAGCTCACTTTTACCGTATGGGTTATCGCTATCCCCAATCGCCTGATTATTTTTATATTGAATCACAAAGTAAAGTGCAGCAAATAAAACAACTAGCACTACTATAAAAAGCAACATCTTTTTTTTCACCGTTTATTTCCCCCTATTTTTGTTTAATTAACAGAATGTGAAGTACAAAAATCACGATAAACGCAGTACCTGCTAAAAAAGGAATGGTAACAAAACCAAAATAATTAATATATTGCGTCGTACAAGGTATGAGTCCACACGCTCCAGCTGTATCCTGCAGTGCTGGCAGTTTTTGAATCAAATAATGATAAGTGGATACAAAAATGCCAATTCCGCTTAAAATAAGTCCAGGAAAAGCCATGGACATATTCTTTCTTATCATTGCTGCTCCATAGATAATTACAAGTGGATACATTAATATCCGCTGAAACCAGCATAATTCACATGGAACATAATCCATTAGTTCCGAGAAAAACAAGCTCCCTAGCATTGCTAGTAAACTCTGGGCCCAGATAAGAAAAATTAGCGTTTCGCTTTTTTTAGAATGATTCATATATATGTATACTCCTTCATTAAAAAGATACATAGATAGTATACAATTCTAATCTTAAAAAAACAAAAAAGAGGACTGCAATTTGCTAATCCTCTGACGAAATTAGGTTATTTCTGTGAACATATACGGCTGCTTGCGTTCTGTCATGAACATCAAGTTTCCCCAAGATATTACTCACGTGAGTTTTCACAGTTTTAATTCCAATAAATAATTTTTCACTAATTTCCAGATTTGTCATCCCATTGCCAATACAGATCAAAACCTCCAGTTCCCGCTCGGTTAAATCATCATGCGCCTTATGTGAGGAAGAACGGAAAGTTGACATCATTCGACCAGCCACTTTAGGTTCAATAACATTTTCCCCTTTTGACGCTTTAATGATTGCAGTAACAATTTCATTTGCAGACGACGTTTTTAATAGATAACTAAATGCACCCGCTTCGATTGCTGGAAATACCTGTTTATCATCGTAAAAGCTTGTTAAAATAATAATCTTCGTATCTATCTCATGATCCGTGATCGTTCTTGTCGCATCAATACCACTTCCATTTTCCATCATCAGGTCCATTAACACAACATCCGGCTTTTCTTTTATAACCAGAGCAGCACCTTCGTTTCCATTTGATGCCTGCCCAACCACTTCAATTGCATCTTCGGTCTGCAGATACGATACAATCCCTTTACGGACAACATCATGGTCATCTACAACAACAACTCTTATCATTTTCTTCCTCCCCTTAGCACGGAATTCGAATATCAATATAGGTACCTTCACCAGTAATGGAGCGAATGGTAAACGTACCGCCCAATTCTTCACTGCGTTCTTTCATTGTTTTTAATCCATATGAAGTTTTCCGATTAGAATCCTCACCCACGTCAAAACCCTGGCCATTATCCGCTATATGCAGGAATAGCTCCTTTGAACGTTCCTGAATTTTTATTTTTACTTCATCTGCCTCTGCATGCCTCAGAATATTGGAGAGCGATTCCTGAATGATACGAAATACGTGTTCTTCTGTGGTTTCCGGTAATTTCATAGATTCGTCTATATCCAATTTAAAATTCACCGTGCTTTTTTGCTTAAGCTCCGCTACTAATTTCTTTAATCCAAGTGGCAGGGGCTCACCTGATAGGTGAACTGGCCGCAAATGGAGCAATAATGCACGCATTTCTGTTTGTGCCTGTAATGCACTTGCAGCGACATCCTCAAGCTGTGACTTTGCCATTTCAGGATTTTTATCAAACTGTCTTAGCGATGCTTCGGCCATCATGGTTACTCCAAATAATTGCTGACTGACAGAATCATGAAGATCACGCGCTAACCGTTGTCTCTCTTCGATTACAGCAGCCTTATGTGCCGATTTTGCAAAATCGGCCTTTTCATCTGCCATCCGTTGTAGTGATTTAACTTGGTTCTGCATTTTTTTGCCTAACTCATTTAATTCGTTTCCAATACGTGCTATCTCATCATCTTCATTAAAATATACGCGGGAATGATAGTTTCCATTAGCAAATTGTGTGATTAGTACTGAAAAATAATCAAGCCGTTCTTTCATGTCTCCACTCGACTTAAAACCTACAAACAGTGAAATGAATAGTGCAAGAACTGCATAAGATATGATAAATAAAAAGATACTTTCAGCTGTAAGCCATAGCGGTTCAACCAGAACATATATGGATAATAGCAAGGATAACAGAATTACAGTAGTCAAAAACATTCCGTAGAAATGGGAACTTATATAACTAAATCGTATGCTGCTCAGTCGTTTTAACATGGATAAACACCTCCATTACACTTTATCCACGCGTACAGATCCCGCTTTTAATTTCAGCAATATATCCAACTTCCGCGTTGCCTCATCATAGTCATCACTCTTATAATATACACTTCTATTTATTCCTTCAGATGTTTGTCCCATGACATTCACCTCACCAGCTTTTACGGAAGCTTCAATTCGACAGGCAACATTCTCCGGCATCAGTATCTGAATATCCCCTGCCCAGCTGTTAATGCTTATCGGTATTTCCTTTTCAGGTATAAATGCTTTTGAAAAATCGATATAGTAATCACCTGCAGCATTATATAAATCCATCGGTTCCACTTTCCAGTTGGGTTCGGTGAATTGGTGATCGCCCATTGAAAATCGACTTCCCTTCTTACCTCTATGTGAATTGGACTCTTTCTTATTATCGTCTGTATCAATTACAAACTTAAAATTTTTCTTCCGCTTCGGACGGCCAATTATACTGAATCCAATATACACAATAAGCAATGGCCATAACTTAAGAACGTCATTAAAGCTAAACTGAATAAATTGCAGTTCTCCCAGTATTAGTAATGATCCGAAGATAAACAGAAAAGAACCAGCTATCCAGCTTCCACCCTCATGCCGTAAATCATCGATAAGCCATTTTAAACCGAAGACGATAAATAACGAAGAATAGACATATGGCCAAAGTCCATCCATGTTCATATTGACCATATTTAGATTCTGTAAAACTAAAATTATTCCTATTACAATAATAATAAATGCGAATAACGTTCGTAAAAATCGATTATTCATATCAATCACTCTCTCCATTTTATTGGTAACGCATAATGGTTTTATTTTTTATACAATAAACTCCAATTATTGCAACTATAATTCCACTTATGCTTATTATTGTCTGAATGGGAATACCAGCAGCAAGTAAAAATGACGTTACAAGATAGGACACTGGTATCAATCCTGTAGAAACCGTCATCAGAAAGCTCATCATTCTTCCGAGCATTTTCTTTTCCGTTGTTTGCTGCAGCATTGTAATCAATGGAATGTTGATTAATTGAGTCAGAAAAGCCATTGTCGCAACAAGTGCAGCGGTCAGGTAGAGATATGCTGAGAGGCCGGTGCAGGCAAATAGTAACCCCAGTATAATAAGACTGCCAATTAATGCGATGCCAGGCTTTTTAAGCTTAATTGTAGCAAGTAATACCGCTCCAAGTAATGCTCCAATTCCCATTGAAATCTCAAGTGTCGCCAGACCTAATGCATTTCCATTAAATATATCCTTAACTATTATGGGGATACCTATTGATAATGGGCCAGAGAAAAAGAAATTTATAAAAAACCCAACAGTCACAATCGAAATCACAAGTTCATTTTTCTTCGCATATCGAAATCCTTCTTTTAAGTCTTCCAAAGGAGTTGGCCGGTCAACTTCCGTTTCATCCTTCGGTAAAGAGATAAGTAAGACCGCTAAAGAAGAGAGCAGCAGCATTACAAAAGCTACAGAGAATACTCCTTCAAATCCAAGGAACGCAATCATGCTTCCGCCAAGGGCAGGACCAAGAATTGGACTGATTTGTGTTGTCATCTGAATGAGGGAATTTCCTCTCTGTAGTTGCTCTTCTTCTAAAATGGTAGGTGTAAGTGCATTTAGAGCGGGATAACTGAAAGCATCAGATATTCCAAATAACGCAGCGAGTCCTATCAGGTGATAGCTCGTCACTGTGTCTGACCATACCAGAAAAATCAGGATAAGAATTAATAGCGCTCTTGAAGCATCAGAAATAAACAGGACTGTTCGTTTGTTAAACCGGTCTGCAATAATTCCCCCAGCGGTCAGTAATAGCAGCCTTGGTATGGAGGCAGCTAAAAAAAGCATCCCAAAATAAAAACGATTGTCATTTATGGTTAACATCAACCATTCTGCTCCTATTAAGTATACATAATATCCTGGTGATGAAAATAACGCAGCGATAAATAAAAACATAAAATTGCGATTTTTTGATAAAGGAATGCTAGTTACTTCGCTTGAAGCTTGTGATGCGACGTTCATATGTAACGCCCTTCCGATAAGTGGTTTAATTTGTATCTTTATCATATCGGTTGAGGCGTTCTTTCATAACGACCTGCAGAACGTTTTAATCTCAGTCTTAAGACTGAGTAGTTCGTCGGTTGTGGATAGCTTCATACAAATACGTCCATATTAAAATAAATAAGTAGCCAAATAAAAACCCTGCTAAAACATCTGTAAGATAATGCACTCGTATGATATATCGGCTCATTCCTATACAGAATATAAGGATTGTAACACTTATTTGCATAATAAGAATTGCTTTTTTAGACTTTATTTTTTTCGATAAAAAATATACAAGTAAACCGAAGCAAACCATCGAAATCATTGCGTGTCCGGAGGGAAAGCTATAACCTTCTGCTTCTGCAGCGGCAAAAATTCTTGGTCTCTGTCTTTCAACCAGAACTTTAATACCAACATTAAGTCCATGGCTCAACAAAGTCCCACCAGTGAACATTGTCGCTACAAACCAATCACGAAAAATGAACCACAGCACAATTCCCATAATAATGGTAAACGGTGTTAGAAAAGTACCTGATCCAAGCTCGGTTACCCACCTAAACAGGAAGTATATATTTGAATCGGCCAGCGTACTCACAAAGTTTCTCGACCATTGATCAAGTAGCGGGATCGTTCCATTACTAATTTTTACTATCCACAGAAACGTTGTGAATAAAACAAACGCAAGCAGAAAAACATATAAATAACGACTTCTATTTCTCACTGTAAAATACCTCCTTACGTTAAATATACCCGAATTGGAACGTTTAAAAAGACTTGTTATGGGAATTAGTAAATTAGATACAAAAAATGAAAGGCTGGGATAGATAATGGATAAAGAATTACAGGAATTAATAGATGGATTAAATGTAGATTTAGCAAATGAATATGGAGCTGCAATTCAATATACGTATAGTGCGTCAGTAGTATCCGGGCTTTATCGTTCAGCGTTGAAACCATTTTTCGAAGCAGAAATTACTGACGAATTAGGCCATGCATTGTACTTATCTGAAAAAATTAAAACGCTAGGCGGAACACCAACCACAAAGTCTGCTGATATTCCGCAGCCTACAGAAGTCAGAGATTTACTTGAGGCATCCTTACAGTCTGAAACAGATACAATAAAACGCTATGAAAAACGTAAGGAACAAGCAGAAAAATTGAAATTAACCGAGCTTGTTGTAAAACTTGACGATATGATATCTGATGAAACACATCATAAAGAAGAAATTGAACGGTTACTTGAAGACCCAAGATTAACTTAAAGTTTAATCACAAAATAAAAAAATATAATTTATTTAAAAATCCGAACGGGTCCATTCACCTTGTTCGGATTTTTTGCGATTCTTAGCTACTTGAAGAGCATTCTAGTCTTTCAAATAGTATTCCTTATCACTTCCTCTTTTTTCACTATAATCTGCTACAATAGATACAAATGTTTTCAGGAGGTTATTTTATGCGCGAGAAGCTTCATACACTAATTGATTCATTATCCGAAGAAATGATAAAGATTCGACGTTACTTACACCAACACCCTGAGCTTTCGTTTAAAGAAGAAAAAACCGCACAATATATCGCTGATTTCTACGATGATCTAGGTATTCCATTTCAAACAAAAGTAGGCGGGAACGGTGTATTAGCAACACTTAAAGGTGGTAAACCAGGTAAAACTGTAGCGTTACGTGCAGATTTCGATGCACTCCCTATTCAGGATGAGAAGGATGTTACATATAAATCAAAAGTTGACGGTGTGATGCATGCATGCGGGCACGATGGTCATACAGCCACGCTACTGGCTCTCGCAAAAGCTGTTCAAGCCATTCAGGATGAATTACCAGGAACGATTGTCTTCCTTCATCAGCATGCAGAAGAGTACGCTCCTGGAGGCGCAAAACCAATTATTGATTCAGGTGCACTTGACCATGTTGACGCTGTATTTGGCACTCATTTGTGGGCTACCACTCCTCTTGGGGTATTACAGACGTCTAAGGATGTTTTTATGGCCGGCGCAGACCGGTTCGACATAACCATACAAGGTAAAGGCGGCCATGGCGGCTATCCACATGAAACAAAGGATTCCGTTTTAATTGGAGCAGAAGTAGTTACCCAGCTGCAGCAGATTATCAGCAGACGCATTGATCCGCTTCAGACGGCTGTATTAACAATCGGGAAATTCGAAGCCGGAAATGCTTTTAATATTATTGCTGATAAAGCTAAATTGATTGGCACTATGCGCTACCTGGATCTAGATATACAGGATAAAGTAATCGAAGAAATGGAACGGGTAATTAAAGGTGTTTGCCTGGCAAATGATGTTTCGTATGTGTTTAATTATGAAAAGGGATATCCTCCTGTTGTTAATCATGCAGAAGATGTTGAGCTTTTACTTCACGCAAGTGAGAATGTAATTGAAATCACAAGCCGTGACATCATTTCACCTGTTATGGCTGGTGAGGATTTCGCATACTACTTACACGAAAAACCTGGTGCATATTTTTTCACAGGTGCGAACAAAAAAGGGAATACGTTTCCGCACCACCATCCAAAATTCGATATCGATGAACGCGCTCTTCCAATTGCAGCTAAGACGTTGATCGAAGCATATTTAGCATTCCAGAAAAAACATCAGTAACCAAAAAGTATCCCGCCAGAGTTCTGACGGGATACTTTTCTTAATTCAATTTTCTTTTAACAAATCCATTGATAAACACATAATTAAAAAGTAATCCACCAATTAAAGTAATTCCAGCTCCTGCGAATTCCTGTGTTGGCAAAAATACAACAGCAAATATCAAAGTCTGAATTATTCCAAGCTGGTATAACCATTTTAAAACAGCATGCTTTCGCCACTTATGCTCCACTGGATACAGATCAAGCCACATATTCGTTCGATGATGATGATAGATCGTCATCATTTGAAAACTGCTCATGTAAATAAATAATAATGCAAAAAGGATTTTCATCCAGACTTGTGGGACAAAATAAATAAACAGTCCGCCAATAATAACCAGACGGATGTACATACCTAAATAGTCACCACTGCGGATGAATGTAATCCTGTATAAATAATTGTAGGTCGCTTTATTTTGAAACGGCACATTGGAGATAAGGAATGTCAGCCAGTTCCTTCTTTTAACTTTACTCTTTAGATGCGGCACGTCTGTCGCCATATTAGCAAAACGGTAAAATGCCTGCATACGATTGCGATCCTTTTCGACCAATAAATCCCACACGATCCCCGCCTGTTTCGCGGAAACCCTATAGTCATACAAAAATACAATTATAAATAACCCAGTTGTTACTGCCGTTAATACCATATCACCATTCACTAAAAAGTAGAAAACGGCAATAGATACAAGCGTCCGTGTAACTAGATCAACCTGACGAACGCCAGGTGCTCTTACTTTTAACATCCACCAATTCGCGAATAGATTCCACACCTTAAACACAAGCATTACAAGTACGGATAGTAAATAAACCTCTGTTCCACGCTCGGGATAGGATGCCGCGTATAACGGACCAAGAGCGGCAGCAATTAATAACACTAAATATAGCTGAATGATAAAACTGTACAGCAGCGCGTTACGAAAATAAGCGTTCATTTTACTTTCAGCAGCAATTAAAAATACTAAATCAGGTTCTTTCAAAAGCGTCCTAACCGGGCTATAACTTGCTACTAATCCAAAGGCAATACCAACCACCAAAGCGGCAGGAAAGTCATCAGGCAAATCCGCAATCCACTGTTGATAATAAACCGCAGTAGCGGATATAAAGAAGAGCAATGCTATCGCTGTATGTTCATTAAATACATAACGCAGGTACCGGCTTGTCTCTTTTAAATGCTCGGATAGCCGATTTTTAAAAAAGGCATGTGAATCAAACATGGCTTTCTTCCTTTGTCAGCTGAATATATAAATCATCCAGTGTTGCATCCGGCATTTTAAAGTCAGCTCGCAGCTCCTCAAGCGTTCCATTTGCTCTTATTTTACCATCATGCAAAATTACAAATCGATCACAGTACCGTTCCGCTGTTGCGAGAATATGCGTCGACATCAGTACTCCTGAACCGTTTCTCTTCATTTCTTCCATCAAGTGAAGGTACGATTGAATACCTAACGGATCAAGCCCTACAAAAGGTTCGTCTACGATATACAAAGGCGGCTCAAGTAAAAATGCACACATAATCATAACTTTTTGACGCATTCCTTTTGAAAAGTGTACAGGAAACCATTTTAATTTCTTTTCCATGCGAAATTCTTTCAATAAAGGTGGTAATCTTTTTTCAAAAAGTTCTTCCGGAATATCGTATGCCATTGCTGTTAACTTTAAATGCTCGTATAATGTAAGTTCATCATAAAGAATTGGCATTTCAGGTATGTACGCCATTTGTTTTCGATACGTTTCTGTATTTTGTTTAAACGTTTTTCCATTGATGGATACGGATCCCTTTTTAGCTTGCATCAATCCGATAATATGTTTAATCGTTGTACTTTTACCAGCACCGTTCAATCCAATTAATCCCACAATTTCTTTAGGTTTCACGTCGAACGAAATACCATGCAGTACATTCTTATGGGTGTAGCCACCGTGTAAATCTTCAATTTGCAGCAATGGTTCCATTGTATTGCCTCCTATATCTTTCATAATTTAAATTTTACCATTTATCCCCTGCAAAACCAAAACAAACTCTCCTTCAAATTTCTACATTGTTTGTGTATAAAATTTAACTATCTGCTCATAATAATTTTGAAGTCATGAGGATGGTCACTACAAAAATTTCGTATCAAATACTAAATGAGGTGTATGTGATCGAATATTTAATGTAAACCCATTTTATTATTCGTGTTAAATACAAATACTAAATGAGGTGTTTGTTAAAGGTCATCTAATGTAAACCCATTTTGTTACACGTAATTTCTGGTCAGAAATACAAACAAAACGGTTTTTGTAAGTTAGTTAACCTGAACGACCATCATGCTAACTAATTACAAAAGTCCCCAATTTAGATGAATATCCATTCTCATGCTTCTTAACGCAGGCTAGTCCAAAAGTACAATTATGTACTTGCGGACTATGCCTGTTATTTTTTATTATTTGTATTCAGGTTCATTCCTTTATACAATAGAGAAAATACGTTAAGGAGTGATAGTGGATGAGTAAGGAAGATTGCATTTTCTGTAAAATAATCGATGGGGATATTCCATCAGCCAAAGTATATGAAGACGACTATGTATACGCTTTTCTGGACATAAGCCAGGTTACGAAAGGGCATACACTCATTATCCCTAAAACACATACTAAAAATATTTATGAAACTCCTGAAGATGTGGCAAGTGAATTTTTTGCCCGTGTACCAAAAGTAGCAAACGCAATTAAAAAAACGTACAATCCTATTGGTATGAATTTGTTAAACAACAATGAAAAACCTGCAGATCAGTCCGTATTCCATTTACATATTCATCTAATACCGCGATATGGTGAAAACGATGGATACGCAGCTAAATGGCAACCTCATTCAGATGACTATACTAATGAGGATTTACAAGAAATTGCCAAGCAAATTCATGCTTCCATATAAATGATTCATAACACTCACAGCATTCACAGACAGAAATAATTAGGCACTTTAAGTATAAACTGCGCATTAGTTGCCTTTCAGAATCATTCCGAAGGAAACTGCTGAAAAAGTTACATGAAGTACAAATAAGAGGATCTACCCACCGCAACTTCGAATATACTCCGCTTTCCGCGGGCGAGTGGTGAGCCTCCTTGGACTGCCGTCCTACGGGGTCTCACCGATCTCTTACTTCCCACAGGAGTCTCCGTATATTCGAAGTTGCTAGGTTAAGTTGATTAAGTAGTTTTAAAATCCACCACTTTTTCAGTTACCTTCACCGCATTCCGGGTGTGTTACCTATACCCATCCCTGCGCAAAAGTCGACTTTCAGCATTGAAAATCACTTCTCGATATGGTGGATATGAAATTACAAAGTACAGACTAGTCGGCAATAGAGAATAGCCCTCTGAAAAAGAGGCAGATGTTATAAATTCTTTATTGCACCTCAACCAAGCATCATCGAATTCACGAGACTCCTGCGGGAACAGCGCGAGCTGAAGATCCCGCAGGAAAGCGGTTTTTGCTTATCCGAGGAAGCTGAAGCCGTGCCCGCGGAAAGCGAAGTGAATTCGATGATGCGATCGCAGATCCACTAAATCTATATTTAATTTAACTTTTTCAGTGATAATTAGTTGTCACGTGGAAATTTCAATTGAAAAAAATTGTATGTTAAAGCAAAGTTTGCATCAAATGCAACACAGTAACTAGAAACTTGTTTTTAGACACAGTTGTAATTCATATTTAGTAACATAATTCAAGTGCCACTAGGACAGCAGAGTAGTCCATTCGTTGTGAACTTGCGCATGCAAAAGGTGATTAACACTTTTTAATTAATAATAAATTTGTTATACTTATTTTACGTTTCTGCAACTGACAATGAGTGTACAGTTGGGAAATAAATAGATTAGCTTAGCTGAGAAGAGGAGAGTTCGAAATGAATAGTAGAGTTTTAATCATTTTATCTTTATTTGTAGGGATAGGTGCTGTGTTGCACACCGTCGTTCCACCAATTTTATTTGGTATGAAACCAGACATGTTGTTGGCTATGATGTTTTTAGGAATCATACTCTTTCCTAAATTGAATTATGTTGTTTTATTATCGATACTAACAGCGATTATTTCAGCATTAACTACGCTTGCTCCTGGGGGACAAATTGCAAACCTGATTGACAAGCCGATTACAGCACTTTTATTTTTTGGAATGTTTCTATTGATAAAGGACAAGATAAGAACATCTATAAGTGCTCCGGTTTTAACTGCTATTGGAACAGTAATAAGTGGTAGTATCTTTTTATTTTCAGCATTATTTATTGTTGGGTTAATGGATGGAGCTTTCACTATACTTTTCCTAACGATCGTATTGCCAACAGCCGCAGTTAATACAATTGTGATGGTAGTTGTATACCCTGTTGTACAAAGAGTAATGAAGAGATCTCACCTTATAACAGCATTTAAATGACCGATTTAAAAAATATCCTCTGGCACTAACTGGTCAGAGGATATTTATAAATACATAGATATTCGAGAAATACGTTTATTTGTAGTACAATAAAAGGAAAGATACAGTATGGATTTGAAAGGAGCGATTTTCATATGGTAAGAGGCAAATCGTTATTATTAGGTTTTGTAATCGGCGGGGTCGTTAGTGCATCGGCAACCTTATTAAGTGCACCATCCTCCGGAAGAGATTTACGTTCCAGAGCAAAAGTTCAAAGCACAGAATGGAAAGATATGATCAGCAACTTAAAATTTGATGGAATGCGCCTGAAGCAGCAAATTACCGATACATCCAAAGAAGGTGCAGCGTTAATAAAAGACCTTACGCAGGAAATCAAAAAGTCTGTTCAGGATTGGCAGGAAACTGTTGAACCACATCAGGAGAATATTCAAAAATATCTTGAGCAAATTGAATCTAGCCTTAAAGATTTAGAAGAAAAAGTAAAAAACCAATAAAAAAAGGACTTTCTCACGAAACGAGAAAGTCCTTTTTTCTTATTCTGCTGGTTTTAAATCTTCAATCGAGTCAATATCCATATAACTTGGTACAACTAGGCCGATCTTAGCGCCTTTCAGGTTTGGTCCTAAATCAACAAACTCACCTTCATATTTATCATAGAATTCTTTCGTTGTTATCGGCATCCAAACGCCTACTGTTGCGTCTGCATCAGCATTAGCGACTGCTTTATACATAACGGCAACATCGACTGGCGTAACCGTAACTTCAAATCCTTTTTCAGTTAATACTTTGGCAACTGCATGCGTAGCTGAAAGCTCTGAGCCCCACTGAGTCGTTACCAATTCAATTTCCACACCATCAACATCCTTCGCACCTTTTGTCCACTTAGCAACAACGTCAGGATGTTCTTCTACCCACTTCTTTGCTACTTCAGCGATATCTTTACCGCTTTCCTTTGCTTCTAACATAATTCCTTCCATGTCTTCTACTTTCCATGCAAACTGATCAATAATTTTATATGCTTCAGGTTTCTCTTCTTTTAAACCGTTTCTCGCTAAAGATTTAATTACTTCCGTTTCACCAAATACCCCTTTTGGATCTTTAAGATATTTTAAGTTTTCATATTTCGCAAACATCCAATGTGGATTCCAGCCAGTTATAATAATTGGATCTTCATTTTCAATCGCTTCACCAAGTTTGGACATCATTGCCGGAGTAGATGATTGCTTTAGCGTCCAGCCCTTTAAACTGTCATACTTTTCAAGCGCCTTTTCAGTAGTAACCGTGATCCCTGCACCTGGTTCAATTCCAGTAATCACATGATCAACAGCTTCACTATAGTTTTGCTTTTCCGTCAACATTAGCCTTTTCTTCCTTTGAACCGCATCCTGCAATAATTAAAATCATCATTATACCTATAGAAATAATTACTAACTTATTTAAACTCTTTTTCATACACACAACAACCTCTCTTTGAAAATCTAAGATGACACTTGGGTTATCGCCAAGCCATACCTGCTAAAAAAATCGGCGTAAACCTCGCCTTTAATAACGAATGCCGAATTTTATTTTATATACTTTCCTTACGTGAAATAGAAGACTGACACACTTAACAGTGGCAGTCTTCCTCCCTATAAGCCTATTACTCAGCTGGCTTTAAATCTTCTATAGAATCAATTTCCATATATTTTGGAACAGCTAAACCAATTTTAGCTCCCGTTAAGTTCTCACCTAAATCTTCAAATTGATCAGCAAATTTGTCATAAAACTTCTTATGTGTAACGGGCATCCATGCTGCTAGAGTGGCATCTCCATCACCTTCAGCAATAGCATTGAAAACGACTGCGACATCGACTGGAGTAATAGTAACTTTAAAGCCTTTCGATTTTAAAACTTCAGCTACAACATTTGCAGAGGCCCGTTCAGAATCCCAGGGAGTTGATACAAGTTCAATCTCAACACCGTTTACATCCTCCACACCTTTTGTCCATTCTGTAACAGCGTCTGGGTGTTCTTCAACCCATTTTTTCGCTACCTTGGCAATGTCAGTGCCTGCTTCCGTTGATTCAAGCATAATACCTTCCATATCTTCTACTTTCCAATGAAATTGGTCTAATAGTTTATATGCATTAGGCTTTTCTTCTTTTAATCCTTTTCGTGCTAGTGTCTTTATTACTTCCGTTTTTCCATAAACACCTTTTGGATCTTTGAGATATTTTAAATCTTCATATTTTGCGAACATCCAATGTGGATTCCAACCTGTAATAACTATTGGTTCTTGCTTTTCTATTGCTTCTTCAAGCCTTGTCATCATTGCTGCAGTTGAAGATTGTTCCAGGGTCCATCCCTCTAAACTTTCATACTCCTCAATTGCTTTTTCAGTAGTAAGTGTAATCCCGGCACCTGGTTCAATTCCAGTAATCATATGATCTACAGCTTCACTATAGCCTTGTTCTTTCTCACTGCCGGCATTTTTATCATCTGTTCCACAACCGGCTAGCAAAATCGCTGTTAAACCTGCAATTACTGTAACTTTAATAAAATTATTTTTCATACACAAAACATCCTTTCCTTATACTATTGAACAATAAAATAGAAAGACTGATACATAAAAACTGTATCAGCCCCCCCTAATTTTATATTTATCACTTTCTTCTTACACTATTTACTTAACACCTTTAGTCCATTCTGATACTTTATCCTGGTTTTCTTCAACCCAAGTAGCCGCAGCTTCTTCAGGGCTTGCTCCATCCTGAATTGCAAGCATTACACTTTCAATATCTGCTGAACTCCACTTAAATTGATCCAGAATTTTGTATGCTTTAGGCATATCTTTCTCTAGACCTTTACGTGCCATTGTTTTAATGTTTTCTGCATCTCCGAAAACACCTTTAGTGTCTTCTAGATATTTAAGATCATATTTTTGGAACATCCAGTGTGGAGACCAACCTGTAATAATAATTGGTTCTTCTTTTTCAATAGCTTCACCAAGTGCTGTAGCCATTGCACCACTGGATGAAGTTTGTACTGTCCAGTCGCTTAAGTTCTCATACTTTTCAACAGCTGCTTCTGCTTTTGCAACAACACCTGCACCTGGCTCAATTCCAGTAATTGTCTGATCTGCCTGTCCTTTTAAGTCTTCAATTGAATTAGCATCCATATACTTTGGTACTACTAGTCCAATCTTTGCACCTTCTAAGTTCACACCTAAGTCAACTAGCTGATCTTTATATTGAGAAAATAGTTTACCATGGGTACCTGGTAACCATGCAGCTACCATACCATCAGTTTCGCCAGTCGCAACTGATTCCCACATAACAGCATTATCTAGTGGTGTAACTGTAACGTCAAAACCTTGTTCTTCTAATACATTAGCGATTACGTTTGTTGACGCAACCTCCGTATCCCACTCCACATATGATAGTTCTATTTCTTTTGAAGCTTCTCCGTTGCTATCTGATGATCCTTCTTCTGAAGAACCCTCATCAGAACCACAACCAGCAGCTACTAATGATAATGAAAGTCCAGCTGCAATGCCGGCTTTTTTCCAGTTTAGTTTAAACATAACAATAAATCTCCCCTTTTTTCTTATTTATATATGGAAACTTTTCAAATGAAAAGATACCAGTATTACTCAATACTATATCCTTACTTATTTTTCGTATTCACATTTTGCGTGAAACGATCAATAATTATAGCTAATATTACGATTGCAAGTCCTGCTACAAATCCAGTTCCTACTTGCGCACGCTGCAGTGCTGACAGCACCTCTCTACCGAGTCCTGGCGCACCAATCATTGAAGCGATTACTACCATTGATAAAGCGAGCATAACCGTCTGATTAATACCAGCCATTATTGTTGCTTTAGCCATTGGCAATTCTACCTTAAATAGCTTCTGTGAACCTGTACTACCAAACGCTTCGGATGCTTCTACTAGTTCTTTGGAGACTTGTCTGATTCCTAGATTAGTAAAGCGAACCGTTGGTGGTGTTGCGAAAATTAATGATGCAAATACTCCTGGAACCATTCCGATTCCAAAGAATGCTACTGCCGGAATTAAGTATACAAAGGCAGGCATTGTCTGCATAAAGTCAAGCACCGGTGTAATAATTGATTCTGCTGTCTTACTCTTAGACATCAAAATTCCAAATGGAACACCAATGATGACCGATAATATACTGGATATTAAGACTAGGGTAAACGTATTTATCAGTTGTTCCCAAAGTCCCTGATTATAAATTAACCATAATCCTACAATTGAGAATGCTGCCAGTCCAAACTTTTTACCGGAGATAAGGAAAGCTAATACTGCAATAATCAGTATAATAATTACCGGTGGGACAAGCATTAACGTTTCGGAAACAAATTCCATAAACGTATCAAAATTCTCTTCAATTGGAGTAAAAATAAATTCAAATGTATCTGTTAACCATTCTGTGAACAATGCTGTTTTTTCAGCAATAGGTAATTTCGGCATAAAATCCAACATTTTATCAAGCATTATTTAAATTCACCTCACCATCACCAGTAAGGGCAGAAATAAGTGCGCCACGTACAATAATTCCAACCAGCTTCTCGCCATCCATAACTGCTACGGGAACAGGAGAATCATGAATAATATTGAAAATATCATGTAACGCTGTACCTTTTTCTACTCTAGGGATATCTGTACGTAGTATATCGTTTAGGTCACGCACATCGTTTTTTCTTGCTTCTGATGCATCATCTGCTGTCACAAAGCCTTGCAGATTTCGCATACCATCAATAACGAAAATACTGGAAATTCCTTCTTCTCGCATTCTTTCAAGTGCTACACGCGGCCCGTGTTTTTCTATATTAATAGTTTCTGGACGCTTCATAATTTGTTGTGCAGTTAAGACTTTAGAACGATCTACATCTTCGACAAATCGTTCTACATAATCATTTGCAGGATTAACCAAAATTTCTTCTGGTGTTCCAATCTGTACAATAGATCCATCCTTCATCAATGCAATACGATCGCCTAATCTTAATGCTTCATCAAGATCGTGCGTAATAAATATGATTGTCTTCTTCATACTTGCCTGAAGATCAACCAACTCATCCTGCATATCTTTACGGATTAAAGGATCTAATGCTGAGAATGCTTCATCCATTAACAGTACTTCCGGGTCATTAGCTAAAGCACGTGCTAACCCAACACGCTGCTGCATACCACCAGATAATTGATTAGGATTTTGATTAATATACCCACCGAGACCAACCATTTCCAATGCTTTTGTAGCTTTTTTCTTTCTCTCTTCTTTCGCCACATTTTGAATTTCCAGTCCGTACTCTGCGTTTTCCAGAATGGTACGATGTGGGAATAACGCGAAACGCTGAAAAACCATACTCATTTTTTCTCTTCGTACATTTCGCAAATCTTTTTTGTTCATAACTGAAAGATCTTCACCGTCAACCAATACTGTTCCTTCAGTAGGTTCAATCAAGCGATTCAGTAAGCGTACTAATGTTGATTTTCCGCTTCCTGACAATCCCATGATCACAAATATTTCACCCGCATCAACTGAAAATGTTGCGCGATTTACACCAACCGTATTTCCGGTTAGTTTTAAAATCTCATCCTTACTCTTCCCCTCATCCAATAACTTCTGGGCATGTTTAGGGTTTTTGCCGAACACTTTTGATAGGTCCTTAACTTCTATGACCGGCATTCCGTTCACCTCTACTTTTCTTTGTTTCTATATTAGGTTTTGCTAACGTCTAAGTATTTAGTCTTGATTCTTTATAATTAGAAATGAAGTAAATAAAAAGACTCTAACACCGAACTACTTTTTTCCACTCCCTAACTATATAACGTATTGCCTATACATTTCAAACATTATATACGGTCAATTTTGTATATATTTTTTGTACAGTATAAACTGTACGTAATTTACGGGCGTATTTCTTTCATTTACTGTCAAATACTCCATATTTCTCATCTGTTTGTGATTTTCAATAGATAATCATTTGATGTAACCTTTAGATAATAAGCCTTTTAGGAGGATTTTATGAAGGATCAGACAAACGAACAATTAACTACTAAAATTGTAGTAGAATTTGCAAAAACAATTGAACTCTTTGATTTAACACCTTTAGAAGCGAGACTATTTGCCTATTTATATCTAACAGAGGGAACCTTGACACTTGATGAAATGAGTGAGGCAATCGGAAAAAGCAAAACATCGATGAGCACCAGTATCAGAAGTTTATTAGATATAAATTTAGTCACACGTGTATGGAAGAAAGGAGTTCGCAAAGATTTATACCAGGCTAATGCGCACCTGTTCAAAACTTTTATGAATTCCTATATCAATAAATGGATTGACGCTATTAGTCATCAAAAGAGCTCGTTTGACGAAATTAAATCCAATTTAGATGCTGCACCAACTGATAAAAATATCGAATTTCTTAATAAACGTTTGATCAGTATAATGGAATTTCATAAAAATATTGAAAAATCGTTTCACCACTTGAAAAATAACTGAAATAATAGGGTAAGGGACTATGCTGAAATGTAGTTCTCACCCTATTATTTTTTTATTTCTTCTTACTTCCTCTCGTCCAAGTAAAAAAAACTGTTTTTCACACCATCAAAATCGATGATTTCCACGTAAAAAATATCTCGCTTAACATTCTCGAAAACACTGGTATAACAGCGTTTTGTTTATGTACTTTAATAGTAATAAAAAAAAACCTCATAATCTATTGCAATTTCAATTCAAACGTACTATTATTCTTAAGGGATTGAGCAAACAATTCAACTAGAATTACGCTAAGGAGGGGTCAAAAATGAACTGCTGGAAAACCGTTAATTTCACAAAAGAATATGGTGTGAATAGAATATACTTTCTATCATTTTTGATCGGACTATTAACATTCATTTTCCTTTTTGTACCTTTTTCTACTATACATGGTACAACAAACTCAAATGAATTTGGTATTGTTCCATTCCTTTGTTTTCTAATTTTGTTGCCAACCATTCACTCGTTTATGCATGTATTACCATTAACTATGATGAATAAACGAACTAAAATTTACTTTAGTTTTAAAAAGAGTTTGATTCCAACATGCAAATATTACCCAAAAGTGTTCTTATCGAAGCCAATATCCATTATGGCAGCATTTGCACCTACGCTTTTTATAACCGTACCTGGGTTTATAGCATCACTTATATTTGTCGACTATTATGTTTATATATTATTGTTTACAGCGATTCATATTGGCGTTTCATTTACTGACTTTCTATATATACACCGAATAAGTAAAGCGCCAAGACATTCCTATATTGAAAGTGAAAAAGATGGCTTTGCTATACTGGTCAAGGCAAAAAATTAGTGAAAAATCACCTGAATAAAGATGTCAGGTGATTTTTAATTTAGCAAAATAACTTTAACTCTATTCATTTCCCAGAAATTTTGATAAAGTAAAGATTGTGGTGTTTTCGAAAGTTACCTATTCTTTTGTAATATGCAGTATTACATCTCCAATAGGATTCAAGGAGGTTTCTATGAGTATTTTCTACTTAATTTACGCGTTATTTGTTATATTTATTTTCAACTCACTTACTCATCAGTTTTGTTTGAAAATGGAATTAAATCAAAAGAAACAATCCACTGTATATAGAACGATCAATATGATGATAATGGTTTTACTGATTACTTCATATATTAGAGTTTTAAATGAAATCACCTGAAAAAATTATGTAAAAACTGTGTAAAATACTAATATAACTATTTTTTTGGTTACATACTATGGTATATTAATCATTAGTTTCAAATGTAAAAACATAAGATTAGGAGTGTTTTATAAATGAAGAAATTAGTAATTGCATTATCGCTTTCAGCAGGTGTATTAAGCTTAACAGCTTGTAACTCTGACAAAGATGAAAAAGCGGTTGTAGAGACAGAAGCAGGTAACATTACACAGGAAGAGTTTTATAACGAATTAAAAGATACGAACGGTGAACAGGTACTAAAAGAAATGGTAACAGTTGAAGTTCTTGAGAATAAATATGAAGTATCTGACGAAAAAGTTGATGCTGAAGTACAAAAACTTAAAGATCAATACGGAGATCAGTTTGAAGCTGCTCTTCAACAAAGTGGCTATAAAGATGTAGATGCATTTAAGAAGGTTGTAAGAATTAGCTTATTAAAAGAAGCTGCCGTTTCAGAGAATATTGAAGTTACAGATAAAGAAGTTAAAACACAATATGAACAAATGAAAACTGAACTTAAAGCATCCCACATATTAGTGGCGGATGAAAAAACGGCAAAAGAAGTGAAGCAAAAACTTGAAAATGGTGCAGATTTTGCTGAATTAGCAAAAGAATACTCTACTGACAAGGCTAGTGCGGAAAAAGGTGGAGACTTAGGATATTTCTCTGTCGGCTCAATGGTTCCTGAATTTGAAAATGCTGCTTATGATTTAGAAGTTGGCAAAATAAGTGAGCCTGTTAAAACTCAACATGGTTACCATATAATTAAAGTGACGGACAAGCGTGATACCGAAGCTGAAATTGGAACGTTTGAAGAGGAAAAAGAAAGTATCCGTCGTGAGCTTGTAAACAGTAAAGTAGATCCAACACAAGCACAATCTAAAATTGACAAATTGATAAAAGATGCAAAAGTTAATGTGAATATCGATCAATTTGAAAACTTATTTGAAACTAAAAAACCAGCAGAAGAAGCTGCTAAAGAAGAAGCTAAGTAATGTAAAGTTAAAAAACCCCCTGATCCAAATGGATCAGGGGGTTTTTTTGTAAAACTTAAACGCCAATACCAGGCGTTTCGGTCTCTTACTTATTCGGCTGCTTCTGACAAGTCGCTTTCGCTTTTCTTTTCTTTCCAGCTGCAGCTCCTAGGGTCTAGCAAATAGGTAGTCCTGATGAAAGTACGTAAAGGTCAACGTACTTTCACAGACCCATCTATCTGTACGCCCCCTAAACAGTCGCCTTCGCTTTTCTTACTGCGACATGAATTCTTTTTTTTCTTTTGTTTCTTTTTCCTTCTCCATACGATCCATGAAGACTCTTCCTTCACGTTCAATAAATTGTTCTTCAAGTCTGCGTTCTGCACGCATTGCCCGATAAGCCATATATCCACTCAAAAAAATAAACAGAATCATCATTAATACCCACCAAGGCACTCCGATAATCATAAATATTGCCCCCTTGTCCACCTTTTCTTTAAAAAGTATATGTGGAAGGCTATTAAATTATGACTTTACTTATTCTTTTTCAAATGAAGGCTTATAGAATGATCGATTGTCTAATGCAAAAATTCTTTCCGTGAATTCTCCTGGTTTCACTTTTTCCAGCGACCGATTGAGCATATTCATTTTCGCATCAATTAAGTCAATTAAATGCAAAAGTTCAGCTTCCCTAACTAGTGGAGGTTTCGGGCTTCCCCACTCTGCTTTACCGTGGTGTGACAAGACTAGGTGCTGCAGGATAAGGACTTCTTCTCCTTCAATTTGCAGCTCTCTTGCAACTTGTCCGATTTCTTCTACCATCATCGGAATATGACCAAGTAATTTCCCTTCGATCGTATAGGAAGTTGTTACTACGCCTGATAATTCTTTTAATTTTCCCAGATCATGAAGAATAACTCCTGCGTAAAGTAAATCCTTATTTAGCTGAGGGTATAAGTGATGTAATTCTCTGGCTAACGCTATCATACTGACGATATGATGCGCTAACCCTGAAACATACTCATGGTGGTTTTTTGTTGCAGCAGGGTATGTTAAAAGTGCAGTCTGATGCTTCTTAATAAATGCCCGTACGATTCGTTGCATAGCAGGGTTTTTCATTTCAAAGATGGCTTCTGTGAGCTTTTCCATCAATTCTTCCTTTTCAACTGGTGCTTTTTCAATGAAATCTGTTACATGTACATCATCTGTAGGCTGTGCTGGTCTCAATGAAAGAATTTTCAATTGTGCTTTACCTCTAAATTGATTAATTTCGCCGGATAACTTTACAATTTTCTCTGGGGTAAATAGTGATTCATCCTCTTTTGTAACATCCCATAGTTTAGCATCAATTTCACCTGTTGAATCACGAAGGATAAGTGTTAAAAATGGTTTACCGTTACTGGCAACTCCACGGTTAGCTTCTTTAATCAGAACAAATCCATCAAACTGTTCACCGATTGTAATATAACCTAATCCTTTTTTCATCCCCTTTTCCCCCTTGTTGTTCCTACTTTTTCATTACTCATCCATATTCTTTGGAATTAAATTAAAAATTTCCCCCGACTCAATAACCTGAATAAACTTCATCAGCCATTTATAGTAGTTTTGAGCATATCGGAGTCTTTCAATATCGTTGTTAATGGTTTCCTTTAACTCTTCATTGTTTGTAGATTCCTGAATCTTCATTAATTCTTCAACAGCTTCGTCGGCTTCTTCAATGTTAGTTTCCGTATGGTGACGCCAGCGGTTTCCAAATAGAGAAGTGAAAGATTTGTACCAATCCTCCTCTGATTTATATAGATCTTTACGTACACCTTTTTTAAAAGTGGATTCTACCATCTTCATATCGGTTAGTGCACGCACTCCTGTTGACATGCTGGTCTTGCTCATCTCGAGGGCTTCCCGCATATCATCTAATGTCATAGGGTCTTTTGAAAAGTATAAAACCCCGTACAACCGTCCTACAGAGGAGGTGATTCCATATAAATTCATATTCTTGGCAATAACCTGGATAAATTTTTCTTTTGTCTCTTCGTATAGCTTCCAGTCGCTTGTCTCATCAAATTCAGGCAATGGATGTCCCTCCATTATTTCATTTTACGCTTATCTACAGAAAATTTTATCATTAAACATCAGATTTTGCGAATAGATTCCGTCAGGTGCGTTATATTCCGTTTATTTATATTGCTAATAATTTCCTTCTTACACGTAAATAATACAACTTGTCGATTGGCTGAAATAGCAGTAATAAGATTTATCATCTGTTCCATTCTACTATCATCAAAATGAACAAATGCATCGTCAATGATAAATGGCATGTTGTGTGAATCGCTCATTACTTCACTAATCGCCAGCCTTAAAGAAATATACAGTTGATCTCTGGTACCCTGAGATAATTCATTTACCGAATACCGCAACCTGTCTGCTGATTCCACTTGAATTAGTCTTTCCATTGATGGAGCAAAAACATGTGTATAAGCATTATTGGTTAGTATGGAAAAGAAATCCGATGTTTGATCCATTATTCGTAACATGTATTTATCACGGTAATTATTCTTAGTTTCCGCCAACATTTCCTTTGCACTTTTTAGTACTGCCCATCTATCTATTAATTTTACTAGTTCTGCATTTTCCAGATGAAAGCGATGCATCGTTTGGGAGTGTTCTTCAGAACTTTCCATGTTATTCAGGTCGGCTTGCAGAGAAGCTAACTGACGTCGCTTTTCCTCGAGTTCTTGTTCAGCCAGTTTTAATTTACCGCGAACGTCTTTTTGCTCTTCCTCTATTTGCGTATTATCCAATGATGTACCTGCTACTAATTCAGAAATCTTCTCCTTAGAGAAAATCATATCTAATTGTTCGAGTGTATCTGCTTCTTTTGCTTCAGCTTGCTTTTTATCTTCCAGTAATGCGTGCTTTTGATAAAATCCATCTTCCGTTTCCGTTTCAGCAAGCTTCATCAGATTTTCGAGTTCCTGCTGAAACGTCTGCAGTTTTTGATTTACACTGCTGATTTGTTCGTCAGCTGCTTTTTTCCATGTGGTATACTGTACAAGCTGTTGCTTGAAATCATCGTGTTTTTTCTTTTGTTCTACTAGAAATGTAAAGTGGGAAACAGTTGCTTTATCTTCTATTTCCCAATTCTTTTTATTTAAAAACGTTGTTACTTTTTCTGGGATAGATAACGATTCTTCTTTCAAATTATCTAATTTTTCTACATTTCTCACCCACTCTTGCTTCTGCTTTAAAATAGACTTTAAAACGTGATAGAAGGAAGGCCAATTAGTTAATTCGATTGATTCTAGAATAGGAAACAGCTTTCGTTGCTGAGCTATGCTTTCATCGATTCTTATCGCCTTTTGTACTATGATTTCATGTCTTTCGTGCCACTTTATCTTTTCTATATTATTTGTCTGTAGTTTATCTTCCATCATTTTACTTTTACTTGTAGCTTCATCATGAATAGCCAAAAGACTTTCTGCTTCTTTTTTTTCCTCCAAAGTGACAGGTATAGCATCATCATTTTCAAAAGAATGGTTCATTAACTGATCCATTGCTTTAATTGATTGTTTAGCAACTAACCATTGAACAGTTCCGATAACTAATAAAACCAATGCAATTCCATAGCTCCATGTACGTTCAATTGAAAATCCAATGAGACTAAAGATCAATCCAATCAACAGACTACCAATAAATAAATGAAAAGATGTTCTTTCTTTTTTATGTTTAAAGGCTTCAAAATTTACTGTTTGTTTGTTTACTAGTTTTGAGTTATGCGTAGTCTCATAACTAGTAATGCGATTGGAGAGTTCATCTACTTGAACTGGAGATAACTGCTTTTCCTGATAGGAACCTAAGCTTGAACTCAGCTCTTTCTCCTGTCTTAGTAGAACTGCTTCCTCTTGCGTTAATTTTTCCTGCTCAAATTGGATTTTCTGTGTTTCTTCATTTAATTGATTCCAGGTATTTTCTGTATGATAGGTAAGTGATAACCCTTCCAAATCTTCAAGCGCGAGATTTGTATCAATATTGTTCATTTCATTTTTTAAACTTATCTCCTGCTCCTTTAATTTATTTTCCAGATTGTTAATTTCTTTTACCTGTTCACTATACGTACTTCGTGTTTCAAGTAAACGTTGCAATTCCCTATATGTCATTTCATCTAATAGCGAATTTTTTATTTCATCCATTTTATACTTGTATTCCGAGAGATTCTTTTGAAGGATTTTATGTTCGCTTTTAAGTGGAAGTATTTTTTCTTTAACAGCTTCCCACCTTTTTATACCATTTTCGGGAAATGGAATTACTTTTGGATATGTTTTTAGTGCATTCTTATGATTGTTCAGCTTCCGTAGATTAGGAAGCGCTTGTCTTAATTTTTCAGTTTCTAAGAGTTTTCTATTCTTTTCTCGGATTGTATGTTCAAGCTCCGCTATTTTATTCTTCGTTTCGTCTAGGTCTGCTGTTTTTTCATTGTACTTTTTTTCCTGACTCTTAAAGGAATGTACTTTATCTGTAAGCTCATCCAGATAATCAAGCTGTTGATTAATCACCGGTTTTTTTCCGTACGGCTTGAATAATTCGTTTATTTTGCTCTCCAAACGCTTTTCAACAGCATAAATATCGATAGATCCAGTCAAACTGACACCTAACAGGACCTCACCTAGATCCTCTTCATTTAACGTTTTTAGCGTGTTTAAATCTAACGCATCAAATGAGTAGATGGACTGGTAAATTTGACGATTCATCCCGTTTAATCGATTTTTCAACCATACTTCATCAGTCTCTACACCGTTAGGTAATAAACATTTAGCTGCTCCATTCCGCACCTCGTCCAGTCTTTCAATTGTATACTCACCTACTGACTCTTCGTAAACAGTAAGTGAACCTCCCATTTTCCCACTTGTTTTGGAACGATATAGTGCACGCTTCTTTGGCTGAAGCCCAAATAATATGAATAGAATAAACTGCTGAAGGCTAGATTTTCCGGATTCATTTTCTCCATAAATTACATGAAGATCATCCGGTTGAAAATCAATTTGATAATCATGCCATTTTGCAAATCCATATATTTTAGCACGTATAAACTTCATATTAATCCTCGCCTTTCAACAACTCATTAAGTAACAGTTCCTTTGCTTGCCTTCTTACATAATCTTCATTATTTTTTGTGATGGAGTGGATGTATTTCCGGGCTTGTTTGTGCCGATAAATCTCCTCGGTATACGTATGAATTGAAGCGTCATCACTTCTTCTAAGTAATTCGCCGATAAAGTGATTACCTTTTTTAAGTTCCAGTTCATTATAATTTGGCTGCACATTCACTTGAAAACGAAAAATGAAATTCCAGCATTGGCTTTCTATCGAAGTTTCATTAAACAAATCTATCACTTCATCAATTAAACCATCCCGCTCCCATATAGTTAAGGAAGAATTGGAACCCACAATCTCAAGTGTCAATAATTGTGGTATATCATACCGTTGTCTCTCAAGTGCGTGTTGTATCAATTCTTCCATTTCATATGGAGCACTACAATTGGAAACATCTACATGCAATGTATTAAACTCTAGTGATCGCGTGGGGATGTAAGTAGTATTCACATTATTTTTCGTTAATGTGACATGGTAACAGCCTTTGCTGCCGGATTCTTTGCGATTACGTCCTTGAATATTACCTGGGTAGATAATAGGAGGGGTTTCTTTTACTATTTCACGCTGGTGAATGTGCCCAAGTGCCCAGTAATCAAAATCCTTATCCGCAAGTTCACTTATATAGAAAGGTGCATACGTGTCGTGCTCTGTATTGCTGTACAGGCTGCCATGGAGCATAGCTATATGAAACGGAATTTCCGGATTATGGACGATAAACTCTTCACTTTTATTCTGTAAAACTGATCTGCTCTCGTAACTGAATCCATAGATGTTCGCGGATGGATTGCCTTCTTTTTTAAAAGTAAAATGACTTACACTTTCTTCATTAAAAATATACACGTTATTTGGATACTTAACTGGATATGGATTACCGCTAATAAAATCATGATTACCAAATGATAGATAAACATCTATATCATGTGTGTGTAATTCTTCAAAAGCTTTTTTTAGCTTAATCTGTGCTCTTAAACTTTGGCGCTCATTATCGAACAGGTCCCCTACGAGTAAGACAAAGTCCACTTTTTTTGTTATAGCAGTTTGGATGAGATTGTCCAGCGCATCGAATGTACTTGACTGAATTTGTTTAAAGATTTTTTCTGGTACGCTAACTAATCCCTGAAAAGGACTGTCCAGGTGAAGATCTGCTGCATGTATAAATGAAAGTTGTTCTGACATATTTATAAATCTCCCAACTTAATACTTTTTTTCTATTTTATCAAATTCTATATGCGAATGCACGTTCTATATGAAGAGAAAAAATTCCTTATCTTTTAATGAGGTTTTCAACTGTCGAGAGCTTCCCCTATGCTTTGCTTCAACAATCCTCATTCCCAGATCCACAGTGTTCTGTACGTGGTCACTGAAAACGGAACCTTTTGCACAAAATAATGTGGATCTATTTTCGTATCTTCTCTATACTGCGAAGTACCAGCTGGTTATTTTCCACAATGTAACAGCAACGAGATTTCCGCTGCTGGCAGTCGCTTTCCGCGGGCGGCTGGTGAGCCTCCTCGTGCTTACGCACTCCGGGGTCTCACCTATGCCTTTCCTCCCGCAGGAGTCGACTGCCAGCAGCTCCAATCTCTAGACAAGAATTGAATATCACGGACTTATTAATTCCATACCTTGTCTATCTCACAATGCATTAGTTTATAAAAAAACAAAGACTTAAATAGCTTTACCAGTCCTGGTAAGTGGAGGGCGGTGACTCTTGCGGGAACAGCACGAGTCTGAAGGCCCCGCAGAGCGCTCTTTCTCGAGGAGACTGAAGCCGTGCCCGCGGCAAGCATCCGCCCGCAACGATCCTGGATGGCAGCTATGGAAGCAAACTAAAAGTTACGTCGTAGTTTACATCAACTACGACAAAAGTAACTAGTAGCATAGATATATTTGTAATCGTGTCAAGTAACATATTTAAATTTACAAGAACTACCGCTTATTGCATTACTTATATTTTTAATGTCTGAGAGTTGAATAATAAATAATCCGAACGAAATCGCTAGGATTGTTCGGATTATGATATGAATACTATAATTTTGTACATGATTCTACTATGCTATTCCTTTTTGGACAGAGCAAATGCTTTTTTAAAATCTTTAAGTGAACTTGATTTACCGTACATCAGAACCCCGCCTTTATATACACGAGCTCCGATAAACCCTAATAATATTATCGTTCCAATTAAAATACCAAATGATAAGGCTATTTCCCAGACTGGGATATCCAGCATTCCAACCCGTAAAAACATTAACATTGGTGTAAAAAAAGGAATATATGAACTAATAACTACAAAGCTTGAATCTGGAGCACTTAATCCAAACATTGCAATAAAGAATGCAACCATGATAAGAAAAATCATCGGCATAATCATTTGTTGGACATCTTCTGTTCTGCTTACTAATGAGCCTAGCATTGCAGCTAATGTTGCATATAACAGATAACCCAAAACAAAATAAATTAATGCATAAACAAACAATGACACAGAAACACCCTCGATGCCAAAATACTGAAAAGCACCGTTGGTCAGCTCATCCTGTTTGGATACAATCATAAAATAACCTAAACCGAGCAGTAACCCTACCTGGGTTAACCCCAGTAAAGCAATCCCAATTATTTTTGCAAACATTTGAGTGACAGGTGAAACACTTGATATCAATAGTTCCATAACCCGCGAGGATTTTTCAGTTGCAACATCAGTTGCGATCATATTTCCATACGTAATCACTGAAATGTAAAGCACAAAAAGCATAACGTAAACAATTCCTCGTGCCTGGTCCAGCTCCTCAGAAGTCTTTGCGCTTTCATCAAGTGCAACTTTATTAAAAGTCATAGGAGAATATATCTCTGTAATTGCTGTCTGATCAAGACCTGCTTGTTGTGTTGCTGCGGCCACTTTTAATTGTTGCAGTTGCTGCTGGATATCGTTTTGTTCAGCAGAATCAGCAATGTTATTAGCAAAATACGACGCTTCAGGGAGTTGTTTATCGTTTAAAGACAGTGTAACTAAGGCTGTGTAATCTTCTTCCTCCACGGCAGTTTTTGCCGCTTCTTCGGATTTCTCGTATTTAATAAGATCTAGATCCTCGTTCGCTGTTTCCACACTAGTTTCCAGAGGGGTAAATAGATTGCCAGTTTCATCAATCACGGCGATTTTTTGAGCACTATCATCTGAAAAGGAGTCAAAAATAGCTTGGTAATTAGCTAGACCAATTACAAATAAAAGTGTAATTATGGTACTAATTAAAAATGCTTTTGACTTAAATCGAGTCATATACGTGTGCGACGTAATAATCCAAAATTTATTCATAAGATGCACCTACTTTCTCGATAAAGATGTCATTCAACGTTGGTTCTTCCAAATCAAATTTACGGATAAACCCATGACCTTGTAAACTTGCAAAGATAGATTGAGATACTGCTTCATTTTCAATTTGTAATTCACATCCACCTGTAAGTGGTCTATATTTTACTACGCCTTCAAAGTTTCTTAGAAATTGAAAATCTGTATCTCCATGAATGATTAAATTTTTCTTACCATACGATTTTTTTATATCCCGCAGCGAACCATGAACAATTTGCTTCCCTTTCTGCAGAATACACAAATGTTCACATAACTCTTCCACATGGTCCATCTGATGGGAGGAAAAAATAATCGATGTTCCTTTTTCTTTTAAATCCACCACGGCCTCTTTTAACATTTCCACATTTATCGGATCAAGACCTGAGAAAGGTTCATCCAGAATTAATAATTTCGGTTTATGTATAACTGCTGAAATAAACTGGATCTTCTGCTGGTTCCCTTTCGATAATTCTTCTACCTTCTTATCTATATATTCCGGTACTTTAAAGCGTTTTAGCCATGCTTCAAGCTCTACGATAATTTCACTTTTCTTCATCCCGCGCAATTTACCCAAATAAACGATCTGATCCCGCACCTTTAATTTAGGGTATAGGCCGCGTTCCTCTGGTAAGTATCCAATAAGGTGACTTTTTTCATAACTAATTGATTCACCATTCCATGTTATCTCGCCACCAGAAACATTCATCAACCCTAGGATCATTCGAAATGTAGTTGTTTTCCCAGCCCCATTACCTCCAAGAAAACCAAACATTTCTTTTTCTGGAATTTCTAATGATAAGTGATTTACTGCAGTATTCTCACCGAACCTTTTAGTCACATTGTTAATTATTAATGTCATTTCACTATCCCCTTCCTACCATGTCTTACGTTTTATCTTCTATAAAGTTTCGAATGTAATGTCAAATTCATTATACATGGTTAATACTTTTGTTACTATTAGAGAATGTATATAATAAATTTAACTACACGAATCGAGGAGGAACCAATATGCGTACATATGTATTAACGGTTTTTAAGCAAACTGGAGAAAAATTACTGGATGAATCATTTACTGCTGAAAATGATCAGGAAGCAAAAAAGGTTGGAAACGCCCGGTTAGAAGACGAGGGCTACTCCGAACATACCCACCGTTGTGTATCACCGGAAGCCAAGCTTGTTTTATTTCATCGATAGGCATAAAAAGTGATGGTTCAGAGGTGGCGAATACCATTTGGTATCCGCCACCTCTGTTTTTTTATTCACCAATAAAGATTGGTTTTCTTTTTTCAAGAAATGCATTTACTCCTTCCTCGTGGTCTTTTGTTTGTCTTAACTGCCACTGGTTCTTTTTTTCCTCAGCGAGGAATTGCTGTAATGATTCTTTCTTTTCATTATGATAGATAAGTTTCGTACTAACCATTGATTTCAATGGTTGTAATAAAAGCTTTTTCGCAAGAGAACCTGCATGATTTATTACGTGTTGATCACTTACCTCATCAACTAGGTTCATGGAGTAAGCAATTGTTCCATTCACTTGTTCCATACTCCAGATGAATTGTTTTGCACCATGAACACCTAAGCGCTCTTTCAACCAAAAATGACCCCCACCATCAGGCGCCAGCCCCACTCCTAAGAAGAGCATACCTAACTTTGCATCATTTTGAGCTACAACATAATCGGCAGTTAGAGCTATACTAAGTCCCAAACCTGCTGCTGCACCATTGATTGCAGAGATAACAATTTTTGGCATCAAATATAATTTTAAAGTGATTTGTTCAATCGTATCCATCACTTCATGGTAGAAATCCTGATTCGTCCAATCCGTCATCATTGAAACGTCTCCGCCAGCACAGAATGCTTTGCCCTTACCACTAATAATGATAATACGATCATCACTTTGTTCAGCCTGCTCGACTACTTCCAATAATTCAATCAGCATCTCTTTATTAAGTGCGTTATATCTATCTGGTCGATTTAAATAAATGTAACCAATTTGATCTATACTCTCATACATTACTGTTTTCATTTTCGTACTCCTCATATTTTATTTTTCGCGTCATCTTTACATTCTACAATACTTTACAAATTCCTGCTTTATGCTTTATTACTTCAGAAAAACTCGGCATTCGCCAAGCTTTAGTTGCACGTATGCAGTAAGAAAGGATTTATACTTTTTTACCTGCTAACGTAAAAAAAACAACCTACATAAAGATGCAGGCTGTCCTTCTACTTATTCAGCTGATTCGTCTGAATCGTTAGCTCCGTATAATTCTTCTAATGGCTTTGTAATAATGCGGCTTACATCATTAATTACCATATTAAGACGTTGTTCTTGTTCCATAAGCTTAGAGATATCTTCATGCTGCTGAACTAACTCAACAACCTGACGTGCTTTCTCTACCTCTTCTTCTGTAATTTCCTGACCTTGCATTTGTTTTTCCTGCAATTCCATTTGTGTATTACGGAAGTTTTCGAACATTTGCTTAGCAGATTCGTCACTCATTACTGTGTCGTAAGCACTTTGTAATCCTTTAAATTCTTCACTTTCAGTAATTGCTTTTTCTAATTCGTATGCACTATCATAAATATTAGGCAAGATAGATCCTCCTTCAATTTCAGTCTAGAATAACTATAACAAACAAGAAGTATCATGTATACCATTTCGAATAATCGATGATATATCAGCATTCCTTTTTCAAAATGCAAACTATTGTTATAATAAATTACAAGGTATTTAGGAAAGAGGCTGTATTATGATTAATCAATTGAAAAAAATCTTCCCATCCTTAGTTGCGTTTGATTCGGATTTTTCACGTTCACCACAAGAATACAAATGGTACATAACAGATAAAGATGAAATCCTGGGAATTGAAAAACTTGAACTTACGTCTAAAGACGAAGCATTGTTAGGTACTTTTTTATCTCCTTACACATATAACGTATCGTTGTTGACAAGTAAAGAGAGATTCTGGCACGGTGTTATTCATGATGACAATTCGTATTCTAGTGATGTGGAAATTACTCCTTATCGTTTTGTGCACTTTTCATTTCAGCAAAATGACGTTGACTCAGTTCTATTCAAGGAGGCTATAAACAGTATATTTTCAAAGCAGCTTCCCATTCTGTGGTTAACAAATGACCAGGGGATAATCATTGAGGAGGAACCCCTTGTCGGTGAAGATCAAATTAAATATAATGAAATTATTGATATCTTAATGAGTGATTTATATGTTAAAATACGTTTCTTTGTCGGACCCTTTCTGACGGAGTTAGAAGATGCTAAACAACTTTATACACTACTTATTAAAGGTGCTTCAACGGCTTTTGCATATTCTGATAAACTGGTTATTTCCTACGATGAAGCTCTTCCATATTTACTGGTTGATCAAGTTGATGCGTCATTCCGTGAAGAAACCAGGCACTTTTTATTAAAGGAAGTGTTAGACGATAAAGAATTAATTAATACAATTAAAACTTTTTTTGTGTGCAATCTAAATATAACGCTTACCGCCAAGGAATTGTACATGCATCGGAACAGCTTACAGTATCGAATAGATAAATTCATAGAAAAAACAGGTGTTGATATTCGTCAGTTCCATCAAGCTGCTACAGTATTTCTTGCCCTGGCTACTAAAAAATAATCCATATGTTAAAAACATGCACAAAGATGTTCCGTATCTTTGTGCATGTTTTACATATACAGTCGATCTGCTATTTAATAAACTGGATATAACATAAATTTTGGGGGTAATGAAATGGCAGAGTTACGATTGGACCATATTCAAAAATCATACGATAAAAAAGTAATTGCAGTTGATGATTTTAATTTACATATTAAAGATAAAGAATTCATTGTCTTTGTTGGTCCATCAGGTTGTGGTAAATCAACTACGCTTCGCATGATTGCTGGCCTTGAAGAGATAACTGGTGGAGAATTATTAATTGATGATAGAAAAATGAACGATGTAGCACCAAAAGACCGAGATATTGCAATGGTTTTCCAGAACTACGCGCTCTATCCACATATGAATGTATATGACAACATGGCTTTCGGCTTAAAACTTCGTAAATTTAAAAAAGATGAAATTGACCGTCGTGTACAAAACGCTGCGAAAATACTTGGCCTTGAATCCTACTTGGATCGAAAACCTAAAGCATTATCAGGTGGTCAGCGTCAGCGTGTTGCTTTAGGACGCGCTATCGTACGGGATGCAAAAGTTTTCCTGATGGATGAACCACTTTCCAATCTTGATGCAAAATTACGTGTGCAAATGCGCGCTGAAATTCAAAAGCTTCACAAACGTTTGCAGACTACTACTATCTATGTAACACATGACCAAACCGAAGCTATGACAATGGCTACTCGTCTCGTAGTAATGAAAGATGGTATTATACAACAGGTTGGTGCACCAAAAGAGGTTTACGATAAACCTGAGAATATATTTGTTGGTGGTTTTATCGGTTCTCCTTCTATGAACTTTTTAAATGGAAAACTGACTGATGGATTTTTTGTTATGGATGATGTGAAAATTAGAGTTCCTGAAGGTAAAATGAAAACTCTCCGCGAACAGGATTTCATTGACAAAGAAGTCATTCTAGGAATTCGCCCTGAAGATATTCATGATGAGCCATTGTTCATCGAAGCTGCACCGGAAACAAAGTTCACTGCAACAATTGATGTAGCTGAGTTGATGGGGGCAGAAACGTATCTTTACTCGAAACTTAATGAACAGGACTTTATCGCTCGAATTGATTCCCGTTCAGATATAGACGGTGGAGAAGAATTAACGCTTGCATTTGATATGAATAAAGCACATTTTTTCAATGCAGAAGATGAACAAAGAATAAGATAATACTATAACTAGAAAGGGACCGTCGCTAAGACAGTCCCTTTTTTTATTTGGTTGGACTGGAGGGGTGCTCCAGCCGAAGGCCATGTTATCTAGGTTGTTGTCCGTTAAGTTGTTGTTGAGCTGTTTGAACTAGACGCTTTGTAATTTCACCACCAACAGAACCGTTAGCACGTGAAGCAGTGTCTGGACCTAAGTTAACTCCAAATTCTTGAGCAATTTCATACTTCATTTGGTCAAGAGCTTGTTGTACTCCAGGTACTACTAATTGATTTGATTTGTTATTAGCCATGATATCACCTCCTGTAACTATATTGTTTACATTCGGTCGAAAGTTATCACAGATAAATGTTGGAAATTATGGGAATTAAGACATGTGAAAAAAAGCCTACTACGTTTGATGTAATAGGCTTTTGAAAAAAATAAATTATTTTGGATACGTCATTTCTTTTGGATTTACATATTTGTCAAATTCTTCTTCAGATAAAAGTCCTAACTTAACCGCAGTTTCTTTTAATGTCGCGTTATCAGCAAATGCAGTTTTAGCAATTTTTGCTGCATTCTCATAACCAATATGCGGATTAAGCGCTGTAACCAGCATTAAGGAATCATTCAGATTTTTTTCGATTTGTTCATGATTTGGTTCAATCCCTTGTACACAACGTTCATCAAACGAAAGCATGCTGTCAGCAAGCAACTGACAGGATTGAAGGAAATTATATGCTATAACCGGCTTAAATACATTTAGTTCGAAGTTACCCTGACTAGCTGCAAAACCTATAGTGGCATCATTCCCCATCACCTGTGCAACTACCATAGTCACAGCCTCACTCTGAGTAGGATTAACTTTTCCAGGCATGATCGAGCTTCCTGGTTCGTTAGCAGGAATTACAATTTCTCCAATTCCACAACGTGGTCCACTTGCTAGCCAGCGAACATCATTTGCAATCTTCATCAGGTCTGCTGCTAGTCCCTTAAGTGCTCCATGTGCATATACGGTTTCATCGTGGCTTGTTAATGCATGAAACTTATTAGGTGCTGAGATAAAACTGTTACCTGTATATTCGTTTATTGCTTCACAGACTTTCCCTGAAAATTCAGGGTGTGCATTTAACCCTGTACCAACTGCGGTACCACCAATGGCAAGTTCTTTTAAGTGGTGAAGACTTTCACGAATCATCATTTCTGACTTTTCCAGCATCCGATGCCAACCACTGAATTCTTGCCCTAAAGTTAATGGAGTTGCATCCTGCAGATGTGTACGTCCTATTTTTACGATTTCACCGAAAGCGTCCATCTTAACTTTGATTGAATCTTTCAATTTTTGCACTGCAGGTAAAACCTCATCCTCCAGTTTTAAGACTGCTGCAATATGCATTGCAGTAGGATACGTATCATTCGAGCTTTGTGATTTGTTTACATCATCATTTGGATGAAGCTTTACATCACTGTTTTCACTCTGCAACCATTCATTTCCTACATATGCAATTACTTCATTAACATTCATATTTGATTGCGTTCCACTTCCGGTTTGCCATACAACTAATGGAAAGTGATCTGTAATTTTATCTTCAATAATTTGATTTGCAGCATATTCAATTGCTTCATACTTTTTCTTCTCCATTAAACCTAATTCTGTATTTGCTTTAGCCGCACTCTTTTTCAATACAGCAAATGCTTTTATAACTTCCGCTGGCATTTTTTCATTTCCAATAGGAAAATTTTGTTTACTCCGCTCAGTTTGCGCACCCCAAAATTTATTTGCAGGTACTTGTATCTCGCCAAGCGTATCTCTTTCAATCCGATAGTCCATTTTGTTGCCTCCTATATGTAAATGCTGACTTACTCTAATCTATTGTAACAAATTTTGCCGATAATTAGAAAAAAGAGACACATAAATTGTTACAGAAAAAGTACATATAGTTTATAATATGAAAATTTCCTTTCCTATTGGCTGTAAATTCTTTTATAATAATAGAAGAACATACAAAAGATTTATCTTAGAAGGCAATTAGAGTTATACTTAATTTCTACATAACGTCACACTTTATTCTTGCAGAAGTCTTCGAAGTTATATTATATGTTTTGCAACGGTTAGTTTAAGGAGGATTTCATCATGCCGAATATATGGACTCATATGCTCTTTTGTGAAGAAGTTGTCGATACGATTAACAATCCGACACCATTTTTCCAGCATGAAGCATATATGAAATTAGGTGCTCAAGGCCCAGATCCATTTTTTTACTATAATTTTTGGCCATGGAATAAAGATGAATCAGTGAGTGCTATTGGTATGGCCCTGCACACGAAAAAATGTGGAGAGTTTTTATTAGATTTAGTAATTTCAGCAGCTAATATGGATTCGAAGGTTAAAGCATATGTATTTGGTTTTGTAACCCATCATATTTTAGACCGGAATACACATCCATATATTCACTATAGAGCGGGTTATGAAGGCAGTAAACATCAAGAATTGGAAGTTAAGATTGATACCGTCATGATGGATAAATTTCATAACATGAAAACATGGAAAGCTCATGTTCATAAAGAAATAGATGTTGGATATACGCTTGACAAAGAAATCAAGCAATTATTGCAATCAAAAATCAAAAAACATTATCCGGAAGTTTGTCCTGATTCTGCTTCATACATTCAAAAGTCTTACCGTGATATGAAATTAGCTTTAAAAATACTTTCCGATCCTTATGGATGGAAAAATGTTTTGCTTAAATCGCTTATTTCTTCCTATTCCCATCAGCCTATTAAAAATAATGTGGATTACCTGAATGAGAAAGAAAATACATGGCATCATCCAGCAACAAATGAACCCTCATCTCAAAGCTTTTTAGAACTTTATGAAATTGGTCGTGCAGAAGGAATCGAAATTCTCAGCGAAATATTAGCTTATTGGGATAATCCATTACACTCCAAAGAAGAACAGATTAAGACTTTAATAGGAAATATTTCATATGATACAGGTAAACCGCTGGAATTGAACTTAAGAAATAAGTATAGTGAGCCAATTGTTTAATCGTATATCCTGAAGTTATGATGAATATTACTTATACTCAAAAAAACGCAAACGACTATAAAGTCGTTTGCGTTTTTCTATTTTGGTTTCACTACTACTTCGTCTTCAGGATTCGTAAGCTTATTGGCTTCTGCCATACCTTTTTCTATATTTACAAATCGTAATAGTATAATTCCCAGAACAAAAAATACAACTAATGAAATAATTCCCAGTCGACTTGATCCGGTTAATTGACCTACTAATGCAAATAAAAACGGTCCAAAAATGGCAGCGAACTTTGAGGAAATACCATAAAACCCAAAGAATTCTCCGTGTTTGTTCGCTGGAACCATTCTTCCGAAAATAGATCTGCTTAAAGATTGTGCACCACCCTGGACTAAGCCAACACAAACTGCTAACAAATAAAAATGAAGTGCTGTCGTCATAAAATAGCCCAAGATAACGATACCAATATAGATATAAAGTGTAATCATCAAAGCTTTTTTAGCAGTTATTTTTTTTGCTATCCATCCAAATAAGAACGTGAATGGAATACCAACAAATTGCGTGATTAACAAGGCGGCAATTAGTGAATTTGAGTCTATACCAATATCCCGACCATAAATCGTTGCCATTTTAATTATGGTAGAAATACCATCATTGTACATCCAAAATGCTAATAGGAAAATTAATAATTGCTTATATTGTTTGATTTCTTTAAATGTTGTTGTCACCCTTGTAAAACCAATGGAGACATAAGACTTATCCCGTTTTACTGGGGCTTTCTTCTCTTCTTTGATATTTTTAAGTAAGGGAATGGAGAAAATAAACCACCAGATACCTACTGACACAAAGGATAATTGACTGGCTACAGTAGCATTAGGTATTCCAAACCACTGATATTTCAATATCATTAAAATATTTATTGCAAGTAATATTCCCCCACCTATATATCCAAAAGCAAAGCCATTCGCAGATATTTTGTCCATATCATCATCTGTAGCAATTTCAGGTAAAAATGCATCATAAAAGATGTTAGCGCTTGAGAAACCAATTGTTCCAATTATTAGTAAAAGTGAAGCAAACATGTAATCTCCCTCACCAATAAATCCTAACAAAATACTGGCAATCATACCCATAAACGCGAAAAACCGAAGAAACTTTTTCTTGGAAGCGGAGTAATCACTTATTGCTCCTAATAAAGGAGCTAGGATTGCGACTATCAATACTGCTATAGATTGGGAATAACCCCAATAGCTTGTTGCCAAGGAGTCGTCTAATCCTGCAGCTGCAACATCGTAATAGAATACTGGAAGAACCGCCGCCATAATTGTTGTAGAAAAAGCAGAATTACCAAAGTCATACAACATCCAACTCCGAACAGTTTTCTTATCCATATTTTTCAGAACACCTCTTTTCTAGGTTGAGCATACCAAAAAATAAGTTCTATTTGTTAAATATTTCTATATTTCTTTTAAAGATGCTGCCGTTTGATTTGTATGTTCTATTGCATACGAAAGGTTATCCATATGATCAACCTGCTGATCTAACACAGCTTCCAGTTGTTGAATAGTTGCAGTGGTCTCTTCGATAACACCTGCTAAGTCTTCAACGGATTGATCAATTGTCTCTGAAGAATGTTCAATTTCCTTTGCCTGTTTAGCCAGATAACCCAAGTACTTTATGAAATTAATAAGCTGACTTGTTATTTTTTCAAAATCATTTTTCGTTTTATTTACATTTTCAGCGCTGACTTTCAGCTGATCCTTATTATCATTAACTTGTGTTTGTGCCTGTAAAGCGTCTTCTTCTATAATAGTGAGGTTTTCTCTAATCTGTTTCGCTGTGGTTTGAGAGACCTCAGCAAGCTTGCGGACTTCTCCAGCAACTACTGCAAACCCCTTACCGGATTCTCCTGCTCTGGCTGCTTCAATACTGGCATTTAAAGCAAGGAGATTTGTCTGTTCAGCTATATCTTGAATTTTCGAAGTGAAGATTCTATTTTCCTGCATCCTATTTACTAACTTTTCCATGTTATGGTTTAAGCCTTCGAATGATTGATGAAAATTGTTCATCATGTTTGCTAACGAATCCATTGACTTGTGACCAGTTATCGACAGTTCTTTTAATTCTTCCCCGTCAGCTGTACTTCTTACAAAGGATGCCGTCATTTTATTAAGCAGTGTTTTAGTATTATCAGTTGTAACCGTTATTTCAGACGCAGACTCAGCCTGCGATTGACTAGTAGCGGTTATCTCCTGAAAAGACATCCTCATCTCTTTTAGTGATTTTAAACTTTGATTACTTTCACCCTTAAGTTTAGACATTTGAGATCTTACATCTTCAGCGCTTTTCTGAACAATGTTTGTGAGCCTCTGCTGTTCTGTTTCCCGCTTTTCACTTTCCAGTAAGGAAAATTGTATATCTGTCAGTAGTTTTCTTGCTACACGAACCTGTATAAACAGGACCGCAAAAACCAGGATAAAAAAAACAATTGTAATAGCTGTGGCTCTAGTATCAAATCCAATGACTTCCCCTTTTTCTACAACAAAAAAGATAAGTAGACCTAGACTTAATACGCCTCCAGTGACTAAAACAGTTAACGATACTGAAATTGCTGCAACTGCTAGCACATAGAAAGTAAACAACATGTTTGTAACATAATCAGAGCTTATAATTATAACAAAAGCAATACTTGTTAAACTAATTATCGCCACATAAGGAATTGATTTTGTATATATTTTTTTATAATGAAATAAACCAATCACGGCCAGGCAAATTGCTCCCCCAGCTCCCATTGCTATTAAATTAATTGTTGGTGCTCCAACAATTAATTCTGCTCCGACACCTAATATTACTGAAAAAAACAGTATAAAGATTAGTACAAGATTTTGCTTGTGCATCATCAATCGAGTAGCTGCATTCACTCTCTTCCCCCCCAGGAAATTCGTAAAAATGATATTTAATTCGTTCAATCCAGTAAAATAGCCTTGCCTATAATAGGCAAGGCAACTGGAAGTTGACTTATTCCCAAATAAAATGTTTGTATGCCTTACTCAACTCCAGGAATTTTTCTTTATCTCCCTGATCTATAGAACGATTTATGGCATCTTCAAGCTTGTCTTTATTCCATTTAAAGCACAGTTCATCCATCAATAATCTGGATACTAATTTGAACTCATACGAAATTTCACGTTTCGCTGCTATGGGTTTGCCATCATATCGATAATACCGGTAAAATGTCTTTTGCTTTTTCATGGAACATGCCCCCTTGTTCCCTTTTTTCTATTATCCTAAATTTTTGGAATAATTGCAACAAAAATTATTTTATTTTTGAGTTTTTTTTCGCAGCGAAATTTGGTCAAGCGAAACTTAATTTCACCAAGTCAATAGATATACCCTCGCCCTTGAATGTTTCTCTGGACTCACTGTATCGTGCTTTGATAGACTGTTATAGCTATATTATTAATAGGAAATTTTTATTGGAGGAACTCATGACACATTCAGAGAACTTAAAAAAAGGAGAGAAAGGTGCTTGGATTAGCATCTGTGCATATTTAGTTCTTTCTGTAATTAAACTACTTGTTGCTTACTACGGTAATTCTGAAGCATTAAAAGCGGATGGTTTGAATAACTCAACCGATGTTATTGCTTCTATTGCTGTTTTAATAGGTTTAAAAATTTCCAGAAAACCTGCCGATCATGATCACCACTATGGGCATTATCGCGCAGAAACAATCGCTTCATTGTTTGCTGCATTTATTATGGTCTCAGTTGGAATACAGGTCATTTATGATACAATCCAAGCGTTAATACTCGGTGAAAACGCACAACCTTCTATGCTCACAGCATGGACAGCATTTGCAGCTGCTATTGTTATGTATTGCGTCTACCGGTACAATGTGAAACTCGCAAAGAAAATAGAGAGTACTTCTCTACATGCGGCAGCTCAGGATAATAAATCAGACGCTTACGTAAGTATGGGAGCTTTTGTAGGTATACTTGGGGCACAGGTAGGGCTGTTTTGGCTGGATCCAATTGCAGGTTTACTGGTTGGTTTTATTATCTGTAAAACCGCTTGGGATATATTTAAAGACTCAACTCATACGCTCACAGATGGCTTCGATGAGAAGTTTCTATTCAGAATAAAAAAGAGTATTGCTAAGGTAGAAGATGTAAAAGAAGTGAAAGATGTAAAAGGTCGTATTCATGGCAATCAATCCTTTATTGATATTGTAATTCTTGTTAGTCCTGATTTAAATGTTAAAGAAAGCCACGATATTACGGTGAGCATTGAAAATCTCCTGGCGCAAAAACACAACATCCATTATGCTCATATTCATATTGAGCCATTTTTAGAAAAATAAAAGCTAAGAGGCAGTAAAACATGCCTTTTAGCTTTTATTTTTCTTTAATACGTCTAATAATCCATCAAGACTTTCCCAGCCATATGCAGTCTCTTGATATGTACCTTCACCAATAGTTGTTTCTTCTTCGCCAACTGGTTTAGCGCCGTATCTTTCATAAAATTTACTTGTAGGATTTTGTTTTAATACCCAAACCAGGAGTGAATTATTACCTTTTGTTTTCATATCTTCAGCAAAAACGTTTAATAAATCTGCTCCTAAGCCTAAACGTTGAAATTCATCTAATAAGTAGATCGTATATATTTCAGTGTCATAATTAAATCGTTTTGTTCGTTCGGGTCCACCATTTATAAAGCCAACTATTTTTTCTTCATTTTCAATAACATACGTACATTGCTCATCTTTTTGAATCCTTAAAACAGTTTCCCAAAGAGCTAATCTGTTTTCATAGGTGATATTTGTTATATCTTTCTCATCCAACAAATCATGATAGGTACTTTTCCAACTGCTGATATGTACATCTGCAATCGCTTCCGCATCTTTATATTCGGCTTTTCTCGTTCTAAACATCATCTAACCCCCATCAAACTCTTTTGTTAAAATTTTCTGATCATTAATTATATACTTAGGACAAAAACTGCTGCAATCGCACCTATAACAACGAAAATGACGTTCAATCCAACATAAGCAAGTACTATAGCAACTAATCCACCAATAATTCCTACATGTGGTTGTTCAGAACGGATGGATAATATCCCAGGAAAGATTAATGCCCCGAGTGCAGCGTACGGAATAGCGTTTAACCATCGATTTAACCAATCGGGAAATTGAAGCCGATCAACAATGTACGCTGGTACAATTCTAGGTATCATGGTAACCAAAGACATTCCAATAATAATTATAAAAATCATTTTGGATCCTCCTTTAGCAGAAAAATCCCACTAGCCGCTCCAATTACAGTACCAAATACTATGGCCCAGCCCTCACTTGTGAACTGGCTGAACAATACGTTAATCAGCATCGCAAAAACAGCAATAATTCCAACACGCATTTGTTTTTTTACGGATGGGATCAGTAATCCAATGAACATTGCATATAGTGCTATTCCCATGCTTTGGCTTAATTGAGCAGGAATAATTTCTCCCAGAACTCCACCTAGGAACGATCCGGTTACCCATGAAAAGTAGGCAGTTAAAATTAATGAAGTATAAAAGAGGAAACCCTTCTCCATCTTAGCTTCTTCTGTATGTAGCGATGACATGGCGAAAGTCTCATCAGTCAACCCTAATGATAAAGGAACTTTGTATTTTAGTCCAATACCTTGCAACCTATTCATAAAGGACAAACTCATTACAAAATGGCGGAAATTCAAGACAAAAGTAGCAACTATTATTTCCAGTATTCCTGCACTGGCAGCAATCATATTAACTGCCATAAATTGACTTGCACCTGCGAAAACGAAAATACTCATACTGGTTAATTCAACTAGACTCATACCTGCTTGTTTAGCCAATACTCCATACGTAACAGCAATAGGTAAATAACCTAGCATGATAGGAAAACCTACAGCTATCCCCCTTTGTATCATATGGATTCGAGGGGTCTTTTCTTTTTTATGAATCGTATTTGTGGTCATCTTGTATTCCCCCCAATTACTAATTTAAATTTATATTTAGTTCTACCATTTTATCATTAAGAAAGCTTTTTTACTTTAAAGAAAACTTGCTCGAAACAATTACGCAGGTTAATACCGTTTCCCACTGCCTGTACTCTTGTTATATAATGAAGACATATTTGCACATAAAATAACAGACAGGAGTTCTATCGTATGAAGAAACAACAAAAAGACAGTATTAAGCCATTTATATCCCTAATATTATCAACTAATATCCCTAAAGTTGCGTTAACAACTGGTTTAATTATGAGTGTTATCACAACGCTAGTTGGCCTTTCAATACCGTTACTTACCAGGGAGTTAGTAGACGGCTTTTCAGCTTCATCTATCAGTATTACTCTCATGATTGTAATTGGTTTAGTATTTATCTTACAAGGGGTCGTCGATGGATTCTCCACTTATCTATTGGCTGCAGTAGGTCAGCAGATTGTGGCGAAATTGCGTGAAATTATGTGGGTAAAGCTCATTCGATTGCCTGTTAGTTATTCGGATAAGACAGCTAGTGGTGAATCCGTAAGTCGTGTTGTGAACGATACTGGTATCGTTAGGGATTTAATTTCACAACACTTTCCCCAATTCATAACAGGAGTTATTTCTATTATAGGTGCGGTCATAATTCTGTTTGTTATGGATTGGAAAATGACATTATTGATGTTAATTTCTGTTCCAGTAACTGTACTTATCATGTTGCCGCTCGGCAGAAAAATGGCAAAAATTTCCCGAGGCTTGCAAGATGAAACTGCAAACTTCACAAGTAATATTCAACAAACACTTAGCGAAATTCGTTTGATGAAGTCATCAACGGCAGAAAAAGTCGAAGATAAAAGAGGAATAACTGGGATTGGAAAATTGCTTGGGTTTGGTTTAAAGGAAGCACGGGTTTTTGCTCTAATCGGTCCACTTATCTACCTCATCGTCATGGTAGTAATAGTGGTTATAATTGGTTATGGCGGGATTCGGGTTGCAGAGGGTTCCATGTCAACAGGTTCACTTGTAGCATTTTTACTTTACTTATTTCAAATCATTTACCCTATTACATCGTTTGCGATGTTTTTCACCCAATTACAAAAAGCAAAAGGAGCTACAGAACGTATTATCGATATATTGGAAGTGCCATTGGAAGGCAGTCATGAAGGCAGTGATAAAGATGTAACCAATCTTCCTGTTGTTTTTCGCGACGTTTCTTTTTCTTATAGTACAGATGAGCCAGTGCTGAAGAATGTATCACTTGAAGCGCAACCAGGGGAAATGATAGCTTTCGCTGGTCCAAGTGGTGGTGGAAAAACAACTATATTTGGGTTGATTGAACGATTTTATGAACCAACTAAAGGGGAAATACTGATCGGCAAAACTCCCATAAACACTATATCTTTGGAATCATGGCGCAGTCAAATAGGCTATGTTTCTCAGGAAAGCGCCATGATGGCTGGGACGATTCGGGAAAATCTTTGTTATGGTTTAAGTGAATCGGAAGAAATACCTGATGAACGTCTTTGGGAAGTTGCCGAAATGGCATATGCTGACCAGTTTATTAAAACATTTTCAAAAGGGCTGGATACGGAAGTCGGCGAGCGTGGCGTAAAATTATCCGGTGGTCAAAGACAACGAATTGCTATTGCTAGGGCATTTTTGCGTAATCCTAAAATCCTGATGATGGACGAAGCAACAGCAAGCCTGGACAGTCAATCAGAAGGTATTGTTCAGCAGGCATTAACAAGGTTGATGGATGGCCGTACTACCTTTGTGATTGCACATCGATTATCTACAATTATCGATGCTGATAAAATAATCTTTATTGAGTCAGGAAAGGTTACTGGGATCGGGACTCACCAGAACCTCTTACAAACACATACTTTGTATCGTGAATTTGCTGAACAGCAATTGTCATAGGACGGATTATATGTAAAAAAATCAGCCCATATTCGGGCTGATTTTTAATTCATATGAATAATCTTTTCAAGCTTGCGCAAACCCTCAAGCAACCTTGGTGATGGTCTGCAATATAAAGATTCTTCCAACACATGTATATTCCCTTTTTTTACAGCGTCCATTTCTTTCCATCCCGGTCTTTTCCTAATTAGCTCCGGACGCATCTTTTCTTCCTTCACACCAACCCAAACCATGCATATATGATCTGGATCTTTTTCTCTAATATTTTCCCAGTCTGTTTTCACACTCGCAATTTTTTCGTCTGCAAAAATGTTTTGTGCTCCTGCTAAGTGACTGATTTCAGTAAGCCAATTTTCCCCTCCAGGAGTAAAAACTGGTTTTGGCCACCACTCCCAATAAAGGGTTGGCTGATTCGTACTTGTTTTTGCTTTCGAACGAAATTCTTCAACTTCAGCATGAAACATTTCAGCTTTTTTAATTCCTAGGTCAGGACAGTTTAATGCCTTACCAACCTCTCTAATATCAGATTCAATTTCAGCTAAAGAATTAGGGTTCAGGATAATATAAGGTAGGTTCATTTCTTTTAATGCCTCAATATTTTTTTCCATACCCGGAACGCTTAAAGATGCCAAAACAAGGTCAGGTTCAAGCGCTGCAACTTTCACCATATCAATCGATAAGTCAGGTCCTACACGTGGTAAATGATTGATTTCTTCGGGCCAATCAGAAAAGTCGTCAACACCTACCAGCAATTCAATTTTTCCTAGGTACTCGACTATTTCAGTATTACTCGGACAAATAGAAACTACTCGCATGGTGTAACCTCCTACATTTAATGAAATCAGTTATCTTACCTTTCTTCACCTTGATCAGTAATTAGCAATGGACCATCTTTAGTAATTACAATGGTATGTTCATACTGTGCCGAGCGTCCTCCGTCGACCGTTCGTGCAGTCCAGCTATTGTCGTCCATTTTACTTTTCCAAGTTCCTTCGTTAATCATTGGTTCAATAGTAACAACCATTCCCTCTTTCAAACGAACACCCTTATTCGGTAGTCCGAAATGTGGAATATGTGGTTCCTCATGTATTGTTGGTCCAATACCGTGACCAGTGAAGTCTCTAACTACAGAGAATCCTTCTCCTTCAGCATAGGATTGAATCGCGTGTCCAATATCTCCAATTCTGCTTCCGTCTTGAGCTTTTTCAATTCCTTTGTATAATGCTTTCCTGGTAACTTCCATCAACCGCTTGCCCACATGGTCCACATTACCAACTGTATAGGTCCATGCTGAATCCGCTAATCCGCCATTCAAGTTAACAACCATATCAATTGTTACGATGTCACCGTCAACAAGTTTGTCTTTTCTCGGAAATCCGTGACATATTTCATCGTTAATAGAGGCACAGATAGCATACGGATAACCGCTAAACCCTTTTTGTTCAGGAGTTGCTCCATGTTTTGCTAAAAACTTTTCAACAAATGTATCGATTTCCATTGTTGAGATGCCTGGTTTTATCATTTTTCCAATTTCTTTATGGGTTTTAACTAATAACTTCCCAGCCTCTTGCATCATTTCAATTTCCCGTTTGCTTTTTCGTGTAATCATTATTTTCTTCCTTTCACTATAGACATATCTTTATTATTACAACTTTCGTAGACTGAAATAAGTAGGTACTACCTGTAATCACTTGTTGTAGTTGGCGCAAAACCTATATACTGCGAAGTATTTTTATTACCAAGTAATGTTCTAAAGCCGCCGTCCAGGATCGCTGCGGGCGGATGCTTTCCGCGGGCACGGCTTCAGTCTCCTCGAGAACCCCACTCTGCGGGGCCTTCAGACTCGTGCTGTTCCCGCTGGAGTCACCGCCCTCCGCTCACCAGGACTGGTAAAGCTTTTACGTCTAAGGGAGGCAGTTAATAAATCTGCGACATCCATATTTTGTCTAGAGATTGTAGCGAATAGCAGTCGACTCCTGCGAGAGGACAGGCATAGGTGAGACCCCGGAGTGCGACAGCACGAGGAGGCTCACCAGCCGCCCTAAGGTGCGCGACTGCCATCAGCGGAAATCTCGTTGCTGATACATTACAGTTTTTCCCGGTGAAGTATGTTACGTCGCAGTTTATATCAAATACGACAAAGTAACTAGCATCACGTTTTGTGAAAAGTATTCGTTATTCGTATCAAGTATTCTATTCTTAGTGCTACAAGTACTACCGTTTATTGATTCATTATGATTATTTTTGTGCGAAAGTTGAGTTACTATATAAGAAAACTGATTAAAAAAATTCTGCACCCATTAGTTTATCATATAGGATAAAATCGTACCATTGGCATCACTTTTCTAGACATAAGAAAAACATGCACAGGATGCGTCCCGTGCATGTTTTACAAAATAATGTTAATAGCCGTATCCGCCACCTGTATATGCAGTACCAATGATTACTAACAGAATAAACAACACCACTAATAAAGCAAAGTTTAAGCCGCGTCCGCCTTCTTCATAACCCATTAAATTCCCCTCCTTATTTTAAGCATATGATAATCTATGCGGAGGTTTAAAATTGGGAAGGGCGAATAACCCGATAAGTATGTGTATTACCTAGAAATAATCTTTGACATTATAAATTTTTCCGTTTTCAATACTTCCTTCATCTGTGAGTATATCCACCAGTATGCCTCCAACTAAATCCGTATCTTTTAAATCATTATTCTTTTTAAATTCCTTGAATTTCTCTACATCTAAAAAAGACTGCTGTGATGTAGAGCGAATTTTATCCTGCATTCCAGTATCCATAATACCTGGACTAAATGCTATTACTTTGTGACCTGTCTTTAACTCCTTCTGCTCAAGGGCCACAGTTTCTGTATAGCGGTTCATGCTTGCCTTCGAACTGCAGTAGGCGCTCCAACCATAGACTGGCCGTTCTGCAGCACCAGACGTTATTGTAACGCCAACCATTGATACGTCTTTCTCTGTTGCTTCCTTTAAAAACAGATTAGTCAATACCATTGGGGCAACTGTATTCACTTGCATATGGTATGCAAGTTCATGGTTATCAATATTCATGGATGGGTTAATTGGGTCTAAGACCGCAGCATTATTTACTAAATATAAAGTAGTCAGCTTCTCAGTAAAAACTTCAGTGCTTATTTTTTTGAATGTATTTTCTATTTCAGTAACGTCACTTAAATCACAAGAATAGTGTGTAAAGGATACATTATTCGATTCAGCAAGTTGGTCTAACTTTGCAGAACGTGTACGCGAAATACCTATTACATGAATTCCTGACTCCAAAATATATTTAGCGATTGATTCACCAAGTCCTCTTGAAACTCCTGTTATAACTGCATACTTCATGTCATATCCCCCTCTGATGTCGCTATCTATTATTACCCTATTCCACTCGAATAAAAACCTGAATAACTTCCTCGCAATTAATGCACAACGAGGAAGTTACTAGTTTATTTTCCAACTTCTTTCCAGTAATGAACTAGAGTTACCATTCCTTTATCAAAGCTATCCAATGGGAAGCTTTCGTTAGGAGAATGCAAACGGTCATCTGGAGTTCCAAAACCTAAGAGAACAATAGGAATGTTATACACGTCCTCAATCCACTCTACAACAGGGATAGATCCTCCCATGCGCACGTAAATGGTTTCTTTTCCAAATGCTTTACTATAGCTTTTTGCAGCTTTTTGAATAAGCGGATGATTTGGCTCAACTTTATATGCTTTTGCCGACAGCTTTTCCTTTACGACCTCGACAGTTACACCAGATGGAGCTACTTTTTTAACATGCTCCTCGAGTAATGCCTGGATTTTTTGTGGATCTTGCCCAGGAACGAGACGGCTGGTAATTTTAGCCGTAGCTGATGATGGAATAATTGTCTTCGTACCTTCCCCTTGATAGCCTCCATATATTCCATTTATTTCGAAAGTAGGTCTTGCCATTGTATGTTCTTTTGCAGTATATCCTTTCTCAGACGCTGTTTCTTGCACCCCGGCAGCTTCCTGATAATCTTCGCCTTTCACTTCTGCAATTAGTTTCCGCTCGTCATCAGTCAATGGTTCTACATCATCATAAAATCCATCTACGGTAATTACTTCATCGACATTTTTCATTGATGCCAAAATATGGTTTATGGCCATGATAGGATTTCGAATTGCTCCACCATACATGCCAGAATGTAAATCATGATCCGGTCCAGTAACGTTAATTTCAATTCCTGTAAATCCTTTTAATCCATACAAAATAGTCGGTTGATTTTTAGCCACCATTCCAGAATCTGAAATTACAGCGAAATCAGCTGAAAATTTATCACTTTCTTCATGCAGAATACGATATAAATTTTCACTTCCTATTTCTTCTTCCCCTTCGATACAAACCTTTACATTAACAGGCAATTTACCTTCTGTTTTCATATAGGCTTCAAAAACGGCAAGATGCATGAAAACCTGCCCTTTATCATCACTGGATCCACGTGCATATAAGCGGCCATTTCTTATCTCTGGCTTGAATGGCTCGCTGTCCCAAAGATCAATTGGGTCAACAGGTTGTACATCATAATGGCCATACAGTAAAACGGTTGGCGCATCCGGTCCTGCTTCATTATATTCTGCATACACAAGAGGATGTCCCCCAGTTTCCATTTTTTCAATCTTTTCAAACTGGAGATCCTTCAGGAAGTTTACTACGTAGTCTGCAGCTTCGTTGATATCTTTCTTATGTACACTAGCCGCACTTACACTAGGTATGGATAAGAATTGGTTTAATCTCTCCAAAAGCTCTGCTCTATTGTTCGTAAGATAAGATAATACTTTTTCACTCATCATTCATTCCTCCAATTGTTTTATTCTCCATTTTAGCATACTCGAACGAAATTGTTGCTTTGACTGCATTTAAAAACTTAGTTGTTAGCGGGGTCTCTCATAAATGAATGCTAATAAACAAAGTGTTTTATCTAGTGAAAAATAAGTAATTTGGCCATAGCATTAGCATCTAAGACGCTAAACTCCCTCAGTTAGATTCTGTTTACTCATAAATACTGCGATATGACAGCAAAGAGATTGGAGCGGATTTAAAAGATCCACACTCGATAGCTATATCTCTTTCAGCATGCATTAGTTGAAAGAAAATAAATATTTTGTAAACCGCTTCACCAGTCCTGGAGAGCGGAGGGCGGTGACTCCTGCAAGAACAGCACGAGCTGAAGCCGCGTTCTAAGGTGCAGTATTTTAACGGAACGATGCCAGAACTTCTTCAGAACAAATAATCCGAACGAAACCAAAAGGTTCGTTCGGATTATGCAATAGATAATATACGTTTGTCCCTGTCACTGCTTCAAGTTAACTATTTAATGCTGCTTCCAGATCTTCAATTAGATCGTCACTATCTTCAATTCCCACCGAGATTCGAATTAATCCGTCCGTTATACCAAGTTCAAGACGGCGCTCTCGTGGAATCGATGCATGTGTCATTTGAGCTGGCAGTGAAATTAAACTTTCAACTGCGCCTAAACTTTCAGCTAAAGTAAAGTACTGAACCTGTTCTAATACTTTCTCTGCACGTTCCCCGCTACCAACATCAAACGATACCATTCCGCCGAAGCCAGAAGATTGTTCTGATGCTAATTTGTGTCCTTTATGACTTTCGATACCTGGGTAATATATCGTAGAAACTTTATCATGACTCTCCAGGAAGGATACAATTTTTTTGGTATTAGCTTCAATAGCTTCCATACGTAACGCTAATGTTTTAATTCCCCGCATTAATAACCATGAATCCTGCGGCCCTAATACGCCGCCGACTGAATTCTGTATGAAATGCAGGTCCTCTGCTAATTGCTCTGAATTAACAACGACTAAACCTGCAACAACATCACTGTGACCACCAATGTATTTTGTTGCACTGTGCAAGACAATGTCTGCACCAAGATCAATCGGCAACTGCCAATATGGTGTAGCAAATGTATTATCCACAATCAGCTTTAAGTCATGCTTTTTCGCAATTTCTGCCATCGCTTTTATATCTGTAATTTTCAAGAGCGGATTTGTAGGTGTTTCCACATAAATCGCTTTTGTTTTTTCGGTTATTGCCGCTTCTACTTTTTCAGGATAGCTGGTATCGACATATGTGTGATCAAGATTAAAACGGTTCAGCACACTAGTCATTAAACGGTATGTTCCACCATAAACATCATCGGTCATCACCACATGATCGTCTGCGTCAAACATCATTAAAACAGAAGTAATAGCTGCCATACCTGATCCGAATGCAAAGCCTGCTTTACCGTTTTCTAAATCGCTAATTACTGTTTCAAGTGCATGGCGAGTTGGGTTTCCAGTACGTGAGTATTCGTATCCACGATGTTTTCCAACCTGATCTTGTTTATAGGTGCTAACTTGATAAACTGGAACTGATACAGCACCAGTTTGTTCATCATTGGTGATTCCACCATGAATCATTTTAGTTTTTTGTCGCATCACTTTACTCCTCCTATTCATTCAATTTACTATGATTATCCATAAATATGTTTACTTAAGTACCGGTCACTACCATCAGGAAAAATTGTAACAATGGTTGAACCCGGCTTTGCTGTTTTCGCTTCTTCAAGTGCGGCGAACATTGCAGCCCCCGACGAACTTCCAACTAATAAACCTTCTTTTGCAGCAAGTTCTTTAACAAGTCTAAATGCATTTTCATCTGTAACTGTATGAATTGCATCCATATATTCTCGATTCATATAATCAGGTAAAAATTCCATTCCGATACCTTCTGTTTTATGCGGCCCAGGCTCCCCACCAGCAATTATCGAACCCTCAGGCTCAACAATTACTGTTTTAATGGAAGAGTTATATTCTTTAAAATAGTTAGCTGACCCCATAAAAGTACCACCTGAACCTGATCCCGCTACAAATACATCAAGTTCACCATCAAGATCTTTTAATATATCTGGTGCAAGTGTTTCATAATAAGTCAGTGGATTAGCTGGGTTACCGAATTGCTGTGGTGAATAACTATTAGGTACAGTTGAAAGTAATTCATTCGTTTTTTCTATCGCACCAATCATGCCCTTTTCACGTGGAGTTTTAACAATTTCTGCTCCCAATGCCTTCATAATCATTTGTTTTTCTTGACTAAAATGTTCAGGAATACAGAACATGACGTTTATATTTTTGTTTAATACTGCTAACGCTAATCCAATTCCAGTATTGCCTGCAGTAGGTTCAATAATCGTACCACCTTCTGCTATATATCCGTTTTCCAGTGCGTCCTCAACAAGTTTTTTTCCCAGTCTGTCTTTAATACTTCCGCCTGGGTTATAATATTCAAGTTTTGCATACAAACGAACCCCCTCTGGAAGGGGGAAGTTTGTTAGTTCAACTAAGGGTGTCTGCCCGATAAGTTCATTAACTGAGTTATAAATTGTCATTTTTATCGCCTCTTACTTTTCAAATACTTGATGCCACTCATCACGTTTATTCAGCATTTCCTGTGCAATCGTTTTAGCGCCATCTAAGCTATGATTTGCTGCCCAGCCACATTGAACTTCATTACAAGCAGGAACTTCTGTTGCTTCTAAAACATCTTGCAGCGTTTTCTCCAATGTATCTAATACCTGATCATAATTATCATTATTCAGGATTGCTAAATAAAAACCGGTTTGACAACCCATTGGTCCGATATCAAGCACGTTATCCATATGATTCCGGATGTTTTCAGCCATTAAATGTTCGATCGAATGCAATCCAGGCATATCCATATGTTCCTTGTTAGGTTGCTTGAAACGAATATCGTATTTATAAACATTATCGCCATTTGCTCCTGTAGTAACACCAACTAATCTAACATATGGGGCAACCACTTTTGTGTGATCTAAATTAAAGCTTTCTACATTCATTTTCTTTGTCATAACCGTCACTCCTTCTATTTTTTCTCGGCAATCACTAGCCAAACAAAATCGTTCATTTTTGAAAATGATACATGAAAATTATTTCTGTCAAAAATGTTATTTAGTGTGCTGATAGTTGGGTAATATTCACGATTTAAGTCTTCAATCAAATCGACGTACCCATTCGTGTATGCTTCTTTAATTATATCTTCCTTTGCAGTGGTGGATTCAAACATTGTATCAGCAAAAACTATTTTCCCCTTTTCACTCAATAATTCTGCAAAGTTTTCAATCGCCTCACTTTTTTCATCATCTGTTAGATGATGAAATGCATAGGAACTAATAATCGTATTTATTTCTTTACCAGGATTAGGGAATGTTATAAAATCCCCTTCCATAATGGATACGTCCGGCATCTTATCTGCAGCGATCGTCCGCATTGCGGCTGACGGCTCTACACCGATTACATGATTACCATTATCTAATACTTTCTTCGTTAAGTTACCTGTTCCTACGCCAAACTCCAGTACATTTCCACTTATATTCGTTACAACCTCATCTAATATCTTATCATAATCATGAAATACTGCAGCATATTGTGGATCTTCTCCAGCTACACTTGCATCGTAGGAGTCCGCCCACTCTTCAAATAAATCTATAAATTCTCGACCCATTTATTTCAACTCCACTATTCAATATTAAAACAAAGTAATTCACTATGAATAGTATGAATTACTCGTTTAAGAATAGCATATGTTTGAAATTGTTTCAAAGTTATCGTTTTTTCAAAAGAAAAAGCACCACATGATTGCCATGCGGTACTTTTAGGATTAAATAATTTTTTTCTTATTCATTTTTTTGTGGGAAAACCCGTTCGATCATATTTCCCATTTGGTCAAAAATACCTTCAATTGGTTCACCGTTTTCTGCCTGATCAGCATATCTAGTTGCTAAGTCAGCAAAATCCGGATTAGTCGATACATAAACGTTGTCAATATCAGAATCAGTTGATTTCACGATTTTCGAAATTTGTTTTTTCACTTCTTCTGATAGGCCATTGCCGTTACCAGTATCAGCAGTTGCATTTATCTCTGCAGCTACATATGCATTGTTCTCTGTCGTTACAACATTTGCAGATTCAACTCCCTTAACCTGCTGTGTGATTTTCTCTGCTGCCTCTTCCGACAAATCATATTCCTTGCCATTGTTATTCATATCGAAATCCTGACTATTTTGATCTCCAGCGTTAAATCTTGTTTGTTCTACATTTGTATCATCATTATTGTTTGGGTCAGCTTCTTTGGTGCCATTATCGTTTTGACATCCTACAAGCGCCAAGGCAGTTATCAGGGTGATTCCTAGAAATTTAATTTTCATCTAATTTATACCTCCTAGCATATTTGCGATTAGTATGCTGCAAACTCATTTTTTTATTCTTACAGTCCTTATATTGGAAAATACACCAAATTTGTTTTCGGAAATATATTTATTATAGGGGCAAACTAGATGTAATCCTTTAAAGTTTTTAAGGAGGGGAAGTCAGTGAAAATTCCTGATTATGATAAGGCACTTTATTACACACTATGGGGACAATGGGATGATTTGCTTGTATTAATGGTTCGGACAAATGATGACATGCTTTCAAAACGCATCCAACTATTTTTACATTCCTATTATTACGCAACTGATCAGAATAATGTACTGCAGAGCCATGATCAATTATTGTATTACATTGATCACGCCATGAAATACACGCCCGATGAAGTATTGGAAATATAGGTATTCATTAGAAAGATTGGCTTATTCGCCAAGCTTTAACCGCGGTAGCCTTAGTTACACTTATGCAGTAAGAAAGTATTTATACTTTCTTAACTGCCAAAAAAACTGGTTGATTCTGATACCACATCAGAATCAACCAGTTTAATCATTTTCTTTATTCTTTTTATGTTTGTCTTTGTTTTTATCTTCGTTTTTTTCATTTTCTTTATCTTTATCTTTATGAACTTTATTCTTTTGTTTATCTATTTTATTTGCTGGGTTGTGCTTCATTTTATCTTTCTTTTTTTCTTTTTTAACCTCTTCAGGCTTTTTAATCTGATTCTTACCCTTTGAATGGATTTTGCCATTCTGTTTCTTCAGCTCACTTGATTGCTTTATTTCCTTTTCCTTTAGTGGTTTGGAGGCAGCAGCTGAAGGATTTATATTATCCTGATTAACAGTATTTTTTTCGTCTTTCACTTCATTTTGATGATCATTACTTGAATTAATATAAAATGAGCGTATAAGTTCTTTTTCATCATCATTAGTTCGTGGTTGATTTAAGTATTTTTCCGGTTCCGTATTTGAATTATCCATCGTGTTAGCCAACACTTTATTCATTGATATATTTTCTTTTAGAGCACGCTTTCTTAATTCCATTGGCACCTGAAAAGTAGCGATCTTCCAAGAAGTTTTATTAGCCGCGAAGTATTTATCTACCGAATCAATTACCGAAATATCTTCAGTATCTATGTAGCTCACTCCGACCATCACATTTTTGCCGTTTTTAGTCAAACCAAGTTCAACACTTTTGTTCATAATAATCTCAATAAATTGTACAACTTGTTTGTCCTTATAATCCGGCAACTTCTCCAATAATTTTTTTGCGTCTGCATTAAGTGGTGTGATTGATACCACGTTAAGTTCTTCGTTTATTTCAATTTCCACACTTGGATTGATGTCCAGATTTACGTATGCATAAGTTTTATTGTCACCACTAAAGAAATAAAATGGCATAACAAATAAAAGTACCATACATGCTATAGCGATATACCGAATTGGCACACTGTTTTTTTTCCTAGTAGGGAAAAATAACAATCCACCTTGCTTTTCCGTTAAGGTCTCATATGAAACTTCGGCACCGATTTCAGCGTCTTTGATCGGCTTAACTTTCTGGAAACTTCCATCTGATGCTACTACAATGGTAAATTTCCGATGTTTTTCCATAACTATCCCTTTACTCACTAAGCCACCCCTTTAAGATAATCTCTGAGATACAGGTAATCTTCACTTAAAACAATAAAAATCGCTAAAATATATTTTCGGTTTCGCTCTAACGTTTTTTTACTGACATCCACTTTCTTCACTAAATCCTTAATCGGAAGCTTTCGCTTAAGTTGTACATACTCTCTTAATTCTTCGTCATTATACAGGATTTTTGCCGTGCGAATAGCAGATTCCCTTGCATCTTTATGCTTTGGAGAAGCTTCTGTCAGTTCGGTCAGCGTCAATTTATAATCCCAAAGCTTATCTTTAAAGTCAGCAATTTCTTCTCTGCGATACCATGCATCCTGTTCGACTTGATACTTTTCATTCACAGCGACAATTTCGGCTGGGTTTTCCATCTTTTCCTCATCATAGCTTTCATCCAGCGAAGAAGTAGCAGGAGTTTTTTGCACAAATCGAATATAGTCTATTACTTTTCGCTTCACGACAAGCTTAGCAAAAGACAAAAATGAACTTCCTTTATCTGATGAGTATGTTTGAATAGCTTCATTAAATGCAAACAAGCCAACACTAAACTCATCGTCACGCTTTGGATCAATATACCGTTTACAAACTTCCGAAACACATTTAGCAATATAAGGCTGATACATCTTTAATAGCTGATTCTGTACTTCTGTATCCCCTTTTTTGGCTGAGGCAATCATTTCTTCTAAAGGACTCTCTTTTAAGGATTGGTTAGTAATCAACCAAAGCACCTCCAGCCATTATAAAATTCGTCGATTTATTTTCTTTTTTGGGTGTGGTTTTTTTGTATTTTTCATTCATTTTATTTATCATTATCGTATTTTTATTAGTTATAGTCATTATTTTATATGTCATGATGAATACCACCATCTCTTTGTTTTAGGCATAAGTTTCTATTTCAATATGACTAATTTTAACCCATACACCAAGCAGTTACTATCACAAGGTATTTACATTTGGATTAAAAAATCATTACTGCTGTCACTTTTATTAAAATAATTAAACCTAAAAAAGTACCGATGCCATAAATGTCATCGGTACTTAAAAAACACGATTATATTTTAAGACTCGCTAAAGCATCTTCTTTCGTTTCAAAACTAACTTGCTTATCTAAGTCTACTGCATTTAAGTCTACATATAAGTCTTTTTCCGACCATTCAACTGATTTAATATGATTCGTTCTTACCAAATAATATTTATCAGCGGGTACTTTTACTATTTTTAAAACGAGGTAATCTATTTTCCAGTTTTCATCATCAAACACCAAATCTGTGATGTGGCCCATCTTACCATCATGCCCGTGAACCTTTATTCCAACTGTATCAGACTCGTTAAGTAACACATAATTCTTATTTTCATTCATTTCTTTTTCATTACGCCTAGCTGTTTGTTCTTCATTTTGAGAAGGAACTTTAGGCACAAAGGGTCTGTCGACCGCTCCCCATAAATTAGTACCTCTCCAGTATCTGTTCCATCCGTAATACTCCGTCAAACTAGCTTCATTCGATTTTGATATTTCTGTATCAGACGGTATTGTTGGACTGTTTTTAATTGTCTCTTTTGTATGGTTTACCTCTACTTGCTTCTCATTATTGTTCATTCCTGTAAATGAAGATGGAGAAACATACACATTTCTTGCCGGTAACCATTTATGGGTATCCACTTGCGCATATCGAATTGCCCAGCTATGATCGTCAAAGTAAATATCTTTAACTTTTCCCATTTCACCATCTGTTGCATGGATGTTATATGATTTTAAGGTTGATGTTAAATAAAGCATTTATAATACCTCCTCATGTTTCTTATTAAAAATAGATTTCCCTAATTTTTAATAAATCAAACAATTATTCATGAAAGGAGTAATAATATTCAATTGGAATGTATAGACCAACCTTTCCTAAATCTTCACTATCAAGTGTAGCAAATACCACACCAATGACTTTTCCATCCTGATTAATTACTGGGCTTCCACTATTTCCGTTATAAACTGGTGCATCAATCATCATTACTGGTTTTTCCCAACCGGACAGGGTCGTTTCTTTAATGATGGTACCTTTATTAGCAATTCCATGAAAACGTAATGGATTCCCAATAAAATATATCGCATCTCCTTTATTAACGGTCGGGTCTTCGGCTAGTTCAAGTGAAGGATAATTACCTCCCTCTGCCTTTAAAACAGCTAAATCAATAGTTGGATAGGTTGCAACAACTTCAGCGTTTTTAAGTCCTTCCTCTGGGAAAACTACGGTAACATTATCTTCTCCTTCAATCACATGAAAGTTTGTAAGGATTGTTCCATCTCCGTGTACTGAAAACCCTGTTCCGCTCGATTCGCTTGATTCGATTACCACGACTGAATCTTTATATGTACGAATATCTTTCTGCATGGAAAGCTTAGAAGAAGTCGCTAAAAATTCAATTGCTGGTATGGATATAACTTTCGGGTAAAATGCAAACACGTTTAGCATCATCATAGCAGCAATCAACCAAAACGCCCATTTTGGAAATGGACGCTTTGGTTTTTGCTGTTCTTTATTTTCTTGTGCACGTTTCCATGCTTTTTTTCTTTCGATATCGACTAATTCAACTAGCTCATCATCATCAATTTCTTCATACAGATCATCATCGATCACATCATGGGTTCTTTTATCTTCTTTATCCATAGTGACACCTCACAGAGCAAGTTATACCGCTTCTTTTGTGTTACCTTGTTGCATTTGATACATTTGATAATACATTCCTTTTACTTGTATCAATTGTTCATGACTTCCTTGTTCTTTTATCATACCATGGTCAAGAACAAAAATTGAGTCTGCTTGTTGAATTGTTGATAATCGATGTGCGATAACAAGTGTAGTTCGCCCTTTTTTCAGAATCTCTAAAGCACGTTGAATAACAGCTTCTGTTTCCGTGTCTACATTTGCAGTTGCCTCATCTAAAATTAAAATGGCAGGATCAAATGCTAATGCACGTGCGAACGATAATAGCTGCCGCTCACCGAGTGAAAACGTACTTCCGCCTTCCGTCACAGGATCATCATATTTCTTAGGCAACTTTTCAATAAATCGATCCGCACCCACTGATTTCAGTGCATTAATCGCTTGTTCCCTTGAAATTTTCGGATCGCCCATTGTTACATTTGACAGGATAGTACCAGAAAATAGGAATGGATCCTGCAGTACGATACCCATATGACTTCTGACTTGTTGACGGGACCATCCACCAGTATCGTTACCATCTATTGTTATAGTCCCTTTTTGAGGATCATAAAATCGGAATAACAAGTTCATAATCGAACTCTTCCCAGAACCTGTGTGTCCGACAAACGCTGCCGTTTGACCGGCATTTACTTTAAAAGAAATATCGTTTAATACATAATCTTTATCATTATAGGCAAACGATACATGATTAAATTCCACTTCTCCTCTGTATCTGTCTACATTTCCTGTTATCACTTGCTCGCCATCTTGATCCAGTAATTCGAAAACACGGTTCCCAGCTACTCTTGCCTGCTCGATCAACGGCAGCTGATGAACGATATCGGTTACAGGTTCAAATAAACGGTTAAGGTAATCAACAAATGCATACAGCATACCAATCGATATCACAGCAGTAGGACTAAATGAGATCAACCCAAAGTACCAGATAAAACCGACGAACGCTATATTGCGAATAACTGTTACAAGATTGTAGGAAGTTAGTGCACTCAGCTTTACTAATTTTCGTTCAAAGGTGTAATGTCTGTCATTTAATACCTCGAAGTCCTTCTTCGTTTTTTTCTCATGACGAAATGCCTGAATGATTGGCATCCCTTGTATTGCTTCACTGATGCTTCCATTGATATCACTAATTGTGGTTCTGATAACCGTATTATATTTTGTGCCAAAATATTTGTAAGTCTTCATCCATGCAAGAATTAGTGGGATGATTAACAAGCACATAAATGCCAATTTCACATCAAGAATAAATAATGCAACAAATATTCCTGTCATGTAAATAACGCTTGTAACTACAATGGAAAACACTCTTTCATATAAGTCTCTAATTGCTTCCGTATCGTTCGTAATTCTTGCGACAATTTTACCTGCAGGCTGATCGACATAATAGTTAATCGGTATCTTCTGCGTGTGTTTAAATATGTCGTTTCGCATCCTTTTAACTATCTGGTTAGATGCTTTCTGTAATAAATATGTCTTAAAGAATTGAAAAAATGCAGCTATTAATAATAGAAACATATACAGACCTAAAAGAAATAAAATAGGTTCTTTTTCCGGCTGGAAAAATGGATATATTTCTAAATATGATAGCTTTTCTCCCGTATATGTCTGATTCCCATCATTCGTTTGTACAACAATGGCGTTGTCTTTAATACTTCTTTTTCCCGTTAATGGTACATCAGCTTTCACAAGATAATAATTCTGTTCGACCTGGAGAATTGTCACAAGACTTTTTGGGTTATCTTGATTCGTCAGTCGATCAGACCGCTTATAAAAATCTCCATCATGTTCAATTGTATAGTCGTCATTATTATTCTCAACTTGCTGCCAGTTACCTTCTACCCCGAGAATGTGCTCATCAATAATACGCTTTGCGATTAAAGGACCTACAAGTTCCAGGGATACTGCAATAATCAGGCAAACTAATCCAATAATAATACTCCTTTTATAGTACAGTGCATATTGAAATAGTCTTTTTTCAGTAGACGCCTTTTTCATTAGGAACGCACCTCCTCGTTTTCCAGCTGCTGTTGATTGTACTGTTCTTTGTACCAGCCATCCCGTGCAACCAGTTCATTATGTGTTCCTTGTTCCATAATTTTCCCGTTTTCTAAAACAATAATTTGATCAGCATGCGTCACAGCAGAAAGACGATGCGCAGCAATAAATGTTGTTTTATTTTGACGTTCTTTTCGTAAATGCTCTATTATTTTGGATTCTGTTTTTCCATCTACTGCTGATAACGAATCATCCAAAATCAATATTTCTGGGTCTTTTATAAATGCACGAGCTAATGCTACACGCTGCTTTTGACCACCAGATAATGTAACACCGCTTTCTCCTACTTGAGTATCAAGACCATCAGGTAATTGATTCATATCATTTAAGAAGTGAGCAAGTTCCATTACACGATGTATCTCTTCATCGGTAGCGTCACCTTTACCGAACTGAATGTTTTCACGAATGCTCTTGGAAAACATCATTTGATCCTGTGGTACATAACCAATCCATGAGCGAATCTGATCAAAACTGATATCACTCAGATCAATTCCTGATACTTTTATTTTTCCCTTTACCCCGGGATATTGACGTAACAGCAGCTTAAATATTGTCGTCTTTCCTGCTCCGGTTTTCCCAACAATTCCTATTGTTTGGCCATTTTTTATGTCTAAACAAATATCATCCAATTGTTTTACTTCTGATTCTGGATAGGTAAACGAGACATGGTCAAACTCAATCGAATTTAATGCTGTTATAGATTTTGGATCTTCTGGATTTTTAACATCTGCCTCATAGTCTAATGTTTCATTCACTCGATCTAACGATGCATTACCGCGTTGCATAATATTAATTAGCTCACCAACCGCAAACATTGGCCAAATCAACATTCCAAGGTAAACGTTAAATGTAACAAGATCACCTAATGTAATCCTGTTTTCAAATACGAGTATAGCCCCATAACCAAGACCAATCGTATAGGACAATCCAACTAGAATTTTCATGGTTGGTTCAAAGAGGGCATCAATTTTAGCAACCGCAATGTTTTTTTGATAAACATCCTCTGTCATAGATTCAAAACGTTTTTCATCATTTCTTTCCTGTACAAAGGCACGAATAACCCTTACGCCACGTATTGATTCCAGCACCTCGTTATTCATATCACCAAATGCAGTTTGCGCCTCCATAAACCGTTTGTGAATCGTTCCTCCATACTTATTCATTACAACTGCCATTATAGGTAGTGGGATTAATGCCGCTAATGTCAACGGCCAGCTAATTGTAAATCCCATTACCGCGATGATCATGATCATAAAAATACTGGAGTCAATCAAAGTCAGGACACCAAATCCCGCAGTAAGCTGGATTGACCTTAGATCATTTGTACTGCGGGCCATCAAATCACCCGTTCTGAACTTACCAAAAAATGTTGGAGTCATCTTTAGAAAATGATCCATTAATCTGCTTCTGGACAGCCGCTCCAGTTTCGCAGCACCGCTGAATAAAGTATAATCCCATAAATAGGATATTGAATAGTGCACAACAATGAGTACAAGGTAACCCGCGATTAGCGTTACCAGAAGTTTCGTTGTCAGTGTTTCAAACTGAATTTTATCAATTGCAAACCCTACTAATTTAGGTGGTATAAGACCAATTGCACTTGCGATAATTAAGGCTACGATTGCGAAAACATAACTCTTCCAATATCGTTTAAAAAACCAATCTAACTTCTTAAAAACCTGAAACATGTTTCTCACCTTCTTTTTTACTTTTTCGTATACATAGAGATAATTTCTTCACCAAATCTTCTGCTGCAGCCTTTTAAGACACAAAAAAACACACGTCTATGACGCATGTTTTCATAAATGTATGAGGATTGATCTGCAAAATCTCCTCGTACAATATAAAAAGGCCACAGCTGAGTGTGACCTTCTTAAGCGTATAAAAAAACAATATGTAGTACTATGCTTTCCCGCTCAGAAGGCCACTATGAATTATGAAATTTACTTGAATAACTTGAAATACTTTTTCCATTTTAATGACCTCCTTCCGATTCGATTCTCAATAATTATAGTATTTTGAAAAATATTAGTCAATAGTTTTTTGAATATATTCTAAATTTTTTCAAAAGAGATGAATAGAAAACTTGGCTTATCTCCATGCCTTAATGGTGACAGACTTAGTTGCACTTTTGCAGTAAAAAAGGAATTATACTTTCTTACCTGCTGAAATATTCCTGAAATCAGGACTTTGATCCCTTCTGTTCGCTCACAACGTAGTCGTTTCACCTTATGAAAGAGAAATGATATAATGCACAAGGTGAACTTTTAGTGAACGAATGGATGTGGTATTATGCAGCAGCAAAGCAGTTACAAAAAAATCGAACCTTCTTCTGGATCGATTATTATGGCAAGTGGCATTTTTTTAATCGGTACAATTAATGCTTTTCCTATATTGGATTTGAACGCAGGAAAATTTTTGGCAATCCTGCTGGCAATTGCATGGATTTTTATTTATAAATCCTTATCCATTCAATTTTTTCATCGGGATTTTTTAATCCCATTTATTAAACATCCCGTTAAATCTTTTGCAATCGGGACTTGGATAGCTGGCGTATCTGTTTTATGTAATGTATTTATAAAGTATTTTCCTGAAATTCTGCTGATTACACAAATCATGGCAATATTAAATTCGATATTATGGTTATTATTTTTGGTCACGTGTTTTTATAACTTCAGAAAATTATTTACAGCAAAAAAAAAGTACCGGGTACACGGTACAATTCTCTTATCTACAGTAGGAACTCAATCAATTATCTTCCTTTTAAACAATGTATTTTTTCGTTTTCCAGCCTTATTCACTGAAGTTATTATCTTGTTAGGTCTGATGTTCTATTTAGCTGGTATAGCCTTAATTAGTAAACGGTATTTGCAGCAAAGAAATTGGTCATTGGCTAATGACTGGTCGAACACCAATTGCATTATTCATGGCGCTTTATCAATCACTGGATTGGCAATTGTTACGACTAATACGTTTACACCGGGAATTATTGCCCTTTTTTGGGTAATCGTTTTATTACTACTCGTTTTCATTGAGGTCATTGAAATAATTCGTGCCTACAGCCGTATTAAAACATATGGCTGGAACAAAGGAATCTTCGAGTATGATATATCACAATGGTCCAGAAATTTTACCTTTGGTATGTTTTACACATTCACCTTGGTTATGCACTTCAATCCGTTCTATCCGCTACCAGAAGTACTTTATAGTTTCCAGACAAGTTTCATGGCATTCTGGGCGTGGGTTGTTTTAATTGCTTTGGTAATTCAAATTGCCCTTTTTCTCAAATCTCATATCACGTCCAATACCTCGGGAAAACAAGAAAGTAATGTTTCACTTTAATACAGACTGAAACATGTAGGTACTTCCTAAATTGAAATAAGCTGCAATCAGTGGTAGTAGTTGACGCAAAATCACTTTACTGCGAGATAACTTATAATTAAGTTCGGTGCTCGTCACTTGCTTGGCCACTGAAAAAGGGTTGGAGGTGGTACGAAATAAGTGGATCTACGATCGCATCTTCGAATATACAACGCTTTGTGTGGGCACGGCTTCAGCTTCCTTGGGTCTCACCTATGCCTTTCCTCCGCTCCAATCTCTAGACAAGAGATGGATGACACAGATTTATTTAATGTACACTTGATATCTACGTCTATTTCAACATGTATTAGCTTTACCAGTCCTGCATTGTCCCGGGCGTTGACTCCTGCGACAAATAACTAGTAACATTTTTTATGTGATACAAGAACTATAGTTTATTGCATTCAGTACTACAGAATCCGTTCTGTAGTACTTTTTTGTTCTACATAAGAAAGTAAAAAAAATAAAAGAATCTTGGCATAAGTAAAACTTCAGTGCTCGCTAAAAAAGCAAACAAACTACCGAGATTTTCTAATTAATATTTGTCGGCTTAGTAATAAAAACGCTATTTCCCCACATACTACTCTTACTTAGTGTTTTCAGGAGGCAGCCATGAAGAAAATTTCAAAAAAGAATAAAATGAAGTCCTCCATTTTTCCGATTAAAGTGGATGAACTAAAAATCAAATTAGAAAGTAAGTTTGAAAATAATCCTGATCTAATCTTCACTACTTATGAACATCAGCAAAAAAAAATTGCCGTTTTCTTTATCGCATATCAAATTCAATCTGAAAGACTTGAGAAGTTTATTTTACAGCCATTACTCAGTAATGAAAAAGAATGGAGTAATAAATCACTTTTAAATGAAATCCCATTAGGGACTGGTTCCAGGAAAGAAAACTTTGATGAAATACTGTCAAAATTATTAATAGGCGAAGTCTTTATCTATATTGAGGGCGAAAAAGATGCTATATCCTACTTATTATTAAAAAAAGAAAAACGGCAGCTGGCAACTGCTGAAACAGAGTCCGTTGTTTTAGGTCCAAAAGTTGCATTCACAGAATCATTATTTACTAATTTAAATTTAGTTCAGTGGGCAATTAAATCCAATGACTTGGTACTGGAAAAAATAGTTGTTGGGAAAACTGCACCGAAAGAAATTCGTCTGGTTTACATGAATTCAATTACCAATGAAACCGATGTAAATACTATTCGACAACGGCTGTTAAACCTCAAAGTAGACTCTGTTGAAGATAGTACCGTTCTGATGAGTTACATCGAAGATTCCCAAATTACTGTTTTCCCACAATTCTATTCAACTGAACTACCTGATCGTTTTAGTTATATCATTACTAGCGGAAAAGTTGGATTGTTAATGGAGGGGAGCCCTAATGGAATCGTAGCTCCATCAACTTTATTCAGTTTTTTCGAATCCACAGAAGATATTTATATGCGTTGGAATACAGGGTCATTCGCTCGCGCACTTCGGTTCATCGCTATGACTTTGTCTGTATTATTAACTCCATTGTATGTAGCAACTGTAACGTATCATTATGAATTAATTCCCACTCCTGAATTAATCACATTGGGACAGTCACGGGCTGCTGTTCCTTTTCCACCATTACTAGAAGCACTAATTTTAGAGTTTATGATTGAACTTTTACGTGAGGCTGGAGCACGACTGCCTACAAAGGTTGGTCAAACAATGGGTATTGTTGGTGGTATTGTTATTGGTCAGGCAGCGGTTCAAGCAGGATTAACAAGCAGTATTCTTATAATTGTAATTGGAATTAGCGCACTAGCTTCCTTTACTTCTCCAAGTTATTTAATGGGAGCAACAATTCGTGTTATTCGATTCCCCATGATTCTATTGGCTGGTCTATTCGGTATTATTGGAATCGTTTTTGGTATTAGTCTTTTAATTATTCATTTACTGCATTTAACTTCATTAGGACGCCCATACCTAACACCGTTGTATCCATTTAAATGGCAGGATTTTAATAAAGTACTGTTCCGCTTACCTTTAAACAAACAGTCCCATCGAGCTATCTCACTGCAGCCCAAAGATACTTTACGTTACCGGAAAAAGGAGGCAGAGAAGAAAAAAGACATTGATGAATAGGATGGTGAAAAAATGGAAGTTAATATAACTATTAAAGAAAATTTGAAAATCCGTGCATTCTATCTTTTTTTCATAATTACTTCCATTCAAACAGGGGCAGGGATCATGGGGGCACCAAAATATATCTTTTTGGAATCCGGACATGATTCATGGATAGCTGTGTTAATTGCCTTCATATATATGGTAATCATTGCGTTTGCAATGATTATTATTCTAAATCAATACGAAACTGCTGACCTTTATGGAATTCAAGTAGATTTATTCGGTATGTGGATTGGAAAAATTCTTGGAAGTTTATTTATTATTCATCTAGGTGCTAGTCTTTTTTCTATTTTGATTACTTACATTGCGGTTGTACAAATTTTCATCTTTCCTACCTTTCCCACCTATACGATGTCACTTATTTTGCTAAGTTTAATTATATATAGTGTACTTGGAGGAATAAGGGTCATCGTAGGGATTGTTTTTATCTTTTTTTTATTAATACAATTTCTGTTGTTTCTGTTACTTTTCCCGGCAATGCGAATGGATTTTTTGCATTTCCTTCCATTATTTAATGCTTCTCCTGTGGAATTATTAAAAGGCGCGAGATCAACTTCTTATAGTTTAATGGGTTTTGAAATTTTGTTGTTGTTATTTCCTTTTATCCAAAACAAAAAAAATATAAAGTTGCCTGTTATCCTTGGAGTTAGCTGGTCAGCATTTATTTTGTTCTTAGTTACCTTTATTGCGATAGGATATTATAGCCCTAATCAATTGGGAAATTTAGACTGGTCTGTGCTTGGATTGTTTAAAACAGTATCTTTCTCGTTTATTGAACGTTTTGATTATATCGTTGTGGCAAGCTGGATGCTAGTAATACTGCCTAATATGATATTACTGATGTGGGGAATGACATATGGTGTGAAACGTCTCTACGGAATACCTCAGAAAAAAACGCTGTACATAGCTTCAAGTATATTTTTTATTTTAAGTTTTTTATTTCAAGACAGTAAATTAATTTCAATTACTGTGACGATAATCGGCAAGGTGGGATTCTGGGTTGTGTTTATTTACCCGCTTATATTGCTACCACTGGTAATAATTAAAAAAAGATGGCGTAAACATAAGGGTGACATACAAAATGATTAAATATTGGTTAATTTTATTACCGCTATTTATACTATTACTGAATGGCTGTGTAGATTCTAAAGAAATTGAAAGTCTTGGAATCATTAATACTAGAGGTATTGATCTTCAGGAGGACGGCAAATTAAAAACGACCATCGTTTATTTCCAGTTTGATGCACGGTCAAAAGACATTGCAAAAATTGTTTTTGGCGAAGGGGATACAGTAAAAGGAGCGAGAGCAAACGCAAATTATAAGACTAACTTCGAGTTAACTCCTGGCCAGATTCGGCTTGAAATATACGGTATGAAAGCAGCAAAAAAAGGGTTATTGCCCTACCTGGATACGCTTGCCCGAGATGCAAAGGTTTCTGATACAATGTTCCTTGCTCTAAGTAACTCAACTGCAGAGGAAATAATAACAATGGGTAAAGAAAATTTATCAATTGACGTGGAACATTATTTATACCGACTAATTGAACAAACGATAAATGATGATATCATTCCGCGTACCAATCTTCACGACTTTACTCATACGTATTATGATGTGGGAAAAGATCCAATAATTCCGATGCTGAAAATAAAAGAAGGTCGACCTTACTTATACGCAATGGCACTATTTAAAGAAGATAAATATGCAGGGTCCATCTCAACTGTAGATGCATTTTTGCTTAATATACTAGAGAAACAAGTTGAAACAACCTTAATGGAACTTACATTACCAATCGAGCCGATCAAAGATCACCTGGTCAGAGCCGATGCCAATCAGGATGACGATACGTTCAGTGTGTTGCTCAGCGTGGTAAATGGCCATGGTCAATCCAGGTTAACCAATTTTCATGATCTGGAATTCGAAACAAATGTTGACGTAGAATTTCGTTTATTAGAATTGACAAGGGAAATCAACCTTGAAGCTAAGGTTGAAACTTTACTCGAAAAAGAGATCGAAAAAAACATAGAAAAAAGATATACAGATCTATTAAAAAAAGTACAGGACCTTGATGCAGATCCGTTCGGTTATGGAAGTATCTATCGAAGTCAGAAAAGAACAGGTAAACTTACAGACGATGAATGGCGAAACAAACTTTCAGATATTAAAGTGAAATATAATGTAAATGCTAAGCTCATTCGACATGGTATAACTGAATAAATAATAATACAAGAGGAAAAGTATACTTTCTATCAATTACGGCAAATTGAGAGAAACAGGTGTTCCAGTAATAGTTAAATTACCCCACAATCCATTGATGTAGTTGATTAAGAATATCTCTATACTGCGAAGTAAATTTATTACCAAGAAATGTTCTAAAGCCGTCGTCCAGGATCGCTGCGGGCGGATGCTTTCCGCGGGCACGGCTTCAGTCTCCTCGAGAACCCCACTCTGCGGGGCCTTCAGACTCGTGCTGTTCCCGCTGGAGTCACCGCCCTCCGCTCACCAGGACTGGTAAAGCTGTTTATGTCTTTGTTTTTTTAAACTAGAACATGTAGAAATAGCATAGCCGTGCTATCAGGGTAGCAGTTAATAAATCTGCGACATCCATATTTTGTCTAGAGATTGGAGCGGATGGCAGTCGACTCCTGCGGGAGGACAGGCATCGGTGAGACCCCGGAGTGCAATAGCACGAGGAGGCTCACCAGCCGCCCTAAGGTGCGCGACTGCCATCAGCGGAAATCTCGTTGCTGTCATATCGTAGCATTCTCAAAGTGGTAAGTTATTTCGCAGTATCCATCTACTACGAAAAATTAATTAGTAACTCGCTTTAGGTATATACATATTTATTAATCGTGTCATGGACATCTTTCAAGTAAGGCAGTTTACTACTTTTTCATAATTATCTAAGTGTGAAGAAAAGCAAGCTCTTAGAATCCTATCTAGTGATAGTATCTGGATGAGATCCTATTCGCAAATTTTCATCCATACCATTCAATACCTTCATATCTTCAGTGGAAATTTCAAAGTTAAATACATCCGCATTTTCACGTTGTCTTTTTTCGTTTGCAGATTTTGGTATAACAATGAAGTCATGTTCCAAGTGCCATCGGATTATTAATTGCGCTGCACTTTTTCCATATTTAGCAGCTATTTTCTTAAGTCCGGGATCATCCAGATATTTAGCACGGCCAAGTGGCGACCATGACTCAATAGCAATTCCATTTTGTCTGCAATAGTCCACCGTACTTTTTTGAAATAACTTTGGATGTAACTCGATTTGATTTACGACAGGTGTAACAGTAGATGTTTCGTTTAGTTTTTTCAAATGATGATCCAGAAAATTACTTACCCCGATTGCCCTTACAAGTTTACTGTTATAAATTTCCTCCAAAGCTCTCCAGGTTTCCGGGAAAATTTCTGGTACTGGCCAATGAATTAAATAAAGGTCTAAATAGTCCAGACCTAGCTTTTCCATACTTACGTCAAATGCTTTTCGCGCTTTATCGTAACCATGGTCATCATTCCACACTTTGCTTGTGACAAAAATTTCATTACGAGGAATACCAGAGTTCCGAATGGCTTTTCCAACACCTTTTTCATTATCATAAAAACTTGCTGTATCAATGTGGCGATTGCCTTTATCAAGTGCGCTTTAAAACTATATCATAAACTTGTTCGTCAGGAACTTTATATACACCTAGTCCTAGTCTTGGAATAGTTACTCCGTTAGAAAGTTTTTTGGTACTTGTGATATTCATTTCATATCTCCCTTCTTTCTTTTTACTATTCTAACAGAAAAAAGCTGACCATACCGATGGCCAGCTTTCCTTGTGCGTTAATCATGATATTCCGTGCTTTCATTAATCTCGCTTGATACCAGCCCAGATAAAACATGCACGCGAAGTATGAATCCAATTAATTTATTTTCTGTATTCACGACTGCCAATGGGAATTTTGATTCCAAAGTTTTTGGAATCAATTCACTAACGTACTCATCTTGTGGAACAATCGTAACATCAGTCCGCAGCACATCCGCTAACTCCAATTTTTCCTTAATTCCTCTTATTGCATCATCAATTGTTACGATACCTTTTATATGACGTTGACGATCGACAACGAACACACTCGAAATATTATTTTCTTCCATTTCCTTTACAGCTACATTGAGACCATCTTTCGTCGACACCAATGCATTCGGCTTAATCATAACATGTTCTGCCTGAAATACTTTTGAACGGTCGATATCCTTAATAAAGTCTGAGATATACTCGTTTGCAGGTTGTTCAATTATTTCTTCAGGCGTCCCTATTTGCACGACTTTACCATCTTTCATAACCGCTACACGGTCACCCAGTTTAAATGCTTCGTTGACATCATGTGTGATAAAAATAATAGTTTTTTGTAAACGGTCCTGGATATCCAATAACTCTAATTGCATTTCTCTTCTTATAAGTGGATCCAAGGCACTGAAGGGCTCATCCATCAGTAGAATATCAGGATTATTTGCAAGAGCGCGGGCTAATCCTACTCGTTGCTGCATTCCGCCCGATAACTGATCAGGATACTTTTCTTCGTACCCTTTTAGTCCAACAACTTCCAAATTTTTAGTTGCAATTTTTTCTCGCTCTACTTTATTCATCTTTTTTATTTCTAGACCGTACTCCACATTTCCCTGCACAGTCCTGTGATCAAACAGACCGAAATGCTGAAAAACCATAGCTATTTTTTCCTGTCTTACTTTTTTTAATTTTGCTCCACTATATTTAGCAATGTCTTCTCCATCAATGAATATAGAACCATCCGTAGGTTTATTCAATAAATTAAAACAGCGAATGAGGGTCGACTTACCACTACCGGATAAGCCCATAATAACAAAGATTTCTCCTTGTTCAATTTCCATCGTGGCATCGTAAACACCAACGGTATGTCCTGTTTCAGCAAGTATATCCTTTTTACTTTTACCGCTTTTTATTAATGGAATAATGGATTTTGGCTTTGGGCCAAATATTTTAGATACATTCTCCAATTTTATTTTAGCTGTCATTCGTTAACCCTCCTGTGCTTCTGGAGTTTATCTGCTACGCCGCCGGTCACGCGGTCAATTATTATTGCTAAAAATACGATGCTGATACCCGCTTCAAACCCAAGTGAAATATCAATTCGGTTTATTGACACGAGTACCTGTTCACCTAACCCTTGCGCTCCAACCATGGAAGCAATTACTACCATTGCAAGTGCCATCATCGTCGTTTGATTTACACCAGCCATTATTGTCGGCAAAGCCTGTGGCAATTGAATTTTCCAAAGCATTTGTGTTCTGGAAGATCCAAATGACTGCGCAGATTCAATTACTTCTTTATCCACACCGCGAATTGCCAGTTCCGTTAATCGGATGACTGGTGGTACAGCATAAATCAATGTAGCAAATATTGCTGAAACGTTTCCTAAACCAAAGAAAAAAATCGCTGGAATAAGGTACACAAAACTTGGCATGGTCTGCATTGCGTCCAGTATAGGTCGCATGACAGCTGAAAAGACTTTGCTGACCGCCATTAAAATTCCAAGCGGTATGCCAATTCCAAGTGAAATAATTACTGCAGTCAAAACTACTGCAATCGTTATCATCATATCTTCCCATAACCCAAATGTACCGATCAGAAAAATAAATCCACCGTAAAACATTCCAGAAATGATTGACTTGAAGTATGCACCAAGTAATACAATAATTAAGATAAATACCCACCACGGCAACACTAGTAAGAAATCTTCAATTCCACCGATGATACCTGAGAAGAATAAATAAATAAAATCAAAAAAACCCTCGAAGGTTTCATCCAAAATGTTAACAAATTCTTCAACATAATCTCCTAGTTTCGTCGTTATATTCGGAAAAATTCCCATTGGAAGACTGTAAACTACAGCCTCTTCACCTCACTTATTCAGATTAGAATGGCAGCCAGACTATAAGCCAGCTGCCATTTCTATCATGTTCTTCAAATACTACTTCATTGAATCCTTAACTTTAGTTGCAACATCTTCTGGGACCCAGCCTGTCCATAAGTCTTCATGCTGTTTCATCCACCATACTGCCGCTTCTTCAGCAGACACTTGATTTTTATCCATATACTTTAACGCTTCTTCCGTTAATTTAGAACTTGTTTCATAATTACTTAAAAAATCTACAACGTCTTTTGCTTGATCAGGCATATCTTTATGAACTGCGACAACTACGTCATTTGGCGGGAATTCAGTACCTTTTGTTTTTTCCCAAACCTTCTTATCAAATTCAGGCTCTTCCAACAGCGTAAGGTCGAATTTAGCCGTTACAGCAGTTGGAGACCAGTAATAACCTACCCAAGGCTCTCCTGCATCAATAGCATCAGTTAAGGATGCTACAATTGCTGCATCAGAACCAGGCATAAAGTTAACAAAAGTATCATTTAAGCCATACGTTTCCATCTTTTTCGTAATCGCTTCTGCAACAGCCCAACCACTAGGAGCGTTAATTAAACGACCCTTTTCAGGCTCTGCAGGATCTGAAAATAATTCAGGATATTTCTTAAGATCTTCAACCGTTTTTAAGTCTGGCGCCATTGGTTCTATTCCACGTTCCTCGTCCCCTTCAATTACATATGTAGGAACGTAGATACCTTGAACATTATCATCAAAGTTAACAGAAACTTTTTCAACATCTCCAGCTTCTGTTGCTTCGTTATATACTTCTTTTATGTTATCTGTCCAAGCTTCCATATATACATCGATATCACCTTCACGAAGACCTAGAAAAGTTGCGGAAGTTGAACCGGGAGTTACTTCAGTTTCATACCCATAACCTTCTTCAATTATCTTTTGTGCAATACTGTTATGAACTCTGATACTATCCCATCCAGCATCGGCGAAAACGATTTTTTCCTTTTTACCGTCGGATTCAGATTCTCCTCCACATGCCGAAAGCACTAGCAAAACGGCAGCAGATACTAACATCAACATTTTTTTCATTTTAATTGCTCCTTTTTATTTAGTTTTTTCCACCAATAATCAGTAAGTAAAATAATGCTACTTCTATTAAGATGGCTAAAGAGAGTTACTTTAATTCTGAGGAAAATTCAGGAAACTAAGCGGGTCATTGTATCCAAACAACGTTATTTAAGCATATATGAATAGGTTACTGCTTATCAAACCGCTTCAGAGCCGGTATAGGTGGATAAGAGGTGAACTGGTAATTCTAAGAGGAACAATCGTTGATTTCTATCAACATTGGCATAAATGCTTTGAATTTCGACAAATTCAGACAAAATAGAGTTGATTTGCGCTACCCTGTCTCAACTATAACCAAACACTAAATGTCTATTTTGTGACATGCTGGTTAAGTTATTGCTTACAAACAGTTTTCTTGTTACGATATAATAGTTCACCAATCGAACTATTCACCTATTGAACTTTTTTATATATGGAGGTATTTAAATGGATATATATGTACTCATCAAACGCTACCAAACTGCAATGAATACTGTTTACCGAAGTGTTAACAGTATTTTAAAAGAAAAAATTCACTCCGAAATTACAACTGATCAATTTTCAACTCTGCAATACATTCGAAATAATGAAAATTGCACAAGTACAGAAATAGCTCTCGAATTCGGAGTAGGTAAAAGTGCGGTAACTGCTCAAATAAACCGATTATTTGATAAGGAATTAATCGAAAGAAACCGGGATGCATCTGACCGTCGAAACGTATACTTAACCATTACACCTAAAGGGAAACATCTGGTGGAGTACACAGAAAAAGAACTTTATGCAGCTATTGGCGACCAGCTTTCCCACTTTAATAAGGAAGAAATTACACAGTTTATCCAATCACTTGAAAAATTAGCAGGAATGATGGATAAAAAATAGGAGGAAATACCATGAAACAAATTATTCGGTTTAGATGGCTGATTGCCGCTTTATGGGTTGCCGCAGCAGCTGGTCTTTTTATTTTTGCACCGAACCTTCAAGAACTTGTTCGGGAGAAAGGTCAAATTTCAGTTCCGGAAGAATACCCATCACAAAAAGCAAATGAGTTACTTAATGACATGTCCGCTGAAAACGGCTCAAACCAGTCTAGCGCTGTTCTTGTATTTCACGATGAAGACGGTCTGGACAAATCTGAAAAACAGGAAGTTTCAGCTGCTATTGATCAGTTAAAGAAAAAGAAAGAAGAACTTGGCCTTTCGAATATTTTAGATTTTACGGAAGATCCTGCAATAGAAGAACAGACCGTGTCGTCAGATAATACGACTATTCTTGTACCGTTTGATCTTTCCTTAACCTCCCATGAAATTGGTGAAACCCGAGAAAAAATAAGTAATACAGTTGAAGATGTTGCGATTGATCATCATATAACTGGTGAAGATTATATTCAAATGGATATTACGAAAAACTCCGAAGAGGGGTTACAACGAACAGAATTCATAACTGTTGGATTGATACTTATCATTCTATTCATTGTATTTAAATCGTTCGTTGCTCCATTCATACCCTTACTTACAGTTGGAATTAGCTATCTTGCAGCACAAGGTGTTGTTTCTATCCTTGCAGATACTGCAGATTTCCCGCTATCCACTTTTACGCAGATTTTTATGGTAGCTGTTATGTTTGGAATAGGAACGGATTATTGTATTTTATTAATAAGCAGATTTAAAGAAGAACTTGCTCATCATGACTCAATTTCAGATGCTGTCATTACTACGTACAGATCAGCTGGCAAGACTATTTTCTTCGCAGGCTTGGCTGTGCTCGTAGGATTTTCAACAATTGGTCTATCGACATTTTCACTTTATCAGTCGGCTGTTGCGGTGGCTGTTGGTGTAGCAGTTGTTCTATTGGCACTGGCAACTTTGGTTCCATTTTTCTTAGTTGTATTAGGTAAAAAACTTTTCTGGCCATTTGATAAAAATGTCTCTCATAAAGAGAGTAAACTTTGGAAGCATGCAGGATTATTTGCTTGGGGCCGGCCAATTATTGCTTTACTCATCGTAGCAGCAATAACCCTCCCATTTTTAATCACGTATGATGGCGACAAATCGTATAATTCACTTCAGGAAATTGGCGAAGAGTATGGTTCAGTAAAGGCGTTTAACTGGATTTCTGAAAGCTTTGGACCTGGGCAAACTATGCCAACCACTGTTTTATTGGAAACAAAAGAACCAATTGATTCAGTTGAAGAATTCCAAGATATTGCTAAGATAAGTCAGGAAATTGCTGAAATGGACGGAGTAGCGCAAGTTAGAAGTGCTACCAGACCCGCTGGAGAAATTATCGAAGGTTTTTCAGTTAAAAATCAAACCGGACAATTAGCCGATGGAATTGGTCAAAGCACAGGTGGAATTAAAGAAATTCAAAATGGTCTTTCGCAGGCCTCTGACGAACTTAAAAATGCAACACCACAGCTTGAAGAAGCACAAAACGGTGTCAATCAGCTGATGGAGGGAACTAAACAGGCTAATACTGGTATCGGTGATATTAGTAATGCACTTAATGAAATTCAAAATGGTATTGTTTCTGGATCACAGGGAGCGAATGAAATTGCAGCTAACCTGCAAACAATTAAAAGTAATCTGGATCAAACTATAAATGGAAACCGTGACTTATTGAATGGATATAAGAAATTAGCTGATGGTTTGACGTCTCTAAATTCCAAATTAAATGGACTAGACCAAATTAACCCAGCTATTTCTCAATCTTATTCGAGTTTAACAGCAGTTTTAGAAGATCATCCCGAACTGAATGATGATAAAAACTTTATGACTGCTTATCAAACGCTTGATAAATTGAAGGATCAAACGGATTCATTAGCCGAGATACAGCCAGCACTTGAGAATCAGGTAATTGCTCCGTTAAACAAACTGAATGGCGGGCTTACTGAAACCATTTCTGGGCAGGGTCAGCTCTCTGATGGACTCTCCAAATTAATTAATGGCGTGAAGCAGCTGCAATCGGGCTTAAATCAGGCGGCTTCTGGTCAGGATCAAGTCATTTCTAATATCCCTAGCTTACAAAATGGACTTTCAGAAATTTATGGTGGTCAGGAAGAATTGAAAGGTGCATTTGATGGTATGCAGGATCAGCTTGGACAATTATCAAGCGGTCTTAGCGAGAGTTCTGACGGATTACAGCAAATCAATTCTGGACTTACCGAGGTAGAAAGTCACCTTGGAGATTTTAACTCTGACGAATCAAGTCCAACAGTTGTTATACCAGAACAGGCATTGGAAAATGAAGCGTTTATCCAAGGAACAAAGCCTTACATTTCAACTGATAAAAAGCTTGTGAAATTCGATGTTGTATTGAAGGATAATCCATACTCTTCTGAAGCAATTGCAATGGTGGATAAAATTGAAGAAACAGTCAACGAGGCAAAAGAAGATACTGTTTTTGTAAAGAATGATCCAGTGATTGGAGGAATCAGTAGCACCAACAATGATCTTCAAAACATTTCAGATGAAGATTACTCTCGAACTGTAATGCTAATGATTATCGGTATCTTCATTATCTTAGTAATAATGCTTAGATCCTTGATTATTCCGGCATATTTAATTGGTTCGCTGATTTTAACTTACTTTACATCACTCGGACTCACTGAAGTTATCTTTGTAAATATACTTGGATATGATGGTTTGTCATGGGCAATTCCATTTTTCGGATTTGTTATGCTGATGGCACTTGGAATTGACTATAGCATATTCCTAATGGACCGTTTTAAAGAGTATAAAGAGGTTCCACTTAAAGAAGCATTAATTAGTTCGATGAAAAATATGGGAACTGTTATTATTTCTGCAGCAGTGATTTTAGGTGGTACATTTGGCGCAATGCTTCCTTCTGGGGTCTTGTCACTATTACAGATTGCAACAGTTGTATTAACAGGATTGTTTTTATATGCCTTTGTTATGCTTCCATTATTTGTACCAGTAATGGTTCGACTATTTGGCAATGTAAACTTCTGGCCATTCAAGCGCTAGATAGCTAAAGTTAGGTCGCAAGTGATAGTATTGATTTCAAAATCGATAGTTGTAAAAACTCAAGTGTTTATTATTATATCGAGATCAATATAGCAAATATCAACATCGATTCAAATCTAAAAATTCTCCCCAATGCTAAGTCTAGCAATGGGGAGATTTTATGTTTACTAAAATTCAGGACATTATGAAGTATACTGATTGAATAACGTATTTGATGTTAAACTAAGACATTAATGGTTGTTTTCCGCTGCAGACCGTTGCTTTCCGCGGGCACGGCTTCAGTCTCCTCGAGAAAACTGAAGTGACCCCGAAAAGTTGGACAGATTTTTCGTTAAGCTGCTTGTTGGGAAAGAGTTCGGTATTGAATCGGACTCTTTCCTTTTAATTTTGTTTTTATTCGTTTGTTATTATAGTAATCCATATATTCTACTAGCTCTTGTTTGAAGTGATCTATGCTTTCAAATTGGTTGAGATAAAGAAATTCAGATTTCATAATTCCGAAGAAATTTTCAATAACGGCGTTGTCATAACAGTTTCCTTTTCGTGACATACTTTGTGTGATGCCACGTTCCTCTAGAGCTTGGCGGTATTTTTTCATCTGGTAGTGCCACCCCTGATCCGAGTGGATAATCAGTTCATCATTATCCGTGATGCGCTCCAAAGACGCTTCTAACATGTCGGAGACTAGGGAGTAGGTTGGTCTAGAACCAATCGTGTAGGAGATAATTTCGCCATTAAATAAATCAAGAACAGGAGATAAGTAAAGTTTCTCTCCGAATAATTTAAATTCTGTAATGTCGGTCACCCATTTTTCATTTGGTTTTTCCGCCTTGAAATCGCGATTTAAGATATTGGGAGCAGTCTTACCAACTTTGCCCTTATACGAACGGTATTTCTTTATGCGAACAAGGCTTTTCAAGCCTAACGCCTTCATTAATCGCTGCACTTTTTTGTGATTCACTAGGTATCCCTTATTTGCTAATTCTAATTGAATGCGACGATAGCCATACCGTCCATCATGTTCATGATAAATCGATTGGATCAATGACTTTAATGTGGTATCTTTGTCAGCTCGATTAAATGTTTTTACCCAGTAGTAGTAGGTACTCCGCGGAATACCTGCCAACTTTATAAGTTTTTTTACCGCGAATTCGACCCTTAGTTCATAGACTACTTTCGCTTTGTCTTGTTTGGTGATTTTTCCTTGTTTTGAACTAAGGCTCTCAACTTTTTTAGATAGGCATTCTCCATACGCAAGTGTTCCAGTTCTTTTTGCATTTCCTCTATAGGATCCTTAGCAGGTTTTTCATTCTTCGAATTTTTCTTTTGATGTGCTGTCATATGGGGATTCCCCTTCCGTGTTGGTTTAAGGGCATCGAATCCACCAGTCTCCCACTTTTTCTTCCACTTCCGAACCATAGCAGGATCAGGAATGTGGAAGATCGCCGATGCCTCTCGAAGAGAGAAATTCTTCTCTTCAATAAACGTAATTATATCTAGCTTAAAGGCTGGCGTATAGTTTGTATAGGGAAATTGAAAAGCTTGATTTCCATGATACTCATATAATTTTACCCAATAGCGTAATACAGATTCGTCAATCCCGCTTTCTTTCGCTAAGCCCCGATAACTATAACTCTCTTTTATATAACGTTGCACAACATCGTGTTTTTCCTTCTCTGTCATCTTTCTCATCCAGGCACCTCCTATTGTTAATTGGGTGTCCAACTATAGGGGTGCACTGCAAAACCACTCTGCGGGGCCTTCAGACTCGTGCTGTTCCCGCAGGAGTCAACAGTCCTCCGCTCCAAACAACTGCCATAATTATGGGGAATCCATTCTACGATCCATAAAAATGTTTTCTCTCGTTCACTACGGCAACGGAGGAAAAATGCGGAGACTCCTTTGGGAAAGCGAAGTGGCTACTGAAAAAGTGATGGGTAATAGGATTCTATCTTTTCACCCTTACTTAGCATCTTCGAATATACGAAGACTCCTGCGGGAACAGCGCGAGCTGAAGATCCCGCAGGAAAGCGGTCTTTGCTTATCCGAGGAAGCTGAAGCCGTGCCCGCGGAAAGCGTAGTATATTCGAAGATGCGACGATTGATCCACCTATTTCGTATCACATTTAACTTTTTCGGTGGCCAAGCAAGCGAAGATCACCGAACATAATTAGAAGTTACGTCGCAGTATATATGTTTTGTATCAACCACAATAATGGATTGCGTGCTTATTCAACTGTTTCTTGGAGCACCTACTTATTTCATTCTGCGAAAGTTGAGTTTATTTACTATTATTTTTTATGATTTCAATAACACGATCTTTTGCTTTCGAACTCTGATAGCTTTCCATATTCGTTTTCATGATTGCCCCATATTCTTTCAATTGAAGCAGTTCCTCAACAAGTGTGTTCTCAGTTAATGATTCTTCTTCAAGCACACGGGCATACCTTTTTTCCGTAAATGATTTAGCATTAATAATCTGATCGCCTCTACTTGAGCCTTTAGATAACGGGACAAGCAGCATTGGAATTCGTAAAGATAAAAATTCAAATATGGCATTTGAACCAGCTCTAGATAAGACAAAGTCAGTTGCTGCAAAAAGATCCTTTAATTCTTCATTTACGTACTCAAACTGTGTATATCCAGGACGATTAAAAGTTGGGTCAGTCTTCCCTATTCCGCATACATGGATAATTTGAAATTCATTTAGTAATTTATCCAGGCTGTTCCGGACGCTGTCGTTTATTTTTTTCGAACCGCCACTGCCGCCCATAATCAGCAGAACCGGTTTAGTAGTTGTGAAATCGCAAAAGGCCATCCCTTTTTCCTTACTGCCTTGAAAAAGTTCATCACGTACAACTGCACCTACGTATTCGGCTTTCTGCTCAGGCAGATAGTTCATTGTCTCTGGGAAAGTTGCGAGTACTTTTTTCACAAATGGAATTGCAATTTTATTAGCAAGACCAGGAGTAAAATCAGATTCATGAATGACAACTGGAATTCGGCGAAGCTTAGCTGCAAGCACCACTGGTACGGATACAAATCCGCCTTTCGAAAAAATAACTGACGGTTTAGCTTTGCCAATTATTCTCCATGCCTGCATCGTACCCTTCATTACTTTGAAGGGATCTTTAATATTTTCTTTGGACATATATCGTCGAAGCTTTCCAGTGGAAATTGGGTGATAGGATACACCGTCTAGTTCCTCGATTAATTTTCGTTCAATTCCATCCTTTGAACCAATATAATTAATTTCCCAGCCCTCGCGCTGAAAAATGGGTATGACTGCTAAGTTTACAATGACATGACCTGCTGTTCCGCCGCCTGTAAACAGAATACTTTTTTTATTCATTAATTAATCGTCCCTTCTTTCGAAATGCGAAGTAAAACGGTATAATTGCTTTTATAACTTTTACAATCACTTCTTTATACTAGTAGAAAATTAATCAAAAAGGAAGACATATATGTATGAAACGTCTACGATAAAAGAAAAATTGAAGCTGTTCACCATAATATTGCTGCCTATTCTTATTACCCAGGTCAGCATGTATTTGATGAACTTTTTTGACACAGTCATGTCCGGGCAAGCTGGTGCAACAGATCTGGCTGGTGTGGCAATTGGGTCTAGTTTGTGGATACCTGTTTTCACTGGAATAAATGGTATTCTGCTTGCTATCACCCCCATTATCGCTCACCTCATCGGTGCACATGCCGATCATGGTATTGCTCGGAAGGTTCAGCAAGGTGTTTATCTGGCCACTGCGCTTGCTATACTGGTTTTACTAATTGGTGCCTTCCTGTTAAATCCTATTTTGCAGGTGATGGACCTGGAAACTGATGTACGCCATACCGCTAAATACTACATAATTTGGCTGGTAACTGGAATTGTTCCTTTATTTATTTTTAATACGCTGCGTTGTTTTATTGAAGCGCTTGGTCAGACAAAGATCTCCATGATTATCATATTAATCTCGCTGCCAATAAATATATTTTTTAACTACATTTTTATTTTTGGGAAGTTTGGGATCCCGGCATTCGGAGGAATTGGCTCTGGAATAGCTACTGCGCTAACTTATTGGATGGTTTGTATTATTGCATTTGGAATTTTATACAAAATGCATCCGTTTCGTGATTATCGTCTTTTTTCAAATTGGGTAAAGCCTTCGCTTATTGAATGGTGGGATCAATTAAAAATTGGAATACCGATCGGTTTTTCCATCTTTTTTGAAACAAGTATATTCTCAGCAGTAACTCTGTTTATGAGTGTTTATAGTACCGCTACCATTGCAGCCCACCAGGCAGCAATCAATTTTGCTTCGCTGTTGTATATGATTCCACTAAGTGTAGGAATTGCTCTAACCATTGTAATCGGATTTGAAGTCGGTGGAAAACGTTTTGGTGAAGCCAGGACATACGGATTCATCGGAATTAGTGGAGGTTTATTTATCGCAGTTTTTGCCGGCGCGGTTTTATATATATTTAATGATTTTGTTGCACATCTTTATTCTGCCAATGCAGAGGTGATCGAGATGACGAAGCAATTTGTTTACTTTGCTATTTTCTTTCAGCTTGCTGATGCATTTGGCGCACCAATCCAAGGAGCTTTGCGAGGGTACAAAGACGTGAATGTAACGCTCATAACATCATTTGTCTCTTATTGGGTTATCGGTCTGCCAAGTGGCTGGCTGCTGGCAAATTACACACCTCTCGAACCATTTGGTTACTGGGTGGGTATAATCATTGGATTAAGCTGTGGTGCGGTTGCACTTCTATGGCGATTATTATATTTACAAAAATATTATACAAAACCAAACATAGAAAAACAACGAGCCTGATGTACAGGCTCGTTGTTTGTTATCTTTTAAACTGAAAGTCCCAGAATTGATTTTGTTTCAAGGTATTCTTCAATACCGAAGTCTCCCCATTCTCTGCCGATTCCTGATTGTTTGTAACCACCGAATGGTGCTGAGAAATCTGGGCCAGCATTGTTCACTGTAATACGACCAGCTTGAATGCTTGTTGCTACTTTACGAAGTGTTTCTTTATCGTTACCAATTACATAACCTGCTAAACCATAAACAGTATCGTTTGAAATTTCAATTGCTTCGTCTATAGTTTCATAAGTGATAATAGACATTACAGGTCCGAAAATTTCTTCCTGCGCAATGACCATGCTGTTTTTTACATCTGCGAAAACAGTTGGTTTTGCGTAGAATCCTTTTTCCAGTCCTTCTGGTTTTCCTGCTCCACCTGCTACAAGAGTGGCACCTTCTTTAATACCCTTCTCGATGTACGATTGAACAGTGTCCCACTGCTTTTTCGCAACAAGTGGACCAATGAACGATTTTTCACGTGGATTACCAACAGGGAAGTTAGGCAATACGTTTTTAACAGCTTCAACAAACTCATCCTTTTTATTGGAAGGGACAAGGATTCTTGTAGCAGCTGAACAAACCTGACCAGTATTCATAGCGATATGATTAACAGCTGCTTTAGCCGCTTTTTCCATATCTGCATCTTCAAGAACGACTAGTGGTGATTTCCCACCAAGCTCTAAAGCGAAATTTTTGATTGTTTTTGCTGCATTTTCCATAATCTTTTGTCCAGTTCCAACAGAACCCGTAAACGATACGAAATCGATATCAGGATGAGAACTAATACCGTCGCCGATTACTGAACCTGAACCATTAACAAGATTAAATACGCCTTTAGGTACACCAGCAGCATCAAAGATCTCTGCTAAAATAATTGCCGCATAAGGTGTAAGTTCAGATGGCTTTAACACTACTGGACTACCTGCCGCAAAAGCGCTGGCAATTTTAGTTGACGTTTGATTCGTCGGGAAGTTCCAAGGAGTAATAAGACCGCTCACCCCTACAGATTCTTTAACAATCGTGTGGTTGCCACGCTCCTCTGTAAAAGAAAAGTCTTTTAACGCTTTAGCCGCTTCTGAAAAATGAGCATATCCCATATTGTAATGAACTTTTTCAGAAATCTTAAGTGGTGATCCAAGTTCATCCGTCATCGTTTCAATTAAATCATCTTTCCGTTTTTCATATTCTGTAACAATTCTTTCAAGCATATCGATTCGTTCTTCTTTAGATGTTTGTGAAAAAGAAGGAAACGCTGCTTTTGCTGCAGCTACTGCTTTATCTAAATCTTCTTTCGTACCCATACTGATTTTACCAATAACTTCTTCTGTAGCCGGATTAATTACCTCTTCCGTTTCATTACCTGTAGATTCTATCCATTCTCCATTAATATAATGTTTTAATTCGTTACGCATATTTAACATTCTCCTTTTTATTTGCCTATATAATTTATGTTTCCTTTATATGGTTCCTTGAAACATAATTAATCTTTAATTCATTAGTTCCTTAATAGTAGATAATGCCTCTTTTAATTCTGCACTTTTTCCAGCTTGATCCAAGGTAAACCAAGATATCCCGGGGATAAACACTACCAGACAAATTATTACAGTTACTGTCGTCCATTCAGGAAAAGGCTTGGGATCTTTTATCATAAGTCCGAGAACAAACGAAACCACAACTGTGTAAACACCAACAACAAAAGGTGATGGAAAGGTGATTTTGTTTAACTCTTCGAGGTACGTGATTAGTGAATTTACTTTTACACGCAACAGTTTTTTTTCCTGCAAATCCAGTTTGTCCAGACCACTATCGAGTTCAGATAGATCTCTGTAGAAAAATATACTGTATTCTTTACTCGAATCATCTATGTTAGCGGTTACATTTAATAGATAGTTTTGTAACAAAAGCAGGAACTTATCGATATCTGGTTCTTTCAATACTTGCTCCATTTCACTGCTTATACCGCTGGATTTCACTTTAATCAACTCCATGATAGATTATATGCTTCATTTCAGCATAATCTATTCTATTAAAGTTGATCGGTTAACATGACGTCAAAAGCGAATAATCTATGAATTTATCTAAGTTTTTTTCTCTTCGTATCGATAGACTAGAGGCTGGAGCAAAAAAACACATGAGATGATCCATCCTATGATGACCCACCAGGAATCCTGGAGAACCAGCAAAGGAATGATGCAAATAAATGCAAAAGCTAGTTTAGAAACTCCAGTCGGCTTAAGTTGTGTGTGACAGTTCGGACAAACAACATTGTTAAAGCTTCCCTCCTTCATTAAATAGTAAAAAGAAAATTCATTATTACAATTTTTGCATATTTTTGCGAACACAACAACACCTCATAGAGTCTTTTCTTTATGATATCATAAATTGAGGTAAGATATTGAATAGTTAATCTAGTTTAACTCCGATTACCTTCTTTGGCTGCTGAAACTCCGGTGGGAATAGTGCGAGCTGAAGATCTAAGCAGGAAATCGGTCTTTTAAAGGAGGGCCAACTAAACCCGTCCTTTGCGGTCAACGGTGGCATACCCCTTGCCGGGGCAAGGAAGCTGAAGCCGTGCTCACGGAAAGCGAAGTATATTCGAAGATGCGATCGCAGATTCACCTATTTCGTACCATTTTTAACTTTTTCAGTGGTTACCGCTACTCGTTGAATTCTCCCGTCGTTCCCACCGCTGAATATATTTTCTTCAAAAAAGAACAGGGTATTTCCCCTGCTCTTTGGTAAATCTATTCTTCTAAGTTTAATACAATCAATCGTTCTTCTGTCATTTCTTCTATTGAGTATTTCGGGCCTTCTTTGCCCCATCCGCTATCTTTTACTCCTCCATATGGCATTAAGTCAACTCGATATTGAGAGGAGTCGTTAATCATGAGACCGCCAACCTGCACTCGTTTTGCGGCATAAAATGCTGTATCAAGGTTCTTTGTGAAGATTCCACCTTGTAACCCGTAAGGAGATTCATTAACGTCGTCAATGCATGTATCTAAATCATTGTACGGGATTGTACACAGTACTGGCGCAAATATTTCGTCACATACAACACGCATATCCTTCTTCACGTTTGTTAATACAGTTGGATGATACAACGCTCCTTCGCGCTTTCCACCTACGAGCACTTCTGCACCGTTATCTGTAGCTTCTTTCACCCAAGTTTCTGCACGTTTTGCTTCATCCTCAGAAATCATTGGTCCAACGTCCGTGTCTTTATCGTTCGGGTCACCAATATTCAACTCTTTCATTGCTGACAATAATTTATCCTGAAAGTCTTTTTCGATTGATTCATGAACATAAACCCTCTGGACAGATATACAAACCTGACCTGCGAAAGCAAAGCTCTTTTGGGCAACATTTACTGCCGCTTTTTCAATATCCGCTTCTTTATCAACGATGACTGGAGAATTGTTACCAAGCTCAAGAATTAATTTATTTAATCCAGTATTTTGTTTTAATTTCAGACCTACTTCAGCACTTCCAGTAAATGTATATAATGAAATTCGCTTGTCTTGCTGCATTTGTTTTCCAATCACAGATCCTGAACCAGCTACAACGTTTAACAACCCGGCTGGCAGACCAGCTTCTTCAAATAATCGAGCCATTCGTAATGCCGTTGTAGGTGTAGTGCTTGCAGGTTTAAGGACTACTGCATTTCCTGCTGCAAGTGCCGGACCAATTTTATGTGCTACAAGATTTAACGGGAAATTGAACGGACTAATCGCGCCAACCACACCAACAGGCACTCGAATCGTAAATGCCATACGGTTTTCTGAACCTGGCGCCGCTTCTACTGGAACGCCATGTCCGCTGACTCGCTTTGCTTCTTCAGCAGAAATTTCAAATGTTTGTGTCGCTCGATCAACTTCCGTACGAGCTTGTTTTAATGGTTTTCCGGCTTCCATTACAATCGATTGTGCTAAATCTTCTTTGTTTTCCTGAAGCAGCTCTGAAACTCTTTTTAAAATTTTATAACGGTCATATGCACCTAGTTTATTGGACTTATATGCGCTCTGAGCACTTTCAATCGCAAGATCTACTTCTTTTTCTCCTGCTTTTGAAACGGTAGCATACGTCTTTTGTGTATATTTATTAAGTACTTCCACTTTTTCATCTGTTGTTACCCATTTTCCATTTATAAAAAGATCGAATTGTTCACTCACATTATCGCTCTCCTCTTCATTAGTTAGTCTACTATATATGTTTCCTTTTACTATTGAAGATAAACTTAACGTAAAAAAAACCGCCTATAACTAGACGGTTTTCATCACACGTTTACTATAAGAACAATCCTACTATCGTAGCTGATAGAATAGATGCTAAGGTAGCACCGATTAATAGCTTCATACCAAACCCTGATACCTGAACTGCTTTTTTACTGTCAATAGCTTTAACAGTACCAGCGATAATTCCAATAGATGAGAAGTTGGCAAAACTAGTTAAAAATACAGTGACAATACCAATCGTCTTCTCAGACATTTGTCCTAGGAGCTGTTGGAATTCTAACATTGCAACGAATTCATTCGTTACAATCTTCGTACCCATGATTCCACCAGCTTCAATTACTTCACCTGGAGCAATACCCATTAGTAATCCTATTGGAGCAAGCACATATCCTAGAAGCTGCTGTAAGGTAAAACCTGAAAACGCAATGACCCAGTTTACAAGCTCAAGAGATGCAATAAACGCTACCAGCATTGCAGCTACAATCAAAGCAATTTTACCGCCATCGAGAGCACCGTTGCCCATTGCTTCAAAGATACTCTTATCGTTCGTGACATTTTGTATATCAACGTGATCTTCCGCCTTAGGTACTTTTACAGGGGCAATCACAGATGCAATAATTAATGCACTGAACATGTTTAGTGGTAAAGCAATCAGTACATATTGATCAGGCAATATTTGTAAATAAGCACCTACAATGGAAGCTGACACTGAACCCATCGCTGACGCACTCACAATATAGAGTCTATTTTTATCTAAATGATTAAACTGTGACTTAATAGCTAATAGTGCTTCTGATTGACCGAAGAATATACTATTAACCGCGTTAAACGACTCAACCTTAGGTAATCCGGTAATTTTCGAAATGAAACCACCCAAATACTTAATGATTGGCGGAAGAATTCTTAAATAAGTTAGAACCGATAAAATAGTAGAGAAGAAGATAATAAGCAATAGCACATCGAAGAAAAAGACAGTGCCTCCATCTACACGGGCCACTCCTCCTAATATAAAGTTAATTCCTACTTTACCGAATTCAATCAATTTCTCAAAACCAGCTGAAATTCCAGTTATGATAGACTGACCAATTTCAGTCTTAAACATGATTATTGTTATCAAAACTTGTCCAACTAGCATAACCAAAATGCCACGGTAATTTATATTTTTCTTATCATTTGACATTAAAAACGCTAATCCTAGAACAACAATGATTGCTATTAGACCGAGAAGAATATCCACGGATGTAGCCTCCCTTTACACCTTAATATATTTTTTTGTAAATGCTTACAATTAGCTTTTCCACTAGTGATTTTATCAGGTTGTCAGACGTCATGCAAGGTAAATGTTTTCCAATTTATACGATTTATTACCCAAACCCTTTGTTTGTAAAATATCAAGACGCAAAAAAAGACCACAGTAGTTTTACTGTGGTCCGAATAATTCATCACTATCTATTAATGTGCGGGAAAAAAGATCATTTGCAGAATAAAAATTATTCCGAATAAGTAAAGGATCCAATGGACGTCTTTTCCTTTTCCACTAATAAGTTTAAGCAGCGGATACGTTATGAATCCAATTGAAATACCTGTAGCGATACTTGATGTCAGTGGCATCGTGAGAATTATCGCAAACGCTGGGAATGCTTCATCAAACGTTTTCCAATTAATTCGTGATAAACCTTCCATCATAAAACTACCCACAATAATTAATACTGGCGCAGTCATAGCGGGAAGATCAGCTATTGCGCCAATAATTGGCGAAAAGAATATTGAGAATGCAAACAATACCGCAACAACCAGTGAGGTTAAACCAGTCCGCCCACCTGCTGTCACACCAGCAGTAGACTCGATATAGGCAGAAGATGGACTTGTACCAAACATTGAACCTACTGTAGTAGCTGTTGCATCAGCAAGTAAGGCAGATTTAGCTCGTGGCAACTTTCCGTTCTTCATGAAGCCTGCCTGTTCCGCAACTCCAATCATAGTACCTGTTGTATCGAAAATAGTTACTAATAAGAATGCAAATACAATTGTATATAAACTATTAGCAAATACGCCGCCAATATCCATATCAAAAAACACTGGTGCTGGCGGTGCTGAAGTAAGTCCGCCAAATTCAAGCTGACCTGTAAACAAGCCGATAATTCCTGTAATAAGCATTCCGATAAATAAGGCGCCTTTAATATTTCTGGCCATTAAAATTAACGTAATGAACAATCCCGCTAACGTTAATAATGTCATTGGCTGATGCAGATCGCCAAAGGCAACCATCGTGGCTTCACTTGGCACAACAAGGCCAGACATTTTCAATCCAAGAAACGCAATAAATAAACCAATACCTGATGTAATACCAAATTTTAAGGAAGCAGGAATAGCTTCTATTAGTGTTTCACGCAGTTTCGTCAGGCTTAATAGCATAAAAATGATACCAGCAATAAATACTGTTCCCAGCACTACTTGATACGAATAACCCTGGGAGGCAACTACACTAGCAAAGTATGCATTCATTCCCATTCCTGGTGCTATAGCTATCGGATAATTCGAGAAAAATGCCATGAACAGCGTACCAACGACAGCGGATATTACAGTTGCCATAAAAACCTGTTCAAATGGTATACCAGCTGCATGAAGAATTGCTGGGTTAACCACAACAATGTAAACCATGGTAAGAAAGGTAGTTAGACCAGCAATTAGTTCTGTTCGGATATTTGTATTATTTTGTTTTAATTTAAATAGCTTTTCCATTCTTAACACCTTGCTTTCCGAATTATAAAATCAACATATTATATAATATTCGTTTTTAGGCGTTTTTGCAATAGTTTTAGAGGGATTTATCATTGGAGTTTCATGGTCCTCCCATTTTTTTGAAAAAGAAAACCCTTTGGCTATTCTGCAGCCAAAGAGTTTATATAAATAAAACTATCTCACTTTTTCCTTTTCTACTTTTTCAATCCAGTCGAATGGATCATTTTCTCTTCCATATTGAATTCCAGTCAACGTGTCATATAACCGTTTTGCTGTATCACCTGTTATTCCCTGATTAATATATAGATGTTCAGTCTTCCAGGATAATTGACCAATAGGCGAGATAACCGCGGCTGTTCCTGCGCCAAATGCTTCTTCCAGTAATCCATCCTGGTATGCCTGGTATACTTCATCCATCGATACTTTCCGCTCAGTAACTGAAATATTCCAATGCCTTAACAACTGGATTACGGAGTTTCTGGTTACCCCCTCTAAAATACTTCCAGTCAAAGCAGGTGTAATCACTTCACCATTAATTTTAAAAAATACATTCATACTGCCAACTTCTTCAATGTATTTTCTTTCAATACCGTCCAGCCATAATACTTGTGCATAACCACTGTTTGCAACCAGTTCTTGCGCTTTAAGGCTGGCTGCATAGTTCCCGCCTGTTTTTGCTTCACCGGTACCTCCTGTTACAGAACGGACAAAGGTATCTTCTACCGCAATTTTAACGGGATTGATTCCTTCTTTGTAATAGGCACCAACAGGTGACAGGATAACAATGAACTTATAATTGCGAGATGGTGCAACCCCAAGATATGGCTCGGTGGAAATGATAAATGGACGTATATAAAGAGAGGTTCCTTCAGATTCTGGAATCCATTCCTTTTCTAGAGTAACCAGTTGTTTGATTGCCTTTAGTGCAAATTCTTCATCGATAGGCGGAATGCAAAGCCGTTCATTCGACCGATTTAATCGCTTCAGATTTTTCTCTGGACGAAATAATTGGGCGTCTCCGTCTGGTGAAAGGTATGCTTTCAACCCTTCGAAAACGGATTGACCATAATGAAACACCATGGCGGAGGGGTCAATTGCAATTTGTTGGTATGGAACAATTCGAGCATCATGCCATCCATTAGGTTCTGAATAATCCATGATAAACATGTGGTCAGTAAAGTTCCTCCCAAATTGCAGCTGATCTGATTCGGGCTTCTCTTTCTGCGATGAACAATGATTTACTTGAATTGAATAATCTTTCATGTCGTCAGCCCCTTTGGTTTAAATTTTAATATTAACAATAAGTCACTTTTCACATTAACGCAAGGAGAAATTGTGATAAATTAAAAAAGATTATTAAAAATTCAGATGTAACCGTTTTATTATAATTATTTGAAATATTTTGTCAGAATTACTTGCATTTTAAAACTATTCCATATAGTATTCACTGTAATTTACTTTTGAAGGGAGGCTCAGCGATGCTTACATTTGTTGCATCCATCATATTTTTAATACTAGGATACTTTGTTTATGGAAAGGTGGTTGAACGAATTTTCGGGATAGATGATCAGCAAGAAACTCCAGCATATTCGAAAAAAGATGGATTTGACTTCATGCCAATGTCTTGGTGGAGAGCCAGTTTAATTCAGCTTTTGAATATCGCTGGGCTAGGTCCAATTTTCGGAGCATTATTAGGCGCTTTGTATGGGCCTGTTGCATTCATCTGGATCGTGATAGGTTGTATTTTTGGTGGAGCCGTACATGATTATTTCTCTGGAATGCTGTCATTAAGACATAATGGCGCACAATATCCTTACCTTGTAGGGAAATACTTAGGTAAAAGTGTTCAATCCATTATAAACGTTGTATCGATTGTTTTAATGATTCTTGTTGCCGCTGCATTTACAGCCGGTCCAGCGCAGCTAATGACTGAGATAACACCATTAAGCTTCATGGCATGTATACTTATAGTTTTTGCCTATTTGTTAATTGCAGCGGTACTCCCAATTAATAAAGTGATAGGAAAGATCTATCCGATTTTCGGAGCGATCTTGATTTTCATGGCTGTTTCTATTGGAGTTGGATTGTTCTTTTTTGATAACCCTATTCCAAACTTAACATTAAGCAATTTACATCCTGATAATTTACCTATATGGCCGTTATTAATGGTTACTATTTCTTGTGGAGCTATATCTGGATTTCATAGTACGCAGAGTCCGATTCTAGCACGTACTCTAAAAAAGGAAAGCGAAGGGCGGAAAGTATTCTTCGGTGCAATGATTGCAGAAGGTATCATCACCTTAATTTGGGCTGCTGCAGGTATGACATTTTTCGGTAGTACAGGAATCCTTCAAGAGGCGATCAACGCTGGCGGACCAGCTGGAGTAGTAAATCAAATCAGCATATCAACGCTTGGGTCTCTCGGAGGGATTCTAGCAATTCTAGGTGTTATTATTCTTCCAATCACCACTGGAGATACAGCGCTTCGATCTTCTAGAATGATGCTTGCCGACCTAATAAAGCAACTTACTAAAAAGGAATTTAAAGGAAAATGGTCACATTTATTATTAATAGTACCGGTAGCACTTCCTACATTTTTACTTACCCAAATTGATTATACCTTTCTTTGGCGATATGTTGGGTGGACCAATCAGGTTGTAGCAACTGTCATGCTTTGGACAGGTGCGATGTATCTATTAAAACATAATAAATTTCATTGGATCTGCAGCATACCCGCATTATTTATGACCGCAGTTACCAGTACTTATATTTTCTTTGCACCAGAAGGCTTTGGCTTAGCCTATTCAACCTCTATGATTATTGGAGCAGTTGTATGGCTTATTATTGTACTGTTGTTCGTGAGACAAATCATCAAGCACAAAGCGTTAAAAAATCAGCAGCATATTCAAAAAAAGGCAGGATAACGAAACTAAAAATTTTTTAAAACAAGCACACAGTGATTTTAATACTGTGTGCTTGTTTTATATTAACCTATCTATAATTTGCGAAAAGCTAAAAAAAACCGCTATACTCAGAGTTTGAGCATAGCGGTTAAATTATTATTATCCTTCTAGCAATAAATCATAAGGGTCTTCAAGCAACTGTTTAATACGTACTAAGAATTGTACTGCATCTTTTCCGTCAACAATTCTGTGATCGTATGATAATGCAAGATACATCATTGGACGAACTTCGATTGAATCATCTGGCATTACCATTGCACGTTTGATGATGTTATGCATTCCAAGGATACCAACCTGTGGTGCATTCAAGATTGGCGTAGATAGCATAGAACCAAACGTTCCTCCATTAGTGATAGTAAATGTTCCACCTTGAAGGTCGTTCATCTGCAGCTCTTTGTTTTGCGCTTTCTTACCTAGGTGCCCAATTTCACGTTCTACGCCAGCGAAATCAAGACGATCTGCATCTCTTACAACTGGTACTACTAAGCCCTCTTCTGTAGAAACTGCGATACCGATATCGTAAAACTTCTTCAATACCAGTTCGTTACCTTGTATTTCTGCATTGATGTTAGGGAATTCTTTCAATGCTCCAACTACCGCTTTCGTGAAGAATGACATAAATCCTAATTTTACATCATGTTTCTTAAGAAATGCTTCTTTACGCTGACTACGAAGCTTCATAACGGCTGTCATGTCCACTTCGTTGAAAGTAGTTAGCATTGCAGCTTCGTGTTGAACTTCTACAAGTCTTTTCGCAATCGTTTGACGGCGACGTGACATTTTCACACGTTCAACTGGTTTTTCGAATTCTGTTTTCTCTTCATTTTTAGCTTCTTTCTTAGCAGGTTTTTCTTCTTTTTTCTCAGAAGACCCTTTCGAAGCAGCGTCAACATCTTCAGGTCGGATACGACCTAAAGGATCTCTTGGACTGATTGAGTTCAAGTCTATGCCAAGCTCCCGCGCACGTTTTCTTGCAGCTGGTGATGCAACAATATCCTGATTTTTATCATCTGATTTTTCTTCTTTTTTCTCTTCAGTTTTTTCTTCTTTTTTAGGTTCTTTAGGTTCTTCAGCTTTTTCCTCTTCTTTTGGTTCTTCTTTAGGTGCTTCTTCTTTCTCAGAAGAATCACCACCAGCTTCACCATTTTCATCTACTTTCGCGATAACATCGCCGACTTCAACATCGTCACCTTCTTGACTGACGATTTCAACTAGAACACCTGCATAATCTGAGTTAACTTCCACATTTACTTTATCTGTTTCTAATTCAACTACAGGGTCACCTTTTTCGATTTTATCGCCTTTTTTTACTAACCATTCGGCAATTGTTCCTTCTGTAATTGATTCAGCAAGTTCTGGAATCTTAATTTCTTTCACTGGAATCTCCTCCTTCTATCGGTTGTATCGCTCTTTGTACTAGTTGATTTTGTTCTGTTTTATGGACATTAGGTATACCGACAGCCGGCGCAGATCTTCGTGGACGGCCAACATAGCGTAATGCCTGACCTTCTTGAAGCAGCTCTCTTAAATGATCATCAACAAAATCCCAAGCTCCCATATTCTTCGGTTCTTCTTGCACCCAAACTATTTCTTCTAAATTAGGCAGTTCGTTTAATACCTTTTCTAAATCTTTCTTTGGGAAAGGATATATTTGCTCAAGACGCAATACCCGCAACCAATCAAAGTTTTCTTCTGAGTTTAGAATAGCTTCTTCAATATCTACCATTACCTTACCACTACCAATCAACAGACGTGTAGCATTTTTCTTGCTCATCTTCAAATTAGGCTGTGAACGTAATGGCTGAAACTTTCCTTCTGTGAATTCCTTTGCTTCTGAAGCAACGCGTTGATTACGCAACAAACTTTTCGGCGTCATTAAAATAAGTGGTCTAGCTTCCTCGCGTCCGCGCATAGCTGCCTGTCGACGAATTAAATGGAAGAACTGGGCAGATGAGGTTACATTTGCAACAATCCAGTTATTCTCTGCTCCCATCTGTAAAAAGCGTTCTAGGCGCGCACTTGAGTGCTCAGGTCCCTGGCCTTCATACCCATGAGGCAGAAGCATAATCATGTTTGATTTTTCGCCCCATTTGGCACGGCTCGCAGAAATGAACTGGTCAAAGATCACCTGACCCGCATTCGCGAAATCACCGAACTGTGCTTCCCAAAGTACCAATGTATTAGGAGAATGAACGCTATATCCATACTCAAAACCTAGTACTCCAGCTTCAGAAAGTGGACTATTACGGATGTCGAACGAAGCTTTTACACCATCTAGTCCATGCATCATGCAATATTTTTCATTTGTTTCCACATCATGCAGTACAACATGACGGTGAGCGAATGTACCACGTTCAGAATCCTGTCCTGCCAGACGAATTGGTATACCATCATTTAAAATAGAAGCATATGCTAATGCCTCTCCTGCACCCCAGTCAGCTTTATTTCCTTCTTCTAAAACATTTTCACGGCGCTTCAGGATTTTTTCGAGCTTCTTAAACCCATTAAATCCTTCTGGACGGTTTAACAAGCCTTTATTTAATGCTTTTAATGTATCTAGTGGTACAGCAGTCTCAAATTGATCTAAACCGTTCTTTAATTCCTGAGGCATGCCTTGAGCTTCAACAGCTCCTGTTTCATTTTCTTTCATGCTATCGTATATCTTGCGTAATCCATCTTCAACCTGATTCGTAATCTTCTTGAATCCTTCTTCGTCTAACGTACCCTTTTCCTGCAGTACTTTTGCAAAAACATTTGCAGCAGTTGGGTGGCTGTCAATATCTTTGTAAAGCAGCGGCTGAGTTGTTCTAGGTTCATCCATTTCATTATGTCCATAACGACGGTAACCGACAAGATCTATAAGGAAATCCTTATGAAATTTTTGACGATAAGCGTATGCAATTTTAATTGCTGAAACACATGCAATCGGATCGTCAGCATTTACATGAATAATTGGAATTTCATAACCTTTTGCCAGGTCACTAGCATAGCGTGTGGAACGTCCATCTTCCTGGTTAGTAGTATATCCCACAAGATTGTTAGCAATTATATGAAGTGTTCCACCAGTATGATATCCCGGCAATCCACTTAAGTTTAACGATTCCGCAACTACACCTTCTCCAATAAAAGCAGCATCTCCATGAATAACAACAGGGAATGCCTTATTCATATCCTGCTTCGGATAGCCAGAGGATGAACGATCATCCTGTGCAGCACGTGCAAATCCTTCCACTACAGGATTTACAAACTCTAAATGTGATGGGTTATGCGCTAATGTTATGCGCGTAGTTGTTTCGTCACCATCATTTACATCTTTCGTTGCACCAAAATGGTATTTCACGTCGCCAGTCCATCCATAGTTAATACCTGTTGAACCTTCTGATGGGATTAACTCTTTATCTGGAGAATGATGGAACTCAGAAAAAATCTTGTCATATGGCTTGCCTAAAACATGAGCAAGCACACTTAATCGACCACGGTGGGCCATTCCCATCATGATGTGTTCAATTTTATCTTTAGTTGCATACTTAACAATTCGGTCAAGCATTGGAACCATTGATTCCAGACCTTCAATTGAAAAGCGCTTCTGTCCTACAAATGTTTTTTGAAGGAATCCTTCAAAACCTTCAACATGTGCGAGACGCTCTAATAGCTGTGTCTTTTCTTCATCAGAAAGAGACATACGGGCATTACCCGCTTCAATTAATTCCATCAGCCATTTCCGTTCTGCATCATTATTCACATGATCAAATTCAAAAGTGATCGTACCTGAATAATACTTTTTCAGTTTCTCAACTACATCAAAGCCGTTGTCCACACCAGCTGGCGCGTCTTCCCACAGCCATGTTGCAGGGATATTTTTTAAATCATTTTCATCTAATCCGTAAGCTTTTGGATTCACTAAATCAGTTTCACGCTGTTTCGATAGTCCAACTGGGTAAATATCCGCCTCCAAATGCCCATAACGCCGAATAGCCTCAACGAGTTTCATAGCTGAGGTTAGTTTCTTTACATTACTTATGGAAGATGTTGCTGCTTGAGCTTCACCTTTATTTGGCTGCATCCATTTAGGGGCTCCATGCTGTTCAAAAACTTCTTTTAAAGATGCATCCACACTATCCGGATCCTCTTTAAACAAGTCATATTGTTCTTCAACATACCCTATGTTTGGACCATAAAATTTTTCCCAGAATCTTATATTCGATTCTTCATTCTGTGCCACGTTTTATACCCCCATTAGAAGTTAACTTTCTCCGTTCATCGACGGCTTTTTGCATCCAGTTTTCATTATAGAACTGTCAAACGACTTCATCAACTAATATACCCTATATTACACCGATAGACAATAAGAAAAGCGTAGACGACTGTTTAGTGGCGTATAAATAGATAGGCATGTGGAATGTACGTTGAACTTTACGTACATTTCATCAGGACTATCTATTTACTAGCCACTAGGAGTCGCAGCTAGACAATAAGAAAAGCGTAGACGACTGTTTAGAAGCGGACGCATAAGTAAGGAACCGAAGAAGGCAAGGGTTTGGCATTCTAAGTGTTCATTGCTTATGACGACAGCTTCTAGGAGTCGCAGCTGGACAATAAGAAAAGCGAAGTGGGCTTGCTGAGCGACGAAAATCATAGTCAAGGGACCGAAGAGCACAGGGTCTATCGTGCTCGGAGTGTCAATTGACTATGACTCGAGTCGCTAGCCCACGTAGATAGACAATAAGAAAAGCGTAGACGACTGTTTAGTGGCGCACTATAGTTTTACATATTTTGCCCGATATTGGTTACAATTAATACACTAGCACTTCACATTCGATTAAAAATAAGCTATAATTATCACATCGAAATTATAAATTGATGATTACATATAAAAAACAAGGAGGCCACCTAGCATGACAGCGGATTTAGCCTTATTACTGGGAGTAAGTATTACGTTTATCGTTTCCTGTTTCACTGCAGGACATGATGCGAAGCCTGGCGTAAGTAAAAAAGACCAATAAAAACACCGTCATGTTATTGCATGACGGCATTTTTATGGATTTTTTAAGTCAGATTAGGAAAACCCTGTTGCCTTAATGCTTCATAGATAATAATTGCAGCTGTGTTTGACAAATTCAATGATCTTACATGATCTGTCATGTGAATTCGTAAACATTTATCTTCTTTTCCTTCTAATAAATCTTTCGGAATTCCATCTGTTTCTCTTCCAAATATGAAAAACAACTCTTCTTCTGCATTACTATAATCGTAATCACTGTAATGCTTCGTTCCAAAATTTTCAATGTAATAAAAGTCACCATTCTGATATGTATCATATAATTCGTCGATCGATTCGTATTCGCGAATATCAACATCTTTCCAATAATCAAGACCTGCTCGCTTTAGCATTTTATCATCGGTAGAAAATCCTAACGGATGAATCAAATGCAGGGTAGCGCCAGTCGCTAAGCAGGTCCTTGCTATATTACCTGTATTTGCAGGAATTTCAGGTTGAAAAAGTACTACATGTAAACTCACAATTCATTCTCCTTATAAAGTTTTAACGATATTATCTTCCTAACAGTATAAGTATATCATCACTCACCAATCCGGAAAAACTTGTACGCTATATTTGGTGTCCAAGCTGTCGAGTCCTCATATGACCAATACCGATTCTTACTATTTGTTGTATGTGCATTAACAAGCGGTTCGCCATTTGCGTCTTTTGCTACTACAATCGTGTTGTGATTCCATCTGCCATCACCTTCAAAGTCATAGCATATAACATCACCTGGAATTAGTTCTGCTGCACTTCCCATTTCCTTCCCCTTTAAACCAGACGTTGACCCGCTTAAATACCATCGTAATGAATGGGCAACTGCCCAGCTGAAACTCCAGCTAGACGCATTATACCACCATCCATTATTTCGATTAGGAGCTCCTCGCATAGGGGCTCCTCCTGCAAACAGGCATTGTGAAATATAATTTGTACAGTCCACATCAAACTTTCGATACGAAGGATTATAGCTGTTCCACCACCGGTTTGCATACTTAACAGCGGCCAGACGATCATAACTAAATCTGCTTTCTTCCGGTATCTGTTCAAAAATTTTAAGATTTTCTGTTCCGTAAGTGTCTTCTGCTTCCATAAAACTAAGTTTGGTGTGATTTCTAATAGCGTTATTCTTCAGATGAAATTGATATGGAATATATTGCTCCTCCAGATAAAACGTATTCGACTGTTTCACGAACATTTTTAAATGAAGGTTATAATATACCTGCTGCCTGTTTGATTGACGTAATTCCTGGTATAGATTGCCTTCCCCTTGAATACGTACAATTGTTGCATCCCTTTTTTTGCAAATTTCCTTTTTTCTTGCCCACCAATCAGCATAAGGCTGGTCACTTGAAAAAAACGTTTCCCAATAATCCACTAATTCCTCCATAAAAATATCCCTCCCCATATTAGTGTATGGGGCAGGGCTTGTTTAAATTGATAAAAGAATTATTCCTACGATAATAAGGGGCACAGCAATAATTCCCGATTTGAATAATATACGCTGTCGCCCTGCACGATCTTCTTTTGATTCCGTTGCCAAATTAGCCCGCATATCGCTGCCACTCACGAAAACATTTCCTGCCAGGCTGCCAATTGCAAGAAATATAATAGCAATACCAAATGATATCGAGCCAATTACTCTGGTATATTCGGTGAATAAACCTGCTAATAAAAGGATTAAAGCAAAACTGAAACTGAAAACAAATGATTTTTTCATTTGAGCAGCTCCTCTGATTTTATTTGTACTGAAAGTAAATCGATTTAAAATATTTCAAGTACTTGCTTTTCGTGTGCAAGAAGAAATTCTTTTTTATCAAGCCCACCATTATAGCCGACCATTTTCCCGCCTGAACCAATAACACGGTGACAAGGTACGATAATTGAAAAAGGATTTTTATTTACCGCCCCACCTACTGCGCGAACAGCTTTTTTGTCACCAATCTCAATAGCTATATCTCTATAAGATTTCGTTTCTCCGAATGGAATCTTATCAAACAATGCCTGCCAGACTTTCAATTGGAAAGGAGTTCCATGAAATTCAAATTCAAGCGAGAACTTTTGACTGTTTTCATTAAAATAAGCTAGTATCTCTTTCTTCGCCAGCTCTAATTTTTCAGTAGAATGTACAAATGCAACATCACCAAAATAACGCTTAATCCACTTGTTCATCTGGTCACTCCGGTCAGCTAGTTTACCGAATTCAATACGAATTAGCTTCTCTCCATTACTGATAATGGACAGGATTCCTATTGGTGTATCAAATTCATCATAGTATAGATTAGCTTTTTCCATTTCTTTACCCCTTTTATTTATATGTCTTTTTCCGCCTGAAATTCATGCCTTTTTGCATTTCATATCTAACCTGCTCATCTTCTTCTTTTTCCAAACTGCTCTCAATTGCAGCAAAGGCTTCAGGAGTACCAATTTTCCCTAGTGACCAGGCCGCTGTCCCTCGAATCACAGGTCGTGGGTCATTCATCATTACTTGAATTATTTCATCAACGGCAGTTTCATCCTTGTAATGCGCAAGTCCAATTAATGCGTTCCGTTGAAGCGGTTTTTTCCCACGCCATGAACCAGAGATATGACCGTATGTTTCTTTGAACTCACGATTGGAAATCCGAAGCATTGGTTGAAGTTTAGGTTTCGCGATTTCAGGTTCTGGTTCTGTCTCGGGGTGAATGTGAAAGTCAATTTTCTTGTTTTTCGGACACACGATCTGGCACGTGTCGCAGCCATATACACGGTTCCCTATCTTGGTACGGAATTCATCAGGCAGATAATCCTTCGTCTGAGTCAGGAATGCAATGCAGCGTTGTGCATTTAATTGCCCGCCTTGGACGATTGCTCCAGTTGGGCAAGCATCGATACATTTCGTACACTCCCCACAGCTATCGTCAACTGGGGAATCAGGTGTAAATGGAATGTTCGTAACCAACTCTCCCAAGTATACATAAGAACCAAACTCCGGTGTTATTATAGATGTGTTCTTTCCACTAAAGCCGATTCCTGCACGTTCTGCTACGGCACGATCAGATAATTCGCCAGTATCCACCATTAGTTTATCACTGACTTCTGGAACTTTTTCTTTAATAAATGCAGAGAGTTTTTCTAATCGCTCTCGTAAAATAATATGGTAATCCGTACCCCATGATGCTCTGCAAAATATACCCCGCCGTGATTCCTTCGTGCTTTTGGGTGCATTTTTCATTCTGGATGGATAGGCGATCGCTATAGAAATAATGGATTGTGCTTCTGGAAGCAATCTCTCCGGTTCTGTCCGCTCTTCTATCGAGCCTTTTTCAAAACCCGAATGATACGATAACTCTTGCTGACGCTTCAAACGCTCCTTCAGTTCACCAAAAACATCGGCAGAGGCAAAACCAATTTTATCAATTCCGATTGTTTTACTGTAATCAATTATTTCCTGTTTTAACACTTCATGATGCATAATTTTGCCTCCTTCCCTTTATTTATTGATGCTTCACTTTAAGCGTTCGTATACGATTTAATACAGCCGCGATTTCAAAAGTACGAGGACGTGCAATGTCACCAGGGTGTTGATCTGGATGTGCAGTAAATGATGCCAGTCCTTTTTCGTTCATTTGTTTCTCAATTTTTTGAAGCAGATTTTGCATGGTTTTATAATTTTTAAGTTCTTTCGTCTTATCTAAATAGAGAATGATTTCAGCTATCATTCTTGTTTGAGAAATATCAACTAATTGTTCCGTCTGCGAAAAATTTATTTCGTCTCTGCCCATTAGAATTTTGGTTAGTCCCTTGGCTTGGACTTTTGACTTTTTTCCCATATTCGTTTGCAAACTCGATTGCTGCAATTGACGATGAATAACTTTACCAAAGTCTTCTGCATTCATTGCCGCACGCTTTGTTGGATTATCCTGTACAATTTTTTTAGCGTTTTCTGTAACGTTTTTCGGAATATATTCTTCCATTATTATAACATTATCTGCTACATCGAAGTAGTCACCAGACCCGCCCATTACGATAACGGTCGAAACACTGTATTGATCACGTAATTGTTTTACTCGATCGATGAATGGCGTAATCGGTTCCTGCTTATCACTGACGAGCTGCTGCATGCGGTAATCCCGAATCATAAAATTCGTTGCACTTGTGTCTTCGTCAATTAATAAAGTAGTTGCCCCGACTTCTAAAGCTTCCATTACATTAGCTGCCTGCGATGTGCTGCCACTTGCATTTTCAGTAGTGAAGAAAGTTGTATTCTGTTGATGTGGCAAATTTGAAATAAACGATGTGATATTGACGCCGCTAATCGCGCGTCCATCTTCAGCCCGTATTTTAACAGCATTCGGATCGGTCACAACGAATTCTCGTCCATCGCCCTTAATATGGTTGTAAACACCGCGTTCAATTGCACGTAATAGTGTACTTTTACCGTGGTAGCCACCACCAACAATTAACGTTATTCCTTTTTTAATTGCCATCCCTTTTATCGGCTTCTCCTGATGCGGAATCGCTATTTCTACTTCATTTTCAGATGGGCTGTTAAATGAAACAGCCTGATTTAGTGGTTTATCGTTTATTCCACTTGAACGAGGAAGAATCGAACCGTTTGCAATAAATGCTATCCAATTATTATTCTGTAATTCTTTCCGAATAGTCTCCTGTTGATCTGCTAGTTTTGTTGCTTTTTCAATTTCCAGATCGGAGATTGAGAAAATAGAATTATCTGCAATGTTAGGGATAGCCTGCTTGAATAATTTTATAGCTTCCCCTCCATTTATTCGGCGACCATTTGCTGGCAATCCAATTGATAGGCAAATGGTAATTGTATCCTTTTCTATAGTAACAGCACTCCGCTCAATAACTTCCTGATGTGGTGCATCAAAATTGATTCGACCACTTTTTCCGGATCCCTTAATAAAAGCAGTGTTCTGATTAACCGCTTTGCCGACCTCTCTTGCGATACGGTCCTCTGCTGCTATTTTTCTTTGGTATGAAGACAGCCAGCTACTATTAATTCTGCGATTTTGTGATGGAACCTCTAATCTTATTTTTGATGGTGTAGCAAATGGATCTCCTTGTACATAATCTATAAATAAAGTGAAGTTATTAAAGAGATACTTCCCTTGGATGCTTTTGTATGCTTTGTAACTTTTACCGTCGATCGCCTTCAGATTGTTCATCAGTTTTTCCATTCTATATCCATCCTTTCTATATTGATGCGTCAAAACAATAAAAAACGCAACGCTTCGTAAGTTAGATTACGAAACACTGCGTTAAGACATATGTATGGAGCGGGTAGGGAGAATCGAACTCCCATCATCAGCTTGGAAGGCTGAGGTTTTACCACTAAACTATACCCGCAAAGTTCAACTTTTTTAATGGCACGTTTTTAAGTATAGCAATTATTTTTTTATTTATCAAGCGTTTTTATACAAATTAGTTAATGATTCTTCAAAACATTCATTTACAATGAATCATGTAAGCGATAAGATAGACATATGTTTTACGGGGAGGCGAAAAAATGGCTGTATATCCAATCATATTATCACAGAATAAGTTTACACATCGTGATAATTTAAATTATCCATTTGAAGAACGCGCTATGCAATTTGGCGATGGAATATATGAAGTTGTTCGTATTTATAAAGGTGAATTTTATCTAATCAAAGAGCACATTGACCGCTTGTTTCGCTCTGCTGAGGCTGTTAAAATCAGACTTCCTTTTACCAAAGAGGAACTAGTAAGTCTGTTAAATAATTTACTCATTAAAAATGTTGTAAAAACGGATGCAAAGCTGTATTTGCAAGTATCAAGAGGTTCTGCTCCAAGGGATCATATTTTCCCAACTGATATTGAAGCAAATGTATATGGCTATATTCAGGATCAGCCGCGCAATATTACTTTCCAACAGGAAGGTGTTAAAACTATTACGGAGCGGGATATCCGCTGGGAGTATTGTTTTATTAAAAGCTTGAATTTATTACCAAACGTGCTGGCAAAACAGACAGCAAGTGAAAAAGGCGCGTATGAAGCGATTCTGCATAAGGATGGCTTAGTCACAGAATGCAGCGCTGCAAATGTTTATCTGGTAAAGGATGGAACGGTCTATACTCATCCAGCAACGAAACAAATATTACACGGCTGTGTAAGAATGCGTATTGAGGAATTTGCTGATGAGCTAGGAATACCATTTAATGAGGCAGGCTTTTCAGTTGAGGACATTTCACTCGCTGATGAAATGTTTTTATCAAGCAGCACTTCTGAAGTATTGCCAATTGTTACGGTTGACGAAACACAAATCAATGATGGCAAGCCAGGACCTGTAACACGCAAGCTGCAACATGCGTACGAAGAGGACGCAAATATCTCACAAAATAAAGTAGAGCAAACATCATAACTCAACTTTTTGCAAGTGTTTCCGGAACTTGTTAAATGTCCCCACAACCCAATGCAGTAGTGGCACAATATCTTTATACTGCGAATTCAGTGCTCTTCACTTACTTGGCCACTGATAAAGGATTGAATGTGGTACGAAATAGGAGGATCTGCGGTCGCACCTTCGAATATACTTCGCTTTCCGCGGGCACGGCTTCAGCTTCCTCGGATAAGCAAAGACCGCTTTCCTGCGGGATCTTCAGCTCGTGCTGTTCCCGCAGGAGTCTTCGTATATTCGAAGATGCTAAGTTACGGTAGAATAATTAAAATTTATAATCCACCACTTTTTCGGTGACCAAAATAAAACTCTGCTGGGCATTTAGATTCCTGCTGTTCCCGCAGTAGACACCGCCCTCAGCTAACCAGGACTGGTAAAGCTATTTACGTCTGTGTAATTTCTCTCGACTATTACATTCTGTGAAATAGGAATAGCTATCGAATATGCACTTTTTAAATCCAAGATATCCATATTAGTCTAGAGATTGGAGCGGATGGCAGTCGACTCCTGCGGGAGGACAGGCATAGGTGAGACCCCGGAGTGCGTCAGCACGAGGAGGCTCACCAGCCGCCTGCGGAAAGCGACTGCCATCCGCGGAAATATCGTTGCTGTCATACCGCAGCTTTTCCAAAGTGGTAAGTTATTTCGCAGTTTCCATCAACTACGTCAAAGTAACTTGCAACATGTTTTAGGAAGTCAATTATCATAATTCACTCTAGTTATTCGTCATGAATATCTATGTGTGAAAGTTGAAACCATAAGTAAAAATCCCCTATTGCAGGGGATTTTTTTATTTTGAATTTGATTAGCAATGAATTGATACCTTATTCTACAAATCTATTTAAAAACTGATCAAGCTTTTCCACGTATGCTTTTTTTTCAACTACAAACCCTTCACCATGACCAGCGTTTTCAATAGTCATAATTTCGGACGGACTTGGAGTGTTTTCCTTAAGTTTATACGCCATTTTAGTAGGTACAAACGTATCCGCTTCTCCATGAAAGTATAGTATAGGGATGTCAGTCTTTTTTACCTGTTTCAATGCAGATGCCTCTTTGAAAGAGTATCCTGCCTTAATATCGGTTAAAATACTGGTGCTAGTTAAAAATGGAAATTTTGGTAAATGATACATCCGATCCATTTGATAGCCAAAGAGATTTTCAACACTGCTATAAGCGCTATCAGAAACAATAGCTTTCACATTATCCGGAAGATCTTCACCACTTGCCATCAGCATTGTTGCTGCACCCATTGAGACGCCGTGAAGTACGATTTGGTTTTCATCCCCAAGCTTTTCTACCGCGAGGTCAACCCATTTTACATAGTCCAGTCGATCATGCCAGCCAAAACCTATATAATCACCTTCGCTTTGGCCGTGACCACGCGCATCAGGCATTAATATATTATAGCCAAGTTCCTCGTAGTAATATTGTCCGTATAATCCCATATCAAGACCATTACCTAAGTATCCATGAGCCAGGATTACCGTTTTATTCGTAGGTTCTTCAGCTGGCAGAAAATACGCATTCAGTTTTAAATCATCAAACGATGTGATCTCCCATTGCTCGAAGTTCTGTTTGTTCACCCAATCATGCCAGTCTCCTTGCGTAAACACTTTCATTGCTTCAGCCGAAACTTCCAGGTCATCGTTACCTTGTAAGAAATCTTTTGTATTACGTTCAATTGCCAGATTATAGAAATAAAAACTAGCAGCAATATTTATGATTAGCAGAATACTAAGTATTCCGATTAATAGTTTTATAATCTTATTTTTCTTCACAAAGATCCCCCTTCTTCATGATGCTATATCTAGTATACAGGAAAGCATGGCTAATTTCTGCTTATATACCCCTGGTATTTCTTTACACTATAAAGCACATGGGTTCCTTGCGACTATTAAAATAGTGTAATTATAGACCAAGCTTTTCCTTTACTTCTTTAATTTGTAATATATGTCGCTTTTCGTGATATCCAACAAAAGGAATCCATTGTTTTAAACTCATTAGACCAAATACAGGATGGTTAAAACCTTTTGCTTCCAGTTCATCAGTATTCACATTTTCTGCGACCTTAATTAACCCCTGATGTGTAGCAGTCAGTTTCATTTTTAATTGTTCAAGTGTTGTAAATTCTTCATTCGGTACCGCAAAATCTGGCGCATCGACCTTTGTTGAACGATTAGTTGATGCTTCAATAGGCTTTAAACTCGGGTTAACCAAATCTCCTTTTTCCAATTGATTAATAATTGTTTTCGTAATAGCTGCTTCCATTAAAAATAAATGTTCCATAACCTGTTTAATTGACCACTGATTATCAGCAGGTTTTTTATTGATCTCCTCATCAGTCAAATTGTTTACTTCGCTATATAACTCTTCTCGTGCTTCTTCGTTTATGCGCATGGTACATCTCCTTTATAGTATGATTAATACCATTTTATCATGTTTAAAAAAATCGTCACACATGCCTTCTCTCCATTAAATGAATTCCTATACCAGTCATTACTACTCCCATTAAAATTAATATACTAACTGGGTAAAGCACATCACTTATTTGATACCCATATACAACCACGCCATTTAACATATCCATCCCATATGTGACTGGAGTAAACTTTGATAAAAGCTGCATGAATTTTGACTCTACTACTTCGAGCGGCCAATAAGCTCCGCCAATCATTGCCATACTGACAGCGATAATGGGAATTATTGCATTAAATTGCTGAACAGTTTTTACTACCCCAGTAATTAAAATCGCTAAAGCCACGATGGAAAATACATACGAACCTACCAGTATTAAAGATTCTATAAATCTACCGTTAAAATTTACTCCCACGAAGTATTTGAATACAAGAAATACAATACAAACCTGCAGATAGCCGGTTATAAAGCTGTAAATTAAATTAGCAACGTACATTTCCCATTTTTTTACTGGTGATAAAATCACTCTATCCCATACTCCGTCTTGTTTTTCCACTAAAATATTTAGTACGTTGTAGGCGACTGTATAGATAACAAAAAATAGTGTAAAGCCAAACAACGTTTGAAAGGTGTTATTCAAAATAACGGTATCTGATCCACGAAATCCTTCCGTACTCATTATAAAAGGCGGATTTTCTTTTGCGCTTTCTAGCTTTTTCTTCAATGACTCTTCTGCTTCGAATGTTGTTGCATTTGCTTCCGAATAGATTAAATCCAGTTGTTCTACATTCATATATGCTTCATGGACAGTTTGCCGAACAAAATTAATAGTTGGCGATTCTATTCCTACAAATATCCGGAAGTCATTCTGCTCAAGAATTAAACCAAAATCTGCTTTTCCATTTGATACTTTCTGCTTCATTTCATCTTTTGTTAGCATTTGAAAATTGTATACGTCCGAATTTTCCAGTTGCCTCCAAACTTCTGATTCCTGCATGTTATCGTCTTCTAGATAAACGGGAACGTTGATAACATTCGACGTACTTCCACCTAAAATAAATGCGAATCCAATTGACATTAAGGTCATGACTAAAAAGGGCCACGGACTGCGTACAAAAAGTCTGATTTTAGCTAGTAAAATTCCAATCATAACGTATAACCCCTTTTTGGGAAACTTAGACCCGCAATAATTACTAATACTAAGGCAAATAAAGAGAGAAAGAAGAATTGGTCTAAAATCACAGGGATATCATCGCCCCGTAAAAGTGCTAAATAGGCTGACATCCCAGCACCATTCGGAGTTAGGTTTCCAATTGATTGAATGATTTTTGAGAAATCACCAATCGGAAAGAAGCTTCCTCCCAAAAATGCGATAATCGAAACTACTACTGAAGAAAAATAATTTGTAATGATCTCTGAATTTATGCGAAAACTGATAGCTGTCAAAAGTACAGATAGTCCACCAACAGCTATCGCTAAGCCAAAGGTTACAATAAAAAACCCCAACAAATTAGGCCATCCAATTCCAAATAAAATCCATGAGGCGCCGAAAACTATCAGCAGATGTAAAAATCCGAAAATAACCCCTGAAATGAAAATACCGCTAAAATATACCCACCTTGAAATATTAGCTAGTATAACACGGTTAAAAACATGAATTTTTTTCTCCTGAAAGGCAAAAGATCCAATCATAGATGCAACAAAAAGCACATTCATTACTGCCATACCTACCGCATAATAGTCCCGGGCGGAAATAGGTTTCTTCTGGTCAATGGTAGTCGATTCACCTAAAATGGCATTTGTATCCACTTGAATTGCCTCACTGCTTAATCCATTTTCCACTGAGAAACTCAATAGTGCTAATTGTTGCTGGAATTGCTCAACAATTTCACTGATTACCGTCGCACCAACTTGTTTACCTTCATTCTTATACAGTTTTAATTCTCCAGCTTCATCCTGGTTTAGTATGGCGTTCTGTAAAGTGTTATACGTGAAATTTTCCGGGATTTCTAATACGGCAGCATATGAATCATCCTTTAAAATTGCTTCTTTTTCCGATTCCGCTACTGTTTCAAGTGTGATTATTTCTTTAAGTCCTTCACTTCCTACTATATCCTTTAACGATTCTATTAGTTTGTATTGCTCTGCGTTATTCTTTATAGCAAACTGTATTTCTTCAGGTATTTGACTTTTTTCTACATCCTGCAAAAATTTTTCAACTTGATCAGCTTCATTTCCATGTTCAATAATAACTACTTTTGCATCCAATGAAACAGACCCGCCATTCATTAAATTACCAAGGGATGCACCTAATATCGCACTTAAAATAATCGGTAAGCCTATTAACAACAATAATAATTGAGGATTACGCAGAAATATAAATAATTGTTTTTTAATAATTTGTAATATCAACTTTATCCCTCCTAGTCCCTCAGTGCCCGCCCGGTAAGATGCAGAAAAACATCCTCAAGAGTGGAAGTTTGGATGTCCACCGACTGCAGTACAATTTCTGTTTCTTCAGCAAGCTTTAGAATACTGCTGAAAATATTCAATTCTGAAGGAACAATCACGCTAACTTCTTTCTCTTTAGTTGTTACACGGCTAATTCTTGGGTCGTGCTGAAGAGATTGTATAAACGCATCATTTAATCGTTCTGCTTTAATTAGAATAGTCTTTTCAGAGGATAAAATTTGTTTAATTTCTTCCTTCGTTCCTGAAGCTATCAGATTTCCTTTATCCATAATGTAAATCCGATCACAAAGAAATTCCACTTCTTCCATGTAATGACTGGTATACAATATAGTCATCTGCTTTTCTTTGTTTAGTCGTTTAACTGTTTCCAAAATATAATTTCTGGACTGAGGATCAATCCCAACAGTAGGTTCATCCATGATGAGTAAATCAGGATTATGCAACAGAGCTACACCGATATTTAACCGTCGTTTCATACCACCTGAGAATTTTTTAGCAACACCTTTTCGATGCTCAGTCAGACCAACTAAATCTAAGACTTCTTCTATCTTTCTTTTTAAATCAGTGCCCTTCAAGCGGTAGATTCTCCCAAAGAACTGAAGGTTTTCTTCAGCGGTCAAATCCGGATAAATTGCGATCTCCTGCGGCACCATTCCTATCACGTTCCGAAGAGGTGCGGGACTTTTAATGATACTGCTGTTATTGAATCTGACATCTCCTGTAGTGGGTTCAATTAATGATGAAAGCATTGAAATTGCAGTGGACTTACCTGCTCCATTAGGACCTAGCAATCCGACAATTTCACCTTTCTCAATGAACATATTTAAATTTTTCACTGCGTAAAGCTGTTTGTACCTCTTTGAAATATCTACTAATTCAAGCATTTTCCAGCCTCCTCTAATCCCATTTTACGATACATCACATCGTCAGAATACTGTCTAAAGTCACTTTATCACACGATAAAACGTGACTTGAGTCATTAGAAAAGCGCCCTCGGTTAAAGGACGCAATTGTACACATTTTTTTATTCACTCAATATCATGCTTCACAGCGTAAATAGCCAACTGAGTACGATCTCTTAAGCCTGTTTTTTGTAGAATCTGGGTTAGATGATTTTTCACAGTACCTACAGATAAAAAGAGTTTCTCAGCTATTTCTCTGTTAGCCAGGCCTTCTCCTACCAGTTTTGTGATCATCAACTCTCGGGAGGATAAACTATATTCAACTGGTTGCAGCTTACTTTGCTGCAAAAGTCGTGGCATTACCTTTGCTGCAACTTCATCGTTAAGTACTAAACCACCACTCATACAACTGTAGACTGCATCCAATAATTTAGCTGACTCAGCAGTTTTTAGCAGAAAACCATTTGCTCCTTCTTTTAACGCCTCTAAAGCGTACTCATCATCATTAAAAGTAGTCAATATAAGTATCTTCACCTCGGGCCACCGGTTTTTGATTATCCTTGTTGCTTCAATACCATTCATTACTGGCATTCTAACATCCATAATGACAAAATCGATTAAATGGTTTTCTAAAATATCCAGTGCTTCCTTTCCATTATTTGCTTCGTATTTTACTGTAATGGACGTATCCTGTTCTAATATAACTTTTAATCCCTGTCTCACAATTACCTGGTCCTCCACCAGCAAAACTTTCCACATCATAAACGCTCCTCACTCGGAATTGTTCCACTTACTACAAATTTCTTTTCTGTTTGATAAACATCTAATTTTCCATTCACCTGTAATACTCTTTCATTCATGTTACGTAAACCAAAGCCAAGTTTGTAATCTTTCTCTTCGAACTGACGGTTTGATATCTCAAATGAAATATTTCCATTTGCTGTTTTCCCTAATACAATATGTACTTCTCTTGCTTGTGCATGCCGCATCGCATTGGTAAGCGCCTCTTGTATTGTTCTGTAGAGTACGACGCTTTTTTCATTTGAAAGCGTAAGGGACAATACTCCTTGTTTCATGGTAAATTGAACGAGTATATGACTTTCCGCCTCCAGTTTCCGGATTAAGTGAACAACAGTCGATATACCTTCATACTCTTCCGTTTTCAATGCTTTAACTGCTTCTCTAGTCTCTGAAAGACTATCATTGGCCATTTTCTTTAAATCATGAAAAACAACATCAGGATTTTGTATGTCCAGCATTTCCAACTTCATAATTAAAGCTGTTAACCGATGTCCGACCGAATCATGAATGTCTCGTGCAATTTTTGTACGTTCTTCTATCCTGGCAGCTTCCTCTGTACGTAAATTCAGTCTCTTTAATTGACGGTATTCACTACTGAGTTTATCGTATATCTCTCCAACCTCTTTTCGTTCCATAATCATCTGATTGATAACCACGATAAGAAAATACATAAATAAAGTGAAAATAATGGCCCCAACCCTCATGGTATCCGCATCAACACTAATAAGAACGGTGAGAATTAAGTTTACTGATAAATAGATGTACAAATGCCTAGTGTTCAGATTATATGCTGCGGTTATCGCTAAGAAAACAAGTAAAAAAACCGAAAACATATTGTACGTTTCTACTATGAGAACTTGATGTATGCCAACAGCCGCTGAAATTCCAATATATAAAAGTAATGGAGTTTTCCTAGTCGATAACAAAAAAAATAATGCAAAAACTAATGCTGAGAATAACAGACTGTAGGGCAATGCTTCTGGGTCAACTGATGTGATAGTCATAGCAATAATGAGCAGGCTCAAAAGAACGAAATTAAACCAAAATCGTTTCATAAAAGAACATCATCCTAGTATTAAAATAATAACCACTACTATATTAGTAATCTTTCAATTATAATAATACCAAATAGTTACACAATTAGGGGGCGTTATGGTGAATTATAATTTATTTATTACTGGATATCCGGGGTTCCTTGCTTCTAGTTTAATTCAGCAGCTGGTCAACGATCATAAAAACGAAATCAAGCATATTAATCTACTCGTATTACCCTCACAAGAAATGGATGCAAAAAATAATTTAACAGGTTTCATTACTAAACATGATTTACCCGAAAACTTGTTTTCCATAATAAAAGGGGACATTACAAAACCTGATCTCAATTTATCACCTGTTATCAATCGTGCCTTAAAGAATTCTGTTACCCACGTATTTCACCTGGCTGCCATTTATGATTTAGCAGTTCCACAAGAAATCGCGCAAACCGTGAATGTGAATGGAACGATTAATGTGAATTACTGGACGGAAAATTTGTTAAACCTCAAACGCTACATCTATTTTAGTACGGCATACGTATCGGGAAGGCGTGAAGGGAAAATTTTTGAAAGTGATTTAGTTATGGAACAATCTTTCCGGAATCAATATGAAAAGACTAAATATGAAGCAGAGGTGTTGGTCGAAAAATTAAAAACTGTTATACCAACAACTATTATTCGACCGGGAGTTGTTAAAGGACATTCGAAAACTGGAGAAACAATCAAGTTTGACGGCATCTATTTCATACTTAATTTTATGGAACATCTAAAGTTTCTGCCTGTTATCCCCTATCTTGGTGAAGGGGAAGCGGAAGGCAATTTTGTACCTTCAGATTATGTACTAAAAGCAACAAGCTATCTATCAATGAAATCTGTTGGGGAAGGTAAAACGTATCATTTAACTGACCCAAATCCATATACGATGCGAGAAATACATAAGATCATTGCTGAGCGCTATCTTAACAAAACGCCAAGCGGACAACTTCCACTTTCACTCGCAAAACAATCCTTATCATTATCATTTGTTCGAAAGTGGCTGCAAGTTGAAAAAGAAGCTATGGATTACTTCTCTATTCATTCTTCTTATGATAGTTCAAAAGCTGTTGAGGATTTAGAGGGAACAGGTATAACGTGCCCTGATTTGAAGGATACAATTGAACCCATGATCAGTTTTTATCAAAAGTATAAACATGATCGAAGTAAACACATTTCTATTAAATAACGTAATTCTAATTAGCTTTTCAAATTTACTGATTTCTGTGAACATTGTACCATTTTTTTCCTATTACAACATTTATTAAAAATGATATTGTATAATGGTGAGGACAGGTCCGTCCAGGTGGACTTCAAAAGTAGATGCAAGAGATAAAATTCTCTTACATTGGCGGCTTAACCCCTTAAGGAAAGGGGATGAAGCGTGTGATACCAATTGACAAAGCTCTTGAGTTGATGCTGATGTTTTCGACGCTTGTGTTGTTGATTGTGAACAGCAAAGAAAAAAAGTAATTCCCCGTTTTTGACTGGACAATTACTTTTTTCAAATCCCAATATTTGAAGCCGTCACACCTGCGGAAATCTGTCTGGGTCGTAAGTTGCAGCTTACGGCCCCCCTTTTCCGCCTCACTTTTTTATTCTATTCCTTCCCTTATAAAAAAACAACTGCATACTTCACTAATTTTCAGTCAAGAACAACCTGCAAATTATATTCATATCAAGGTATTTCATAATTCCCTTACGCATAAAAAATTATTTTTTCACTATCATTATACTATAAAAATTCACACTTTTCAGCAACATTCGACAATTATTGCGTTTTTTAACTAGCTTTTTTGTGGTTTAAACAAATTATTAGGAAAATCCTATCTAGTGCTTTACCATTTTACATATGGTTACGTTTTAAACGTTACCCTTTTTCAACTCAGTATACACAGAAAGTAGGTAATTAAAAATGAAAGCAATTGTCATTGAAGAATATGGCTCACTTAATAAGCTAACAGAAAAAGAAGTAAGCGTTCCTGAAATAAACGACAATCAAGTATTAATTGAAGTTCATGCAACATCAATTAACCCGATTGACTGGAAGTTACGTGAGGGGTATCTAAAAGAAAACCTTCCACTTGAATTCCCAATTACATTAGGATGGGATGTTGCCGGTATTATAAGTGAAGTAGGTTCAGCCGTAACCAATTTCCAAATTGGTGATCGCGTATTTGCAAGACCAGCACTTACCAGAGAAGGCACGTATGCAGAGTATACAGCAGTCGATGAGGAGCTGCTGGCGAAAATGCCAGAAAACTTATCGTTTGAAGAAGCTTCCTCTGTACCGTTAGCTGGGCTGACTGCTTGGCAATGTCTTGTTGATTTTTCTGAAATAAAAGAGGATGACAAAGTATTAATTCATGCCGGATCCGGCGGAGTGGGAACCTTTGCAATTCAAATTGCCAAAAGCTTCGGAGCACACGTTGCATCTACTGCCAGCGGTAAAAATGAAGAATTCTTAAAGGAACTTGGCGTAGATACTTTTATTAATTATGAAGAAGAAGATTTTGTAAACGTTCTAAAAGACTACGATATTGTATTAGATACACTTGGTGGAGAAGTTCAGGAGAAAAGCTTTCAAGTATTGAAAGAAGGCGGCAAACTAGTATCAATTGTACAACCGCCAGATGAGAAAGCTGCCCAGTCAAAAAATCTAAAAGCAGGTTTTCACTGGTTGGAACCAGATGGCAAACAACTTGCTGAGCTTGGTAATTTAATCAAAAAAGAACAAGTTAAACCGATTGTTGACCATACCTTTCCGTTAAGTCAAGAAGGTTTACAGGATGCTCACAAATTAAGTGAAACACATCATGCCAAAGGGAAAATAGTCATTAAAGTAAAATAATCATTAGAAAACTTGGTGTCTCGTCTCGCCTAGCCTTAATGGCGAAAGACTTAGTTTCACTTATGCAGTAAGAAAGGATTTATACTTTCTTATCTGCTTAAAAAATGCCTGGAGAATTCTCCAGGCATTTTTCTTTTTAGAATAATAATGTGTAATTTGAGATACTACAGAAACCATTTCATTACGCATCATCCAGATAATCCATTATTTGGCTCCAGGCTTTGACTTTTCCAGAAAACGACTTTGTATATTTACCCGGAATTGGACTAGTTGAAGGAAGTTTAAGAACCGTGATATCATGCTCTTTACTCACATATCCATTTCTCTTTAATATTTGAAACGATTTAGTGCCATTACAAGCAATAGCACGGATGGTGGGATTCTTCTCCAAAAGGCCAGTGATGTCATTTGGTTCTTCCATAGTAATATTGCTGTCAAGACTTCCCTCTCTATAACAAGAACCTATAACGTCCCAAAGAATGAGATGATTTTGTTTGATAAAACTGATCTTTTCCTGATAATCATTTATTGGTTTTTTAGTGAACAGTTCAAATAGAATATCCCAAAAGTGGTTACGAGGATTCCCATAGTACTCTTGGCTTTTCAATGAAAGTGAACTTGGCATGGAACCGACAATTAAAACCTTGGGTTCCTCAGAAATTATTGGCGGTAAACCTACAAGCTTTTTATCCTTCATTTCATTATCCCCCTATTTTTCACACTCCATTTTAAAGCATAACATAATAAAAAAGACAGTTAAAAACTGTCTTCAGGCTGTCGAGAAACTCTCTCGGCAGTCTATTTTTTTTGATTCACTTTATCCCTTTACCGCGTTAATTTGTTATAATATAAGTAACTTAAATAGGCGGTGATCAATGTGTTTCATACTCGAAATAGTACTCAAAGTGAAGTAGAATTTGTTTCCATTGAAGAGCTTGTACCACAAAACCATCTCCTTCGGAAAATTGACAAGTATATTGATTTTAGTTTTATCGTAGATAAAGTAAAACCTTATTATAGCGAAGTAAACGGTCGTCCTTCTTTAGATCCTCTTATATTATTCAAGATGATGTTCATCGGATATTTTTATGGAATTCGTTCCGAACGTCAATTGGAAAAAGAGATTCAAATGAACATTGCTTATCGTTGGTTTCTTGGCTTACGGTTAAGTGACTCAGTTCCTCATCATTCTACGATTAGTTGGAATCGACGTACTCGGTTTAAGGATACAGATATTTTCCAAGAAATATTCGATGAGATTGTGCTTCAAGCTATGAACCATCGAATGGTTGGTGGAAGGGTGTTGTTTACTGACTCAACTCACCTAAAAGCCAATGCAAATAAACATAAATTCACAAAAGAAACTGTTGAAGTGGAAACTCGAGACTACATAGAAGATCTAAACGAAGCAATCGAAGATGATCGAGAGGAACACGGAAAAAAGCCGTTAAAAAAACGGGAGGAAGTGAAAAAAACAAAAGATATTCGTAAAAGCACAACGGATCCCGATAGTGGATTCATGTCTCGGGATCAAAAACAGGAAATGTTTTGTTACCTTGATCACCGCACGACAGATATGAAATTTAATATTATTACCGATGCGTTTGTCACACCAGGAAACTTTCACGATTCTCGCCCCTATCTTAGTCGTTTAGATCGTCAAATTAAGCGATTTGGTTTTAATGTTGAGGCTGTTGCGTTGGATTCGGGGTATCTAACGACACCTATTTGTAAAGGCATATCAGATCGAAATATTTTTGGTGTAATAGCACATAGAAGATATCATCCAACAAAAGGTTTGTTTCCAAAATGGAAATTTGAATATAATAAAGCACAAGATCGTTACGTTTGTCCGAATGGAGAGGTATTGCCTTACAGTACAACAAGTCGAGGTGGATACAGAGAGTACAAATCAAACCCTCAAAATTGTGTAATGTGTCCTCTACTAGATCAATGTACACGGTCAAAAAACCATCAAAAGGTGATTACGCGGCACGTCTGGGAGGACCATAAAGAAAAAATACGACAGAATCGGCTTTCCCCTTCGGGGAAAATGCTATATAAATTTAGAAAAGAAAAAGTAGAGCGAAGCTTTGCAGATTCCAAACAACTGCATGGGCTTCGCTACTGCAGGTTACGAGGATTGCACAATGCTGGTGAACAAGTATTACTCACCGCAGCGTGCCAAAACATGAAGAAGATTGCCACACACCTAGCCTAGCTTGGCTAGGTGTGTGGGAGTCTATTTTCACCCAAATAATCTTTGCATTTTATGATATTTTTTCAATAAAAATAGGATGTAGAGAAAAAAACACCTACTTTCTCTACATCCTGAAGACAGTTAAAAACTGTCTTTTTTAAAACTTACATATCATGGGACGTATTCTTATTTTGCCTTGAGTGATTTTTATTTTTAACTTTGTGTGAGCCACTTAAAGGTTCACCGTACGGCTGATTTGGGCTTTTTGGTAAGTTTGGTTCGTCCTTCTGCTTCGGACCTTTTGGCTTTCCTGACATTTATTAAAACTCCTTTCCATTTGCAACTAGCTTTTGAAAAGAAATTGATATTATACATAAATTTTATTTCAACCATTTTCTTCAGCACGTGCCATTGCCTCTCGCTCTTGTGCTGGTGTTGTACTTTTTATAAGAAATGACAATACTAAAGCAATAAATGATATACCAGTTGTAACATAAAACGCAATGTTTACTCCATGTATTGCCCCGCTAGTCTCACCATTATCCAATGCTGCAGCAGTCATTACCGTAATGAGAATTGCAGTTCCAATAGATGCTGCAACTTGACGCATCGTGTTGTTCATCGCAGATCCATGGGGAATAAGTCTGTTTGGTAATTGATTAAGACCAGCAGTTGTAGCAGGCATCATAACCATTGAGATACCAAGCATCCTAATGGCAAAAACAATCGTTAAATAGGTTAATGATGTAGTTGCCGTTAAATCAGTAAAGAGAAAAGTAGTAACCGTAACAATTGTCATTCCTATTATAACTAACCAGCGCGCCCCAATTCTATCAAAAATTCTCCCCGTAATTGGAGACATAAATCCCATTAATAATGCGCCAGGCATAATCATTATTCCAGATTCAAGTGCAGTGAATCCAGCCATGTTCTGCATGTATATTGGCAAAATAGTTTCCGCACCAATAAGCGCAATGAATGCAACCATCCCTATTATGGTTGTAATGGTGAAGACTTTGTATTTAAACACGCGAAATTCTAAGATAGGCTGTTTAAGCTTAAATTGCCGTGTTATAAAACTGGCCAGTGAAATCGAACCAATAATTAAGGATGCGATGACATAAATACTTGACCATCCGTAATTCCCTGCACTGCTGAATCCATACAACAGCCCACCGAAGCCAATTGTGGATAGAACAATTGATAAATAATCTACCTTAGGAAATGTTCTGGTTGTCACGTTTTTCATGACAAAATAGGCGATTACAATATCGATTATTGCGATTGGAAGAATTATGTAAAATAAATATCTCCATGGATAATGCTGTATTACCCAACCTGAAAGAGTTGGTCCAATTGCAGGCGCGAATGATATGACAAGACCAACCATTCCCATTGCAGATCCGCGTTTTTCAACTGGAAAAATCAAAATAAATATAGTCATCATCAACGGGAGCATAATACCTGCCCCAGCAGCCTGAATAATTCTTCCTATCATTAACACTGCGAAATTTGGTGAAAGCGCACAAACAAGCGTACCAACAGAAAATACAGCCATAGCTGTCAAGAACAATCTGCGAGTAGTAAATGTTTCAATTAAAAATGCTGTGATTGGTATCATAATACCATTTACCAGCATGAAAATAGTTGTAACCCACTGAGCAGTATTCTCAGTTAAATTTAAATCTTCCATAATGTGTGGAATTGCTGTAGCTAGTAATAGCTGGTTTAAAATAGCGACAAATGCGCCAGTTAGAAGCACCGCAACAATAGGAGTTTTATTTATAGTTTTGATATTTTCTGTTTGTTGATTCTTCATTTTCTTCATCTCCTTATTGTGCTCTTTTGATTGTATATATTCTCTACATGATAAGAATTATATGGAAATTATAGTTATACTGTCAACGATGAGAGCTTAAGCATAGAAAAATAAACATACTAATTAACTAACTCAACTTTCGCAGACTGAAAAATGCAGGTGCTCAAAAACATTAGACTTAGCCCGCAATCTGATGTAGTAGTTTTTCAATATCTCTATACTGTGAATTAACTTTCGGATTACTTCTATAGCTGTACAGAATCATTCCGAAGGAAATTAAAAAAGTTACATGAAGTACAAATTAAGAGGATCTGCGATCGCATCATCGAATTCACTTCGCTTTCCGTGGGCACGGCTTCAGCTTCCTCGGATAAGCAAAAACCGCTTTCCTGCTTAGATCTTCAGCTCGCGCTGTTCCCACAGGAGTCTCGTGAATTCGATGATGCTGGATTGATGTGCGAAAGTGAAATTTTTAATATCTATCCTTTTTCAGTTGCTAGTGCATCGGCGTTTTTTCTTCACTGCTGTTGTATACACTATAACAAGGACTGAACTAAGAATTGCCATCAAATCCATTTATTAAGGGATTTTTCGCTGCTACCAGTCGACTTCTGGGGTAGGACGAACATAGGTAAGACCTGGATCGCGCTAGTATATCACTGAAAAAGCGGTAGGTTCTAAAAAATATTATTTCCACTTCAACCTAGCATCTTCGAATATACGAAGACTCCTGTGGGAAGTAAGAGATCGGTGAGACCCCGAAGGACGCCAGTCCAAGGAGGCTCACCACTCGCCCACGGAAAGCGAAGTATATTCGAAGATGCGATCGCAGATCCACTAAGTCAATATTTCGTGTAACTTTTTTCAGTACACTGCCAACAACGGAAATTTCCTTACTGTTACATCAAATACGAAAAAGTATAGTAACTAGCAGCATGTTTTAGGAATAGACATATTAGTAATTCGTTTCAGGTAACATATTTCAAGTGCTACAAGAACTATAGTTTATTTCGTTCATAAAAATATCTCTACGAAAATTGAATTAACTAACTAAAGCCCCGTCAAAAGTAGCGACGGGGCTTTTCATATTATCCAGTTATATTTTCCACTCCAGAAATTCAAGTCTGTTTCCAAACGGATCTTCTAAATAAAAACGATTGGCTCCAGGTAATCTGTCATCCACTAGCAGCGGTACATTCTTTTCATTTAAATAATCTTTCAGTTCCTCAATGTTTTCAACGTGAAATGCAGGGTGTGCCTTTTTAGCTGGTATGAATGGTTCCTCTATCCCAATATGTAGCCGTATTGCTCCTGTCATAAACCATAAACCACCATTTTTCTTTAAGGAATCTGGTTTTTCAACTTCTTTAAAACCAAGTAGATCTGAGAAAAATTCTCTTGCCTCGTGTTCTCCACCTTTAGGTGCGGCTAACTGTACATGGTCAATTTCCACATAAGTAAAAGACATGTTATTAAACCCCTTTGCATAAGCTTTTCACTTATCATAACGTTAATTCGATCAAAAAGATAATACTTTTTCCCTATTGGAATAGACAAGTATCACTTATCCCTTTATGGTCAATAAAAAGACCAGCTCACATTTAGTAAGCTGGTCTGAATCATTTTAAAGTTAAAAGCCACAATTGCCGTATAATCAATAAAAAGTTTTAAACCACCACTCGTCAAAGTGGGTGTTTGCAAAAACCTTCCTGTCTTCCACTCTTTGGAGGCACGACATTTCAGTTCTTATATAAAACTCCCTATTATAATGTTAGAGGTTAAAACTTAATTAAATACGTACAATGTAGCTTATTAATATCTTACACCTTAACATTTAAAATGACAATAGTAATTTCACCCATTTTGCAAAATTATCTTTTTGTATTTGTCTTCTTAGCTTTATGTTCCAGTTCTGAGTTCGGTCTATGATTCTCTGCATCTTTTGTGTTGCCTGCAGGATTGATGCTTGAATTTACTTTTTTCTTGTTATATAAGTCATTTTTCTCACTCATTTAAAACACCTCCAGTAGTAGTGTTTCAAATAGTAATATCAATTATACAGATTTCTATCTCTCGCCAAGCTTATCGAATTGATCGCGCAACGAACGCTTCAGCACTTTTCCACTTGGATTTTTTGGTAAAGTATCTGCGAATTCAACATACTTTGGAACTTTAAATGTTGACAACTTTTTTTTACAAAAGTTAGTAACATCATCCTTTGTTACACTTGCGTTATCTTTAAGAACGATTACAGCAGTGACAGCTTCAATCCAATATGCATCAGGTATACTAATGACAGCAACCTCTGACACACCGTCCAACTGGTAAATTGTTTCTTCGACTTCTCTGCTGGAAACATTGACTCCACCAGTATTAATCATATCTTTCTTTCGATCAATAATTGTGATATATCCTTCTTCATCCATTGCACCAAGGTCTCCGCTGTGAAACCAGCCACCACGAAAGGCTTCTGCGGTCTTTTCTGGATCATGTAAATACCCTTTCATCACATGGGGGGTACGATGAACGATCTCACCTATCACATTACGCGGTAATTCTTTATCTTCTTCATCAACTATTCTAGTCTGTACATTTAAGGAAGCTTTTCCCGCTGACCCTAATTTTCGCAGTTGGTCTTCAGGTTGCAGTGCAGTTGCAAGCGGCGCTACTTCAGTTTGCCCATAAAAGTTCCAAAACTTCGCGTTTGGCAATCGATCAGAAAGCTCCTTTAGTATTTCACGTGGCATGATTGCCGCACCATAATAACATTTTTCCAGTGATGATAAGTCTCTTTTATTGAAATCAGGGTGGCGCAATAGTGCGATCCACACAGTTGGCGGACAAAATAATTGCGTTGCACTCTCTTCTTCTATTGTTTTCAATATCACTTCAGGACTGGCAGTTCCAAGAATAATTCCACTGGAACCGACATAAACACCAGGTCCTAAAAACACATGCAGCTGGGCACTATGATATAGCGGCAGTGCATGAATTGCTATGTCCCGAGCTTCCATTTTACCGTCAATGATACAACTGACATATTCACTTATCAGGCTTTTATGCGTTAGCATAACTCCTTTTGGCCGTGACTCGGTTCCGCTAGTATATAAAACATGTGCAAGATCGTCATCAGCAAGTTCACCCTCAACAAATTTTGTTGATTGACCTTGTCTAAGAACAGACAATAACTCCCAATCCTCCATATTCTTTTTTGTATTAAAATCAACCGGAAGGTCCATTAAATAACGATGTTTTATTTCTAGTGTACCTGCTGATTCATCCAAGACCTCTGCAAATTCTTCTGACGCTATAAAACCATTAACTTCAGCATGCTCTACTATGTAGCTAACATCCTCAACTGAAAGCATATAATTTATCGGAATCATTACAGCACCTATACGAGCCAATGCAAAATTGACTACAACAAAATCCAAGCTGTTCTTAGACAAAACAGTAATCATATCACCTTTCAGCATACCTCTTTCCAGGAAAGCATGTGCTGTTTGGTTTACCATGTCATCCAGTTCAGCATATGTTAACCGGTGTTCTAGATACGTAATAGCTAGCTTATCTGGATCCCTGTCTCTTGTGCGGGCTAGTAAATCACCTAAAGTGTTTCTTCTTGCGCGATCCAACTTGATGGATTGTTGCTCAAAATCCTTTTGCAATTTTGTCATACACAACACCCCTGATTTAATTTGAATTTTCTTTCTTTTATTTTATTTCAGATAAATCAGAAATACAAGCTTTATATTTAGAAAATAAAAAATGGGTAAGAGTGCTTCCACTCTTACCCACTTCCATTAGTACTATTGATTAAATTTAAGACAATACCAATACTTTATCAAGTTCTTTGCTAATTTCCTTCGATCGTTTTGCAGCATTATTTACTGCCTGGGAAATTGCTACTCCCCCGTTATGCTCTTTTAATGCTTTTAAACCAGCAGCAGTAGTACCATTTGGCGAAACGATATTATCAATTAATTCTGATGGCGTTTCATCTTTTTCCATCACCATTTTGGCAGCACCGTAAACTGTTTGAGCAGCAATTTTCCGCGCGACATCACTGTCCATGCCACAAACTTTACCCATGTTTTCCATTTGCTCCATTAAATAGTAGAAATACGCAGGTCCACTTCCTGCAATACCAGTGAATACATCCATTTGTTCTTCCTCTATTACATATACTTCACCCATGCATCCAAGCATTTCCTTTACTTCATTGGCATTTTCATCATTGGAAGTAGCTCCAATCGACATTGCCGTAGCTGATTCCTGAATCATACTTGAAGTATTAGGCATCACTCGAATTACTTCCTGACCGCTATTCAAACGTTCTTCCATATAAGAAGTTGATATGCCTGCTAACACAGAGATTATTACCTGGTCATCAGCAAGTTTGTATTTCATTTCAGAAAGTGTGTCTTCTGCTCCTTTTGGTTTCATTGCTAGTATAAAAAAGTCAATCTCTTTGTAAGGTAGATTTGTAATTAGTTCAGTTCGTACACCATACTTGTTTTCCATTTCAACTAATCGATCCTCATTACTTCTGTTTGTAACAATTATTTGGTTTGCAGGTACTTTTTCTGTTTGAATCATTCCAGCTATCATAGCTTCTGCCATATTTCCAGCACCTAAAAATGCGATTGTTTTTTGTTTTAACATATAAAATCATCCTCTTTTATTTTGTCTTCCGTTCATTTCTTTGACTGTTGTATCTTAACATCTGTGTATGAAGTTTCAAGGGTTTTTTGGATATTGGTATGTATATGGTCCAGATAGTGAGAGAAAGCGTTTCCATTTAATTTTAATTAGGGGAAAACAGCATCTTACCACTGTTTATCACTGTATATCGGGATAATTCAAGGTTGAAATTCAGTGAAAATGTTAGAAAACTTGGCTTATCGCCTAGCCTTAATGGCGAATGCCTTAGTTACACTTATGCAGTAAGAAAGTATTTTATTTTCTTACCTGCTAAAAAAGAAGACTATTTTTAGATAGTCTTCTTTTTTCATTAAAGGAACCCTTTAAAGCGAATGGGTTTTCTTCCGTATTCAACTTTCGTATAAAATAAGTAGTTACTCGTTAAAATAGTTGAATAAGCCCGCAATGCGATGTAGCAGTTACACAAAATCTCTATACTGTGAAGTAACCACACTGCTCCGAAATTAAACCACATTATAACAGCAACGTGATTTCCACCGATGGCAGTCGCGCACCTTAGGGCGGCTGGTGAGCCTCCTCGTGCCATCTGCAGTGCACCCCTATAGTTGGACACCCAATTAACAATAGGAGGTGCCTGGATGAGAAAGATGACAGAGAAGGAAAAACACGATGTTGTGCAACGTTATATAAAAGAGAGTTATAGTTATCGGGGCTTAGCGAAAGAAAGCGGGATTGACGAATCTGTATTACGCTATTGGGTAAAATTATATGAGTATCATGGAAATCAAGCTTTTCAATTTCCCTATACAAACTATACGCCAGCCTTTAAGCTAGATATAATTACGTTTATTGAAGAGAAGAATTTCTCTCTTCGAGAGGCATCGGCGATCTTCCACATTCCTGATCCTGCTATGGTTCGGAAGTGGAAGAAAAAGTGGGAGACTGGTGGATTCGATGCCCTTAAACCAACACGGAAGGGGAATCCCCATATGACAGCACATCAAAAGAAAAATTCGAAGAATGAAAAACCTGCTAAGGATCCTATAGAGGAAATGCAAAAAGAACTGGAACACTTGCGTATGGAGAATGCCTATCTAAAAAAGTTGAGAGCCTTAGTTCAAAACAAGGAAAAATCACCAAACAAGACAAAGCGAAAGTAGTCTATGAACTAAGGGTCGAATTCGCGGTAAAAAAACTTATAAAGTTGGCAGGTATTCCGCGGAGTACCTACTACTACTGGGTAAAAACATTTAATCGAGCTGACAAAGATACCACATTAAAGTCATTGATCCAATCGATTTATCATGAACATGATGGACGGTATGGCTATCGTCGCATTCAATTAGAATTAGCAAATAAGGGATACCTAGTGAATCACAAAAAAGTGCAGCGATTAATGAAGGCGTTAGGCTTGAAAAGCCTTGTTCGCATAAAGAAATACCGTTCGTATAAGGGCAAAGTTGGTAAGACTGCTCCCAATATCTTAAATCGCGATTTCAAGGCGGAAAAACCAAATGAAAAATGGGTGACCGACATTACAGAATTTAAATTATTCGGAGAGAAACTTTACTTATCTCCTGTTCTTGATTTATTTAATGGCGAAATTATCTCCTACACGATTGGTTCTAGACCAACCTACTCCCTAGTCTCCGACATGTTAGAAGCGTCTTTGGAGCGCATCACGGATAATGATGAACTGATTATCCACTCGGATCAGGGGTGGCACTACCAGATGAAAAAATACCGCCAAGCTCTAGAGGAACGTGGCATCACACAAAGTATGTCACGAAAAGGAAACTGTTATGACAACGCCGTTATTGAAAATTTCTTCGGAATTATGAAATCTGAATTTCTTTATCTCAACCAATTTGAAAGCATAGATCACTTCAAACAAGAGCTAGTAGAATATATGGATTACTATAATAACAAACGAATAAAAACAAAATTAAAAGGAAAGAGTCCGATTCAATACCGAACTCTTTCCCAACAAGCAGCTTAACGAAAAATCTGTCCAACTTTTCGGGGTCACTTCACATCGCACCCGGGGTCTCACCTATGCCTTTCCTCCCGCAGGAGTCGACTGCCATCCTTTCCAATCACTAGTCACAGTATGGCTGATATTAAATTATAGGTTACATTTTCGAAGACAATAGAAACTTGCCCTCTGACTCTGAAAAGAGGTAGATGTTAAAATTACACTATTTCACTTCAACCAAGCATCGTCAAATTCACGAGACTCCTGCGGGAACAGCGCGAGCTGAAGATCTAAGCAGGAAAGCGGTTTTTGCTTATCCGAGGAAGCTGAAGCCGTGCCCTAAGGTGCTCGAAGTGAATTCGATGATGCGATCGCAGATCCACTAAAGCCGTGTTTCATGTAACTTTTTCAGTAATCAAAGACAGTGTAAAAATGGTATGTTACGTCGCAGTTTATATCAAATGCGACAAAGGAACTAGGAGCAATTGTTGGAATAGAGGCATTTAAGCTCCACATCTCAAGTGCTACAGGAGTTTATTGGATTCATTATGATTTTCTGTGTTTGAAGGTTGAACTTTTAATATAACGAACGAGAGGAAATGGGACATATAAAATTAAAAATAACACTACTGCTGCGATTTCCAAAGAAATTAGGTAGAAAGGATAATCACCTAAGTAATCCAGGATACTTGGATTATCCGGTTTTTCAGATAGAAACATGTAATTTCCACCGGTTAATTTGTTAATTAAGAAAACTGTACCCGCAACCACATTTATCCATAGCAATGCTCGCCAAACTGATTTTAATACTGGCGCCTTCCTTTGAACAAATATCATATAAAAAGATGCTAAAACAATGGAAATATGTGCAATAAAAAATTGGTAAAATCGAAAGTGCGGAAAACCAAAATACAACTCTGGTGTCAGGAGAGCCTGCAAAGCACCGCCTATACCAAGAAAATAGGTCACTTCAAATAATCGATAGTTACCTGTCAGTAACATCAGAACACTTAAATATAATGTAATAGAGCATAGCTGAAACGGCAAGGTGGATGCGGCATCCCATTCTCCACTGTAGAAATACCAAATGTTTAATGTTAATTCTGAAACGATTAAACCACCAAGTATAATAAACTTGATATAATGCGCCTTTTCTTTGTTTCGTAAAGCATAAACAGTTATTCCAAGTAATACAGCCAAGCCCAGCATAGAAAGGTGCGGGAAGGAATACAAAGTAAAATAATTATCTGCAGATTTGAAAGTGAAATAATTATTTAACAACTAATACCATCCCTTTTTATAATATATTTAGATTTTCACTCTTTAAAAATGCATTTTTCTTCTGCGTTTTTTTGCATTAATTTTTGGGGTAACATAACCACGTTCAAAAATCTGGCCTTTTTTCATGCTGCATAGTTTAACAAAATCCTCAAGATGGTCCGCCTTACGCTCTTTAATTGCTTCAATTAAAACTAACGCTGCTACACGTGCATCCTCCAGTGCATGGTGATGTTCAAATAGAATGCCATGATGTTCTGCAACCGTATTTAATCGATGGTTCCTTAGATTTGGCCAAATGTTCTTCGAAATCTCAACCGTACACAGATAATCCATCTTAGGATATGTAAGATTATAATAATCCAAGGTTTTTCTAAGTACACTCATGTCAAAGCTGGCGTTATGTGCAACAACAACACTATTAGTCAAATAGGATTCGAACTTTGGCCATAATTCAGGAAATGTAGGAGCATCTTCCACGTCCTTTTCCTGAATCCCATGAACTCTTATGTTAAAAGAACTAAAATCCATTAGTGGGTTAATCAAACTATAAAATTCATCAATAATTCCTGATTCATCAGCAACCACAATTCCAATCGCACATGGACTATAACGCTTTTCATTTGCAGTCTCAAAATCTATAGAAATAAAGTTCATGTATAGCCTCCTTACAAGAATAGTTATCTTCTATTATATCATTAAAACCTATGTGTTTTTAAATGAAATATTGATTTTTTTTACTACTAAAGCACCTGTCTTGAATCAATCAGAAGTGTTAGAATATAATTTAACAAATAGTGAGAATTTTAAGGAGGAAATGAAATGGAGAACGTTGCGCAAGTCATCCCTTACAAAGTAATTGACGAGTTAGAACAAGTAGACGAAGAGGTGCCAAAAGGCGTTGAACTTATCCAGGCTCCTGAAATTTGGGGCGAAACCACCGGACAAGGAATAAAGGTTGCAATTCTTGATACAGGCTGTGATTCAAATCATCCAGATTTAGCAGACAGGATTATCGGAGGTAAAAATTTTAGTGATGATGACGACAGTGATCCAACTATAATTAATGACTACGCTGGACATGGTACACATGTCTCTGGAACTGTAGCAGCAAGTAAAAATGATAGTGGTGTTACCGGAGTAGCACCAGAAGCAAATTTATTAATTGTAAAAGTCCTTAACAAAGATGGTACAGGACAATACGATTGGATTATCAAAGGTATTCATTATGCTATTGAGCAAAAAGTAGATATTATTTCAATGTCACTCGGAGGCCCAAATGATCAAGCAGAATTACATGAAGCAATTAAAAAAGCAGTCAGTAATAATATTCTAGTGGTCTGTGCTGCCGGAAACGAAGGAGATGGAGATGATTCCACAAACGAAATGGCTTATCCTGGCAGTTACAATGAAGTAATAAGTGTAGGAGCAGTTAATTTTCAGCGTCGCTCTTCAGAATTTTCCAATTCGAACAACGAGGTTGACCTGGTTACTCCTGGTGAGAACATTCTCTCCACTTACAAAGATGGCAAGTATGCCACTCTTAGCGGGACATCCATGTCTGCACCACATGTATCTGGTGCGCTTGCACTAATCAAAAATTTAGCAAATAAGAATTTTGACCGAACATTATCAGAGCCTGAACTCTATGCACAATTAATCAGGAGAACAGTTCCGCTAGGTATGTCACCTATGCTCGAAGGTAATGGACTATTGTATTTAACAGCGCCAAGCTATTTATCCAAAATATTCGAAGAGGAATTAAAAACCGAGGTAATGAAGGCTTTAAAATAACAAAGCGATGTGAAGCAAATAAACCGAACGATCCATTTTTAATCGTTCGGTTTATTTGCTATATTCAATTGATTACTTATCTGAGGGATTGTCTTCTTCTTTTTCCTCCTGCTCCTCATAAAATTCATCTCCTGTTTGACCTGTTATATAGTCAAACGGTGTGTATGAATTATCTGGACGTTCTTTCTTAATAAAAATTTTAAACGCTATAAATATAATTAATAAAACAATTATTAAAATGAAAACCGCTGATGAATAAGGTAGGATATTCATTTTCAATCACCTCACTATATTGATGTCAGCTAAGAATTAATCCTTCTTCTTAGTCTTCCTGAAAACCAAATAAGCAATTAAACCGATTACTCCTAATACAACCAGGATTGGTAAGTTTCCAACCAGAAAAACAAATATGCCTGAAAAAGCTGAGAGTAAAAAATTGATGCTTTTCAAAAATTGTTGTTTGGTTTTTTCCCAAGTGTTTAACTCATCTTCGCTTATTCCTGAAATTTTTATGTTCTTTTCTTGAATACTGATTGTTACAGATGCTAAATCAGCTTTATTCTGAAGAAACTTCATTCGGCCTGTAATTTCTTCAATCTCCCCCTGCACATTTGCAAGGTCTTCTGATATAGTTAACAAATCCTCTGTTTTCTTTGCTTGTTCCATGAAAGAAAGCAGTCGTTCTTCAACCACACGTTTAGATTTCAAGCGGGATTCCAAATCAACATATTCTTCCGTCACGTCTTGACCAGAAATAGAACTTTCAATAACTTCGCTACTTCCTTTTTCCACTAACTGAATAAACTCACGAAACTGATCTTGGGGAATACGAACAGTTATCTGACCACTCGTAGAACCTTCCTGTTTATCTCCATACATATTTGATTCAACAATGTATCCGCTTCGATCTGTTACTTGAGATTGAATCGTATTGACTGCTTTTTGATAGTTCTTCACCTGAATCTGAAGATGGGCAGTATAAATAATTTTTCTATTCACCTGTGCTGCTTTTACATCATTACTTTCTTCAGCAGTATTATCTTCCTGTTGCTTTACTGATAGATCATTAGTTCCGACATTAGCAGAAGCTTCCCCCTCGCCAGTGCTTTCCTCAGTAATTGCATTGTCGCTAACTTTACTGCTTTCTTCATCATTATTGCAAGCTGTCATTAAAACCCAAAAACTAATTAAGAAAATACTTAGTACTATTTTTTTCACAACTGACATCCCCTTTCCTCTTGTAACGTATTTACTCTGTTTCTTTTATAGACGGAATACATTACAAAAGGTTACTTCATGTTCAGTGTTTTATTACTATTATTCTAATTAGTTCTAATACAGTCTACTAAGACATAACCAAATATGATCGCGCTAATCTCTAAAAGAGTCGTACCCCAGAACTCAATTGGTATGATATTTCTTATAACAGGTATCCGTCCATAAGATAATAACGGTTGCAGTGCTATAATTAACGCTGGAGTGCAAATTCCAAAGAATTTTGCGCAGTTAAATCTTTTAATATTTCCGTTTTTAATTCTTATTATTAATGCGGGTATTCCAAATATTATACCGATTCCAATGTTTAAAAGTAACGCATAAATTAAAAATGGCCAAACATCAAACGCCTCCTGAGAAAGCTGCATAATATAGCTTTGCAACTTATATACTCCCAATAATATAAAAGTTATCAATAATGTTATAAAAAAATACCCTGAGAAATTTTTCAATTTAATCCTCCTTCAGCATTGCACCCACTTTACTACTATTCGACATAGGGCAATAATTCCCTTCATATTGGCCAGCTTTTTGAGTAATAGAAAAACGGGTCCTTTTTGCAGACCCGTTTTATTACTAACCTTACTATTTAATTTCAATATGCACGTTATGTTCTGCAAGATCTTTATTCGTCCAGATAATTGAAGTTCCAGGAGCTATAATAACCTCTTTTTTACTATATTCGTAATCAGCTATATCTAGTTCCACTTGTTTAGAAGTCTCAGCATCTTGTTTAACAATTATCATCATCTTCATAGTTGGGTGTGGATCACAATGGATCGGATATTCACCTTCGTTAGGGAAACTATACGTCACGCTTTCCCCTTCCTTTAAAAGCTTCGAGGCAACTTCCTTGTTCACCTGCTCACCCTTCATTTCAGTAGCTTCCATTTCATCTTGTGGCTCTTCCTGCTCAACTTTTGATTTATTATTTTCCTCTTCCTGCTTTTCCGTATTTTCTTCAGATTGACTTTCCTTTTCTATAGAAGAATTGCTTGTATCACTTGATCCACAAGCTGTCAAAACTGCTATTGACATTAATAAAAATAGACCTATAGGAAATAATTTATTACGCAACATACCCATTTCATTCTTCCCTTCATAGTTATTGTTACCAAGCTAACGGATTATCTGTGATTAAGGATCACTTTTTTTCAATTCCGCTATCTAAATAATTGGGAAGAATAGTATAAGCTGTACGTTAATTATGTCCATCTGATCTAGATCCAGTTAAATGTTCCTCAATTTCATAGTATCCTTTTATATTATCAGTTGCTTCAGCAAGCTCATATACTTTTTTAAGTAATAAATCCCGATCCAAATCAAAAATAAATTCCGTATATACATGATCAATTGTATTTTTAGCAAACTTCCATAAATCTTCATGTCTTGAGCTATCAATTGACTTGGCTAATTTTTCAAGGGAAGCTATCATCTCAGTTATAATAGGATAGTTTTTTTGTGCGTAGTGGCGAATTGTGCCAAAACCCTGGTAAAGGTAAAAATCAAAATCATCTGTACTAGTAATTAACCTAACCTGTTTATCAGGATCAGCTAAGTATGGTGAGAAGGTAATATGATTATCCAGCGTCAGTAGTAAGTCAGATAATTGATGAATAGTGTTTGTTGCTGTTTTAGGATCATCATTACCCATAGCTTTTATGGCAACTTCCGATAGCTTATTTAGCGTCAGCTTAAGATCCTGAATTTCTAATTCCTTATGACCGATAACAATCATATCACGATACTTTTCTTCATTAATATTTTCAGCACCTGGGCCCCAATAGGAGAACAGCAGATTATCTACTAGTGTAAACCCACCTACTCTTGTTTCCATCTTTATGATGATATTATCTTTTTTTGCCTGTTCGACTAAAGGATAAAAATCTATTAATTCGATATAGCCAGATTTTGGTGATCTAACAAATTTCTTTTTTGTTTCTAAAGACTTATATAATTCCCCGGGTTCCTTCACACGATAACTTTCCAAATCCTGTTTAAGTGAACCTGTAATGATATCCTCAGATACCTTTTTCATACCATCTGTAATATTATGAACCTGCATCCATGCAGTTGCATGGTTTATAAAATAAATAAACGTTAGCGCTGTTATAAATGCTATTCCTGCTGTTACCAATGGTACAGCAACAAAGTAATCAACCGGGTGGCTACTGATTACAAGAAACATAATAAGTACAAAAACAAAACTTCCATTAAAGATACCCAATACATGCTGGGTTTGTTTATCTTTAACAAAGTTTTGCAGCAATCTGGGAGAAAATTGACCACTAAATGTGGTCAGGACAACGAGTAGTGAGTTTAATGTAAATGCGCTAAGAGTGAGGATACCGCCAATTAAAGAACTGATTAATAGGCGTGTAGTATCAAAACCAGCCTGAAAAAAGTCATTTGTATATTGTGCCAATCCTAATCCAACATCAACATAAAGCGTTAAAGCGACGAGAAAAAACGTTGCTAAAATATAGTAGAATGGTGTACGCCACAAAGTTAGCTGAAGTTCATGACGACGTTGTCTTTTTGACATAAGAAAATATTTTTTGACTGAATGTGGTAATAACTTAAGAAACATATTTCAAGACTCCTTTTATCTATTTTTATACGATTTATTAACTCTAATGAGTTACTTCAATACCCCGTTTTACTAGACATAAAACAACTTTAGACTTTTGTGCTCAAATTTGTTTATAAAAAATATCAGCAACTTGAATACCGAACGCAGTAAAAAAGATAGGCATGTAAACAGTATGGTATTTTTTACTTACTTTCATAAGCACGTAAAAAGAGTAGACTGATAGCTATCAGCCTACTCTTTTATCTATTTTAACTATAATCTGTTGCTTCTGCTTCAGGGTCGGGAGTTTTAATAAAGAATGCTAAAACCAAACCTATTATTGCAAAAACACCTGCGACTACAAACGACACATTTACTCCATGAATCAAACCACTTGTTCCCTGTTTTGGTATGGCGCTATTAATCATTACCGTAACAAGTAATGCCGTTCCAACCGCCCCGGCTATCTGGCGCATCGTATTATTCATTGCAGTTCCGTGTGGAATCAAATCGTTAGGTAACTGGTTTAATCCAGCTGTTGTGACTGGCATCATTACCATCGCCACACCAAACATTCGTACAGCATTTACAACCGTTAAATACATAAATGTTGTTTCAGTTGATAGGTCTGTAAACATAAATGTGGTCACCGCTATTATAGCCAGCCCAATAATGGAAAGCCACCTGGCACCGAATTTATCAAACAATCTACCAGTTATCGGATTCATCAGACCCATTAATAGTGCTCCAGGCAATAGCATTAATCCAGATTCAAATGCAGTGAAACCAAGCATATTCTGCATGAGTAACGGAAGTACCACTGATGCACCGATCATGGCAATAAACACAACCATACCAAGTATTGTTGTCAAGGTGAATATTTTGTTTTTGAACACTTTAAATTGCAGTATTGGTTGAGAAAGCTTTAATTGCCTCAAAATAAACCAAGTAAGTGCTATAGCACCAACAATCATGGATATGATAACTTCGCTACTAACCCATCCGCTTCCACCAGCTGTACTAAACCCGAATAATAGTCCTCCGAAACCTAATGAGGATAAAATAATCGATAGGATATCAAGCTTTGGAAATGTTTGTTTCGTAACATTTTTAAGGATGAAATAAGCGATAATAATATCGATGAAAATAATTGGTAAAACTACGTAGAATAAACTTCTCCAAGGGAAATGTTCGACTAAATAACCAGATAAAGTTGGTCCGATTGCTGGTGCAAACGAAATAACCAGTCCAAACATTCCCATTGCAGCTCCTCTTTTTTCAACAGGAAAAATTAGAAATAATATCGTTTGCATTAGTGGCATTATTATCCCTGCTCCAGCTGCTTGAAGAACTCTACCTACCATTAATGTAGCAAATCCGGGAGCTATAGCGCATATGATTGTCCCGAATCCAAATACCCCCATTGCGGTAAGAAATAACCCTCTAGTAGTAAAACGACCAATCAAAAAAGCTGTGATTGGAATCATAATACCATTTACAAGCATAAAAATAGACTGTAGCCACTGGGCGACGTTCGCCTCTAATTGTAAATCCGCCATAATGTGTGGCAAAGCAGTTGCTAAAAGTGTCTGATTCAAAATAGCAACAAACGCACCGGAGATTAGAACAATCATTATTGGCCATTTATTGAAGCCTGGATCACCCGGCATTGAAGTTTGATTAGATACCATAAATCTATTCCTTCTTTCTATATTCATTACTGAAATACCCGAAATTACTAATATACAAGAAGAAATTTTAACACAACAAGCCTAAAACTAAAAGAAAATTATACTGAATGGTTAATAAAAAAACTGTTACCCCATTTGACTTAGAGATAACAGTTCCTTTTTTTTATTATTCAACTTTAGCAGACAGTTGTTTTGATGCATGCAATAAACATTAGTTCTTGCAGCACTTGAATTGGGTTACTAGACACGGTTTTATTAATAATGTCTATTCCTAAAACTTTCCGCTTTTTACTTTATCGTATTTGATGTAAACTGCGATATAACATACCACTTTGGGGATGCTGCGATATGACAGCGATGAGATTTCCGCAGATGGCAGAAATGGAAATAAAACTAGAGTTACGCAGTATAGGGATTTTGTGTCAACTACGATAATAGATTGTGTACTTAATTTAGAGAGCACCTACATTTTTCAGTCTGCGAACGCTGCTTTTTATTTAGTGAACCGACCGTGCGAATTATCTGTATACTATTCTTTTATGAATTATTATTTACATATGCCTGTTCCTCTTCTGCACTTAAAATTCCAGTTGCTCTCCCCACTGATCCGTTCTGAAGATCCCATATCACATTATGATCATCATCTACACTTGAAAAGTTTTCGTTATTCCATTTCTCCAAAATATTTCGATACGTCTCCTCATGTTCCAATTCAGTCTTATCCAAACCTTTAAGTAACCATGTAATTCGACTCGGATGTATCTCGTAGAATCCCCATTTTTTATTTGCCTCCACCTTTTGATGGGACATACCATGGATATATTCTTGATACATATAATCGTCTAACTGACTCATATCTGTTTCCTCACCAAAAGGATTTAGGTTCTTTTCCTCAAATACCGCTAAGTCGTCTTCAGATATATTTCCTTGAATCTCTTTTCTGTTTTCCTGAATTTTTTGTTCAGCTCTCTGTTTTTCGATGTCTTCTACAGAACCATCGACTTTTTTACTTGAATCTGATAACCAGCTATAGGTTCCCCATGCCACAAGCCCAAGAGTAACAATTGCAAACGAAATAATGATAATAGCTTTTTTCATTTAACTTCTCCTAACTATTACTGTATTTCCAGTTTATGGGTTTCTCTATAAATTCTATAATACAGATGAAAATACCTTTAATTTATCGTATATAATCTTGCTCTTTGCGGAATGAGATTATAAATTATTAATATAATTGAAAGTGTCAACATTGTTAAAGTGCCAAAAATAAAGACAGATCATCAAATTTCTTTTGTTTAACCGATCTATCAGACTACCAGTCCAACTATTCGTAACAAGGGCAGCTACTGGTTTAATAATATACAATGCTAACGCTGCCAGAACAAGCGCTGAACCCGTCATACCAAAGATAATCAGATTTAAAGCAATTAGATAAATTCATTTACAACATTCGCTATCCCAATTCCAACTAAAAAAACTCAACCCTAAGACATAAGTCTTGAGGACGAGTTTTTTGACGTAGTGCCACCGCAGTATAATATGTTAATATATTACCAAATCATTCATGTAGAGCATTTTTTTATTTGCGTGCCTTTGTCGAGATGAACAAAGGTATCTCATCATCCTTATTCGCTTTATCTTCATATAGTCCTTCAATCTTAAACCCAGCTAGACACTGTCCACCTATTTGCGAGTCTAACGAGTGACTGAATTGAATGCCTTCTTCCTTCATTTGAACCTGTAATTCTTCTTCGGTTAAATCATTCAATGGATCCACTGGTAACTTCCTGCTAATATAATCTCTTCCTTGTTCCTCTTCCAATGCGTACAAAATAGGATTTGTGAATCCGGAAATTAATAACCCATCTTTTTTCAAAATCCGATGTGCTTCGCTCCATACATGATGAATATCCTGGACATAACAGTTTGAAACAGGATGGATAATCAAATCGAATGATTCATCTTCAAATGGTAATTCTTTTGTCATATCAGCATGAACTAAATTGATACGGTAACCCTCACGCTCTGATACGGATCGATCCGCTTCTAATTGTGATTTTGAATAATCCAAAATGGTTACCTTAGCTCCCTGTGAAGAAAGGATAGGACCCTGTTGCCCCCCTCCAGAGGCTAATCCAAGCACTCTTTTATTTTCCAGTTCTCCTATCCAGTCTTTTGGTACTGGTTTATTAGGTGTTAGGAAGATATCCCACTCACCTTTTTTGGCCATAGCAAATTGTTCCGCTGTTAACGGAACTGTCCAGATGAATTTCTCTTTTGACCATTTGTCCCACGTCTCCGAGTTAACTTTCGTATAATCCATTTTCCTCTCTCCCATACAATGTTTTGAATCATAATAACATACTTTTTACGTGATAACTTTTAATTATAAAATAATATAGGATATTCGTATTATTCGAAACCTGAAATTTACTATACACTTTAAGTAAGGAGATGATTCCATGCCGATGAACTTTCATAACGAACAAAATAAACAGAGTTACACGACTAGAATTGCAGATGCCAGTTGGATTGAGCTAATGAATACATTAATTGAAATGAAGCAGGTGGACCATGCTGCAGATATTGGATGTGGCGGAGGAATATATACGAAGACATTAGCAGATTTAGGAATTCGTTCAGTTACTGGGATAGATTTTTCAGAAGTAATGATCGAAAGCGCCAGAATGAATTGCAGGAATTATAATCAGGTTAAATTTCATGTTGGAAGTGATTCTGAAACGGGATTCCCTAATAATGCCGTCAATCTAATTTTAGAACGTGCTTTGATACACCACTTAACTGATCTAAAACCTTGTTTTAAAGAAGCATTCCGGATACTAAAGACTGGAGGAAACCTTATTATACAGGATCGAACCCCATCTGATTGTTTACTAGAAGGTACGAATAACCATATTCGCGGATACTTATTTTCAGTATTTCCAAAGCTTGCAGCGATAGAAACGGAACGACGTCATAATAGTAAAGTAGTGGTACAGAATTTGGAAGATGCCGGATTTAAAGACATTAAATCAGTCAATCTATGGGAAACCAGACAGCTATATCCAGCAAAAGAGGAGCTGCTAAAAGATATTCGGTCACGAACTGGTCGCTCTATCCTTCATGAATTGAATGATTATGAGCTGGATTTATTTATCAACTTCCTTGATGAAAAACTTACAGATGGCGGTATAATAGAAAAAGATCGTTGGACGGTTTGGAAAGCCGTGAAAAAATAATGGTTTTGGAGTGAAGTTATTTGAAGCAACTAAAAGTTAGACCTTTCACAATTGAATATCAGGAAGAAGCAAAAAAACTAGTCCTAGAAGGAATGAAGGAACGCTTTGGTTTCATTGACCATACACTTAATCCAGATTTAAATGACATCCTAAATCATTATTTATCCAACGGGAATTCCTTTTTCATTGGTTTTATTAATAAAGAGTTAGTATGTACTGGCGCTTTAACAAGCGAAGGTTCAAGCATTGTCAGAATTGAACGTATGTCGGTTAAAAGGAGTTTTCGAAGATGTGGAATAGCCCAATCGATGCTCGAATATTTGGAACGACAGGTAAAACAAGAAGATTACCGTACAATTGTGTTAGAAACGAACCAGGAGTGGAAGAGTGCAATTAATTTCTATGAGAAGAACGGATTTAATTTTGATTTTCAGGATAAGGAACAGCTCCATTTTATAAAGAAAATAGATTAGTACCATCGTTCAAATACTACGCGATCGGTTGGGTGGTGTTGTGGATCAGATAGGAAGTGCTGAGGATCGGTTGTGGGAGGGTGAGGATCGCTTGCGTTCGATTGTCGATCGGTTAGGTGCTGCTGAGGATTGGTTGGGGTTGTTGATGGATCGGGTGCGCGGGATAGTCGATCGATTGGTTGCGTTAAATTTTGGATCGATTCTATTAACTTCAAATTAACCGAAAAGTTTTCGTTCCCACTCGCGTCAATAAAATATAATTTTTCCTTCAACGAGAAAAATGCTTAGAGTAGCATTGTCCATCTTTCTCACCCCTTACATAAATAGTTGTAAAGAAAACACAAATAGTAGGAATGCCAATACTGTGAAAAATATTGCGATTGATTGCACACAAATCCCCACAATACTGCACACCTTGCCTGCAACAGCATACTTTCTGTACTCATCGCTTATATTAATTGTTTCATCTGTACTTTTATTTGCATAAATTATTCCAAAGATACCTAGAATAACTCCAATAACAGGTATTACGATTGATAGAATTCCAAGTACCAGCGAAGTTACCGCATGATTATTATCATTCATCTTATTCCCTCCCTCTTTAACTAACTTCCACACGATAGTTAAAAATTCCTGCAAATGAAAAAGGAAAGGTTTAATCCTCTCCTTCCTGTTGGACTTATTTTGATACGCGATCTTCTTTCTTTTTTTCACTGGAAATTAACTTGGTTACATACGATGAAGTGTTATGATACCCATTTTCAATCTTTTCTGCGAGATAATTCGTCCGTTCAAAAAGGATAGAACGGAAGTAATCAATTTGTCTGGTGATCTTCTCCATCAATGCTTCTTGGTTTTCGATTCGACTTAAAACTTTTTCCTGGTCCACTTCTTGTTTAGTAATTTGTTCAGCCATTTGCTTCTGTACTTCTTGTTGGTCCTCCATCAATTGAAAGAATTCCTGGTTATCCTTATAATAATTCTCTAACTGATTTACAATTTCAAGGTTTGATTTGCTCAGTTTTTCTATTTGTTCTAATATTTCCTGGTCTGATAAACGATTTTCTTCAAGGTTTTTCTGCAAATTTTTATTATCTGTTTCTATTTTGTTAACCTGGTCCACAAGATAACGCTGCTGATGATCATGTCGAAGATTTATTTCTTTCAAATCAGTAAGCCTTGTGTTTATTTCGTTCCATTTAGTTGATTGTGTCCTCTCGTTTGCATCAATTATAGTTTTAAGTCCGTATATAGAGTTTTGTAAGGACTGATTTACTTCAAGCTGATTTTTAACCAGTTCAGCAAAATATTCTCTTTTAAAGTAGCTTTGGTTTGGTTCATTAAGTTTGTCTTGATTCTTAAAAATATTGTCGTGCTTACCATGATTAATATATAAACTCATTTTTATTTTCAACCCCTTATCGCATATATACTGTAATATCTTATGCATGTATTTTATAAAGGGGACAAATGTCTCAGTATTTTTTATTGCCCACGGAAAGCGAAGTATATTCGACGATGCGAAAATAGATCCACCTATTCGTACCACACACAACTTTTTCAGTGGCCCTACGGAGGCATAAGTAGGTTCATCATCAGCCCTAAGGTGCGCTGACTGCCCGCAGAGTAAATTTCGTTGTTACGTCGCAGTGTCCATCAAATACGACAAAGTAAAATTTTCTATGTGTGAAAGTTAACATACTTATAAAAGCAACGTCATATATTCCTCGTCATAATAAATTCCATCTATTTTTAAAGCCCGTTCTTCCAACCCAAATGGCTGAAAACCCGCATTTAAGTATAGCTTTTTCGCTTTTTCATTCGTTTTAACAACGGTAAGATTTAGTTTCTCACATTTTTCAATTGATTTGGATGTTCTTATAACTTCCTTCAGTAAGGCATCCCCTACACCTTTCCCTTGTTTAACTGGCGTCACATACATAGCAAAAATATTTGCACGATGCGCTAGTTTTTGATGTTTTTCTTCCATAAGCGTGACCATACCAATCAAACTATTATTCTCAAAAGCACCGAACGTATAGTTGCCTTTAGAATTTAAATTATTTACAACTTGTCCAATTGGGTTATCTCTTTTAAGCGCTTCTTCATAGCTAGTCGCAAATGCTTCTGGATTTTGCTTCAACGCTTCTAATCTCAATTCCCAGTAACTTTCTGCATCGGATGCTTTTAATAATCTAATTTCCATTATTATTCCCCCTCGTATGTGCGCACCGGAGATACTAAGTGAATAAATGTTGATTTATCTACCGGCTCAATTAGAACTGGTTTCATTGAATCACCCAGACTAATTCTTATTTCCTCTGTAGTTATAGTTTTTATTGCATCCAGTACAAATTTTCCATCTAAGGAAAGATTAATTTTGTGATTTCCCGAAATCGAATTCACTGATTGAATCACTTCAATCTTCCCCATCCCTTGCATATTCGAAGAAATCATTAATGTTGACCCATCCATGATTTTTAATTTGAAAGTATTATTTTTATTTTTAGCTGCAAATAAACTTGCCCTATCCACTGCTTTTAAAAAACGTTTCGTATTCAGTGTTAATACTGTATTTGATTCTTTAGGTATTAGACTTGATATCTCAGGATAATTTCCGTCAATTAATTTAGAAATTAATACTATATTCGTTGCAGAAAACATGACGTAACTATCTGAAAAATAAATTTGTATACTCTCTGTTTCCTGATTTACTAATTTAATCAATTCTTTTAAACTAGTATTTGGAACAACAAGCGAGTGAGTCAATCCTGAATCAATTTCAAGTTCTTTTAAAGCTAGTCGATGCGAATTCGTGGCAACACAAACAAGTTTGTTCTTACTAATCACCATGTTTACCCCTGTTAGAACTGGCCGTGATTCATTTGATGCTGCAGCGAAAACCGTTTGTTTAATCATCTCTATTAATTTCTTGCCAGGAACTGAAATACAATTTTTCGAATTTATGTCTGGTTTAATTGAATTTACATCCTCTTCCAAAGCGTTTAAATTAATAGTTACATCTTCTGAACATATAGTAACAATCTCGTTATCTCTTAATTTGAAAGAGATCTGATCTGGTAATTTCTTAACTATTTCATATAAATGTTTAAATGGTACATGAACAACTCCAAAGCGCTTAATCTCTAATAAATTCTTGTTAGTATCAACAGGCAGAAATTTTTCTATTAAAACTTCCGAATCATTTCCAGATAACGTCAACCCAGATTTATCAGATGTGATTTTGATACTAGCTAAAGTTGAAAATGTTGATTTTGATGTTGCTACAAAGCTTAAATCCAATATCGCTTTGCTAAAATAATTCCTATCAATTACAAATTCCAAAAATATCGCCTCGATTTTTTATCTTTTACTAAATCAATTCGACACCAAATTCCAATTTCCTGCAATAACTAATCTTAGTTTATTGTATTAAAAATGCCGCTAACTGTTAAACCAGTTAGCGACGTTTTAATGTTTTAACTATGCATATGTTAAAGTTTTAGGCTTGCGGGCAAGACACATAATTCCTGTAATCAGGTAAAATATCCCGCCAATAATTCCTCCGCCTGAGGTAATGACTGAAACAACAATCGCTGTAACAATCAACAATATTCCTGCCGCTTTTGGTTTTTTGTTTCCTTTAATGAGTACGATGGAAATAATTCCTACAATAATTGCAATAATGGAAGCGATAATCAGAAAAATTCCACCGGATCCAAAAGTGTTCAACATATTATTCAGATCCGTCATAGGTATTTGATTCGCTGTTGAGCCTTGCTCATTAGCTTCACGAATCATTTTTTGAACAACATCTTTATTATTATCAACCCAAACCATTACTGCTCCAAAAGCAGCCATTAAAACATAAAGCAATGCACCGATTACACTAAAAACAATTTCTACAGTTCGTTTCAAACTAAAACCTCCTAAAACGCAGTTTACTAAAATACGTGTCAGGATTCAAATAAGTTTCACTAATATAATAAAAAAATATTTTTGAAAGGTTGGACCATTTCAAACTATTCGTTTTACAGCCCAACCACATAAAGCACTTAACTATGGTTTTCTATTAAATACCATAATTAATAGACCCGCACCCATTCCAATTAAAGTACCGACTGCTGCGTTCCCAAATAATAAACCAATCCCAATTCCAAGGAACATACAGCCTACAAATGCAATGCCTCCTTTATCAAACTTCAAGCCACTCCACCCCCGGATAAAATCTGAAGTATCACTCATAAAAACCAAGCAAGTTTTATGATGATACTTTATATTTTATTCGTGGATAAGCTAATCATTCCATTAAATTCATTTCCTGCTCTCCCCCATCGAAACTAATTTCATTACCGTTTTCCAGTTTCGAAGTGTGGCAGAGACATCCAGCTTTTTCAGTTGTGCTGGAAGTTTGGATTTATGAAGGTTTTGACGAAAATATATGTAGATCTCTGTACCTTTAATTTGGTACTCATCGACTTCATTTGTATAGCTAGTTAACGCATTAATTTTTTCCTGTAAAGGCAGTCCACTCAGAAAGGCTACGTGAACACTTTCTCCTTCCAACAACTTGGCAGACTCATAGGGACACTTCTGAACAATCTCCTCAAATTCTGACACCGTACGTAACATAACTGGAATAGGAAATCCGAACTTCGCTTCCATTTTTTCTTCTAACTTTTTTTGAAGTTGTTCATTGTTTAACGTGGAATCGAAAATAACATTCCCGCTTTGAATGTATGTTTGAACATTTTCCAATCCTAACGATTCCAATAATGAGCGTAAATCAGCCATTTTTACCTTGTTATATTTACCTAAATTGATTGCCCGAAGTAATGCAATATACGTTGTCATCGCTTTACCTCTTCACCCTTAAATATCCAATCTAAGTAATCCCCATGACCTGGGGCTAGTTCTACTTCGTGTTTATGCGAAATCCAAAAATAAGAAAAGATTAAACCATCTTCACTTCCTCCGCCAGTTGGGGCATGATCCCAAGTTTCACGATCTTCTTCTATATTAATTTTATAAAAAAAACGTTCGTAAACTTTCCCTTTAAATTCCCATTTGTCTTGTTTGATTAATTCTTCAACCTGAAAATCCACTAATCCAGTTTCTTCTTGCACCTCTCGAATAACTGCATGAAATGGCTCTTCTCCTAATTCAATTGTTCCTTTAGGTATTTGGATGCCAGATTCTTTAATTGAATGCCTAAAGACTAACACTTGGGGAGTTCCATTTTTAATTCTAGATACATAACCATATGCTTTTCTTAATGGATGATTTTTCATTGCTTATTCAGCCACTTAGACATAATCATATCTTTTGTTTCATAATTAAATTTTTCGTATAGACGAATTGCTCTTTTATTATGCGCAAATACATGCAGTGAAATTTTTTTGATTCCATTTGCCAATGCTTGATCATCCAAAGCTTCCAATGCTGCTTTGCCATATCCTTTTCCTTGTAATTCATCGAAAATAAGGAAGTCGTATATAAATGCTTCTTTTTGTGAGTGTTCTGGATTGAAATGATACCAGATCCAACCAAGTTTCGTGTTATCTTCTATCTTGGTAATAGCATATAAGTATTGGTGTTTACTATCTAGCCCTTCCGGCAAAAGCTTTTCGAATTCTTTCTCTGATTTCTCTGTGGCTTCCTCTTTCGTCCACGTTCCAGCTTCAGTTTTTTCTTTAGCATATTCTAAAATACTTTTAGACGTATAATGGGCAAAATCATCCTGGGTCATCGGTATTAATGTGACAGACATATCATTTCCTCCTTAATTAATTCATTTCCACGTTACGTACTACTTTAATACTTTCGCTTCCCACTTACAAAAATCCTGCTGGATGCTCCAGAAGAAGCTATTTATGTAATTCTTGTGGTTCCGTTCAGCAACAATTAGGCAGAAGTTATCCCAAATCACTTGTATAGTTTAATCAGGGGATGAGAAATTTGTACAAATCAATCTGGAAAAACAATAACATTCGATACTATATAATTGGCGGTGGTGTCTCCCGGCTAGGTGATGTACTATCCGGAATGGCTTTTTTATTTCTTGCTTACGATCTAACCGGTTCCGCTATTCACACAACAGGTATGGCAGTTGCTGAGACAGTCCCTTACTTATTATTTGGATTAGTAGGCGGCGTAATTGCTGATTGGTTTCCTCGCAAAAAGCTATTAATCTTTCTTGATTGTTTGCGTATACCTTTACTATTTTCAGTATTGCTTTTCTATCATATGGACGCGATAAGTTATATCTATCTGCTTATTGTTAGTTTTCTAATACAGAGTATTGGGTGCTTTTTCAATCCGGCCCATCGTGCAGTGCTGCCTTTAATTACTTCTTTGGAAGAACGAACAGTGGCAAATAGTTTAACTGATACTGTAACTCGAGGAGTAACTGTATTAAGTCCTGTTTTTTCTGTATGGCTTTTATCGTATGGAATAATATATTTCTTTTTACTAGACGCGGTAACATATTTTGTAAGTGTGTTGTGTCTCTTAAATGTCCACTTTTCAGAGCAAAATCAGCAAACTGAAAAATCTATAAAGCATGTCTTTCTGGCAATTAAAGATTTTTTCTTATGGTTAAAAAAAAAAGCGGTTCTCAAATACTTGTTCTTACTTACATTCATCGTAGTTTTTTTCAACACATGGGTTTGGGAAGTGGGGTTATTATTAGCTTTAGCTAATATGACAGGTAATAGCGAGGAAATATACAGTATCATTCAAGGAGTGTTCGGCGTTACCGTAATAGCCACAAACCTCTGTGTGCCAATTTTCATTAAGAAAATGAACACCAATACGTATCTGATTGGCGCTGGAATTTGGGGTTCCGGTATTCTTTACTATGGAATTTTATACAATATTGAACACTTTTTCATTGGTGCTGTATTAGTAGGAATTGGACTGCCGATTGCAAGTCTTGTAAGGGTATATCTAATCCAATTATTAGTACCAGGAGATATGCTAGGGAGAGCGTTCAGTTCAAATGCTGTGCTGCTATATCTTGCAAACACCATTTCTTTAAGCATTTTTGGAATATTGTCTATCACTTTTTCCATTCAGCACTTAATGATTGGTAGTGGGTTGTTAATCTTACTAACTAGCATAGTTGGATTATTTATTTCTGTAATAGTAATTCCGAAATGCAGTCGGCGTCTTCCCATAGACTTTCTTAAATAGTTGATTATACGAACCAACACTTTTGAACCCAACTTGTAAAGCAATCCACAGTATAGAAGATGTGGTTTGTGTTAATAGAATCTGGCTCTTCATTAGACGATAACTTTGCAGCCAAGAGTAAGGTGACAAACCTGTTGTTTGTTTAAATAAGTGAGCAAACTGAAATTTACTTATGCCTGATAGTTTTGTCATATCATCAAGGGACCAATCTTGCTCATAACTTTCCTTCAACGCATGAATTACCCTTTGAAGATCACTAGCCATATGAAACGTCGGCAGCTCCTCCTGGTGAATACCTGGCACATGCTGAATCATTAAAATAGATAATTGCGTCAGAGAGCTATCTATAAAAAGCTTTCGCATTTCTGGAGAAGCATCATCATTGTCTCTCATAAACTCGCGCATAAAGGTCACCCACTTTGTAATCAGTGGGTGTTTTAAGGATAACAATGCAAACTCCGGATCACTTACATGTAAACTTAATTCTGCCGTAACACGTTTGATCATAGACTGATTTAATTCTACCAGGAATTTTTCTTCTTTTATCTGTAATTGTTTATGTTCTGCGTTTGGATTCAAAATAAGAAACTCACCTGGATTAATAGCTAAATCCTTTTGCTTTGTCTGAAACTTTCCTTTACCAATTGGCGAAAAGATTAACTTAAAGCAATCATCACTTCGCCAGTTCCGTTCTCCTAAGTTATCGTTGCGCATAAGAAGCAAGCCATGTTGATGGTCCAGAATCATGTTAAAGACTCCTTTATAAAATTTTCCGGTATACGTGTGTGAGCTGAAGAGGCTTAAATCCAAGGGAATAGTAGAGTTTTTCAGCACTATCATTCCCCTCCATATAGCAGATACGAATTTCCTCATAACCGTTATCCAACATTTTGTTTATCGCAAACTGAAGGCATTTTTTACCGTAACCATTACCCTGGTAACCTGGTGAAACCATAAGATTATCGATCTCCCCTACACCAATCGTTACAGACGCAACAACTTCATCCTTGTTTAAAACAAGATACGTATTTCCACTATTATTGAGAAGACCTTTTCGCTCCTCATTACTGTATGAAAGTTCATACGGTTTTAAGTCATTTGACCGCTGTATTTCATAGTAACATTCATTCTTAATCGTTCTGTATTGCTCATAATACATATCTTCATACTGATGGAAATCCAGATCTGAATTCCGGAATGGTTCACCCCTGAATATTAATTCAGGAGATCCCCACCACTTATTAAAACCGAACTTTTTGCAAAATGAACTTGGATCTTCCTCGTCTACTCGCATATAAGCAACAAGAACGTTAAGATTTTCTTTTTCAAGTTGTCTACTCAACGCATTATACAGCTCAGTTCCAATTCCTTTCCTTCGTTTGGATGCCGTTACGTATAGCTTTAAGTTGGCTTCTTTACCATGTCCTTCGCTATTCGAAAGCGTAACATATGCAAATCCTGCTATATGATTACCTTCCTCGTAAGTTAAAACCACTTTTGCATCCTCAGTAACTTCTGAGACCAAATTACCTTCAAACCCAGTATCTTCACTTACAATAAAATCAGTTAATTAATCCAAATTTTCTGAAATTATATTACGTATCATATTATTTCTCCTTTACCATGGTAATGAATTCGGTAAGATCTGATTCAAACTTATTTTTCTTTATAAAACCAAACTTTTCATAGAGCCGTATTGCCCTTTTATTAAAAGTAGCAACAGTCAATCGCATTCTGAGATTTGGGTTAGCTTGTTCAATATCGTGCAGTATAAAGGAAAAAAATGTAGTCCCAAATCCCTTTCCAGTTAGAGTTGGCTTCATTCCTATACCAATGTCCACCATGTCCTCACTGTATGCTTTGACTTTATTTCCAGCCGGAACCTGCGCAGAAACACCTGTACAAAAATAACCAAGTAATTCATCATCCTGGTCAACTATTGCAAAATATGAATAACTTAATAATTCTTCAATGGCTTCAGAATTCAACTCATTATTGTATAAATCATATGGTTTTTCATACTTCCAATGAAGTGTCTCAACTGCAAAATCCTGTGTCATCTTTCTCTTTATTAATCGCATAAACCTTCCTCGTTTCCCTACATCGCCGTACTAATCCTTCTCTTCTGTAGTTTTATTGTTCTTGTTCTCTTCATCATTGGACTTTTTCTTTTTTCTGAAGAAGTTTGTTGTCAATACGATTACCACACCAGCAAGCATGATAGGCATAGAGTAATTAATATAGTGTTCTGGATAATACTTGTTCCATCCAATGTCTTTGTTCATGCTTAATCCGAGCACAAATACCAGTAAACCGATATAAAATAGTAAGTTTCCTGCTTTCGTATACTTTTTAATTTTCATGCACCTCATTAATGTTTTTTGGCCGTGATCACTGGGATAGAAAAACCTTCCCTGCTCGTCCTTAATCTGTATCCATCATATCAAAAATCCGCTCTCCTGCGGGAGGATTTTTGGGAGAATATTTAGGAGAGTAAATTTTTTCGGGATTTTTAGTTGGATATCAGGATTTTTTAATGTTTATCAGGATTTTCGATAAGATATCAGGAAATATAATGGTTTATCAGGATTTTTATGTATATATCAGGAATTCACATAGAGGGCACTAAAAAACCACGCCAGTTTATTATAACCAGCGCGGTATATATACGTTCTATTAATTTACTGTTCGGCTCTTGCGTTTATTTCGAAACTTTTTAATCAACGGATAAATCATTGGTCCGTACTTAATTAATCGTTTTACTAATCTTCCCATTATTATCTCCTCCATTCAAAAATGGCTTGTCCTATAACTAAGCTTATAGGTTATATTTCCTTTATCCAGAGATATTAAACATTTAGCCTCCATTCTGTTTTCAGCATGGAAAGTACAAGAGCATCATAGGATTTATTGTTTTGATGAAGATAACCGCGCAGGATCCCTTCTCTAATAAAACCAATTTTCTCAAGAAGTTTATTGGAAGAAACATTATCAGGGAATGTTACTGCTCCTATTCGGAATAACTCCATTTCATTGAATGAATAATCTAACACCGCTCCAATTGCTTCCGTTGCAATTCCTCTGCGCCAGTAGTCCGGGTGGATTTCATAGCCAATTTCCGCCCGCTTGCTCCAATTACTGAGGTTATTCAGACCGATTGTTCCGATAAAAGAATTTGTTTTCTTCCAGAGTATCCCCCAGCGGATACCCTGTTTCTTCTTGTATGTATGTTGGAAAGAATCGATAATTTTTGCTGCTTCATCCATGCTGTTCAAACTATCCATCCCATAGAACTCTGTTACTGAATCGTTGGACATTATTTCAAAATATGCCAGCTCATGGGATTGATCAATATGAATCAATTTAAGTCGATCTGTCTCAAGTATCGGAAATTCCAATTATATCCCCTGCCTCAATTATAAATTTAATAGAATCATATCTTTTTATTATATTCCATTCTCTTATATCCCACTTGTATTCATGAGGACCACTCTCCAGCCATCAGGATCTGCAACTGTAATCCCTTTCTCTTCCCAGTAACGGTTTTCAGGAGGAACAGCTTTATATCCCATTTTCTGCAGTCGGTTATATATCTGATCAATCTCGTTTTTTTCCGGGATATACAGGACCAGCAAATTATCCTCGGATGGTGCAGGGCAAGGACTCCCGTCAACATGCTTCGTGAACTCTAAGTGATACTCCACACCCGGAAGTCCATATATAACACCGGTATAACCTCGATGTCCTGTAAAATCTGTAATTCGCTTTAATCCAAGTCCATATTCATAAAAATCGATTACTTCTTCAAATTTATCTGTGGGTCTAGCGATTCTAATTTGTGCAGTTGCAAAATCATTAAATTTCATAGTAAACATCCTCTCTAACTTGATTTATTCAACTATTGTTTTTGTTTTCCTGCTTGTCCGTGATAAAATTCTTTTAAATAATAGCAAGGAGCCCTGAGAAGATGAATAAGAAAGAAAAACTTAATTTTATTTCCACTTCACTTCCTGAATTAAAAATTACACATGTTCTAGTTAACGATACAGGCTGGGACAACGACGTTATCATAATTAATCGGGATTTAGTATTTCGTTTTCCTAAAAGTAACGAGATTGCTGAAAAAGTGCTGATAGAATTTGATTTATTGAAATCATTGAATACACTTCATTTACCTTTAAATGTGCCGGATTATCACTTATTATACGATCAGAATAGACCACTGAAATGTGTTTATTATCCATTAATTAGTGGGGTCACTTTAGGTGAATACGCTGTTATTGGGAACACTGATGAAAATGCTAAATTACTTGGAGAGTTTTTGACGTTATTGCATAGTTTAGAAACTAGTTCCGGTTTAGAAACAGCCCATACGCATGATTTCTGGATTAACTTATTTGACTCAGTGCAAAAAGAAATTTTTCAGTTCCTTAGCGAACAGCAGAAATATGATGTTTCCAAAACATTTAATACTTTTCTCGAGAATTATCCACCACATACCCTGCCGAAATCTGTTATCCATGGTGACCTGACCGCGTCCAATATAGTTATGGATAATGCTACTGAGCGAATTAATGGAATTATTGATTTTACAGATGCACAAATTGGCGATCCCGCATTTGACTTTGCAGGGTTTTACTGGAATTTTGGTCCTGAGTTTACTAAATGTGTGCTAGCCAACTATCAGGGAGTGGAAGCATCAGAAGCAATTTTTGACAGAGTTAAGCGTTTTTATGGGCTGCAACCAGTTTTTCACGAATTATTACATGCCACCCGAAATGGTGATCCTGTAGATTGGACAACTGCAATGAATAAATTTTCCTTGCTTAAAGGACGCAATACTTAGTGGTTTAATCGGGTGATTACCAGTCACAAATGGTACAATTAACATAAGCGTTAGAAAGGAGAATCCGATGAAAAAACTTACCACTTCAATACTCGTTTCTGCTTTATTGGTTTTAAGTGGCTGTTCGCTTCTTGAAGAAGCTAATAACTCATTAAATTATGTTAACGAATCTACAGACTATATAAATGAATTAAGTACATTTGCAGAGGATACTTCGTCCTTGGTTAGTGAGGCGGCGACTAACTCTGAAGCTAAAGCGGAGTTAGAAGCACAATTAACCTCATTAAAAGAAAACATTGAAGCTTATAACGGAATTGAAGTCCCTGCACTGGCAGAAGATATTCACCAGGAACTAAAAGCTAAAAATAAACAACTAGAAGAAGCCGTGAATAATGTCTTACAAAATGGTGAACTAGCAGTTGATAAACTGGAGCAATCTGAGATTTATAAAACAATTAACGAAATCACTGGTTTAATGGACCAAATTGAACAATTAGGCCAATGATAAAAAAACCGCTTCTTTATGAAGTGGTTTTTTTATTTATTCAATTTTTCTCCTCTAATTACACTCATGATTATATATCCATTTGAAGTTGTCCCTTTATACGGTTTCTCACATATTTGTCGAACCAACCAACTGTTTTCTAACTGATACTCTCCGTTTAATCCATAGCTTTTAATTAACCTTTATTAAACGCTTTCAATCTTTTGTAAAAACCCATCAAGAATTTTGGAATATAACTCCGGCTGCTCCTGATGTACCAGATGCCCAGCAAAAGGAATGACTGCTGTATGCACTCTTTCATTTGTCCGAGGATAAATACTCGCTGTTTTTACCTCATCAGTACTTCCTTCTCCCACCATGAACAGAACTGGCATATCTAACGAGTCAAGATTTTCAGTTTCAACAAACGGGTACCATTCTGGATCTCTAGCCATATATAAAAATTGTCTCCAGTCACCTTCATGCATGCTGTCAAACAGACTTATAACTTCTTGATCCTGCAAAAGCTCCGTTTGATGCGCTACATCAGCTGCATGCATGCATATCTATCCATTCTTTTGGACGGCCAGAGGTTACCCCAGATAAAGTTAAACTTTTTACTTTACCTGGGTATTTCTTCGCAAAAAAAATACTGATCAATGACCCAAGTGAACACCCGACTATATGGGCAGACCCAAGTCCGAGATTATCTATTGTTTCCGCTAAGTCGTCCGCAGAGTCCTGGAAATAGTTTGATAGATCAGCAGATGCTGACTTTCCATGTCCTCGCAAGTCCGGCAGTATCACCTTGTAATCCCTTTTAAAATAAGTTGTTTGATGCTCAAAATCAGTAGTGCCAGTTTGTAATCCTGTATGTAAAAATACGAGTGGTTCTCCTTCGCCAACAGTTTCAGTATGTAAAATCATAATATCCTCCTGTTTTATAGATATTCAGCATAATAGATTATCGTCATTACAAAACTTCCAACAACAAATAAAACCATTCCGATCATAACTGGTGAAAAATGGACATGAAACTGTTTTACGCCACCGGCATCCTGTCCTGTCCACGCTTTTTCACTTACATTAAAGCTATTATTTGATTGATTCGTCCACATTAGTAAAAGCCAAACAATCGCAAAAATCCCTAAGCTTCCAAGAAACAAAATATCCATAAAATTCCACGTTAACACAACAGATACTACCCATAATACAATTGCTTCAAGTGCTAAAGTCAACAATACCCATCCGAATTTTTTCATCGAAACCTCACCACCTTAATCCTCTTATTAGGGTACAAATATTCCGTTTCAATTAACTGTTTTCTGAACCGCCGCTTAATTACACCTCCAAATTATTAATTAGTTCAAAATATTAATTGTTTTTCGTTTATTACTTATATTGTACCTATAGTTGGCGGTACTGTCATTATCCTTTTTTGTCGAAATTCGTCTGCTGGTTTCTGCTGCTCGGGTTAAAGTAGGATATAGTGAGGTGGTCTTGCGTGGTACTACTGTGATTTAATTCCAATAGTCTGGATCGCTCATTCGCAATTCTTCAACTGCATCGTCTAAATCAGTTGGAGTAATTATATATACCGGATAGTTATTTGCTTTTTTTGCTTTTTCATAAAAGAATCGGGTACTCCCTGGAAATTCATCATCCATAAGAATTAGTGAAGCATCACTTTTTTCTATAAACCACTCATCTTTTGCTTTAAACTGAAAAGCTCCCTTATATTCACCTTGGTAAATAGGTTGATGAAAGTCTGCTGCCATGATTAGTTCTTGATAACTCTGTTTAATTGCTTCTGGCCATCGATTTTCCTGATTTTCAAATGGGGGAAATACACCAAGTTTAAGATCGTACGTTTCCTGAAGTTCCAGCACAACTTCACCTGCCCATGCTTCTACTCCCATTTGGCCAGAGATAAGCACCCATTCCAGTCCTTCATCAATAAATGAAAGTAATCGCTTTTTTATTGCCGCTTTTATGAATGTAATCTTATTATCATCAGCTTTAAAAATACCTAATTCCATTGACTTGTACCCTGTTACATTCAATATTTTCATGAAGAAAGTTACCCCCAATCTATTAATTGTTAATTACGTAAAATAGGATGAATACAATCATGGTAACTACAAGAATGATTCCCCCTAAAAGTCCTAGTATTACAGATTTCAGTGTGAACCCTTTAAAATCTTCAACTGTATTTGCACGATCGATTTTTCTAAAGTGAAAATACATTAAAATGTTAATAAGTAATATAATTGGCAGGACAAATACCGCCCAAAATCCAGCAAAGTCAATATGATGCGAACCTTTGATATCTGGAAGTGTTAGCGCCTGCAGTACGAATAATCCACCAACTATCAGGTTGGAATAATTACCAGTTTTATATTGTTTTTCCCATTCCTTACCCATTTTCTTTTTTTCGTATTTTGCTACCTTCTCCAAAATAGGGAACCATGATTTTGTATGATCCTTCTTTGTAAGTCTTGTAATTGAAAAAGTTAACATGGTAATTCCAAGTATTAGATTGATATCATAGATTGAGATTTCTATAATATCTAACAAGAAAAATAAAATTGTCATTAAAGCAAGAAAAGCGATATTAAAAAAAATTAATTGCTTCTTTCTCATTTTTAATATGTCCGATGTATCCAAGGAATTACCTCCTTTGATTTTCATGTGCGCCATTATAGTATACTTCTACTTATACAGTATGTATTCCTTCTCGGTATTCCCTCTTGAATTATATGCTTTACTTATACGTAAACAAAACAGGTCAACATCCTTTAAAGGATGCTGACCATATATTTCAAAACCTTAATTAAAGTTCATCACAAAAATTCCAATTACAAAAACAATAAGGGGTATATACCATACCAATTCTGTGGACTTTCTTCTAGCGACCTCATTACCTTTACCCTTCATGTTGAAGTCCCCCTTTATCATCAAATATTTACAACGTTTTATAGTGTAAATCGTAGAAGAGAAAAAGGCAATACCTTTCTACCATTTTCATTCGACATAATTTGACAAATCCCGGGTGGTACCTGGTACCGAGACGATCCTATTTCTTCTTGTTCTTCAAAAGATCCCTTATTTCAGTTAGGAGCTCTTCTTTGGAATCTGGTTTTGTCTTTGGTTTTTCCTCAGGTTTTTCTTTAGGATGGAAGCTCATTAAAAAACGAACCGAGAGAAAAACAGAAAAAGATATGATTATAAAATCAATAATTGATTGAATGAAAATACCATATGTAACCTCAGCTTTACCTATTTTATACATCAAATTAGTGAAATCAATTCCATCCAGCAAAATGCCAATCAAGGGTGTAATAATGTTGTCTACCAGAGAAGATACAATATTACCAAATGCCGCCCCGATTACTACCGCTATTGCTAGATCAAGTACATTACCTTTTAACGCGAATGCTTTAAATTCTTTCCACACAAAATCACCCCTATTTAATATATATAGGCTTATTTAAAAAATAGTATAAAAAAGGACTTTCTATTAAAAGAAAAGTCCTTGCTCTAATTAATTTTGTTTATGCATTCATCAAAAATATCTGAGAAAGTTGAATTATTTTGCTAATTCTTTTAGTTCATCCGTCATTTTCGCTACTTCTTCTGGACGGCCATGAAATTTTGCAGGCGTATTTTGGAAAAGTTCTATAAACCAGCTTCCATTTTTGTTTGATGCTACTAGTGTATGGTGTGTATTCAGATTTGGATCTGGTTCATCCTCTTCATGAGGTACCATTCCAGCAATAGCCCGCACTATAACTGTATCTGCATTCACCTTACGCAACCCCTTCACTTTATGCACAAATGGAGGTGTAGGATGCTGATCAAAAATAGGTTCCAGATGAGAGAAAATTTCAGAACTTCCAAAAGCTATACTGCCGTCAAACCCGATCATTTCTCCTTCATCAGCGAATAAATCCGCCATTCCTTTTGCATTACGATTATTCCAGGATTCAATTAAAAATTCGTACAATTCAATTGCTTCGTGTGATTCAGTCACTATCTGCTTCCTCCTTGATTCCAGGCTTGAAGTCCACCATTTACTGTTGTAACATAGCGGAATCCTCTTCTTTTTAGTTTAGCACTGGCTTTTTTCATTGCTCGTTTGTTATCACTTATTAAAATAATTTCATTACCCCGCTCAAGCTTATCAATATTACCTGATAGTTCTTTAAGTGGTATATTATCAAATCCTTGCATGTGCTCACGATTATACGCTTCTGAAGTTCGCAAATCGATAAAGTGTTTATCTCTGTCATTTAAACAACCGCGTAATTCTTCAGGTGTTTTATGTTTTACACCGATTACTGGCATCATACTTTTTAACAAAAGATAGAAAACTACAGCTAGTACAACAACTAAAATATTTTCCAACTATATACAACTCCCTAATAAAGCGTTCACTATTAGGAAAAGTACCTTAATTGATGCATCTTGTCAAAGATTTTACAAAAGAACCATAATTTTAATTTCTCAGTTAAGCAGGTGTCAGATCATTTAACGCAGTTATTAGCTTTGAGGACGTTTATTCTCCGGCTGCTTAATCCAATTTCGAATACCCTTGCCTGCATACGGTTCATCTTTAAACCTTGGAATAACATGTAAATGTGCATGAGGTATGGATTGACCCCCAACCTTTCCAGTATTCCAACCAACACTGTATCCGTCTGGCTTATATGTTACATCCAGAACTTTTTTCGCCTCAAGCAGCAAATCCCGTGTATCATTCCATTCGCTCTCAGATAAATCAAACACAGTTTGCACATGATTCTTAGGTATAATTAATCCACTTCCTTCCAATATCTCTTGTTCGATTGTTTTTTGAATGTAGTAACAGGAGTCATTTTCCAAAATTATTTTTTGATCACTTTGCTGCAAAGGAGAACAAAGTGGGCATGTTTGATTGTTGCTCAAAAAAATCCCTGCTTTCTTTTAATATAATTAATCCCTATCATATCAGTCTTTAGAGCTAATTTGAACAAGCAGCCAATGATTTATTTTAATTATTTTCCGGAAAAAGTTGATGTTTTAAAATTTCCATGCTATACTTAGGTTAATTATTCGTTGTTCGGTAGTAAATTAAGGATTGCAGAACCAACTTTATAGTGATTCTCAACTTGAATTATGATGAAGAGCAAGAATAGTAATAACGTGCTATAAGCACATGGAGGAATTTTTAATGAATAACGGTACAGTAAAATGGTTTAACGCAGACAAAGGTTTCGGTTTCATCGAGGTTGAAGGTGGAGACGACGTATTCGTACACTTCTCAGCTATTCAAGGCGAAGGGTTCAAAACTCTAGAAGAAGGCCAAGCAGTAACTTTCGAAGTTGAAGAAGGAAACCGCGGACCACAAGCTACTAACGTTAACAAAGCGTAAGTAACTTAACCAAATTTACACAAAAACACTTCTCATTCTGTGAGAAGTGTTTTTTTTTTGCATATTAGAAAACTTGGCTTCTCGCCAAGCCTTAATGGTGAAATCCTTAGTTGCTAAAAAACCCCTTCTCAGCATAAGAGTAGGGGTTTTTAAAAAAATTATTTAAACGTATCCGTTAAGTTTGTAACGATCTGTTTTTTTCGTGATACAACACCTTTTAATAATGCACGATTCTTTTCCAGCTTCACGTTAAAGGCTTGTTCCACATTATCTTTAGCTTGTCCGAGTGCAATAACTTCTGAATCGTTGTTAAGAATATCAGTCACTACAAACAAAAATAGATCCAATTTTTTGTTTGCAATTAAAGCATTTATCTCTTTTTCAAGATCCGGCTGCAGTTCCAGCACCTTATTAATATCAACTGCATTCACTTGTGCGATTTCCACTTTTGCCTCATTCATTTCAAATTCCTTTGCATCCATTGTGATTAAATCCTTAATTGATTTATCACTTAGGTCAGCTCCAGCCTGAAGCATTGCCAATCCATACTCTTCCAGGTTAATTCCAGCAACTTCTGCCAGTTCATGGGCAGCATCTGCATCTTCCTGCGTACATGTAGGTGATTTTAACAATAAAGAGTCTGAAATAATTGCTGACACCAATAATCCCGCAATATCTCTCGTAATTTCTACGTTATTTTCCTCATACATTTTCTTTAGAATTGTTGCAGTACAACCGACAGGCTCAACGCGGAAATATAGTGGCTCCCTGGTTTCAAAGTTAGCAATTCGATGATGATCGATTACTTCCACGATCTTTACATCTTTAATATTATCGACACTTTGCTGGAACTCATTATGATCGACCAGAATTACATTCTCTACATCTGAAGGAACCTTTTCAATTAATTGTGGCTTTTCCACGTTAAAATAGTCTAAGGCATATTGCGTTTCTTTGTTTACTTCACCTAATCGCACTGCCTCTGTGTCATACCCAAGTTTATTTTTTAAATTTGATGCAGCCAGGGCTGCCGTAATCGTATCTGTATCTGGATTTTTATGTCCAAAAATGAATGTTTTAGCCATTTAAACTCTCCTCTACCATTCTATGAAATAATAATGTACTTCCTATTTATATCAATTTTAAGTTACAATTGCAAAAGAAAATAATTTCTAATTCCAAACAAAACAGCTCTGTGCATCCTCATTGAGAATCAGAGCTGTTTTGTTTGTTATACCAGGCGATGATAGCACTTTTGGTTTCTTCGTCATCGACCTCGCGCAATCCAAACCCGTGCACGTCCACCACACGTACATATTCAGTGGATCCATGCATCAACTTTACAATGCAGTATCCTTCAACCATAGAAGGCACTATATCAAGTATTGATTCATTTTTATAATAGTGCTCAATTTTTTCGCGGTCCTCATACGGTAAGTACCATTCATTCGTTTCGTTTTCCTGTTCTATTTCTTCTTCGTAAACTATCTCGTTTCTGTTTACGATTTCGTCATTATTCATTCTTAAATAGATGCGGTGCAGAAGTTGAATATTCTCAGCAAACCCAATACACAGCATTCCTAAAGTAAATCCGCCAATAAACCATAAGCAAAACAAACCCCAGTTAAAAGTATTCCCATAGTCCATTCCTGCGGCACCAAAAATGACTCCGCCAAGCAAACCGATAGTAATCTGGACTACACCAACAATAAAAAGAATTTTTGCCACTATATTCTCATACATTCGACGTTGCCTCCTTCGTTAATAGTATGACACAGAATGCAAAAAACGTTATAGTAAAAATAAGAAATTATATAGAAATGGGATTTTAGCATGAAAAAAATTATTGTAATTGGCGCAGGTATCCTTGGTGCTTCAACAGCATACAAGCTGGCAAGAAGTGGTGCAGACGTAGTTATTATCGATCGGCAAGATGCTGGTAAAGCTACAGATGCCGCAGCTGGAATTATATGTCCATGGCTTTCTCAGCGACGTAATCAAAAGTGGTATCAGCTTGCTAAAGGTGGCGCAAAAATATATCAGAGTATAATCGACTCACTGGCAACTGACGGCGAAACAGATACTGGTTATGATCGTGTAGGCGCATTAAGCATCCATACTTCTATTGAAAAACTGGAAGCTATGAAAAAACGTGCATTGAAGCGACGTGTTGATGCACCGGAAATTGGTGATGTTACGTTGCTTAACCATGACCAGGCAAAAGAACTGTTTCCACTTCTGGAAGCGGATTTTCAAGCTGTACATGTCAGTGGTGCGGCACGAGTAGATGGTCGAAAGCTTTGTAAATCATTAATAAATGGTGCTCAAAAGCATGGTGCAAAGTTAATATCCGGCCATGCAGCAATTCTTCACGAAGAGAAAAAGATAACAGGTGTGCAGGTTAACAAAGAAAAAATATATGCTGATTCAGTCATCGCAACCAATGGTGTATGGATGAATCAGCTCTTGCAGTCGTTAGGAATTGACTTCGATGTCACAAGTCAAAAAGCACAATTAATGCACGTACTCGTTCCAAGATTAGATTCTTCCAAATGGCCAGTAATTATGCCTCCTAATGATCAATATATTTTATCGTTAGCAGATAGTAGAATTGTACTTGGAGCGACTCATGAGAATGAAGCAGATCTCGATAATCGCGTGACTGCTGGTGGAATACTCGAAATACTATCCAAAGCTTTATCCATCGCACCAGGATTGGCTGATAGTACAGTCTTAGAGACTCGTGTAGGGTTCAGACCATATACACCAGGTTTCTTACCTGTCTTTGGTCCTGTCGAGCGTTATGAAGGTCTCCTGATTGGAAATGGACTAGGGGCTTCAGGGCTAACTATGGGACCGTTTATCGGTGAACAGCTTGCTAAACTAGCACTTAATCAGCAAACTGATGTCGATTTGGAAAACTATTCTGTATCTCAAGCAATAAATTAGAAAACTAGGCTAATCGACAAGCCTTAGTTACACTTATGTAGTAAGTAAAAATATATACTTCCTTTAACTGCGCACAAAAAAACCGATTGGCATCCGTAAAGCCAAGTCGGTTTTTTTGTTTACTTTATAATCAACACTGGGCAGTTTACTCGTTTTGCGACTTTATGACTTACACTGCCTAAGATGAATGTCTGCAGATTGTTTAAGCCCCTACTTGCGATCACAACGCAGTCAAACTCACCATTGTTTGCATACCTGACTATAGTGGGGCCAGCATCCCCGTGAAGAATTTCAACACTATATGAAACGCCTGCACGATGAAGCACATCTTCAACTGGATGAATTTTTTCTCTGCGACTCTGCTCAACTGAAAATTTATCTGCATGGTGGAGCACATCAGACTTCGACTTAGATCCATCTACAACATAGATTACCTGAATTGTCCCTTCAAATTTTCTTGCAAGTTCAATTGCGTGCTCAGTCGAACGTATGGAATGTTTGGATCCATCTGTCGCTAACAAGATATTTTTAAACAAAAATACTGCACCTCATTTCAACTATTTCTAATGACCGGAAGCTTTTGATAAACCACCAATTTTATTTTTCAGATGCTGACTATCTTCGTTTAAACCAGTATAACTTACATTAATTTTCTGCTGATCAAATTTCGTTTCAATTTTATCCAGTGCACCAATAGCGGAGTCGTCCCATAAATGAGCATGAGTTAAATTAATCTCCACATCACTGATTGTATCCTGGTAATTAAATTTCTTAGGAAAATCGCTGACTGACGCAAAAAATAACTGTCCATTCACATAGTATATACGTTTTTGTTCATCAGGAACTAAATCACTGGTAACGTTAACCTTTGAAATTTTTGCTGCAAAGAAAATGGCACTTAACAGAACTCCAGCCAATACTCCTTTAGATAAGTCATGTGTAAGCAGTACGATTACCACTGTACTTACCATTACAACTGCATCTGTTTTGGGCAGTTTATGCAAGTTACGTAGTGAAGACCAATCAAAGGTACTGATAGAAACCATGAACATAACACCTACTAAAGCCGCCATTGGAATTTGAACGACAACATTTCCTAGTACAATAATTAAGAACATAAGAAACGCTCCAGCGATGAACGTTGACAATCGACCACGCCCACCCGATTTTACATTTATTACGGATTGTCCAATCATTGCACAACCCGCCATCCCGCCGAAGAAACCAGCAACAACGTTTGCGATTCCCTGACCACGACTTTCTCTGTTCTTATCCCCCTCAGTATCTGTCATGTCATCGACAATACTTGAGGTTAATAGTGTTTCCAGCAAACCAACAATTGCGAGCGCTAGTGAATATGGGAATATGATCATTAGCGTTTCAAGTGTTAACGGTATTGATGGAATTAGAAATACTGGTAACTGTGAAGATAAATTACCTAAGTCACCAACTGTTTTTATGCTTAACCCACCAACAACCGTAATGAAAGTTACTACAATGATTGCGACAAGTGTAGACGGTACAGCTTTTGTAATTCTAGGAAACACATAAATAATTACTAGAGTAAGCGCAACTAATGAATACATCACCCATGTTTCTCCTACAAAATGTTGTAGCTGTGCCGTGAAAATTAAAATTGCTAATGCATTTACGAACCCGACCATTACCGAACGTGGTACGAATTTCATAACACGTGCAAGCTTAAACACACCGAACAAAATTTGAATGACACCAGTTAATATGGTAGCTGCCAGTAAATATTGTAAACCGTGTTCCGCTATAAGTGTTACCATTAATAACGCCATTGCTCCAGTAGCAGCAGAAATCATTCCTGGCCGTCCGCCAACTATGGAAATTACGATTGCTATACAAAAAGATGCATACAACCCAATCATTGGATCAACACCTGCGATAATGGAGAATGCAATTGCCTCAGGAATTAGGGCCATGGCTACAACTAATCCAGATAGCACATCTCCTCTGATGTTTCCAAACCATTCAGTTTTTAATCGTTCAATATTCAAATCTATACCTCTTTCTATTAATTTATTAAAGCTTTCTACAAAGCCTTATCCGTAAATAACCTATTTATTATACCACATATAGGAATAATACAAAAAGGTATAGAAGTTTTACAATCAATGAGATTTGGCACTATACGTCAATTAGCGTTGATATTGCTGCATTAAAAAATCTGCCAAAACAATGTCGGATTATGCAGATTCATCTTGTTTTTTTACTGTTGCTTTCTCTGTTCGATCAATAAACATCTTAAATTTCAAATAAAAGAATTGAAAGAGCGGACTTTGGATAAACGTAAATAAAAATGTGAAAATAAACACTGGACCACCTAATAACCAGCCTATAATTAACACACTAGTTTCTGTAATAATACGGACCCGTCTTATTGGTGCACCAGTCTTATCTGAGATGGAAAGCATGAAACCATCTCTCGGACCGGAACCTACACCAGCTGCATTATACATTCCACCGCCAAATCCCATAAACACTATTCCAGTTAACAGTATAACAATGTCGACCCACCACGTTAATGATGCATGTGGTAAAAAATCGAACCAAAGGAACAGATCAACAAAAATTCCAACAAGGAATGCATTTAAAAATGTACCAAGCTTAATATAGCTTTTATCCAGGATAAAGGAAATGAAGACAAGCAAAATACCGCATATAATATTCCAGGTTCCAATCGTAAATCCGTACTTCTCAAACAAACCAACACTAAGTACATCCCAAGGGTGGATACCCAAATACTGAACATTAATCGTAATAGAAATTCCTAAGCTGAAAAACATTAAACCGATGAAAAAAAATAACCATCTAATACTGTAAGACATATGCAACCTACTCTCGCGTAACAATATATTTATAGTGCTGTATCTTGGTGAAAGATTCAACCCCGAGTAATTCTTATCTGGACATAAAAAAAGACAATGCCTGATTATCTCAAAAGCATTGACTTTATAACTGTTACTATAATTTTCAGGATACCAGTGGCCGGGTTCGAACCGGCACATCCAGAGGATACATGATTTTGAGTCATGCGCGTCTGCCAATTCCGCCACACTGGCATTATATTTTGGAGGCGGCAACCGGATTTGAACCGGTGATAAAGGTGTTGCAGACCTGTGCCTTACCACTTGGCTATGCCGCCGTATAAGAAGTCTTGGAGCGGAAGACGGGATTCGAACCCGCGACCCCCACCTTGGCAAGGTGATGTTCTACCACTGAACTACTTCCGCAAATGGCTGGGCTACCAGGATTCGAACCTGGGGATGACAGGATCAAAACCTGCTGCCTTACCGCTTGGCTATAGCCCAATATTAATGTCTTTATATTAAAAAGGGCGACCGGTGGGGATTGAACCCACGCATGCCGGAACCACAATCCGGTGCGTTAACCACTTCGCCACGATCGCCATAATTATAATGGCAGGGGTAGCAGGACTCGAACCCACATTGACGGTTTTGGAGACCGTAGTTCTACCGTTGAACTATACCCCTACAAGGTATTAAATTAAAATGGTGGAGGGGGGCAGATTCGAACTGCCGAACCCTGAGGGAGCGGATTTACAGTCCGCCGCGTTTAGCCACTTCGCTACCCCTCCACATTAAATAAATCTTTAAATGCAAAAATGGTGGCTCAGGACGGAATCGAACCGCCGACACAAGGATTTTCAGTCCTTTGCTCTACCGACTGAGCTACTGAGCCGCTATGTATTTAGATTACAAAAGTGGCGGTCCGGACGGGACTCGAACCCGCGACCTCCTGCGTGACAGGCAGGCATTCTAACCAACTGAACTACCGGACCACTATGTAAGTTACATTGAAAATAAATTGGTTGCGGGGGCAGGATTCGAACCTGCGACCTTTGGGTTATGAGCCCAACGAGCTACCGGACTGCTCCACCCCGCGATATGAAAATAGTATTAAAAATGGTGGAGGATGCAGGGCTCGAACCTGCGACCCCCTGCTTGTAAGGCAGGTGCTCTCCCAGCTGAGCTAATCCTCCAAGTAAGTGGTGACCCGTACGGGATTCGAACCCGTGATACCGCCGTGAAAGGGCGGTGTCTTAACCACTTGACCAACGGGCCAAAATATTATAGTGGCGGAGAGCGAGGGATTCGAACCCTCGAGACCACGTTAGCGGTCTACACGATTTCCAATCGTGCTCCTTCGGCCACTCGGACAGCTCTCCATGGCTCCACAGGTAGGAGTCGAACCTACGACCGATCGGTTAACAGCCGATTGCTCTACCTCTGAGCTACTGTGGAATGGAATGT